>NZ_JBSHDX010000021.1:0-1192 GCF_053616535.1 Brevundimonas sp. NPDC055812 | reverse complement strand
ATTACTCGACGATCTTGGCCACGACGCCGGCGCCGACGGTGCGGCCGCCTTCGCGGATGGCGAAGCGCAGCTTCTCTTCCATCGCGATCGGCGTGATCAGCTCGACGTCCAGCTCGGCGTTGTCGCCCGGCATGATCATCTCGACGCCTTCCTTCAGGCGCACGATGCCGGTCACGTCCGTCGTGCGGAAGTAGAACTGCGGGCGGTAGTTCGTGAAGAACGGCGTGTGACGGCCGCCTTCTTCCTTGTTCAGGATGTAGGCTTCAGCCACGAACTTCGTGTGCGGGGTGATCGAACCCGGCTTGCACAGCACCTGGCCGCGCTCGACGTCTTCACGCTTGGTGCCGCGCAGCAGCACGCCCACGTTGTCGCCCGCCTGGCCCTGGTCCAGCAGCTTGCGGAACATTTCCACGCCCGTGCAGGTCGTCTTCTGGACCGGACGGATGCCGACGATCTCGACTTCCTCACCGACCTTGACGACGCCGCGCTCGACGCGACCCGTCACCACGGTGCCGCGGCCCGAGATCGAGAACACGTCTTCCACCGGCATCAGGAACGGCATGTCGATCGGACGTTCCGGCTGCGGGATGTAGCTGTCGACCGCCGCCATCAGCTCCAGAACGCGCTCGGCGCCGATCTGCGGGTCGCGGTCTTCCACCGCGGCAAGGGCCGAGCCCTTGATCACCGGAATGTCGTCGCCCGGGAACTGGTACGAGCTCAGCAGCTCGCGCACTTCCATCTCGACCAGCTCCAGCAGCTCCTCGTCGTCGACCATGTCGACCTTGTTCAGGAACACCACCAGCGCCGGAACGCCGACCTGGCGCGACAGCAGGATGTGCTCGCGGGTCTGCGGCATCGGGCCGTCAGCGGCCGAGCACACCAGGATCGCGCCGTCCATCTGAGCCGCGCCCGTGATCATGTTCTTCACGTAGTCGGCGTGGCCCGGGCAGTCGACGTGCGCGTAGTGACGGTTCGCCGTCTCATATTCCACGTGCGACGTGTTGATCGTGATGCCGCGCGCCTTCTCTTCCGGCGCGTTGTCGATGTCGGCGTAGTTCATCGCCTTGCCGCCGCCGGCCTTCGACAGCGTCATCGAGATCGCCGCCGTCAGCGTCGTCTTGCCGTGGTCAACGTGACCGATCGTGCCGATGTTCACGTGCGGCTTCGTGCGTTCGAACTTTTCCTTGGCCAT
>NZ_JBSHDX010000020.1:0-1250 GCF_053616535.1 Brevundimonas sp. NPDC055812 | reverse complement strand
TTGGTCAGAGTGTAGAAGTCTGCGGCGGCGAAGCCCTGTTCGCGGGGGCCGTAGCTGGACTTCTTCGTGCCGCCGAAGGGGACGTGGTAATCGACGCCGGCCGTGGCCAGGTTGACCATGGTCATGCCCGCCTTGGCGCGGCGCTGGAAGTCGCGGGCGTGCTTCAGCGACTGGGTGACGATGCCCGCCGACAGGCCGAACTCGACGCCGTTGGCGACCGCCAGGGCCTCTTCATAGGAGGCGACGCGGATGGTTGAGGCGACCGGACCGAACACTTCCTCGGTGTTGATGCGGGCGTCGGCCTGGGTGTCGACGATCAGGGTCGGCTGGACGTACCAGCCCGGCTTGTCGAGGCTGAGACGTTCGCCGCCCGCCAGCACGCGGCCCCCGCCGTCGCGGGCGATGTCGATGTAGTCGTAGGCGGTCTGGCGCTGGGCCTCGGTCACGGCCGGGCCCATCTGGGTCGTCGGGTCCAGGGCGTCGCCGACGCGCAAAGCCTTCACCTTCTCGGCCAGGGCGGCGACGAAGCGGTCGTGGACGCCGTCCTGCACGATCAGGCGACTGGAGGCGGTGCAGCGCTGGCCGGTGGCGAAGAAGCCGCCGTCCAGGGCGATGGCCACGGCGCGCTCCAGATCGGCGTCGTCCAGCACGATCAGCGGATTCTTTCCGCCCATCTCCAGCTGCACGCGGGCCTGGCGCTTCATCGCCCCCTCGGCCACCCCGGCGCCGACCTTCTGCGAGCCGGTGAAGCTGATCCCGTCCACGTCCGGGTGGGCGACGATGGCGCGGCCGACGTCGCCGTCGCCGATGACCATGTTGACCACGCCGCCGGGCAGGCCCGCCTCATGCAGGATGGCGATCAGGGCCTCGGCCGTGGCCGGGGTGGGGCCGGCGGGCTTGATGACCACGGTGTTGCCGAAGGCGATGGCCGGGGCGATCTTCCAGGCCGGAATGGCGATGGGGAAGTTCCACGGGGTGATCAGGCCGAACACCCCGACCGGCTGGCGATAGGTCTGGATCTCGACGCCCGGCCGGGTCGAGGCCAGGTTCTGGCCGTGCAGGCGCAGGGCCTCGCCGGCGAAGAACTTCAGGATGCGGGCGGCGCGGGCGGTCTCGCCTATGCCCTCGGCCAGGGTCTTGCCCTCTTCGCGCGACAGCAGGCGGCCGACCGCCTCGCGCCGCTCCATCAGCAGGGTCCCGGCCCGGTCCAGGATGTCCGAGCGCACCTCGGGCGAAGCGTCGGCCCAGGG
>NZ_JBSHDX010000019.1:0-1958 GCF_053616535.1 Brevundimonas sp. NPDC055812 | reverse complement strand
AGGGTCCGCGGCGGGGCGTAGCCGGCGACGCCGCCGGCGGTTTCGGAGACCTCGACCTCGGCGTCGAACAGATTGTCGGCCGCCAGCCACAGCACGGTGCGCGCGCCGGCGCGCCATTCGGCGCGGGCGTCCACGGCGACGGCGGCGTCCAGCACGCGGCTGTTCAGATCGTCCTCGAACCGCTTGCTCTCATAGCGGGCCTGGACCGCCAGGCCGAGCCGGTCCGACGCCTGCCACTCCACCCCGCCGACGACGCTCCAGATCGGGGCCTGGGCCGGACGCAGTCCGGTCAGCTGAGGCGCCGCCGAGCCGCCGTCCATCCGCGCGTCGGTGATCGACAGGGCGCCGTTCAGATGCAGCCCCTGGCGCAGCGTCTGGCGCGCCGTCAGCTCGACCCCCGTCGCCTCGATGGTCCCGGCGTTCTGGCGCTGGCGCAGCACCCCGCCGGCGGGGACGAAGCCCGCGCGGGGGAAGGTCCCCGGCCCCTCGGCGATGGTGACGTTGACGATGGCGTCCTCGATCCGGTTCCAGAACAGATTGACGCCCAGGGCCGAGATCGGCCCCTCGAACGCCAGCCCCGCCTCGACCCCCTGCAGGGTTTCGGGGACCAGCGCCGCATTGGCCTCGGTCAGGTCGTTGCCGACGCGGAACGGCCGGTGCAGCTCGTTCAGCGTCGCCGGACGGAAGCCGGAATAGGCCGCCGCCCGCGCCGCCCAGCCGCGGCCGATGAAGCGGCGCGCCGCCAGCCGGGCGCTGACCACCTCGCCCGAACGGTCGGGGTCGGTTTCGTCCAGCGTGGGCAGGCCCGCCTCCCTGTCCCATTCGCGCCGCCTACCGTTCTCATTGCGCCAGCCGTCCAGGCGCAGGCCGCCGGCCACCAGCCACAGATCGTCGCTCCAGGAGCCCTCGCCGTAGAGACCCGCCACCGAGGTCTCGCCGCCCGCTACGCGGTCGCGGGTGAAGGCGCCGTTCATGAAACGGAAGCGCTCGCGCGTCTCGCCCTCGTTGAAGCGGGCGTCGGCGCCCAACTCCCATTCCAGCCGCCCTCCGGCGACGTCCCGCGTCGAGCGACGCAGGGCGGCGTTGACGCCCCAGCCGGTCGCCGGCGTCTCATACTGGTCGTTGGCGGGCGTGGTCGCGCTGCGGTCCGTCGCCACCGCGACGGAGGTGTTGGCGAAGTCGCTCTCGCGCCGCCAGGCCTGCAGGCGCCAGCCATAGCGCCCCTCCTGCGCCCGCCGCGCCGCCGTGGCGGACAGTAGGTGGCCGCTGGCGCTGGATCGCGCCCCGGCCAGCCCCGAGCCGCGCTCCTCGTCATAGGCCGCGGCGCGTAGCGACACGCTGGCCTCGCCTGCCGGCGCATCCAGCCGCACGGCCGCCGCACGGGCTTCCAGGTCCAGGGGCGTGTCCGCCGCCCCGGCCGCCGCGCCGCGCACGGGCCTGTAGCCGTCGCTGGTCTCATAAAGCGTCGAGGCCGTCAGCCGAGCCCGACCGAGGTCCAGCCCCCCTGATCCCGCCAGGCGCGCCCCGCCCCGTTCCGACACCGAGGCCGACAGCACGCCGCCGCGCTCACGCTCGCGCAGTTGGATCACGCCGGTCAGGGCGCCCGCGCCATAGGGACCGGCCCCCGCCCCGCGCACGATGTCGAGACTCTCCAGGCTCTCGGTCGGCAGTTGCGACCAGATCACCCAACCGCCGAAGGGATCGTTCATCGGCACGCCGTCCAGCGTCACCAAGGTCCGCCCCGCCCCCGACGGCGCGATGGCGCGCAGGGAGATCCCCTGCGTCGTCGGATTGGCCGCCAGGCTGGACGTACGCCGGAACAGGGAGACCGCCGGAACGCTCGCCAGGGCCTCGTCCAGACGCGCCGACCTCGCCAGCGCCGCCTCGTCCAGCCGGATGACCGAGAAGGCCGCCTCCCCCGCCGCCGCCGGCAGACGCGCCGCCGTCACCACAACCTC
>NZ_JBSHDX010000018.1:0-2749 GCF_053616535.1 Brevundimonas sp. NPDC055812 | reverse complement strand
TGGCTGTTCAACAGGGCGCAGGCGAAGGCCGCCGGGTGGCGATGCTTGATCCAGGAAGAGACATAGACCAGTCGGGCGAAACTGGCGGCATGGCTCTCGGGAAAGCCGTAGGAGCCGAAGCCCTTGATCTGCTCGAAGCAGCGCTGGGCGAAATCAGAGTCGTAGCCGCGTGCGATCATCATGCCGACCATGCGTTTTTCATAGGTATGCAGGCTGCCGTCGCCGCGAAACGTGCCCATGGCCTTGCGCAGGCCATTGGCTTCGGCGTCGGTGAATTTGGCGGCGACGATGGCCAACTTCATCGCCTGTTCCTGGAACAGAGGCACGCCAAGCGTCTTCTTCAGAACCTGTTCCAGCTCATCAGGCGGACCATAGAGGCGGCCGGGAGGCGGGTAGTCATCCTTTTCCTCCTTGTTGCGCCGACGCAGATAGGGATGGACCATGTCGCCCTGGATCGGGCCAGGCCGCACGATGGCGACCTGAATAACGAGGTCGTAAAGACAGCGAGGCTTTAGGCGGGGCAGCATGTTGATCTGGGCCCGGCTCTCGACCTGGAAGACGCCGATGGACTGGCCCCGACACAGCATGTCGTAGACCTCGGCCTCCTCCGACGGGACGGAGGCGAGGTCGTGCTCGACGCCCGAATGGGCCTTCATCAGGTCGAAGGCCTTACGGATGCAGGTCAGCATCCCCAGGGCCAGGACATCGACCTTCATCAGGCCTAGGGCGTCGATGTCGTCCTTGTCCCATTCGATGAAAGTCCGGTCCGGCATGGCGGCGTTGCCGATGGGGACCATCTCGTCCAGCCGGTCCTGGGTCAGGACGAAGCCTCCGACGTGCTGGCTGAGATGACGGGGAAAGTTCAGGAGTCTCACCGCCATCTCCACCGCGCGGGCGATCGTGGGATTGGTTGCGTCCAATCCCGCCTGTGCGACGTGATGATCGCCGATCTCGGTCCCCCAACTGCCCCAGTGACTTGAGGCCAGGCGGGCTGTGACGTCCTCAGTCAGCCCCAGGACCTTGCCGACTTCGCGGATGGCGCTGCGAGGACGGAAATGGATGACGGTGGCGGCGATGCCGGCGCGATGGCGGCCATAGCGTTTGTAGATATGCTGGATGATCTCCTCGCGCCGCTCGTGCTCGAAATCCACGTCGATGTCGGGGGGTTCGTTCCGGTCCTCGGACAGGAAGCGTTCGAACAACAGATCGGACTCCATCGGGTCCACCGAGGTGATGCCCAGGACGTAGCAGACCGCCGAGTTCGCGGCCGAACCTCGTCCTTGGCACAGGATGCGCTTGTCGCGCGCCACGCGAACGATGTCGAAAATAGTCAGGAAGTAGGGCGCGATTTTCTTGCGGGCGATGAAGGCCAATTCCTTGTCCAGCAGGGCTTGCACCTTGTCGGGAACCCCGTCGGTATAACGCATGGCGGCGTGACGGCCGGTCAGGTCCTCCAGCCATTCTTGCGGGAGCCTGCCGGGCGGGATCGGCTCTTCCGGGTATTGATAGCTGAGCTCAGACAGATCGAAGGTCGCGCGCGACAGGAAGGCGGTCGTCTCGCTTATGGCTTCGAGCGCGTCCCGGAACAGGCGGACCATCTCGCCCACGGGTTTCAGCCAGCGTTCAGCGTTGGCCTCCAGCCGACGGCCTGCGGTTTCGATGGTCGCGCCTTCGCGGATGCAGGTCAGGACGTCCTGCAGATCGCGGTTCTCGGGGGCGGCATAGAGGACGTCGTTCAGCGCCAGCAGCGGAGCATCTACCCGCTCCGCCATGGCCTTGAGCCGGGCCAGACGGCGCTGATCGTCGCCGCGGCTGTGCAGGACGGCGCCCAGCCAGACCGCGCCCGGCGCCGCTTCGTTCATGCGGATCAGCGTCTCCTCCAGCCCTGTCAGCCGGTCCGGCGGGACGAGGATCAGCAGCAGGTCCCCCGGATCGGCCAGCAGGTCGCGCAGGCCGATCTCGCACTCGCCCTTCCTGGCCCGGCGGTTGCCCAGAGTCAGCAGGCGCGTCAGCCGACCCCAACCCGCCCGCGTCTCCGGATAGGCGATGACGTCCGGCGTCCCGTCGTTGAAGACCAGCCGCGTCCCGGTCAGCAGGCGGAAGTCCGCCGCGCGGCGCTTCACCTCTTCGGACAGGGCCGGATCGTTCAGCGGGGCCTCGATGAAGGCGATCTCGCCGGGACTGCCGCCGTCGCGCATCCTGTCCGGCGGGGCCAGACCCTCAACGCGAATCTCCTTCAGCGCGCTCCAGGCCCGCACCACGCCCGCTACAGTGTTGCGATCGGCCAGCCCCAGACCGGCATGGCCGCGCTGGATCGCTGTCAGCACCAGGTCCTTGGGATGCGAGGCACCGCGCAGGAAGGAGAAGTTGCTGGCCGTCGCCAGTTCGGCGTAGGCGCCGCAAGGGTCGAGCCTCCTCACGCGAACAGGCCGTGGATGAACCAGCGCGGCTCGAGCGTCTCGCCATAAAGGCCCTGGCGGAACAGCCAGAAGCGACGGCCGTCCCGGTCTTCGACCCGGTAA
The DNA here is from genome assembly GCF_053616535.1 of Brevundimonas sp. NPDC055812. NCBI lineage: Bacteria > Pseudomonadati > Pseudomonadota > Alphaproteobacteria > Caulobacterales > Caulobacteraceae > Brevundimonas > Brevundimonas sp. NPDC055812. The sequence continues at coordinate 227 of NZ_JBSHDX010000018.1, read as the reverse complement.
TAGTCGCGGGTGCGCTGGTTCGGGGCACGCCACCATTCGCCGCTGATCCGCTCGGGCCCCTCGGCGCGGGTCACCTCGTGCAGGACGCGGCGCCAGCGGAACTTCAGCGGATAGCCGTCGGGAACCTCGGCGAGGGTTTCGACCGGCTGGGGCGGGTCGAACATCTGCAGCGGCCGCAAGGGCGGATCGTCGGGATCAAGGTCGGGCCAGGGCTCGTCGCCACGATG
>NZ_JBSHDX010000017.1:0-2749 GCF_053616535.1 Brevundimonas sp. NPDC055812 | reverse complement strand
CATCGTGGCGACGAGCCCTGGCCCGACCTTGATCCCGACGATCCGCCCTTGCGGCCGCTGCAGATGTTCGACCCGCCCCAGCCGGTCGAAACCCTGGCCGAGGTTCCCGACGGCTATCCGCTGAAGTTCCGCTGGCGCCGCGTCCTGCACGAGGTGACGCGTGCCGAAGGGCCCGAGCGGATCAGCGGCGAATGGTGGCGCGCGCCGAACCAGCGCACCCGCGACTATTACCGGGTCGAGGACCGGGACGGCCGCCGCTTCTGGCTGTTCCGCCAGGGCCTCTATGGCGAGACGCTCGAGCCGCGCTGGTTCATCCACGGCCTGTTCGCATGAGGAGGCTCGACCCTTGCGGCGACTACGCCGAGTTGGCGACGGCCAGCAACTTCTCCTTCCTGCGCGGGGCCTCGCATCCCAAGGACCTGGTGCTGACGGCGATCCTGCGCGGCCATGCCGGACTGGGACTGGCCGACCGCAACACTGTAGCGGGCGTGGTGCGGGCCTGGAGCGCGCTGAAGGAGATCCGCGTCGAAGGCCTGGCCCCGCCGGACAGGATGCGCGACGGCGGCAGTCCTGGCGAGATCGCCTTCATCGAGGACCCGCTGAACGATCCGGCCCTGTCCGAAGAGGTGAAGCGCCGTGCGGCGGATTTCCGCCTGCTGACCGGGACGCGGCTGGTCTTCAACGACGGGACGCCGGACGTCATCGCCTATCCGGAGACGCGGGCGGGTTGGGGTCGGCTGACGCGCCTGCTGACTCTGGGCAACCGCCGGGCCAGGAAGGGCGAGTGCGAGATCGGCCTGCGCGACCTGCTGGCCGATCCGGGGGACCTGCTGCTGATCCTCGTCCCGCCGGACCGGCTGACGGGGCTGGAAGAGGCGCTGACCCGCATGAGCGCGGCGGCGCCGGGCGCGGTCTGGCTGGGCGCCGCCCTGCACAGGCGCGGCGACGACCGGCGCCGGCTGGCCCGGCTCAAGGCCATGGCGGAGCGAGCGGGCGTTCCCCTGCTGGCGCTCAACGACGTCCTCTACGCCGCTCCCGACGACCGCGACCTGCAGGACATCCTGACCTGCATCCGCGAAGGCGCGACCATCGAAACCGCCGGCCGCCGGCTGGAAGCCAACGCCGAGCGCTGGCTGAAGCCCGAAGATGAAATGGCGAGGCTGTTCAAAGACGCGCCCGAGGCGATGACCGAGACGACCGCCTTCCTGTCGCGGGCAAGCTTCGACCTGTCCGAACTCAGCTACCAATACCCGGAAGAGCCGGTCCCGCCGGGCTGGAATCCCCAAGCCTGGTTGGAGAACCTGACCGACCGTCATGCCGCCATGCGCTATCCCGACGGCGTTCCCGACAAGGTTCGGGTCTTGCTGGACAAGGAACTGGCCTTCATCGCCCGCAAGAAGATAGCCCCCTACTTCCTGACCATCTTCGACATCGTCCGCGTGGCGCGAGACAAGCGCATCCTGTGCCAGGGACGAGGCTCGGCCGCGAACTCGGCGGTCTGCTACGTCCTGGGCATCACCTCGGTGGACCCTATGGAGTCCGATCTGCTGTTCGAACGCTTCCTGTCCGAGGACCGAAACGAGCCGCCCGACATTGATGTCGACTTCGAGCACGAGCGGCGCGAGGAGATCATCCAGCACCTCTACGAACGCTATGGCCGCCATCGCGCCGGCATCGCCGCCACCGTCATCCATTTCCGTCCCCGCAGCGCCATCCGCGAGGTGGGCAAGGTCCTGGGTCTGACCGAAGACGTCACCGCTCGTCTGGCCTCCACCCACTGGGGTAGTTGGGGGACCGAGATCGGCGATCGCCACGTCGTTCAGGCGGGACTGGATGCAGCCAATCCCCTGATCGCCCGCGCGGTCGAGATGGCGTCTCGCCTGCTGAACTTCCCCCGCCACCTCAGCCAGCACGTCGGGGGCTTTGTCCTGACCCAGGACCGGCTGGACGAGATGGTCCCCATCGGCAACGCCGCCATGCCCGACCGCACCTTCATAGAATGGGACAAGGACGACATCGATGCTCTGCGCCTGATGAAGGTCGATGTTCTGGCGCTGGGGATGCTGACCTGCATCCGCAAGGCGTTCGACCTGATCCGCACCCACGAAAACGAGGACTGGGAACTACACACCCTCCCGCGCGAGGACCCGGCCGTTTACGACATGCTATGCCGGGGCCAGTCCATCGGGGTCTTCCAGGTTGAGAGTCGGGCCCAGATCAATATGCTGCCCCGGCTGAGGCCCCGCTGCCTCTATGACCTTGTCATCCAGGTCGCCATCGTCCGCCCCGGCCCGATCCAGGGCGACATGGTTCACCCCTATCTGCGTCGCCGAAACAAGGAGGAGGAGGTCGTCTATTCCTCGCCCTCCCCAGATCACGGCCCGCCCGACGAACTGGAACAGGTGCTGCACAAGACCCTCGGCGTGCCCCTGTTCCAGGAACAGGCAATGAAGCTGGCTATCGTTGCCGCTGAATTCAGCGACGGCGAGGCCAACGGCCTGCGCAAGGCCATGGGTACTTTTCGGGGCGACGGCAGCCTGCACACCTATGAAAACCGGATGGTCGGGCGGATGGTCGAACGCGGCTATGACCCGGCCTTCGCCCAGCGCTGCTTCGAGCAGATCAAGGGTTTCGGTTCCTACGGCTTTCCCGAAAGCCATGCCGCCAGTTTCGCCCGACTGGTCTATGTCTCTTCCTGGATCAAGCATCGCCACCCGGCGGCCTTCGCCTGCGCCCTGTTGAACAGCCA
>NZ_JBSHDX010000016.1:0-3092 GCF_053616535.1 Brevundimonas sp. NPDC055812 | reverse complement strand
AGACAGTGCCCAGATCGTTGCGCCTTTCGTGCGGGTCGGAACTTACCCGACAAGGAATTTCGCTACCTTAGGACCGTTATAGTTACGGCCGCCGTTTACTGGGGCTTCAATTCGCACCTTCGCTTACGCTAAGCGCTCCTCTTAACGTTCCAGCACCGGGCAGGCGTCAGCCCCTATACTTCGCCTTACGGCTTCGCAGAGACCTGTGTTTTTGCTAAACAGTCGCTTCTCGCTGGTCTCTGCGGCCACCCCCAGCTCATGGAGTAAATCCCATCACCAGTGATGGCCCCCCTTCTCCCGAAGTTACGGGGTCATTTTGCCGAGTTCCTTAACCATAGTTCACCCGAACGCCTCGGTATTCTCTACCTGACCACCTGAGTCGGTTTAGGGTACGGGCCGCCATGAAACTCGCTAGAGGCTTTTCTCGACAGCATAGGATCATCCACTTCACCACAATCGGCTCGGCATCAGGTCTCAGCCTTAATGTGTGACGGATTTACCTATCACACGGCCTACACCCTTACCCCGGGACAACCACCGCCCGGGCTGGACTACCTTCCTGCGTCACCCCATCACTCACCTACTACCACCTTGGGTCGGCGGCTCCACCACTTCCCTTTGCCCAAAGGCTCCAGGACGGCTTCACGGCCTTAGCATTAATGGGCTCGATGTTTGACGCTTCACAGCGGGTACCGGAATATCAACCGGTTATCCATCGACTACGCCTGTCGGCCTCGCCTTAGGTCCCGACTTACCCTGGGCAGATCAGCTTGACCCAGGAACCCTTAGTCAATCGGCGCACACGTTTCTCACGTGTGTATCGCTACTCATGCCTGCATTCTCACTCGTGAACCGTCCACAACTCGCTTCCACGGCTGCTTCACCCGGCACACGACGCTCCCCTACCCATCACAGCGGGCGTTGGCCCTATTGCTGCAATGACACGACTTCGGCGGTACGCTTGAGCCCCGCTACATTGTCGGCGCGGAATCACTTGACCAGTGAGCTATTACGCACTCTTTCAAGGGTGGCTGCTTCTAAGCCAACCTCCTGGTTGTCTCTGCGACTCCACATCCTTTCCCACTTAGCGTACGCTTAGGGGCCTTAGTCGATGCTCTGGGCTGTTTCCCTCTCGACCATGGAGCTTATCCCCCACAGTCTCACTGCCGCGCTCTCACTTACCGGCATTCGGAGTTTGGCTAAGGTCAGTAACCCGGTAGGGCCCATCGCCTATCCAGTGCTCTACCTCCGGCAAGAAACACACGACGCTGCACCTAAATGCATTTCGGGGAGAACCAGCTATCACGGAGTTTGATTGGCCTTTCACCCCTAACCACAGGTCATCCCCCAGGTTTTCAACCCTGGTGGGTTCGGTCCTCCACGACCTCTTACAGCCGCTTCAACCTGCCCATGGCTAGATCACTCCGCTTCGGGTCTAGAGCGCGCTACTATACCGCCCTGTTCGGACTCGCTTTCGCTACGGCTTCCCCACACGGGTTAACCTCGCTACACACCGCTAACTCGCAGGCTCATTCTTCAAAAGGCACGCAGTCACGACGCAAGGAACAAGTTCCTTGCGCGACGCTCCCACGGCTTGTAGGCACACGGTTTCAGGTACTATTTCACTCCGCTCCCGCGGTACTTTTCACCATTCCCTCACGGTACTATCCGCTATCGGTCACCAGGGAATATTTAGGCTTAGCGGGTGGTCCCGCCAGATTCACACGGGATTTCTCGGGCCCCGTGCTACTTGGGTGTCTCTCAAACGAGCCGCTGATGTTTCGACTACGGGGGTCTTACCCTCTACGCCGGACCTTTCGCATGTCCTTCGCCTACATCAACGGTTTCTGACTCGTCTCACAGCCGGCAGACTGTGAAAGAGAGATCCCACAACCCCGCACACGCAACCCCTGCCGGGTCTCACACGTATACGGTTTGGCCTCATCCGGTTTCGCTCGCCACTACTCCCGGAATCACGGTTGTTTTCTCTTCCTGCGGGTACTGAGATGTTTCACTTCCCCGCGTTCCCTCCACACTGCCTATGTGTTCAGCAGCGGGTGACAGCCCATGACGACTGCCGGGTTTCCCCATTCGGAAACCCCCGGATCAAAGCTTGGTTGACAGCTCCCCGGGGACTATCGTGGCCTCCCACGTCCTTCATCGGTTCCTGGTGCCAAGGCATCCACCGTGCGCCCTTAAAAACTTGGCCACAGATGCTCGCGTCCACTGTGCAGTTCTCAAACAACGACCAACCACCCGCCACCCCACTGGAATCCAGTGAGTACACCGGGGTCGGCATTGAAGGCAGCCTGACGGCCATACCTTCAGATACCCAACAGCGTGCCCGGCCCGACCAATTGACTCTGTGTTCCACGCCGAAGCAGTACTAACAGGCCCAACCAGCCGTGCCGAATAATCAACGTTCCACCCATGAGCAACCACCGTCGAACATTTGCCGACGTAATGGCTCTGGATTCCTTACGGAATCTAGATGCTCCTTAGAAAGGAGGTGATCCAGCCGCACCTTCCGGTACGGCTACCTTGTTACGACTTCGTCCCAATCGCCAGTCCCACCTTCGACAGCTCCCTCCCACAAGGGGTTGGGCCACCGGCTTCGGGTGTTACCGACTTTCGTGACGTGACGGGCGGTGTGTACAAGGCCCGGGAACGTATTCACCGCAGCAATGCTGATCTGCGATTACTAGCGACTCCGACTTCATGGGGTCGAGTTGCAGACCCCAATCCGAACTGAGACCGGCTTTTTGAGATTCGCTCCGCCTTACGGCTTCGCAGCTCATTGTACCGGCCATTGTAGCACGTGTGCAGCCCAAGACATAAGGGGCATGATGACTTGACGTCGTCCCCACCTTCCTCCGAGTTGACCCCGGCGGTCTCCTGTGAGTCCCCATCACCCCGAAGGGCATGCTGGCAACACAGGACAAGGGTTGCGCTCGTTGCGGGACTTAACCCAACATCTCACGACACGAGCTGACGACAGCCATGCACCACCTGTACACCGACCACAAGGGGGGCACCATCTCTGATGCTTTCCGGTATATGTCAAGCCTTGGTAAGGTTCTTCGCGTTGCGTC
>NZ_JBSHDX010000015.1:0-2500 GCF_053616535.1 Brevundimonas sp. NPDC055812 | reverse complement strand
GAAAGTCCGGCCATAGCGGGTGACAGCCCCGTAGACGTCAAACAGCAAGAGACTCGAGTAGGGCGGGACACGTGAAATCCTGTCTGAACATGGGGGGACCACCCTCCAAGCCTAAGTACTCCTCTACGACCGATAGTGAACAAGTACCGTGAGGGAAAGGTGAAAAGCACCCCGACAAGGGGAGTGAAACAGATCCTGAAATCGGAAGCCTACAAGCAGTCGGAGCCGCCAAGCGCGGTGACGGCGTACCTTTTGTATAATGGGTCAGCGACTTCATGTGTCGAGCAAGCTTAAGCCGTTAGGTGTAGGCGCAGCGAAAGCGAGTCTGAATAGGGCGCTAAGTTCGACGTATGACGACCCGAAACCAGGTGATCTATCCATGAGCAGGATGAAGGTAAGGTAACACTTACTGGAGGTCCGAACCCGTGAATGTTGAAAAATTCTGGGATGACTTGTGGATAGGGGTGAAAGGCCAATCAAACCTGGACATAGCTGGTTCTCCGCGAAATCTATTTAGGTAGAGCGTCCGACGAATACCCTGGGGGGTAGAGCACTGGATGGTTGCGGGCTGCGCGAGCGGTACCAATACTAACCAAACTCCGAATACCCAGGAGTACTATCGGGCAGACACACGGCGGGTGCTAACGTCCGTCGTGAAAAGGGAAACAACCCTAACCATCATCTAAGGCCCCCAAGTCATGGCTAAGTGGGAAACGATGTGGGATTGCTTTGACAATCAGGAGGTTGGCTTAGAAGCAGCCATCCTTTAAAGAAAGCGTAACAGCTCACTGATCAAGCGATCCTGCGCGGAAAATGTAACGGGGCTAAAGCCATGCGCCGAAGATATGGGTTTGCAGTTTACTGCAAGCGGTAGCGGAGCGTTCCGTAAGCCTGTGAAGGTCAACCGTGAGGTTGGCTGGAGGTATCGGAAGTGAGAATGCTGACATGAGTAACGATAAACAGTGTGAGAAACACTGTCGCCGAAAGACCAAGGGTTCCTGCGTAAAGCTAATCTGCGCAGGGTTAGTCGGCCCCTAAGGCGAGGCTGAAAAGCGTAGTCGATGGGAAGCAGGTAAATATTCCTGCACCAGCTGGAAGTGACGGATGGCATAAGTCGTCGGGGCTTATTGGATTGTTCCCGGCGGTGGCGTTGTCCCTGGAAATAACTCCAGCAGAGACCGTACCCGAAACCGACACAGGTGGTCAGGTAGAGTATACCAAGGCGCTTGAGAGAACTGTGCTGAAGGAACTCGGCAAATTGCACGCGTAACTTCGGAAAAAGCGTGACTCACCCTGGGCAACCAGGAATGAGTGGCACAAGCCAGGGGGTAGCGACTGTTTAGCAAAAACATAGGGCTCTGCGAAGCATCAATGCGACGTATAGGGTCTGACGCCTGCCCGGTGCCTGAAGGTTAAAGGGAGGAGTGAAAGCTCCGAACTGAAGCCCAGGTAAACGGCGGCCGTAACTATAACGGTCCTAAGGTAGCGAAATTCCTTGTCGGGTAAGTTCCGACCTGCACGAATGGCGTAACGACTTCCCCACTGTCTCCAGCACAGGCTCAGTGAAATTGAATTCCCCGTGAAGATGCGGGGTTCCCGCGGTCAGACGGAAAGACCCTATGAACCTTTACTATAGCTTCGCCTTGGCGTTAGCGACCGTATGTGTAGGATAGGTGGGAGGCTATGAAGCCGGGGCGCCAGCTCTGGTGGAGCCATCCTTGAAATACCACCCTTACTGTCGTTGACGTCTAACCGAGGGCCGTTATCCGGTCCCGGGACATGGCGTGGTGGGTAGTTTGACTGGGGCGGTCGCCTCCCAAAGTGTAACGGAGGCGCGCGATGGTTAGCTCAGACCGGTCGGAAATCGGTCGTCGAGTGCAATGGCATAAGCTAGCCTGACTGCGAGACTGACAAGTCGAGCAGAGACGAAAGTCGGCCATAGTGATCCGGTGGTCCCGCGTGGAAGGGCCATCGCTCAACGGATAAAAGGTACTCTAGGGATAACAGGCTGATTTTGCCCAAGAGTCCATATCGACGGCAAAGTTTGGCACCTCGATGTCGGCTCATCACATCCTGGGGCTGGAGCAGGTCCCAAGGGTACGGCTGTTCGCCGTTTAAAGTGGTACGTGAGCTGGGTTCAGAACGTCGTGAGACAGTTTGGTCCCTATCTGCCGTGGGTGTTCGAAGCTTGAGAGGATCTGTCCCTAGTACGAGAGGACCGGGATGGACATACCTCTGGTGGACCTGTCGTGGCGCCAGCCGCGCAGCAGGGTAGCTAAGTATGGAATAGATAACCGCTGAAAGCATCTAAGCGGGAAACTAACCTCAAAACAAGGCTTCGCTGAGGATCGTGGAAGACTACCACGTTGATAGGCCAGGTGTGGAAGCGCGGTGACGTGTGAAGCTTACTGGTACTAATAATCCGATCGGCTTGATCGTTTCTCAGCAAAACTCATTCGGTTTTTACTTGCCGAAATCAAAAGACGATATCTTCTCATTT
>NZ_JBSHDX010000014.1:0-22327 GCF_053616535.1 Brevundimonas sp. NPDC055812 | reverse complement strand
GCCGACCTCGCCAGCGCCGCCTCGTCCAGCCGGATGACCGAGAAGGCCGCCTCCCCCGCCGCCGCCGGCAGACGCGCCGCCGTCACCACAACCTCATCAACGACAACCGGCTGAGACTCAATCACCTGAAATCCCCCCCTCAACTCACGACCTGCACGGCTACCTGGGCGGCAAGGCCTTGCCGAGATAGCCGATCACCGTGTCGATGTCGTCCGCCGAGGCCTGCATTCCATTGGCCTCCATACGGGCGACGATGGAATCCCACTCCGCTTCGGTGTGGCCTGTGGCGGTCACCAGGACGAGGGAGTGGCAGGTTCCGCACAGGCGCTGGGCCACATTGCGCCCCGCCCCGGCGGGCAGGACGCCCGGTTGGACCGCCGGCGTCACGGCGGGCGGAGGAGGCGGCGTCTGTTGCGCCGGGACATTCACCTTCACGGCGGGGGCGGGCGCGGGGGCTACGGACGGGCGCGCAGCCCCCTCCTCCGACGGCGTCCCGGGCGCAGCGACAGGCGGCGCGGCTTGCGCCGGAGCCTCCGGCCCGACCTCGGTCGGCGCAGGCGCGACTTCAGACTCCGCCGCTGCGGGCGCCGCAGCGATCGGGGCGGGCGACGGTTCCGACGCCGCTTCCGGCCGGGCCGGGTGAGAGGGTTGGCACGCCGCCAGACCCAGGGTCACAACCAGCGCGCCGGCCGAGACGCAGACGGTAGGCGAAATCGGGAACATCGACCGCATCACTTGAACTCCTCTGCGGCGGGCTCGGCGATGCGTTCCACTCGGCCGACTAGGAAGGTGTAGGAAAGGGCCCCGATCAGGGCGAGCACGCCGATGAAGGCCAGACCGCCGAAGAACGACCCGGTCGCGGCGACGATGAAGCCGATCATCATCGGCGTGACGATGCCCGCCAGATTGGTGCAGAAGTTGAAGACCCCGGCTGTCAGGCCGATCAGGCTCTTGGGCGCCACGTCCGAAATCAGGGTCCAGCCCAGGTTCGACATGCCCTGGCCGAAGAAGGCCACGGACATGACGGCGATCACCAGAACGTCGGACTTGAGGAAAGCCGCCGAGATGATCGTCGAAGACAGCAGCAGCCCCCCGACGATCGGCAGTTTGCGTCCGAAGGTGGCCGAGCCGCTGCGCTTGACCAGGGCGTCCGAAAGCTGGCCGCCGATCAGCACGCCGACCGAGGCGGCGATGAAGGGCAGCACCGCCATCCAGCCGACCTTGAGCCAGGGCATGTTGCGTTCGGCCACCAGATAGGTGGGGAACCAGGTCAGGAAGAAAACGAGGGTGGCGTTGGTGGCGAACTGGCCTATGGAGGCGCCCAGGATCTGACGCTTGCCGAGCAGCCAGCCGATCTGCTTCCACGAGAAAGACGTCTTGCCCGCCGTCGACGCCAGGCCGCCGCCGCCCGCCGCGATATGATCCAACTCGGCCTGGTTGACCATGCGGCTGTGCTCGGGATCGCGATAGACCTGCCACCACAGCAGCGCGAACAGCACGCCGATGACGCCGGCGATGATGAACAGGGCGCGCCAGCCGAAGGTCCCCGTCACCCAGAACAGGACCGGGCTGAGGAAGGCGATGCCGAAATACATGCCCACGGAATAGACGCTGTTGGCGCGGGCCCGCTCCTGCTGCGGGAACCAGGACACCAGGATGCGGCTGTTGGCGGGGAAACACGGCGCCTCGGCCGCGCCCAGACCCAGGCGATAGACGATGAGCGAGATCAGTCCCGTCGCCGCGCCCTGCAGGGCGGTGAACACCGACCAGACCCCGACCGACAGAGCGTAGGTCAGTCGGACGCCGAAGCGATCCAGGAACATCCCGCCCGGAATTTGCGCCAAAGCGTAGCTCCAGGAGAAGGCCGAGAACAGCACGCCCATGGTCGCCGCGCCGAGCGCCAGATCCTGCGACATGCTGGGCGCCGCGACCGCCAGGAGCGAACGGTCCAGATAGTTGATCATCGTCCCGACGGCGATCAGGGCCAGCACGACATAGCGCGCGCGGGTCCTCTTTTTCGGCGGGGCGGACAGGGCTGCGTCCATTGGCTGAATCCACTGACTAGAGACGGCCCGACGACGCCGGGCGAAAAACACGCCCCGCGAGGTCTTCCTCGCGGGGCGTCAGGCGCTAGGGGAGGACGAAGGCGTTCAAGGTGTCGGACATCCGTCGCGCGGCCACGGCGGTGCCGCCGGCGCCGGTGACGACCACATACTGCTTGCCGTCCTTGCCCATGAAGGTGATCGGCGTGGTGTGGGCGCTGGCGTCCAGTTCGACCGACCACTTCTCTTCGCCGGTACGGGCGTCATAGGCGCGGAAGGTGCGGTCGTTGGCAGCCCCGATGAAGACCAGGCCGCCCGCCGTCTGGATGTTGCCGCCCAGGTTGCGCGCTCCGGTGGCCACATCGGTCTTCAGGCCGGGAATGGTTCCCAAGGGCGCGCGCCACAGGATCTCGCCCTTGCTGATGTCGACCGCCACCAATTCGCCCCACGGCGTGGGGGTGCAGGGCAGCATGGTGTCGGCGTCGATGCGGTAGGCGAAGCCGGACTGGGTGATCGGCGCGCCCGGCTCGGCGGCGACGCGGCGGCGCGGAGGGCGCGGGCCGCCGAAGATCGGGGTCACCGGCCCGGCCGGGCGGAATTGCGCCATGTTCTGAACATTGACGATGAAAACGTCCGAGTTCGGATTGTAGGACGGTCCGCCCCAGTTCGGCCCGCCCAGGGTCGAGGGGAAGCTGAGCGTGCCGCGCGTCATCAGCGGCCGCCCGTAGAGGCCCGTCACCTGGATGTTGTTCTCATCCCAAAAGGCGGTGCAGTAGGCGTGCTGTTCCGGCGTGATGTTGGGGATTTCATCCCGCGTCATCGTGACCCGCGCCAGCGGACCGGGGCGAACCGGGAAGGGTTGCGTGGGCCAGGCCTCGTCCTTGGGGTCGTCGCTGCGCGGCGTGGGCCGCTCCTCGATCTCGTGCAGGGGCCGCCCGGTCAGGCGGTCGTAGACGAACAGAAGGCTCTGCTTGCCGGTCAGGGCCACGGCCGGAACGGTGTGGTCGCCCTCGCGGAAATTCACCAGGATCGGCGGGGTGGGCATGTCCCAGTCCCACAGGTCCTTGTGCGTGACCTGATGGTGCCATTTCAGCGCGCCGGTGCGGGCGTCCAGCGCCAGCAGGCTGTTGGCGTACAGTTCGGATCCCGTGGCGCGGCCGTTCAGGTCGCCCACCGGCGCGAAGACGATGCCGTTCTCCTCGTCGATGGTGATGGTGGACCAGACGTTGGCGCCGCTGCGGTCCTTCCACTCGTCGCCGACATAGCCTTCATGGTTGGCCTCGCCAGGCTGGGGCACGGTGTGGAAGGCCCAGACCAGTTCGCCCGTCCGCACGTCCCAGGCGCGCACGTCGCCACGCGGACCGGGAGGGCCCATTTCGCCGGGACGCGAGCCGGTGATGATCAGGTTGTCGTAGAGGGCGACCGGGTTGGGGATGGTGAAAGTGTCGCGACGGCTTTCGCCCACCACGTCCGACACCACGCCGACATAGGCGTCGACCTGTCCGCCCTGGCCGAAATCCGCCGCCAACTGGCGCGTACGCACGTCCAGCGCCGCCAGATAACCCTTGTCCGTCGCGAAGATGATGCGTGGGCCGTGGGTCGCGTCGCCCGGCCACCAGGCGATGCCGCGACCGTGGATGTTGCGCTCCGACTCCCACTTCCACAGCACCTTGCCGGTCTCTGGCTCCAGGGCGGTGATGGTGGACTTCAGCTCGGGAATGTTCGGATTGGTCGGCGTCGAGACATACATGACCCCGTCGATCACCAGGGGCGTCACCTCCCAGCGGTAATCCAGACCACGATCGCCCTCGTCGTCGGTTCCGCCGCCGTAGCGGAAAGTCCAGGCTCGCTGAAGGCCGCCGACATTCTCCGGCGTGATCTGCGTCAGGGGCGAGAAGTTGGTCGCGCCGGGATTCTGGCCGTAGCTGCGCCAGGTCGTTCCGTCGTCGGGCGTTTGTCCTCCGGATTGGGCTCCGGATTGGGCCAGGGCCGGAGATGCGGCCATGAGGATCAGCGCCAGGCTGGCGCCGACGCCTTTAAGAGCGCTCTTGGTCATGGGGCGTTCCTCTTGCTTGTTCATTGTGCGGGATCGAGCGTGACGTCGGCGTCGGTCAGGCCGAGCGCCCATTTGATGCCTTCGAGCTGGAAGTTGCTGAGGACAGGATCGTCCCAGATCGCCTCGACGTGGCCGAGGGAGCTGACGAAGACGCGGCCCCGGCCATAGGTCTTGGCCCAGGCGACCGGGAAGTCGCCGTCCGGACGACGCGCCAGCTGTTCCGGCGTCAGGCGCGAGGGATCCAGCCTCAGGATGGTGTGAACGCCGCCCTTCACATAGGGGGCGCCGAGATAGGGAAATTGATCGGTGATGGTGTCCGGCAAGGCGGCTGCGCCTGGGAAGTCCGGATCGGCGACGATCACCCCCGTCGGCTCCACCCGATACTCGCCGGCCATGAAGCCGCCGATCATCTCGCCGTATTCAGGCCAGTCGTAGAAGGCGATGGTGGCCGCGTGGCCGCCGATGAACCCCTTGCCGTCCTCCTTCACGAAGGCGAGCAGGTCGGCCTTCTGCTGGTCCGACAGCGTTCCGGCGCCGCTGCTGAGCATGAAGACGGCGTCGAAATAGTCGAGGTTGCGCGCATTGATCGGCCGCCCTTCGTAGCGGCTGCCCGTGCCGAGGATCGGCGTGCGGGTGATCAACTGGGAATCGGTGCGCAGAAAGGCCACATAGGCGCCGCTCTCGCGTCCGAGCCGTTCGATCACGGCCATGGCGTGATTGATCGAGTCGTGATGGAAGCCCGTCTGCACGTCGGCGATGACCAGCAGCTTCTTCTTGCCCGCATAGGGGTCCGGCATGGCCTGTCCCGGCGCCGGCGCCTGGGCGCAGACGGTCCCGGCCCCCAGCATCAGGCTGATCGCCCCCGCCAGCACCGCCAGCCACGTCTTCAACTTGCTCATCCGCTCCTCCCTGCGAAAGCATCGGAAGCGGCGAGGGTCGAAACCCCGCCGCTTCCGACCGGTGTCAGAACCGTTTGGTCAGCTCCACCGACCAGACCCGTCCGAACGGGTTGTGATTGCCCAGATCCACCGCCGTCGTGCCGCTGAGCACGATGGGCGGCTGTTCGTCGGTGAAGTTCTGCACATTCACCGCCACGCGGACGCCGTCCAGAACCCCGCCGTCGTCGAAGTCATAGGCCAGGCCGGCGTCCCAGGTCGTCCAGGCCGGAATCTCCGTGTCCGGCAGCTTGACCCCGCCGACGGTGATGGTGGCGTTGTTCAGATAGGAGCCGACATAGTTGGCCGTCACATTGGCGGTGAGGCCGTCGCGCCGGTAGTTGACGTTGAAGCGCCCCCGCTCGGACACCTGGAAGCCATAGGTGTCGAGGGCGTCGAACAGCGGACCGCCCGCCACCACGCTCTTCTCCAGGTTCAGCACCTTGGAGACGCTGGCGTTGAAGGCGAAGTCGCCGATCGAAGTCTCGTGCAGATAGTTGACCCCGAAATCCAGGCCGCTCTGCTTGACCTGGCCCAGGTTCAGCCGGCCGCCGGTGATGATGCCGACCATGGAGCAGTCGTTGATGGTCGACGGCGAGTAGACGGCGTTCGGGTCCGTCAACCACGGCCGATAGGCGGGGTTGTAGGTCGAATAGTCGCCGTTGACGCAGCTGGTCGGTTGAGGCGCAGCGATGAAGAAATCCTTGTAGAGCGCCAGGTTTTCCGGGCTCGACAGGATCAGGGTCTGGTTCGGAAGGTTCTCGATCCGATCCTCATAGTTGACGTTGTAATAGGTCAGACTGAGCTTCAGGTCCGGCAGGTAGTTCGGGCGATATTCGCCGCCCAGAGACCAGATGGTCGCCGACTCCGGCCGCAGGCCGGCGGTGTTGCCGGTACGCGACAGGACCGCGCTCTGGCCCGAGGCCGGATTGGTCACCGGGATGTTCGGATCGTTCAGGCCGTTGCTGACATAGACGCGGTTGGTCTGGCCGACCGTCGCCGGGTTGGCCTCGATCAGCGTCGGAGCGCGGAAGGAGGTGCCCCAGCTGGCGCGAACCAGGAACTCCTCGTTCGGACGCCAGGTCAGACCGATCTTCGGATTGGTGGTGTCGCCCGCATCCGAATAACTGTCGTAACGAATGGCCGCGCTCAGATCGAGCGACTGCATCAGCGGCACGCCCTGCGCCTCCGACACGATCGGCACGAAGACCTCGGCGAAGGCGGATTTCACCTCGCGCATGCTCTTGGTGAAACGCGAAGTCTGATAGTCGCCGGCCAGGTTGAGCGTGTTCTGCGCCTTCAGATACAGCTTGTGGCGGGAGAACTCGGTTCCCGCCGCCAGACGGACCTCGCCGGCGGGCAGGCTGAACAGCGGGCCGTCGATCTTGGCCACGGCGTCGAACAGAACCGTGTCGTACTGCTGGATGAAGCCCCCGACGAGGGCGTCGGCGCCCGGCTGTGATCCCAGGAGATAGGGATTGAAGCCCCAGGAGGCGTTGCTGGCGATGACGTTGCCGACCGTCGTGTTCACCTGCGGCTGGCAGACGTTGCACGAATCCGTCTTCCCGTAGGTCAGCAGCCCCGAGAACCGATAGTCCCTGGGCAGGTCCAGTGTCATGTCGATCGAGTGGTTGATCGTCTCCTCGCGGTTGTCCTGGCTGCGCGAGACATCCGGGTTATTGAGCGAGAAGTTGTAGACCAGCGTCTGGTTCGCCGTCGGGTTCGGCATGCCCGGAATATAGTAGGGGCTGTCGGGCGTCAGCCGGATCGAGACGCGCTCGAAACCGTCGCCCGCTCGGGACGAGTTCTCACGCAGGTTATAGATGCCGGTATAGCCCAACTCGAAGCCCGGAGCGACTTCCTGGCGCAGCTTGAACATGGCCGCATGGCGTTCGCGCGCCGTGTAGAAGTCGTAGAGATACGAGGAGTCATAGAGCTCGGGCGTTCCCTGCAGCGCCAGCACGTCGGCGGCGTTGGGGATGGCGCCGTTGGTCTGCGGCAGGCCGTAGACCGTGTTGCCGATGATCAGCGCCCCAGGCGCCCCCGGATAGACAGTCGTGCCGACCAGACGATTATCATTGCCGCCGAAGGGACGCAGATCCTGCCTCATGTAATCGCGCGTGCTGCGCGGAACGCTGTCGTTCTTGTCCCAAGACCCGGCGAACATGACCCCGCCGCCTTCCCAGGTGCGGCCGATCACGCCGTCGATGACGTACTGATCGTACAGGGAGTTGACCCAGCGGCCGGTGATCTCGGCGCCGTCGTAGTTGCGGCGCGTGATGTAGTTGACCACGCCCGCCACCGCATCCGAGCCATAGATGGCCGAGGCGCCGTCCGTGACGACCTCGACCCGCTCGATGGCGGAGAAAGGAATGAGGTTCGGGTCCGAGACCTGGGCGTTGCCGCCCTGCGGCACCACCCGGCGGCTGTCGAACAGCACCAGGGTGGCGTTGTTGCCCAGACCGCGCAGGTTGACGCCCGCCGCCCGGCCGCCCGACGACGCCAGGGTCGTGCCCTGGCTGGAGGCCTGAGGCAGGCTGGCCACCAGGGCGCTGGCGTCCTTGGCCGGCGCCTGGACCAGATCCTCACGCGTCATGCCGACCGTGGCCGACCCCACGGGAGCGACCCCGCGAATGGCCGTGCCGGTGACGACGATCGCCTCGACCTCGACCACCTCGGGCGCCGGCGCGGCCGTCTGCTGAGCCCAGGCCGCATGGCCCGTCAGCACGACGCCGGCCGCCGTCGTTCCCATCAAAATGGCGCGCACGCGCCGTCCCCGGCTCCTTGCAGGAGCCTGGCTCATTCCTTCAATCGACACTGTCATCCTCCCCGCAAGCCTGCTGTTCTTTCTGCGCAGGCCTTTGCTTTCCCTTAGTTGTTCCCTCGATCTTCGATCTTGCGTTCGATCATTCGCCTCCTTTCGAGCAGGGCCTGCGCCCGGCTCAGGATCGGTTTGTCAATCATGCGTCCGTTGAGCGCGAAGGCGCCGACGCCGGCCATCCGCGCCGCATCGACGATGGCCAGCGCCTCGCTGACCTCAGCCTCGCTCGGCGCGAAGACCGCGTTCAGCACCGCGATCTGCGACGGGTGGATGCAGGCCGCCCCCACATGGCCCAGCCGGCGCGAGCGGACCGCCACCTCGCGATAGCCGTCCAGGTCGTCGAAGCGCGTCGCCTGGCCGACCAGACCCAGGGGCGCGACCCCGTTGGCCGCCGCCGCGATCACCATCTGCTGACGAGGCAGGCGCAAGGTCTCCTCGCTCGGCTCCACGCCCAGGTCGCGCGCAAAATCCTCATTGCCCAGGTTGACCGCGATGATCCGCGCGCTGGCCTCGAGAATGGACGGCAAGGCCAGAAGCCCCTTCGCCGTTTCAACCAGCACCAGCAGACGGGTCGCGCCGTGCGCCACGCCAGCTTCGGTTTCTGCAGCCTGGACCAGGCGGTCGATGCGGCGGATTTCGTCCCCGCTCTCCACCTTCGGCAGCACCAGGGCGCAGACGCCGGGCCGCACGGCCGCGCGGACATCCTCCTCGATCAGCCCCGCCTCGGCGTTGACGCGCACCAGAACGTCCGCGCCCCAACGGCCGACAGCCTTGATCGCTGCGCCCAGGGCCGCCCGAGCCGTCGCTTTCAGTTCCGGCGGCACGGCGTCTTCAAGGTCCAGGATGACGGCGTCCGCCTCACGCACCCGCGCGGAGCCGACATGCTTTTCCTGATGCGCCGGCACATAGAGGAGGGACCGCCAGACGGGCGTCATGCCGCATCCTCCGTCAGAGGCAGAGCCGCATCGATGACCACGCCTTCGGAGATCAGACGGGCGGCCTCCGCCTCGTCGAAGCCGAGCTGCTCCAGGATATCGCGCGAATGCTGGCCCAGGACCGGCGCCGGCAGGCGGATCGAGCCGGGCGTGCCCGACAGGCGCGGCACCACGTGATGCATCGGCAGATGCTCGATCTCCGCATCCGGATAATCGGCCAGAATTTCGCGCTCCACGACGTGCGGATCTTCCATGATCTGCGAGACGTCGTAGATCGGACCGACGGTGACCTCGGCCTCCTCCATCAGGGCGACCAGGGCCGCCTGGTCGTGTCGACCGATGAAGTCGCCGATCGCGGCGTCCAGTTCTTCCACGTGCTTCAGCCGATCGGCGTTGGCGGCGAACCGGGGATCAGCCGCAAGATCCGCGCGACCGATCGCCTGGAGAATCCGCATGGCCATGGTCTGGGTCGACCCCGACAGGCTGACGTATTTGCCGTCGCGACAGCGATAGACGTTGCGCGGCGCCGAGTTGCTGGACCGGCTGCCTTCGCGGCGACGCGTCTTGCCGCTGAGGCGATAATTGGCCGCCTGCGGCCCCAGAAGGGCGAACAGGGGATCATAGAGCGGCAGGTCGATCACCTGCCCCTTGCCGTCGGGACGTTCCGCCTCGCGCAGGGCCAGCAAGGCGGCCGAGGCGCCATAGGTCCCCGCCACGCCGTCCGCCAGATACATGGGCGGCAGGACCGGCTCGCGGTCCTCGAAGCCGTTGATGGCGGCGAACCCGGACATGCCTTCGATCACCGTGCCGAAGCCCGGCCGCTTGCGGTAGGGCCCGCCCTGCCCCCAGCCGGACACGCGAACGATCACCAGGCGAGGATTGAGCGCGTGCAGAACCTCGGGGCTCAGGCCCATCTTCTCGAGCACGCCCGGCCGGAAGCTTTCGACCAGGATGTGCGCGGTGGGGACCAGCTTGCGAAAGATCTCGCCGGCGCGCGGATTGCGCAGATCCAGGCCCAGGCTCTTCTTGTTGCGGGCATAGATCTTCCAGTGGGTGGAGACGCCTTCGGTCTTCCAGCCGCGCAGGGTGTCCCCTGCGGGCGGCTCGACCTTGATCACCTCAGCGCCGAAGTCGCCCAGGATCTGGGTCAGGACGTTGCCGGCGAACAGCCTGGACAGGTCCAGCACCCGCACCCCGTCGAGCGGTCCGACGGCGTCCGGCTGATAGTCCCGCTGACGCAGACCCGGTTTGAGCGGCGGCGCGTCAGTCATTGCCGGTCGCCAGGAAGTCGGCGATGTCCCAATAGCCCGTGCGCGGCATCGGCACGTCCCCGCGCGTGCGCACTTCCAGCAGGAAGGGGCCGCGCTCGGCCATGGCGGCGCGTACGCCCGCCTCCAGATCGGCCGGCTCCTCGATCAGCGCCGACTTGATGCCGAACGACCTGGCCAGAAGCTGGAAGTCGGGATTGTAGAGTTCGCCGTCCGGCGACCGGAATTCCGTGCCGTACTTGTTGTTGAAATAGGTCGAACCGACGGTGCGGATGGTCGAGTAGCAGAAGTTGTTGAACAGGACCCACAGCACGGGAATGTCCAGTTCGACCGCCGTGGTCAGCGCGCCCAGCACCGACATCAGACCACCGTCCCCGACGAGGCCCAGCACCTTGCGATCGGGCGCGCCCATGGCGGCGCCGACGGCGGCGGCGGGAGAATAGCCCATGGTCGCCATGCCGCCGCTGGTCAGGAAGCCGTTGCGGCCCTGGATCTCCAGTTGCTGACCGGCGCCGTTCTTGTTCCAGCCCACATCCGTCACGAAAATGGCGTCTGCGGGCGCCGCATCGGACAGCACCTTAAGCAGCCGCGCCGGATGGATCGGCTTGGTGTCGATCTCCTGCGTCTCCTTCAGCTCTTCGCGCCAGGCGGCCTTGCGCTGGTCCAGCAGGGCGCGCTGGGCCTCGACGGCCGCCTGCGGGCGAGGCTGATCGCCGAGGGCGGCTGACAGTTGCGTCAGGGTCGCCCGCGCGTCGCCGACGATGCCGACGTCGACCGGATAGCTCTTGCCGATCTCCTGCGGGTCCAGATCGATCTGGATCAGCGTCGTGCCGGGAATGTTGAAGGTGTGCTCGGGCCGCCAGGAGCTGCAGTCGGCCTCGCCGAAGGCCGTGCCGACGGCCAGGATGACGTCGGCCGTGCGCGCCGTATCGTTGGCGACGCGCGCGCCCCAGATGCCGGTCGTGCCGACCGACAGCGGATGGCTTTCCGGAAAGACGCCCTTGCCGACCAGAGTGGTCGCCACCGGCGCGCCCAGTTGCTCAGCCAGGGTCTTCAGCGCCTCATAGGCGCCCGACAGAGCCACGCCGTTGCCGGCGAAGATCACCGGATTGGCGGCGTCCTTCAGCAGGGCGGCGGCCTCGGCCACGCCTTCGGCGTCGCCCATGGGGCGGGCGAAGTTCGGGCGACGCGAACGCGTCTGGGCCTCGGCCGAAATCTTCTGGGCGAAGACGTCCATCGGGATGTCCAGCAACACCGCGCCGGGTCGGCCCGTCTGGGCGATGTTCAGGGCCCGGTGCATCACGTCCGGCAGGTGGCGGGCGTCATCCACGCGCCAGACCCGCTTGCAGATCGGCCTGAAGATATCGCCCTGGGAAGCGTCGGCGTGCAGGCGCATGCTCTGATGCGCCTCGCGCGGGTGGTGATAGGTCGGCGTGTTGCCGGTGATGACCAGCATCGGCGTTCCATCCATCGCCGCCGAGGCGACCCCGGTGACGGTGTTGGTCAGTCCGGGCGACAGGTGGACGTTGATCACCGCCAGCTTGCGCGAAACCCGGTAGTAGGCGTCGGCCGCGTGGACCGCCTGCTGCTCATGGCGGAAGGAGACATACTCGATGCCCAGCCGGTCGCAGGCGTCGATCAAGGCGTAGTTGGTATGGCCGCACTGGCCGAAGACCTTCTCGACGCCTTCTTCCTTGAGGCACTGCGCCATGAAGATGGCGGCGGTTACGCTGTCTGCTGACATATCCAAATCCATCACAGGGTGATCGTGACGAGACGCTCTTCGGTCATCTCGCGCATGGCGTAGCGGGGGCCTTCGACCCCGACGCCGCTGTCCTTGACGCCGCCGAAAGGCATCAGATCGACGCGGCTGCTGGAGGCTTCGTTCAGGTGCACCACCCCGACGTGCAGACGCTCTGCGGCCTGCAGGGCGCGGCTCAGGTCGCGAGTGAACAAACCCGCCGCCAGGCCGAAGGGGGTGGCGTTCACACGCTCGATCGCTTCATCCAGCGTGTCGAACGGCAGGATGGTCAGGACCGGGGCGAAGATCTCCTCGCACAGCACCTTCGATCCAGGATCGACCTCGGCCAGGACGGTGGGGGCCAGCACCGCGCCGCGCCGTTCGCCGCCCGCCAGCACCCTGGCGCCCTTCGCCTCGGCCTCACGGACCCAGGCCTCGGCGCGCGCGGCCTCGGCCTCGCTGATCATCGGGCCGACATCGGTAGAGTGGTCGCGCGGGTCGCCCACCTTGAGCGCGGCGACCTGGGCCAGGAACATCGGCAGGAAACGCTCCAGGACCGACCGCTCGACGAACAGTCGCTGGGTCGAGGTGCAGGCCTGGCCCTGACGGCGGAAGCCGGACTGGGCGCAACGAACGGCCGCCCGCTCCAGATCGCCGTCGGCGCAGACGATGGTGGCGGCGATGCTGCCCAGCTCCAGAGCCGTGGCGCGCATGCCCCTGCCGGCCTGGATCGCCTTGCCGACCGGCGTGCTGCCGGTGAAGGTGAAGAAGTCCACGCCGGGATGGGCGGCCAGCGGCGCGCCCACATCGCCGCCGCCGCCATGAACCAGGTTGATCAGCCCACCAGGAATCCCCGCCTCGAGCATCAGCTCGAACAGACGCGTCGCCGCCAGAGGCGTGGCGACCGGCGGCTTGAACACCACGGCGTTGCCCGAAGCCAGGGCGGGCGCGACCTTGTGCGCCACCATGTTCAGCGGCGAGTTGAACGAGCTGATGCCCCCGACCACCCCCCGCGGCGCGCGCAAGGTATAGGCCATGCGCCCCGACTGACCGGCCGCGCCCTGGATCGGCACGATCTCGCCGGTCAGGCGCCGACCTTCCTCGGCCGACACACGGAACGTCTCGGCGGCGCGGGAGACTTCATTGTCTGAATCCTTCCACGGCACGCCGGACTCGGCGACGATCGTCGCGGCCAGCGCCTCGCGATCATCCAAGATCAGGTCGGCCACACGGTGCAGCAGGCGACTGCGCTCGTAAGGCTCGACACGGACGGCGGCGAAGGCGGCGCGGGCGGCCGCAACCGCCGCGTCGACCTGAGCTGCGGCGGCCGAACGGACGCGCCCCAGCGCCTCGCCGGTCCACTTGTCGGTCACCGGGATCACGGGGCCTTCGCCCTCGATCCACCGGCCGTCGATCAGCATCCTGATGTCGTATTGATCCTGCATTCTCTCTTCCCTGTCCCTCGCCTCTCCGGGCGTTGGGACCTTGCCGAACCGCGAGCGACCTCGCGATCCGTCTTGTGAGTGGTAACAATCGCCACACTGAAGGAATAGTGACGTTTGCTGTTTCGATAGGTAACGTTTCCTTATGTATGGGGCAGCTGCCGTCGCCCTCCCGGAACGCGTCGAGGCGGATGAAAGATGAAGTTCGAATTCCTGATGACCCTCAACTCCGTCCTGAGGCACGGCAGTTTCGCCAATGCCGCCGACGACGTGGGCCTGACCGCCAGCGCCGTCAGCCTGCAGATGAAACGGCTGGAGGAATATCTGGGTCAGCCGCTCTTCGACCGCTCTGGGCGGTCTGTCCGCCCGACTCCCCTCGCGGTCGAACTGGCTGAAAACGTGCGCGGCGCGCTCGACGCCATGGAAGAGGCGCGCACGCGCCATGCCGCAGCCCTGACCGGCCGGGTCGTCATCGGCGCCATCCGCTCGCTGCAACCCACGATGATCCCACTGGTGCTGCGCGAGATCGGCGGACGGCACCCGAGCCTCAGCGTGCGCGTGATCCAGGGCGACTCGGGCGAGCTTCTGGAGCACCTCAAGGCGGGACGGCTGGACGGCGCCGCCCTGGTGCGCCCGACGTCCGGCGGATCAAGCCGCCTTTACTGGCAGGACCTCGAACAACAGCCCTTCGTATTCGTCGCGCCGCCCGACAGCATCGAAACCACGGCGGAGGCGCTCATCAGCCGCTACGACTGGATTCAGTTCGACACCTCGCTCACCAGCGGCCGCACCGCCGCCAGCTATCTGCATCGACTGTCCCCAGGCACGCGCCCGCGCTTCGAACTGGAGTCGATCGAGGCCGTCCTGGCCATGGTTTCGGCCGGGCTCGGCGTCTCCATCATTCCGCGCCTGCCGACCAGTTCGCGGGTACGGGCGCCGGTGCGCCAGATCCGCCTCGACGACGATACCCCGACACGCAAGATCGCCTTCGTATGCCGCAGCGGCGACGCCGACAACCGTCGCGTCATGGCGATCCGCGACGCCTTCGCAACCGGCTACGGCGTCACGCGCGAGGAGTGATCAACCGCCCGCCGACGCGGCTTCGCCCTTGCCCAGATTGGCTGCGAGATAGTCGGAGACGTCATAGAGATCGTCCTCGGCCGCCGTCATGCCCTTGGCCATCATGCGGCCGATGACTTCGTTCCACTCATCCTGGGTGTGCCGCTGGGAGGCGAATATGCCGACCGAATGGCATTGTCCGCAGACCTGCTGGGTCAGAGCTCGCCCTTCGCCTTCGGGCAGGCCAGAATCCGTGGGCGCAGGCGACGATGGCGGAGCCGCCCTGTTGTCCTGCCGCGTCATGGCCGCCGCCCCCACCGTGAAGGTCAATGCAGTTGCACCGGCCAGACCAACGAACAGAAAACGCATCCCGTTCTCCCCTCTTACGACTACAACAGGAGAGGAGTTATGCATCGGCCTCGCCTCCCGGCTAGAGGGCTTGCTTCAGAATAGCCGGGAGGCGAGGCCGACCGAAGCGGTCAGCCCCGCTGGCGGTAGAGGTCTCCTCGCCGCGTCATCGTTGCAACATTCCACTCAAGGGGCGGGTATTAGTCGACCGCCGCCGCACTCCACCCCCACGCCTCCATCATCACATGGAACAGGCGGGTGTTGGGGAAGTAGCCTCGGACGCCGTCGGCGCCGGCGCCGATGGCCAGAGCCGGGACTTCCTCGGCCGTGTGGGTGCGATTGACCAGGACATTCTTCAGCCGAACCACATCGTCGTCGCCTCCGGCGGCCTTCCAGGCTTCGTAGCCCTCCAGAACCGGCTCGCCGCGCCGTCCGCCGTCGACCTGCAGGCCGAAGGAGTGGTCGGCGGTGAACAGCAGCAGGGTGTCGTCGAGATCGACGCGCCCCTCGACCTCGGCGATCAGACGGTCGAAGTCCGCGATGTTCTGCAGCCCCTTGCGGACGTCATCCGTATGCGCGTCCCATTCGACCACGAGCAGATAGCCCTTGGGGGCGGCCTGCAGCAGGTCCAGGGCCCTCAGGGTCGCCGCGCGCACGTCCATCCGATCGGCCACGACCACCGGCCGGGCGTTCGAGGTTGGCGCTTCGTCCAGGCGGGTGTAGATCGGCCGCTCATGCGCCTGGCTCAGGGCGTCGAAGCTGGTGCCTCTCGCGGCCAGTTGCTCGCCGATCTTCTGACGGCCGGCGCCGAACAGGACATCCACCCCGTCGCCGAAGCGCGGCGAGAAGGCCTGAGGGAAGATTTCGCCCCACTTGCCGCGATCGTTCGAGTGGGCGTAGGTCGCCGCAGGCGTGGCGTCGGCGATCGACTGGCTGGAGATCACGCCGGTGCGCAGGCCGCGTTCCTCGGCGTACTCCAGCAGGGTCTTGGCCGGGGCGCCGTCCTGACGGCCGCGCACGGCGTCGGCGGTCTGGCTGATCACGCCGTTGCGCGTCTTCACCCCCGTCATGATCGAGGACATGCCGTTGGCCGAGTCCGAGACGAACTGATCGACCGGCGAGGTTTCGCTCAGCCCCAGGTGGGGCCATTGCTGGATGTGCAGCTTCATCGGCTCGCCATGAGCCATTAGGCTGGCGGCGTTGAGCGAGGAAACGCCCGCCGCATCGGCCAGGAAGAGGATGACGTTCTTCGCCCGTCCCGGAGCCGCGACATCCCGAGAAGGCGCATGAGCCTGCGCCGTATCCTGCGCCCATGCCGGCGCAGCGAAAGCGGTGGCGGCCAGCGAGGCCGAAAGCGCGGAAACCAGCAGCCGGCGCGCGAGGTTCGTCATGGGAAAATCCAATCCTGAATGAGATGAAGTTGAGGGCGGTGGCGCTACTTCGCGCTGCCCACGCACGGCGCCCCGTCAGGCCCGACATCGCCGTCGCAAAGCCGCAGCGGCGGCAAGGTTTCGACCGGTTCGCGCAGGGTCTTGGTCCCATCCGCCGCCCGGACGACGTCCACGGCGTCATAGAGCACGCCCGACACCGTATAAGCGCGATAGCGCAGCCGTCCGGCCTCCACGTCGATGGTCTGATACATCTGGGTATCGGCCGCCACGCGGTCCGGTTGGGTCAGGGCGCGGTCGTTCAGACCGTACATCTTCGGCCCCGCGACAGAGACGACATAGACGGGTCCCTGGGCCGCGCCCTGCGCACGCCGGGCCTCGCCCGACGCCTTGCCCTCGCCATCGGTGATCCGGCTGTAGCAGTGATCGTGGCCCTGAAGGACCATGTCGACGTTGCGCGCGCGGTAGATCGGCTCCCAGGCGGCCTTCAGGGCCTCGGTGTCGTCGGGACGGGCGCAGGTGTAGATCGGCTGGTGCTGGATGACGATGTTCCAGCGGGCCGTGCTCGACGCCAGGGTCCGGTCCAGCCAGCGGGTCTGGGCGTCCAGCGCATCCAGACTGGTTCCCGCCGTGCCGTCCAGGACGATGAAGCGCACGCCCTGATAGTCGGTGTAGTAGCTGGTCTCGACGACGCCCTCGGCGCCGTTCTCCGGCAAGGCGAACTGGGCGGCCCACAGCGGCCCGAGCCGGCGTCGGCCGTCATCGTCGTCGCTGTATTCATGATTGCCGGCCGCCGGTATCTGCGGGACCATGGCGTAGCCGTAGCCGCCGGCCGCCGTCCACTCGCCCCACTCCCAGTCATGGGATCGCCCGGTCAAATCGCCGGCGTGGATCACCACGTCCGGCGACGTGCGCATCAGACCCGCGCGGATGGTGCGGGCGCCCTTGGACAGGATGCTGTTCTGGGTGTCGCCGAAATAGAGGATGCGGAACGGCGCCGCATCATCCGCAGCCGTCCGGAAACTCAGCCATTCGGACCAGCCGTCGGCGCCCTTGACCCGATAGAGATAACCCGCGCCCGGCTTCAGGTCCGTGAAGCGGACGGTGTGGTAACGCCCCTGCCCGCCCCGCACGACGCCGTCCGTCGACAGACCGTCGACGGTTCGCGCCCGGCTTTCGAAGGCGGGGCCGTCGATCGCTTCCACAATCTCGGCTACGGCGTCAGCCTGACGGGCGTCGGTCCGCCAGGCGACGGCCATCTGGCGCGCAGCATCCGCGCCAGGACTCAGGACCACACGGTCCGGAAGACCCGACGGCGCCCACGCAGGACGCGCGACGCCGGCCACGTTCTGCGCCGCCGCCGGAACAGCCAGGCCGAGCGCCATGACCAGTCCGGCCGAAAGGAAGAGGGTTCGCTTGAACATGAGACGCCCCGTTCAAATGAGCGGCCGCGCGGGCCGAGGGAGATTCTGTTGAAGGAGAGCGCGACCGTCCGCCGCCAGGGAGGAGGAACGGCGAACGGTCGCTCAGCCGGTCCTAGAAGTTCAGGCGCAGGCCGATCATGTAGCGGGCGCCGAAACGCTCGTATTCGGAGACGCGCCAGGTCTCGCCCTGGTAGCGAACGCCCGGCTCGTTCAGCAGGTTGTTGGCGTCGAAATAGATTTCGGCGTTGTCGTTGAAGGCGTAGCTGGCCTTGAAGTCCAGCCGGCCGACTTCATCCCAATAGCTGTCGCCGACGATGTCGCCGCCGCCCAGGCCGTCCAGCCACTCGGTGCGGTACTGCCAGCTGATGCGGCTTGAGAAGCCGTAACGCTCATAGGACAGGGCGGCGTTGTAGATCATGTCCGACGCGCCCGGCAGGCCGACCTTGCGGCCGTCCGGCGTGGTGGCTTCCGACTCGTTCAGCGTCAGGTTGGCGCGCACGCCGAAGCCCGCAGCCCAGTCCGGCAGGCCCAGACGCTCCGCGAAGGGCTCCATCGTCTGCGAGTAGGAGAACTCCAGGCCGCGGATGAAGCCGTCGCCGCCGTTGTCGATGGTGAAGTAGGTATAGCCCGAGCGATCATAGCCCGGCACGTTCAGGGCGTCGCTGCCGTACGGCGTCCGCTCGATATCGAACAGGACGTCGCGGAGGTCCTTGTAGTAGACGCCGGCCGACAGGAAGGCGCCGCCCGGACGATACCATTCGAAATAGGCGTCGAAACCGATCGACTTCTCGGGACCGGCGTAGGGGTTGCCGCCGCTGATCTCGCCATCCTCGTCGCTGATGCTGTAGTTCGGGCGCAGGTCGGTATAGTCGGGACGCGCGGCCCCGGTGTTGGCCGACAGGCGCAGCTTCATCTCGTCGTTGATGTCCCAGTTCAGGTGCAGGCTGGGGAAGACCTCAAGGTTGTCGTCCTTGAACTCCAGTGGTTCGAAGGGACCGTCCTCTTCCATCTGCACCAGGGCCTGACTGGTGTTCTCGACACGCTCGGCGCGCAGACCGGCGACCACATTACCCCAGTTGAAATAGGTGGTGGCCATGGCGTAGCCGGCGATGACCGACTCGCTCACCTTGTAGTAGTTCTCATTGGCGACGTCGTGCTTGTCGACCGCGTTGGGCTTCAGACGGTTCCACAGGTCCCAGGCGCCCTTTTCCGAGTGGTAGCGGAAGGCGTAGCCCAGCGGCAGCTTGCCCTTGTAGGGAGTGTTCAGGGCGAAATCGTCGGTCGTCGGCAGGGCGACGCCCGCCGCCGTCAGCGCCGCCGGCGTGATCTCCAGCCGCGAGGAATTATTCTCCTTGGTCCGGTCGTCGTACTGGAAGCCGAAGGCCAGTTCCGTCGGCAGACCGAACAGGTCGATGTCGCGGGTCAGGTCCAGGCGCGCCGTATAGGCCTTGGTCTGAGCCAGGCTGGCGTTCACGCGCATGTTGACGAAGTCGTAGTCCTGAGGATCAAGCGAGCGCTTGATCTCGCCCTGGCTGAAGGAGCCGTCGGGATTGACGATGGTGTCATACAGACGAACGTTGTGGTTCTCGCGGTCGGTGAAGTCATAGACCACGGTCGGGCGGCGGTTGTTCGGGCTCTTCCAGGTCGAGTTGAAGGATGGGCCGCCGTCGCTCTTGGCGTCCGTGTAGTTCAACCGCCAGGAGGCGTTCCAGCCGCCGAACCGCTGATCCCCGCCCAGGGTGGTGGTGAAGATGCTCTGTGTCGTGTGGTTGACGTTCAGCGTGCTGTCGAGGTCGACGTTGTAGATCGTGCCCCGCGTCGCCGTATTGCCGGTGCGGACATCGGCGTAGCCATTGGATATCCCCGCCTTGTTGGTGGCCACGGCGCCGTCGTCGAAGTCGAACTCATGCGCGTTGCGCATCTCGTCGTCGGTGAACTCAGTGTAGATGCTGCTCAGGAAGAAGCGGTGATCATCCGACGGGCGATAGTCCAGGCGCCCCGAATAGGCGGTGTTGCTGCGCGTCAGGCGATAGAGCTTGTTCTGGTGCGCGTCGGCCCAGGTGCGGGTCTCGAAGCCCGGCTCCTGGTCTTCCTTCGCCGTTTCCCAGTCGGTCTCGAAGTTGTCGGTGACCATCTCGCGCTCATAGCGCGAGGCCGACAGCAGGACGCCGAAGCGACCGTCGGCGAAGGTGTTCGAGATGAAACCGCCGGCGTTGTACTGGGCGCCGCCGCCCAGATCGTTATAGCCCAGCCCCAGATCGGCCGCGGCCATCAGGCCCGGATAGTCGAAGGCGCTGCGCGTGATGATGTTGATGTTGCCCGCCAGGGTCTCGCCCGGCATGGCGGCCGTCACGGCCTTGCGCGCCTGCACCGAGCTGGCGATGGCGGCCGGGATGGTATCGAGGCGGGCGGTGCGGCCCGAGGGGCTGATGACGTTGACGCCGTCGAAGGCGATGGTGGTCCAGCGCGACGGGGCGCCGCGCAGGTTGACGTAGCGCTCCTGGCCCTGGTCGCGCTCGACGGCGATGCCCGGCAGGCGGCTGAGGGCCGCAGCGATGTTCTGGTCGGGGAAGCGGCCGATGGCGTCGGCGGCCACCACGTTCACCAGCGACGTCGACGAGCGCTGAATCTGCAGCGCGGCGGCTTCCGATTCAGCCATGGGGCGCGAGGCCGTGACGACGACGTCGGCCACCGACGACGCGCCGGTGTCGATCGCCAGGGCGGCCGTCACAGGCGTGACGGCGTCGGCGGCGATGTCGACCTCCATACGATGGGTGACGCGGCCGACATAGGCGATGCTCAGAGTATGGCGCCCCACCGGCGCCCGCTGCAGCGTGAAGCGCCCTTCGCGGTCGGTCACGGCGACCTGGCTGTAGCCGTCGATGCGCACCTCGGCGCCGACCAGATAGCTCCGCCCGTCGGCGTCGGTCACGACGCCGCTGACCTGGCCCGCGTCGGCGACAGCGACGGCGGCGGAAACGCCCTCTTCAGCAACGGCCGCAGCGGGCGTCAGACCCAGGCCAAGTCCAATTGAAGCCGCGCCGCAAAGCAGCATCGACTTGAGGCGAGTGTTGGTCATGTTCGGCATCCCCCGAGAACGATTGTCTTTCGGGGCGCCGATCTAGCGCTATAGCCGAGCTTGCGGGGTTATAGTTTTGAAGCCGTTTCATCCATATTGTGTTTACATTCGTTGGTGCAGGGATCTTATTTTTTAGGAAATGAAAATCACTCGCAGATCAAACCCGCAACGCCAAACCATTCAAAGCTCCAGAAACACAAAGAAACAACTCAACGAAATCTATGCTTCTTTAAATTTCCACCATACTCACGCCACAATCAACCGAACAGACTGTGGTTTTCTTAAAACCATGCCACGACACTAGAGTCTCGTAACGACCGGCACGAGAAACTACCCACGCGGATACCGATGACGAGTTTCTGCATGAGGCGGTCGGGCGTGGCCCTTCTCCTTAGCCATTGAAGGGCGGGCTCGGACGTCCCCGCGATCCGACGGAACGTCGCGATCAGATGCAGCGTTTCGGGCGAACCCGAGCCCAGGAGACGCCGCATGCCCATTCCCCAAGCGCCTGCCGCCCCGGCGCCTCGCAAGGGCATGCCCAGCCCCGAGCTGGACCGGCCGACCTTCGAAGCCCGCTTCCGCAGCCGGTTCGCGGACCCCGTCTTCGATCCCCTGCGCGACGAGATCGATCGCTTGGCCGCTGCGGCCTGGGACGGTTACATCGGCGGGCGCAAATCGCCGCTGACGCGTCCCGCCGGTCCCGGCTTCGCCGAGCCGGATTATGAGCTGGCGCTGGACTGGCTGAACGCCCACGCGGCCGTGCGCGACGCCCAGGCCCGACACGAGGATGCTTCCGCCCCTGCGCGCATCCTGATCATCAACGCCTCCAGCCGATCCGAGCACACCTGCCCCGGCGAGATGTCCAAGAGCTGGCGCCTGGTCCAGATCGCCCGGGAGGTCGTGGAGAGCCACGCGGGGATGGAGACCGAGGTCCTCGACCTGTCGCGGCTGGCGTCGGAGTACGGGCGAGAGATTCATCCCTGCAAGGCCTGCTTCTCCACGGCGGCGGCGCTCTGCCACTGGCCGTGCAGCTGCTATCCCAACTACAGCCTGGGTCAGGTTCACGACTGGATGAACGACATCTATCCGATGTGGGTGCGGGCGCACGGCGTCCTGATCGTCACCCCGGTCAACTGGTATCACGTCTCCAGCCCGTTCAAACTGATGATGGACAGGCTGGTCTGCGCCGACGGCGGCAACCCGGATCCGACCACGACCCACGGCAAGACGGTCGCCCTGGCCAAGACGCTGGAACTGGCCGGGTGGCCCTACCCCCGCCACCTGGCGGGCCGTCGCTTCGCCCTGGTCGTCCACGGCGATGTCGAGGGGGCCGAAAACGTGCGCCGCTCCCTGTCCGACTGGCTGGCCTCGATGAAGCTGTCATCGGCCGGCCCCGAGGCCGAGATCGACCGCTACATCGGCTACTGGCAGCCCTACGCGACCAGCCATGACGCGCTGGATCGCGACCAGGCCGTTCAGGACGAAGTCCGACTGGCGGCGGAAGAACTGGCCCGCGCCGTTCAGGCCCAGCGCGCCGGCGGCTCAGACGCCTCCGAGCAAGGCCTGGAAGCCCCACGCCAGAAATAGGGGAGCGCTCGGCGCCGTATGGAACGGGTCGTCCGCCTTCTTCAGCATTCCCGGCCCTTGGGCAGATCCCCAAAAGCAGCAACCCCCGGAGCGAGAGCTACGGGGGTTTAGTGATGCTTGGGTGCGGGAGCAGGATTTGAACCTGCGACCTTCAGGTTATGAGCCTGACGAGCTACCGGGCTGCTCCATCCCGCGGCAAGGC
>NZ_JBSHDX010000013.1:0-34510 GCF_053616535.1 Brevundimonas sp. NPDC055812 | reverse complement strand
CCTCCCGCGCTTTCAGGGGGGGTATTTGCCCACGCCCTACTACCCGGATACGGCGGTTGGGGTGGGCGGGGGGGGGGAGACCCGCCGCCGCCCTCTTGCCATTCCGCTCGGCCTTGGTCCTACTGCCGCTTGGATCGGGGAGGATCTCTCATGCGGCTGGCCCTGCTGTTCGGATCGCTGACGCTCGCCTTCTTGCTGGCGGTATGGACCACCCAGGCGCCGAAGCCTCGACCGGCCGACGCGCCCGCTGTCGCCTTCTCGGCCGCGCGGGCCATGACCGACATCGAACAGATCGCCCGCGCGCCTCACCCGGTCGGCTCGCCCGAACATGCACGGGTCCGCGCCTATCTGAACGACCGCCTGACGCAACTGGGACTTCAGGTCAGCGAGCAGGCCGGCCCGCTGTCGCCCGCCGCCGTCAAGCGGCTGGAGCGCGCGGGCGGCGATCCCGGCGCGGCGAACAATCAGGCGATCAATCTGATCGGCGTCCTGCCCGGAAAAGACCGCAGCCAGCCCGCCGTCATGCTGATGGCCCATTACGACACCGTGGTCGGCTCCCCCGGCGCGGCCGACGATTCAGCCGGGGTGGCCGCCATCCTGGAGGCCGTGCGGGCGATCCAGGCGCGCGGCCCGGCCGAGCGTGATCTGGTCGTCCTGCTGACTGATGCGGAGGAACTGGGCCTGGACGGGGCGCGGGTCTTCTTCGGCGGCCATCCCCTGCGCGACCGCATCGGGGCCGTGGTCAATCTCGAGGCGCGCGGCGGCGGCGGCCGCGCCGCCATGTTCGAGACCGGGCGCGAGGCGGGGCCGACGGTCCAGCTGTTCCGCCGTGCGGCGGCGAAAGCCGACGGCGGGACCACCGCCACCTCCATCGCCGCCTTCATGTATGAGCGGATGCCCAACGGCACCGACTTCACCGTGCCCAAGGACAGGGGGATCGGCGGTTTGAATCTGGCCTTCATCGGTCGCCCGGATCAGTATCACGCCGCCAATGCGACGCCCGCCAATCTGGACCGGGGCGCGGTGCAGCATCTGGGCTCTCAGGCGCTGGAGGCGGCCGACGCCTTGTTGCGCGCGCCGAGCCTGCCGGCCAAGGGCGAGAACCTGGTCTATGCCGACGTTTTCGGCCGCTGGGTGATCGCCCATGCGCAAGGGACGGGCTGGATCCTGCTGGCGCTGGCGGCGGCCCTGGGCGGCTTCGCCGCCTGGCGAGCGCGGCGCGGGGCGGGGCTGACGGCGGGGCAGGTCGGCCTGGGCGTGCTGGACGGGCTGTGGTTCCTGACCGGGGGCGTCATCCTGTTGCAGGCCACGCGTCTGCTGGCCGGGCCGATGTCGAGCCGCGCCGCCTCGCCGGACGTCTATTACACCCTGCTGCGCCGCCTGCCGTGGATGGAGGCGGGAGCGGCGCTGGCGGCGCTCGCCCTGGCGCTGGTCCTACTGAGCGGCGCGCGCCGGGCGCGGCCGCGCGTGATCGGCGGGGCGTTCGCCTTGTTGACCGCCGTGGTTCTGATCGTCGGCGGCTTCAGCCCGGTAATGCTGGCGCTCGGCGTCGTTGCCGTCGGCCTGTCGTTCTGGCCGGGACAGGCCGAGCGTTCTGCCTGGGGCGGCTGGTTGGGCCTGATCGCTCTGGTCTTCGTCTTCGGCTGCGCGTTGCAGGGCGCGGCGCCAGAGGCGGCGCTGCTGTTCGTCTGGCCGGTGCTGCTGGCGGCGACGGCGGCGGCCCTGACGGTCCTGATCGCCCCGGGCCTGACGCGGCCGGTCAGCCTCCTGCCTGGCGCGGTCGCGACCTTGTTGGGCGGGGCCTGGCTGCTGGGGATCGGTCATTTCGTCTTCCTGGGCGTCGGGATGGATCTGCCGGGCGCGTTGGCCCTCGTCGCCCTGCTGGTCCTGCTGTTCGCCCGGCCGCTGGCGCCGGGGGCCGGCGCCACGCGTCTGATGCTGCTCGCGGCGGCGGCCTGCCTGATCGCGGGCGTCGGGCTGAACCTGTCGGCCCAGCTGCTGGCGCCGTCGCCCGACGTCGCCGAGGCCCTGCCCTAGGGCGCAGACGCTGGCGTCCGGCCGCGCGACCGTTTATCGCAGCCGATCATGAGCGATCCCGTCCTGGTCACCGGCTCCGCCGGCTTCATCGGCTTCCACACCGCCCGGCGTCTGCTGGAGCGGGGCGAGCGCGTGATCGGTCTGGACAACCTCAACGCCTATTACGATCCGGCGCTGAAGCAGGCGCGCCTGGCCCAGCTTCAGGCCTATCCCAACTATCGCCACTATACGCTGGACCTGGCCGACCGCGACGGCGTCGCCGCCTTGTTCGCCGAGCGCCAACCCCGCCGCGTGGTCCACCTCGCCGCCCAGGCGGGCGTTCGCTACAGTCTGGAAGCGCCCGAGACCTACGTCGATTCCAACGTCGTCGGCTTCCTCAGCATCCTGGAGGGCTGCCGCGCGGTCGGGGCGGGCAACCTGGTCTTCGCCTCGACCAGTTCGGTGTTCGGCGCCAACCGCGCCTTGCCGTTCTCGGTGCGCCAGCCCGCCGACCATCCGCTGACCGTCTATGCCGCGACCAAGCTGGCCAATGAGGCGATGGCCCATTCCTACGCCCACCTGTTCGGCTTTCCGGCGACGGGCCTGCGCTTCTTCACCGTCTATGGACCGTGGGGCCGTCCGGACATGGCCCTGTTCAAATTCACCCGCGCCATCCTGAAGGACGAGCCGATCGACGTGTATGGCGAGGGCCGGATGAGCCGCGACTTCACCTATGTCGACGACATCGTCACCGGCGTGATCGCCGCGCTCGACCGACCGGCCGCCATCGATCCGACGTGGGACGCAGCCGCGCCCAATCCGGCCACCAGCGGCGTCGCCCCCTGGCGCATCCTGAACCTGGGCGCCGGCCGCCCGGTGCCGCTGATGCGCTACATCGAGGTGCTGGAGACCAAGCTGGGCCGCAAGGCCAAGCTGAACCTCATGCCCATGCAGGACGGGGACGTGGCCGACACCGAGGCCGACGTCGCCGAGACCCTGGCCGCTCTCGACTACGCTCCCTCGACCCCGGTGGAGGAGGGCGTGGCCCGCTTCGTCGACTGGTACTGCAACTTCTATCGTGAGAACTGACGCGCGCGTCAGCGCCGCGCCGAACGACGGTGGTCTTCAACGATTTCGCGGAGATGCCCTGGTGGAGCCGAGGGGAGTCGAACCCCTGACCTCGTCATTGCGAACGACGCGCTCTACCAACTGAGCTACGGCCCCGACCGACAGGCAGGGGCGGGACATAGAAGCGTCCAGGGGGGCGTGTCAACGGGCCGCGCACGAATCCTTGGCGATCCGCGGCCGGGCCGCTAGAAGCGGCGTGAACGAAGCAGGAGTTTCTCATGGGTTTCGCCCTTGTCTGGCTGGTGAACGCCGTCGTCACCCTGATGATCTGGTGCATCATCGCCTCGGCGATCCTGAGCTGGCTGTTCGCCTTTGACGTGATCAATCCGCGCAACCGTTTCGTGGGCCAGATCGCCTATGTGCTGGATACGGTGACGCGGCCGATCCTGGGTCCGATCCAGCGCGTGGTGCCGCCGCTGGGCGGGATCGACATCACCCCGATCATCGCCCTTCTGGCGCTGCAGTTCCTGAGCGTGCTGTTCAACAGGTCGGTCGCGCCCATGCTGATCATGTCGCTGGGCTGAGGCGAACGAGCCTTCGTTGAAGCAAAGCCACGGCGGCGCGGGATTCGGCGTCCGGCGCCCATTTCCGCCCTTGCGCGGCGCGAGCGGGCTCCTAAGGTGCCGACGATGGGTCCCTGGCGGACCGCCTTTTACGCGTAATTCATGACCACGATCAGGACAGTCGCCGTCATCGGCGCCGGGCAAATGGGTTCGGGCATCGCTCAGGTGGTGGCCGCCGGCGGCTATGAGGTGAAGCTGTACGACATTGCGCCGGATCGGGTGACCCTGGCCCTGGGCGAGA
Source organism: Brevundimonas sp. NPDC055812 (assembly GCF_053616535.1). Classification (NCBI taxonomy): domain Bacteria; kingdom Pseudomonadati; phylum Pseudomonadota; class Alphaproteobacteria; order Caulobacterales; family Caulobacteraceae; genus Brevundimonas; species Brevundimonas sp. NPDC055812. The sequence continues at coordinate 30,562 of NZ_JBSHDX010000013.1, read as the reverse complement.
TCGCGGCCAGCCTGGCGCGGCGCGCGGCGCGCGGCTTGTCGACCGAGGCGGAGGCCCAGGCGGCGCTTCAGCGCGTCACCGCCGTGAAAACCCTGGCGGAGGCGGCCGGGGCCGATCTGGTCATCGAGGCCGCGTCCGAGGACGAAGCGGTCAAGAAGGGCGTTTTCACCGAACTGACGCCGCTGCTGGGGCCGGAAACTCTGCTGGCGTCCAATACCTCCTCGATCTCCATCACCCGCCTGGCTTCGGTCACGGATCGGCCCGAGCGCTTCATCGGTCTGCACTTCATGAAGCCGGCGCCGACGATGAAGCTGGTCGAACTGGTGCGCGGCATCGCCACCTCGGCCTCGACCTTCGAGACGGCGGTCGCCTTCGCCGAGAGCCTGGGCAAGATCATCACGGAGTCCGAGGACTTCCCCGCCTTCATCGTCAACCGCATCCTGGTGCCGATGATGAACGAGGCGGTCTATGTCCTGTACGAAGGCGTCGGCGACGTGGTCTCGATCGACAAGGCGTTGAAGCTGGGCGCCAACCATCCGATGGGACCGCTGGAGCTGGCGGACTTCATGGGGCTGGACGTGGCCCTGGCCATCATGAACGTGCTGTATGAAGGCCTGGCCGACAGCAAGTACCGGCCCTGTCCGCTGCTGGTGAAATATGTCGAGGCCGGCTGGCTGGGCAAGAAGAGCGGGCGCGGCTTTTACGACTATTCCGGCGAGACGCCGGTTCCGACCCGCTGATGGCCGTCGCCTTTCCCTCCCTTCCGGGCCTGAAGCGCGTGGCGCCGCGGCGCGGCGCGGGCGCCCTGGTTCCGGCCGCCCTGGCGGCGGCGGCCTGGCCTCCGGTGATCCTGACCCTGTTCATCTGGCCGCCCGAGAACTGGTGGTCGGGCGTGGATACGGACTGGCGGCTGGTGATGCTGGCGGTCGGACTGATCGCGGCGCCGGCAGGTCTCTGGCTGCTGCTCGACAGCCACGGCAGGACCGGTCGGCCGTCGACGCGGCTGGGCGTGGTCTGCCGCTTCACCGTGTTCGGCGGCCTGCTGGCGGCGGCGATGCAGACGGTCATGGCCGTGATCATGGCGGGCCTGGCGGGCGCCGCCTCGCAGAGCCTCGTCCAGGGCCTGGGCGCGATCGAGACGGCCCTGCTGATCTATGGCGTCGGCGGCCTGCCGCTGGCGGTCATGATGGGCGTCAGCTACGCCCTGTGGGGCGGCCTGTGCGTGGCCTATCTGGGCTTTGTCCCGGCGCCGACGGTCAAGAACCGCATGGGCGTCCTGGCCGAACGGGACGTTACAGGGATTTAACGTGAAGCGGAGCGGCGGTCCCGCCTAAGCCTCAACCTCTTCACGCAGAACAGGGGCGAGCATGAGGGATCAGGTCGAGACGGCCCAGCCGAAGCCGGTGGCGGCGGATCAGCGGATCGTGACCCTGGACGTGCTGCGCGGCGCGGCGGTTCTCGGAATCCTGGCGGTCAATGCGGCGGCCTTCGCCCTGCCGATGATGGCGATCGAGATGACGAGCGGCCAGTCGCCCTTTCCGGCGGGCCCCAATGCGTCGGGCGTGGCGCAATGGGTCGTGGCCGTCTTCTTCCAGCAGAAGTTCGTCACCCTGTTCTCCATGCTGTTCGGCGTGTCGGTCTTCCTGGTCGGCGGCGAACGGGGCGATGAGGCGAAGGGGCGCGTCCTGCGTCGTCGCCTGCTGTTCCTGGCCCTGTTCGGCCTGATCCACGGCGCGGCCTTCTGGTACGGCGACATCCTGTTGCTTTACGCCTGGTCCGGCCTGTTCATGATGCTGATGCGGTCGATGCCCGCCAAGCCGTTGATCTGGATCGGCGCTGGGGCGACGGTCCTTCTGGCGACGCTTCAGGCCGGGCTGATGCTGCTGACGGCGCATTTCCCCGAGGCGATGAGCAGCGGCGGGGCTTCGGACGGGGCGGTGGCCGCGTCCATCGCCGCCTATCAGAGCGGCTGGGCCGGCGCGGCGCTGGAGAACCTGAAGGCCTGGGCCATCGCCCAGGGCATGAGCCTGCTCATGTATGTGTTCTCGACCGTGCCGTTGATGATGCTGGGCCTGGGTCTGTTCAAGGCGGGCTTCTTCCACGGACGGGTCCCGACGCGCGTTTATGGGATGCTGATGGCGGGCGGGGCGGCGGTTCTGGCCCTGCTGGGCGTGCTGGAGTGGTTCGAGATTCAGGCCGGGGCCGAGGTCGAGGCGACCGGCGGCTGGGCCATGGCGGTGGGCTCCTATCCGCTGATCATCACCCTGGCCTACGCTTCGGCTCTGATCCTGATGACGACGCGCGGCGTGGGCTGGCTGCGCAAGGCGCTGGCGCCGGTGGGGCGGATGGCCTTCACCAACTATCTGAGTCAGACCCTGATCATGACGACCATCTTCTACATGCCGTGGGGGCCGCGTCTGTTCGGTCAGGTCGACTATCCGATGCAGTGGGCCATCGTCGTCGGCGTCTGGGCGCTGCAACTGATCTGGTCGCCGCTGTGGCTGTCGAAGTTCACCATGGGGCCGTTCGAGTGGCTGTGGCGGCGCCTCAGCTATGGGCGCGATCTGCCGCTGCGCCGCACGGCCTGAGAGCGTCGGGCGGACTGTGAGTTGCGGCGGCGGAACTGATGGCTTAATCGCCGCCCCATGACCGACGAAGCCTCCAACCGCCCCGAAGCCCGCGCTCCCCGCGGGTTCGCCGACCGTCGCGGCCGCGACCTGACCGCCGAGCGCCGCATCGTCGCGCGCGTGTCCGAGGTCTATGAGCGCTGGGGTTTCGAGGCGCTGGAGACTCCGGCGTTCGAATACGCTGACGCGCTGGGCAAGTTCCTGCCGGACGCGGACCGTCCGAACGAGGGCGTCTTCGCGCTTCAGGACGATGACGATCAATGGATGGCCCTGCGCTACGACCACACGGCGCCTCTGGCTCGCTTCGCCGCCCAGAACTGGGAGACCCTGCCCAAGCCGTTCCGCCGCTACGCCTATGGCCCAGTGTGGCGCAATGAGAAGCCGGGTCCGGGCCGCTTCCGCGAGTTCTGGCAGTGCGACGCCGACACCGTCGGCTCGGACCGGCCAGAGGCCGACGCCGAGATTATCGCCATGGGCTGCGAGGGCCTGCGCGCCGCGGGTCTGGCGGCCGGGCAGGCGGTGATCCGCGTCTCCAATCGCAAGCTGTTCGACGGCCTGTTCGACGCGGGCGGGATCACGAATCCGGTGCAGCGGCTGACGGCTCTGCGCGCGGTGGACAAGTACGACCGTCTGGGGGTTGAGGGCGTGCGCCTGTTGCTGGGCGAGGGGCGTCTGGACGAGTCCGGCGACTACACCAAGGGCGCGAATCTGCCTTCCTCGGTGATCGGGGCCATCGAAGCCTTCCTGGCCTCGGCCGAGGCACCGGGCCTCAGCCGCGCGGGCGTGCTGGACGCCGTGTCCGGCGCCGCCTTGGGCGCCGCGGGTGAAGAGGCTCTGAAGGAACTGGCCGCCATCGACCGCGCCCTGACCGCCATGGGCGTGGCGCAGGACGACGTGCGCTTCGACCCGACCATCGTGCGCGGGCTGGAATACTACACCGGCGCGGTGTTCGAGGCCGAACTGCTGCTGGACACCAAGGACGAGAAGGGCCGGGCCGTGCGCTTCGGCTCGATCGGCGGCGGCGGCCGCTATGACGATCTGGTGTCGCGCTTCACCGGTCAGTCGACCCCGGCGACCGGTTTCTCCTTCGGCGTGTCGCGTCTGGCTTCGGCCCTGCGCGCGGCCGGACGGGGCGCCGAGGATGAAACGCGCGGGCCGGTGGTGGCCATCGTCTTCTCCGAGGACGACATGCAGCACTATCTCGACGCCGTGTCCGAACTGCGGGCGGCGGGCATCGCCGCCGAACTCTATCTGGGCCGGGCCGGCATGAAGGCGCAGATGAAATACGCCGACCGGCGCGGCGCCCCGGCCGCCGTCATCCTGGGCGGAGACGAGATCGCCGCAGGCCAGGTGACGATCAAGGATCTGGACGCCGGACGCGCCCGCGCCGTCGCCATCGCCGACAACGACGCCTGGAAGGCCGAACGTCCGGGACAGCAGACCGTGGCGCGCGATCAGCTGGTCGCCGTGGTCCGCTCCATTATCGAATAGGTTTCGATAAAAACCCTGACGAAGACGTGAGTTATCAACGTTCAGTTACGAAAGAACGCTCTTTCGATGGAGGCTTGATTGACTTGACCCCCTCCATGGCGTCATTTGGTCTCACTCAAGAGGCGCAGCGCTCAGCCGCAGCGACATCTTGAAGGCGTTTCGGGGAGGAAACGTCCGCTCCTGAGAGAGCGAGAAGGCCCGCTGCGATGTATCCCCCGCAGCGGGCTTTTTCATGCCCGGAGCACAGGATATGTATCGAAGAATATTCGAGAGCTGCTGGAGTGTTGACCTAGTGCGCCGTCATCCTCGGGCTTGACCCGAGGATCCAGACAACCGCGCGCTCAAGCTTCCGACCCTTCCGACCGCTGCCTCCTGGATCCTCGGGTCAAGCCCGAGGATGACGGCGGGGAGCTTTAACCGCCATGAAAAAGGGCCGGAGCGTCGCCGCTCCGGCCCTCTTCATTCAGCAGGCGCTGCGTCTTACCAGATGCGGACGCGGTCTTCCGGCGCCAGATAGTATTTCGTGCCGGGCTTGACGCCGAAGGCTTCATACCAGGCGTCGACGTTGCGCACCGGGCCGATGACGCGGAACTCGGCCGGGCTGTGCGGATCGGTGGCGATCTGGTTCTTCAGGGCGTCTTCGCGGTACTTGGACTGCCACACCTGGGCCCAGCCGTAGAAGAAGCGCTGGTCGCCGGTCACGCCGTCGATCACCGGGGCGGGCTGCCCCTTCAGCGACAGGTGGTAGGCTTCGAGACCGACCGCCGTGCCGGCCGCGTCGCCGATGTTCTCACCCATGGTCAGGCCGCCCTGGACGTGGAAGCCGGGCAGGGGCTCGAAGGCATCGTACTGGGCGCCCAGACGCTTGGTCAGGTCTTCGAAATTGGCCTTGTCCTGATCGGTCCACCAGTTGCGCAGCACGCCGTCGCCGTCGGACTTGGAGCCCTGGTCGTCGAAGCCGTGGCCGATCTCGTGGCCGATCACGCCGCCGATGCCGCCGTAGTTGACGGCCGGGTCCGCGTCCGGATCGAAGAAGGGCGGCTGCAGGATGGCGGCCGGGAAGACGATCTCGTTATTGGCCGAGTTGTAATAGGCGTTCACCGTCTGGGGCGTCATGCCCCACTCGTCCTTGTCGACCGGCTGGTCCAGGCGCGACAGGCGGTAGTTCCACTGGAACTGGCCCATGCGCTGGCTGTTGCCGAACAGATCGTCGGCCTTGATCTCGAGCGCCGTATAGTCGCGCCACTTGTTCGGATAGCCGATCTTGACGGTGAATTTGCGCAGCTTCTCCTGGGCCGCCGCCTTCGTCTCCGTGCCCATCCAGGTCAGGTTGTCGATGCGGTGCGACAGGGCGGTGCGCAGGTTGGCGACCAGTTCTTCCATCTTGGCTTTGGATTCGGCCGGGAAGTATTCAGCGACATACAGACGGCCTGCGGCCTCGCCCAGGGCGCCCTCGGCGAAGCTGATGGCGCGCTTCTCGCGGCTGCGCTGCTCGGGCTGGCCGGCCAGGTCGCGCGAATGGAACTCCCACTCGGCGTCCGAGAAGCGCTGCGACAGCATGGGGGCGGCGTCGTCCGTGGTGTGGAAGGCCTGCCAGGCCTGCAGGGTCGTCACCGGCGTCTCGCCGAAGATGGCGGCCATCTTCGGCATGGCCGTGTTCTGGCGCACGATCACGCGATCGACCGCGCCCAGACCGGCGGCGTTGAAATAGCCGGCCCAGTCGAAGCCGGGCGCCTCGGCGGCCAGGGTCTGGATCGAATAGGGGTTGTAGGTCTTGTCGCGGTTGCGGTTCTCGATCGGGGTCCAGTGGGCCTCGGCGATCCGGTCTTCCAGGGCGACGATAGCGGCCGCCGAACCGGCCGGGTCGGCCCAACCGATGTTGGTCAGCATCCGCTCGATATAGGCCTGATACTTCTCTTTCTTGTCGGCGAAGCGGGCGTCCAGATAGTAGTCGCGGTTGGGCATCCCCAGGCCCGACTGACCGGTCGAGACGGCGTAGCGGGTCGGGTTCTTCTGGTCGATGGTGATGCCGGTGCCGAAGAAGGAGCCGCCCGCGCGTCCCTGGGTCTGGCCCATGTAGGCGGCGATCTTCTCATGGGTGTCGGCGGCGCGGATGGCGGCCAGATAGGGCGCCAGCGGCTGGGCGTCCAACTGGTCGACGCGGGCCTGGTCCATGTAGGCGCGATAGGCGTCGGCGATCTTCTGCTCATCCGAACCGGCGGCTAGGTCGGTGCGCGCGGCCAGATCGGTCACCAGCTTCTTCATGCGGTTGTCGGACAGTTCGCGCAGCAGGGCGAAGGAGCCGTAGGAGGTGCGGTCAGACGGGATGGTCAGTTGGTCGATGGCCGCGCCGTTGGCGTAGCGAAAGAAGCTGTCGCCCGGATCGACCGAGGTGTCGCGGCCCGCCAGGTCAAAGCCCCAGGTTCCGTATTTGGGCGCGTCCGTGCCCTGCCAGCCCGAAGCGCCGCCCTCGGCGGCCGGAGTCTGAAACAGTTCGAAGACGGTGCAGGCGTCGTCGATGCAGGCATGGTCGTGGCCGTCATGGGCCAGGGCGGCGGCGGGCGCCAGAAGGGCCGCGGCGGCGACCCCAGCGAACAGTTTCTTCATTGTCGTTTCCTCATCTCGGCCCAAGGGCAGGGCGGCCCGAAGCGTAGAAGCTTCGGGCGATCCGGCAGTCTTAAAAAATTTTATCGGGAAGGGCGAGGGCGGGATTCGCATCTGCGGGGTTCGGCGCCGGCTCCCGATGTCTTCGCCATACATGAGCCGTGCAATAAAGCGGGCCTAACGGCAAAGCTTTGATTTCCCGTATGCCGTTCAACGGCCCTTATCCGTAGAACTGCGTAGCCCTGTTGAACTCACAACCGGCCTGCGGCAAAGTTTTATGCCGCTTGTGACCCATTTTGGTCATTGTTCGGTGATGAAAGTTCACCACTTCCTCCCAGGAGCGTCGTCAGTCTCGTTCCAGGTTCGCGTCGGACGACAGCGAGCCGCGATGAGGCGAACGCCGCCTATAGATGAGTTTAGAGCCGTCGCCGATGCGTGAGTCTTCCCAGTCCGCCCCTGCAGTCGCCGAAGCCGAAGCCCAGCCTCGACTGAACCGCCGCCAGGCCGCCAAGGTGCGCACGCGTCAGAAGGTGCTGGACGCCGCCCGCACCCTCTTCGCCGAACGCGGCTATGACGCCGCCACCATCCGCGATATCGCCAAGGGGGCGGGCATGTCGACCGGCGCCGTCTTCGCCAACTTCCAGGACAAGGCCGAGCTGTTCGAAGCCGTCTTCTCCGAGGAGATGGAAGGCCTGCTGGCCGACATCCGCACCGCTGCGGCCGCCGAAGGCCGCGTGCTGGATCGCCTGTCGAACGGATTGACCGCCGGCTATCACCGCTCGCTGGACCACCTGCCGCTGATGCAGGCCATGGTCGCCCGCTCCTGGTTCCAGCCGGAAGACGCCGATCTGCGCTCGCGCGCCTTCGTCCGTCCGCTGGTCGAGGCCGTGGCTGAATTGCTGCAGGCCGGCGTACGCGAGGGCGAACTGCGTCAGGACGTGGACCTGCCGCTTCTGGCGCGTCTGATCTGGGACGTCTTCATCTCCAACTTCCGTTTCGCCGCCTATGACAACTGGGGCATCGAGGAGCTGACGTCGCATATCCGCAAACAGCTCGAGCTGATCCTGTCCAGCCAGCTGGCGCGTCAGTAAGACTTCAGTCGGGATCGATCTAGGGCCGCACGCCGGACAGGCGCGCGGCCCTTTTTCTCGCCCATTCTCAGGGGCCGATGGAACGCCGCTCTTCTTCGGGTGTTGCAGTCCAAGGCCAAGCTGAAGATGGGAGGGCGCCATGTCGTCCATTGAGCGCGGACGTGGATTCGGCAGCGTCCTTGTCAGGCTTCTGGGGATCGTCATCGCCCTGATCGGGCTGACGCTGACCATAGGCGGGGGCCAGCTGATCATGCTGGGCGGATCCGCCTATTATCTGATCGTCGGCCTGTTGATGATCGTGTCCGGGGGGCTTCTGGCCCTGCTGCGGCCGTTGGGCGCCTGGCTCTATATCGCCATCTTCATCGGCACCGTCGTCTGGGCTCTGTGGGAGGTCGGACTGAACGGCTGGGCCCTGGTCCCGCGCGTGGTGGCGCCGCTGGTGCTGCTGATCGCCGTGGTCCTCAGCTTGCCGGCGCTGAAGCGCGACGGGGGCGGAGGCAAGCTGGTCTGGGGCGGGCTCGCGGCGATCGCCGTCTTCTGCCTCGTTTCCGGCGTGGTCGTGGCCCAGGCCAACAAGGCCAGGGTGATGAGCCCGGTTCCGTCCGCCGGAAACGGCGGCGTGGGCGACCCGGCGGTGCTGAAGGTCGGCGCCGACTGGCCCGCCTGGGGCGGCTCTGACAGCGCCCAGCGCTATTCTCCGCTGAGCCAGATCAACAAGGACAATGTGAAGGGACTGCAGCGCGCCTGGACCTTCCGCACCGGCGACCTGCCGGATGAGCGCTGGGGCGCCGAGACGACCCCGCTCAAGGTCGGTGACACCCTCTACCTGTGCTCGGCCCGCAATCGTCTGTTCGCGGTCGATGCGGCCACGGGCCAGCAGAAGTGGACCTATGATCCCAAGGTCGCCGACGACCAGATCCCCTATACCGCCGCCTGCCGGGGCGTGACCTACTACGCCGTCCCTAACGTTGATGTGGCTCAGCCCTGCGCCACGCGCATCATCGAGGGCACGCTGGACGGACGGCTGGTGGCTGTGGACGCCCGCACGGGGGCGCCCTGCGCCGGGTTCGGCGCGAATGGCGAAGTCAGCATCAAGCATGGGATGGGCGACCCCTATCCCGGCATGGTGTCGATCACCTCGGCGCCGGTCATCGTGCGCGGGGTGGTGGTCACCGGCCATCAGGTTCTGGACGGCCAGAAGCGGTGGAACGCCTCGGGCGTGATCCAGGGCTTCGACGCGGTGACGGGCGAGCTGCGCTTCGCCTGGGACATGATGCGTCCGGACATCACGACCCTGCCGCCCGAAGGCGAGACCTATACGCCGGGCACGCCGAACATGTGGACCACGGCCACGGCGGATGAGGCGCTGGGCCTGGTCTTCCTGCCGATGGGCAACTCCTCGGCCGACTATTATTCCGGCCTGCGCCGCCCGGCGGAGAATGAATACGCAACCTCCCTGGTCGCGCTGGACGTGACCACGGGCAAGCCGCGCTGGCATTTCCAGACGGTGAGGAAGGACGTGTGGGACTATGACCTGGGCTCGCAGGCGACCCTGGTCGATATGCCGATCAACGGGACCCTGGTTCCGGCGGTGATCCTGCCGTCCAAACAGGGCGACCTCTACATCCTGGATCGCCGCACCGGCCAGCCTCTGCACAAGGTCGAGGAGCGCCGCGTGCCCCAGGGCGGCGTCGAGCCCTCGCAGCGCAGCCCGACCCAGCCCTTCTCCCTGTTCCACACGCTGAGAAAGGCCGACCTGACCGAACGGGACATGTGGGGCATGTCGCCGATCGACCAGATGGTCTGCCGCATCCAGTTCCATCAGGCGGCCTATGACGGCTACTTCACCCCGCCGACGGCGGACCGCTACTGGATCCAGTATCCGGGCTACAACGGCGGCTCGGACTGGGGCGGGGTTGCGGTCGACCCGGCGCGCGGCGTGATCGTCGCCAACTACAACGACATGCCCAACCACAACCGCCTGGTGCCCCGCGCGGAAGCGGACCGCCTGGGCTGGTTCCCGCGCGACGACCCTCGCTACATCGAGCGCGAGAAGGAGGCGGCCAACCGCGGCGGCAACCTGTCGAAGTCCAAGGCCGAGGGCGCGGGCGACCCGCAGATGGGCGTGCCCTACGCCATCGACGTCAATGCGGGCTGGCGGGTCAAGTTCACCGGCCTGCTGTGCAAACAGCCGCCCTATGGCGGGATGCGCGCCATCGATCTGAAGAGCGGCCGCACCCTGTGGGACCGTCCCTTCGGCACGGCAAGGAAGAACGGACCGTTCGGCATCCCCTCCATGCTGCCGCTGGAGATCGGCACGCCGAACAACGGCGGCTCGGCGGTGACGGCGGGCGGACTGATCTTCATCGCCGCCGCGACGGACGACCTGATCCGCGCCATCGACATCGAGACGGGCAAGACGGTGTGGTCGGACGTGCTTCCGGCGGGCGGTCAGGCCAACCCGATGATCTATGAGCAGAACGGCCGCCAGTATCTGGTCATCATGGCCGGCGGGCATCACTTCATGGAGACGCCGCGTGGGGACTATGTGATCGCTTATGCGCTCCCTGAAAGGGGCGCATAAGCACTCTTTCTCTGGGGCCTATCGCCCTTCGGGCTGCTTGAGGCCCGCTCGAGATAAGGAAGGCCGGAGTTCAGGCTCCGGCCTTCTCTGCGTCGGGGATGGATCAGGGGCGCGTCTGGCCCTGGCCGCGCACCACATATTTGTAGGTGGTCAGCTGCTCCGCTCCGACAGGTCCGCGCGCATGCAGCTTTGAGGTCGAGATGCCGATTTCGCCGCCGAAGCCGAATTCGCCGCCGTCGGCGAACTGGGTCGAGGCGTTGATCAGCACGATGGCGCTGTCGACGCCGTTGGCGAAGCGCTCGGCGGCCTTCTCGTCGGTGGTGACGATGGCCTCGGTGTGGCCCGAGCCGTAGCGGCGGATGTGGTCGACCGCGCCGTCCACGCCGTCCACCACGCGCACCGACAGGATGGGGGCCAGGTATTCGGTGGTCCAGTCGACCTCGGTCGCCTCGCTCATGTTCGGGGCCAAGGCGCGGGCCTCGGCGTCGCCGCGCAGTTCGCATCCGGCGGTGATCAGGTCGGCGGCGACGGCGGGCAGAAGGCGATCCGCAGCCGCGCGGTCCACCAGCAGGGTCTCGGTCGCGCCGCAGACCGAGACGCGGCGAATCTTGGCGTTCAGGGTCACGCGACGGGCGACGTCCAGATCGGCGGCGCCGTCCAGATAGGTGTGGCACAGGCCCTCAAGGTGGCCCAGCACCGGCGCCTTCGCCTCGGCCTGAACCCGCGCGACCAGACTCTGGCCGCCGCGCGGGATGATCAGGTCGACGGCGCCGTCGAGGCCCGACAGGATGGCGCCGACGGCCTCGCGATCCGGCACGGGGACCAGTTGGACGGCGTCGGCGGGCAGGCCCGCTTCGGCCAGGGCGCTCGTGACGACAGCGGCGATGGCGCGCGAGGAATCCAGACAGTCCGAGCCGCAGCGCAGGATCGCCGCATTGCCGGACCGGATGCACAGGGCGGCGGCGTCGGCGGTGACGTTTGGGCGGCTCTCATAGATGACGGCCAGAACGCCGATGGGGGTGCGGACGCGGGCGATGTCCAGGCCGTTGGCCGGGGTCCAGCGGGCCATTTCACCGCCTACCGGGTCGGGCTGGGCGGCGATGGTTTCGACCGCGACGGCCATGCCCTCGACGCGGGCGGGGGTCAGGGCCAGGCGGTCGATCAGGGCCTCGGACAGGCCGCCGTCGCGGGCGCGGCTTACGTCGCGGGCGTTGGCGGACAGGATGGCGGCCTCTGCCGCGCGCAGGCCCTCGGCGAGCCGGTGAAGCGCCTCGGTCCGGGCGTCCGGCGTGGTGGCGCGAAGGGCGTCGGCGGCGGCGCGGGCGCGGCGGCCCATGTCCAGCATGGCGGCGTCGAGGTCGCTCATCGGTCCTCCAGAACCAGATCGTCGCGGTGGATGACGACCGAGGGGCCGCGATAGCCCAGCAGGCTTTCGATCGCGTCCGAATGGCGGCTGCGGATTAGGGCGATCTCGTCGGCGGCGTAGGCGGCCAGTCCGACGCCGATGCGAAGACCGTCAGGGCCGGTCAGGCGCACGCTGTCGCCCTTGCCGAAGTCGCCGCTGACGGCGACGACGCCGGAGGGCAGCAGGCTCTTTCCGGCATGGAGGGCGGCGACGGCCCCGGCGTCCAGCGCCAGGGCGCCGCCGGGCGCCACGCTGCCCGCGATCCACTGCTTCCAGGCGGCCATGGGGGTGGCGGGGGCCAGGATCAGGGTGGCCCGTGCGCCGTCGAGCACAGCCTTCAGCGGATGGGCCGTCAGCCCCGAAGCGATGACGGTGGCGCATCCGGCCGAGGCGGCGATCTGGGCCGCCGCCAGCTTGGTCGCCATGCCGCCTGTGCCGACGCCGGCCTGCGCATTGGCGCCTGAGGCCATGGCCAGCACCTCGGGCGACAGCCGCTCGATCAGGGGCAGGTGGCGGGCGTCCGGATCGCGGCGCGGATCGGCGGTGTAGAGGCCGTCCACGTCGGACAGCAGGATCAGCAGATCGGCCCGTCCGAGCTGCGCCGCGCGCGCGGCCAGTCGGTCGTTGTCGCCATAGCGAATCTCTTCGGTGGCGACGGTGTCGTTCTCATTGACCACTGGGACGACGCCGTGGCTCAGCAGGGCCTCAAGCGTGGCGCGGCCGTTTAGCCAGCGGCGCCGCCGTTCGGTGTCGTCGCGGGTCAGCAGCACCTGGCCCGCCATCAGGCCGTGGGGCGCCAAAGCTTCTTCCCAGGCGTGCATCAGCAGGGTCTGGCCCACGGCGGCGGCGGCCTGTTTATCCTGAAGGCGGCTGGACGACAGGTTCAGTCGTCCGCGTCCCAAGGCGACGGCGCCGGATGAGACGACGACTGCCTCTCGCCCCTGGCGACGCAGGTCGGCGATATCGGCGGCCAGGCTCGCCAGCCAGTCGGCGGCGACGGCGCGGCGCGCGGCGTCGAACAGCAGGGACGAGCCGATCTTGACCACCACCCTGCGCGCCTGGGCCAGGGCGGCGGCAGGCGAGGCGGCGGCCTCAAGGGCTTCGGGGAGGGGGGCGGAGGAGGTCACTCAGCCTCCCTATCGCAAGATCATCGTTCAGGCCAAGTTGTTGGCGACGATTATTCGATGTGATGTCGGATTGGTGTGCAGATACGAATAATATTCTGATCGACGGTGGTTCGGCAGAAGAGCCGCCAAAGAAAACGCCCGGCGGGCGAACCAGCCGGGCGTCCTAGTTTCAGCTTGAGGCTGACGGTTAGGCTTCGGGATCGGGAGCCTGTTCCCAACCACCCGCCAGGGCCTTGAACAGGCCGATCTGGTAGGTGGTGACCTGGGCTTCCGAGGCGGCCAGGGCGGCGTCGGCGCCGGCCAGGGTCCGCTCGGAATCGAGCACCGTCAGGAAGCTGTCGGCGCCCGCGTCGAAGCGCAGGCGCGACAGGCGCGCCGCCGTAGCCGCCTGATCCCGCGCGGTGCGCAGGGCCGTGCGGCGGTCCAGTTCGTTGGCGTAGGCGCTGAGCGCCGTCTCGGTCTCCTGCAGCGCCGTCAGCACGGTCTGGTCGAAGGTCGCCAGGGCCGCGTCCGACTGGGCGCCGGCCTGCTTGATCCGCGCCCGGGCCGCCCAGACGTTGGGGAAGGACCAGGAGATCAGCGGGCCGACGCTGAAGCGGAAGTTGGCGTCCTCGCCCAGGTCCGAGGCGTCGAGCGCCGTCGATCCCACCGACCCGCCCAGGCGGATGCTGGGATAAAGGTTGGCGGTGGCGACGTTGACGCGGGCGGCGGCGGCGGACAGGCGGGCCTCCGCCTGACGCACGTCGGGACGGCGGGCCAGAAGCGCCGCGCCGTCGCCGACCGGGATCGGCTGCGACAGTTGCGGCGGGGACTGGCAGGCGCGAGCCGCCTCGCTGGCCTCGGCCGGGGTGCGGCCGGTCAGGGTGGCCAGGCGGAACAGGGCGCCGTCGCGCGACGCCCGCAGGGGCGGCAGGCTGGCGCGGGTCTGTTCCAGGGCGGCGCGGGCGCGGGCCACGTCCAGACCATTGCCGGCGCCCCCGTCCAGCAGGCGCTGGGTCAGGTCGACCGTCTGGGTCTGCAAGTCGATGGTCCGTTCGGCCACGGCGATCTGGGCGTTGGCCGAGCAGGTGTCGGCGTAGGCCCGGGCCGTTTCGGCCGCGACGGTCACCCGCACGACCTCCAGAGCGGCGGCGGCGGCGGCCACGTCGCCCCGCGCGGCGCGGATGGAGGACTCCACCCCGCCGAACAGGTCGATCTCATAGGAGACGTCCAGGCCGACGTCATAGGTGTCGACTTCCGGCAGCTTGGCGCCGCCGGCGGTCGGCACGGTGTCGGTCGAGGCCCGGCTGCGGTTGTAGGCGGCCGAGGTCGTGGTGGTCGGGAACCGGCCCGAGCGGGCTTCGGACAGCGAGGCCCGGACGGCGCGCAGATTGGCCGCGGCCGCCTCCAGCTCGTTGTTCTCGGTCAGGGCCTGCTGGATCAGGCCGTCGAGGGTCGGGTCCTGATACAGCCGCCACCAGTCGTCGCGGGCCGCCTCGGTCGAAACCGAGGCGGATTGCGAGCCGACGAAGGCGCCCTGGCCTTCTGCCGGGAGGGTGGGGAGCGGCGCCTTGGGGCCCACCGCGCAGGCGGCGAGCAGGGCGGCCGACCCCGCGGCGGTCAGCAGAGTGCGGAGTTTGCCGTTCATTTTACGCATCTCCCTGGCGCGGAGCGGCGGTCGCCGGTTCCGGGCCATCGGGGTCAAAGGGGTCGTGCGGCGGAGCGCCGAAGCTGGTGGGGAGCTCGCGCTCCTTACCCGGCGCCTTGGGCAGCTTGCCCGCCATCCAGCGACAGATGACGTAGAAGACCGGGGTGAAGATCAGACCGAAGAAGGTCACCCCCAGCATCCCGTAGACCACTGCGATCCCCAGGGCGTTCTGCATCTCCGATCCGGGACCCGAGGCGATCGCCAGGGGCAGCACGCCGAAGATGAAGGCGAACGAGGTCATCAGGATCGGGCGCAGACGCTGACGCGCGGCCTGGACGGCGGCGTCCCAGCGGTTCAGGCCCTGCTCGTCCTCGGCCTGCTTGGCGAACTCCACGATCAGGATGGCGTTCTTGGCCGCCAGGGCGATCAGGACCACCAGGCCGACCTGGGTCAGGATGTTGTTGTCCAGACCGTGCAGGTTCACCCCGAGGATGGCCGCCAGGATACACATCGGCACGATCAGGATGACCGCCAGCGGCAGGGTGAAGGCCTCATACTGAGCGGCCAGCACCAGGAAGACGAACACCACAGCCATCAGGAAGATGATGGTCGACCCGCCGGCCGCCGCCTTCTCCTGCAGCGCGATTTCCGTCCACTCGTAGCTGAAGCCGTCCGGCAGCGTCTTGGCCGCCAACTCCTCCATCGCGGCGATGGCGTCGCCGGTGGACACGCCCGGCGCCGCTTCACCCTGCAGTTCCGAAGCCGGGAACAGGTTGTAGCGGACCACGCGCGCCGGGCCGGAATCGTCGGCCAGGGTCGCCACCGAACCGATCGGCACCATGCCGCCGGTGGCCGAACGGACCTTCAGATTGGCGATGTCGGCCAGTTCGTCGCGATAGGCGGGCTCGGCCTGGGCGGTCACGCGGAAGGTGCGGCCCAGGAAGTTGAAGTCGTTGACGTAGGTCGAGCCGAGGTAGGTGCCCAGGGTGCTGAACACGGTCGAGGGCTGGACCCCCATCAACAGGGCCTTGTCGCGGTCGACGTTGGCGGCGATGCGCGGCGAGCCGGTGTTGTAGAGGCTGAACACCTGCTGCACCTGATCCGGGGCCTGGGCGGCGGCGCCCATCATGGCGAAGGTCGCGCCTTCCAGGGCCTGGAAGCCGGCCCCCGAACGATCCTGAATCATCATCTTGAAGCCCGAGCCGGTGCCCATGCCCTGAACGGGCGGGGGCGACAGCATGAAGATGCTGGCTTCCTCGATGACGCCGGTCGCCCCGCTGAGCGCGCCGGCCAGGGCCGAGGCTTCCAGTTCGGGCGTGGTCCGCTCGTCATAGTCCTTCAGCTTGATGAACATGGTGGCGGCGTTGGACGACAGCGAGAAGCTGGACCCGTCCAGGCCGGCGAAGGCGGTGACTTCCTGAACGCCGTCGGCCTTCTGGACGATTTCGACGGCCCTGTTCATCGCCGCCTTGGTGCGTTCCAGCGAGGCGCCCGGCGGAAGCTGGACGACGCCGATCAGCACGCCCTGGTCCTGCGCCGGAATGAAGCCGGTGGGCGTATCGGTCATGCGCCAGCCCGTCAACGCCAGCAGGGCGGCGTAGATGACGAGCATGACGGTGACCATGCGGATCAGGCGGGCGGTCATACGGCCGTAGCGGTCCGACACCCAGTCGAAGCCCTCGTTGAACTTGGCTCCGGCCCAGCCGAGGTAATAGGTGATCGTGCCGATCAGACCCGGCTTGCGGTGATGGTCGTGCTCCTTGTGCGGCTTGAGCAGCAGGGCCGATAGGGCCGGAGACAGCGTCAGCGACACGAGGAGCGAGATCAGTGTCGCCGAGGCGATGGTGACGGCGAACTGGCGGAAGAAGATGCCGGGGATGCCGGGCACGAAGGCGGTCGGCACGAACACCGAGGTCAGCACCAGGGAGATGGCGATCAGGGCGCCCGACACTTCCTGCATCGACCGATAGGCCGCTTCCTTGGGCGTCAGGCCCTCGCGGATGTAGCGCTCGACGTTCTCGACCACGATGATGGCGTCGTCGACGACGATGCCGACGGCTAGAACCAGGGCGAACAGCGACAGGGAGTTGATCGAGAAGCCCAGGGCCAGCTGCACCGCGAAGGTGCCGACCAGGGCGACGGGGATGGCCAGGATCGGGATGATGGCCGCGCGCCAGGTCTGCAGGAAGACCAGGATGACGATCATCACCAGGAAGACGGCTTCGATCAGCACGTGCTCCACGGCCGAGACCGAGGCGGCGACGTATTCCGTCGGGTTATAGGGGATGGCGTACTTCACGCCGGGCGGGAAGTCGGCCTTGATGGCGTCCAGCTCGGCGATGACCGCCTCGGCGGTCGACAGGGCGTTGGAGCCCGGCTGCTGGATGACGGCGATGCCGACGCCGCGCTGACCGTTGAAGTAGCCTTCGACGCCGTAGATTTCCGAGCCGAGCTCGATGCGGGCGATGTCGCTGACGCGGGTCACGCGCCCTTGAGCGTCGGTCTTGAGCACGACCTTGCCGAACTCTTCCGGGGCCGACAGGCGGCCCTCGACCTGAACCGGCAGCTCGAAGGCGGCGGCGTTGGTCGGGAAGGGGGGCTGGCCGATCGAACCGCCGGCGGCCTGGACGTTCTGGGCCTGCAGGGCGGCGACGATCTCCGGCGCGGTCAGGTCGCGCGCGGCCGCCTTGGCCGGGTCGATCCAGATCCGCATGGAGTAGTTGCCGCCGCCGAAGACCTGGACGCCGCCGACGCCGTCGATCCGCAGCAGGCGGTCGCGGATGGTCGACTGGGCCATGTTGCCCAGGTAGTCGCTGTCGATGCCGGGGTCGTCGGACGTCAGCGACGCCAGCATCAGGAAGCCGGTCGACTCCTTGTTGACGACGACGCCGACCTGACGGACCTGCGCCGGAAGGCGCGGCTCGGCCAGGGCGACCCGGTTCTGGACCAGTACCTGGGCGGTGTCGAGGTCGGTGCCGGGCTGGAAGGTCACGGTGACCTGGACCCGGCCGTCGGAGGTCGACGACGAGGTCATGTAGAGCATGTTCTCGACGCCGTTGATCTCCTGCTCCAGCGGCGCGGCGACCGTCTCGGACAGGGTTTCAGCCGAGGCGCCGGCGTAGGAGGCGGTCACGCTGATCGTCGGCGGCGCGATATCCGGATACTGCGCCAGCGGCAGCATCGGCATGGCGAAGGCGCCGATCAGGGTGATGAAGACCGAGATCACGATCGCGAAGATCGGTCGGTCGATGAAGAAGCGGGATATGTTCATGGATCAGGTTCCGGCCCGTGAGCCTCCTCCTCAGCCGGCGCTGGCGGCGAAGGTGGCGGTCGAGGCGACGGGGGCCGTGGTCACAGGCGCTTGCGCCTGGGTTTCCTCGGCCTTGATGGTCCCGTTCTGGGCGGTGACCTTCTGGCCCGGACGGGCGCGCTGAAGGCCGTTGATGATGACGCGATCGTCGGGCGTCAGGCCCGTGCGCACGACGCGCAGGCCGTTGGCGATCGGTCCCAGCTGGACCGGCTTGGCGGCCACGGCGCCGTCCTTGCCGACCACATAGACGACCTTGCGCGGACCGTCGGTGACGATGGCCGCGTCGGGCACCAGCATGGCCGCATAGCCGCCCGAGCCCGCCAGTTGGGCGTGGCCGAACATGCCGGGCTTCAGGAAGCCGTCGGCGTTCTGCACCACGGCGCGCAGGCGGATGGTGCCCGAGGAGGCGTCGATGGCGTTGTCGGTGAAGTCCAGCGTCCCGGTGCGGTCATAGCTGGTCTCGTCCTGCAGGCGGATGCGAATCGGGGCGGCGCCGTTGCGGGCGTCGCGCTGATACTTCAGCGCCAGGGCTTCGGAGCCGTCGAAGACGAAGTAGATCGGAGACGAGGAGACGATGGTGGTCAGCACGTCGCCGGCCGACGAGCCGCCGCCGATCAGGTTGCCCGGATCGACTCGGCGGTCGGAGACGCGGCCCGAGATGGGGGCGGTGACGCGGGTGAATTCCACGTCCAGCTGACGTGCGCGGATGGCGGCGTTGGCGGCGGCCACGGCGGCTTCGGCGGTCTGGACGGCGCCGCGCTTGGCGTCGACCTCGGCCTGGGACACGGCCTGGGAGGCCAGCAGGCCCTCGGCGCGGGTCAGTTCAGTGCGGGCCAGGGTGAGCTGGGCCTGGCCCTGGGCCAGCTGGGCGCGGGCCGAAGCCAGGGCGGCCTGGGCCGGACGCGGGTCGAGGGTGAACAGAAGCTGGCCCTGACGCACGAAGTCGCCGTCCTTGAAGTGGACCGACTGGATGTAGCCGCCGACGCGGGCGCGCACGTCGACCGAGCGAGGCGCTTCGAAGCGCCCCGTGAATTCGTCCCAGTCGACGACCTGCTGCGACAGGGGAGCCGCCACCGTCACGGGCGGCGCGCCCTGGGCCGGCGCTTCCTGTCCCTTGGAACAGCCATAGAGGGCGGCCGCTATCAAAGCGGACGCGGCCGCGATCTTAACCGTGCGCATCGGCGCAATCTCCTTGGGAGTAGCGTGATTGAGAGAGACTGTCGCTCTTTGGGGAGAAGGCGTCCAGTCAACACCGGCTGACTTAAAGACGATGAAGGCGACGCTTGTCAACGCCTGATGACAAGGCCATATAGTCCGTAAGGTTTATTGGAGTGCGACCAATTGGTCCTTTGCGACGTCCCCCGGCCGCGTAACGCCAACGCCACCCGCCAGGCTATCCTGGAAGCGGCGCGCGAACGCTTTTGTGCGGAAAGCTATGATGACGTGGGCATGCGCGATGTGGCGCGCGACGTCGGCGTCGATGCGGCCCTGATCAGCCGCTACTTCGGTTCGAAGGAAGATCTGTTCCTGTCCGTGCTGGACAGCTGCAAGAACGGGCGCGACCTGATGGAAGGCGACCGCGCGGATTTCGGTCAGCGCCTGGCCACGGAGGTCGTCTATGGCGAGGCGGCCCGGTGCGAGGCCGACCCGACCGGCGAGAAGATGCGCGGCCTGTTGATCCTGTTGCGCTCGATCGGCTCGACCAAGGCGATGGACGTGGTGCAGCGTACGGCGAACAATCGCTTCTTCGACCCCCTGACCCAATGGATCGGCGGCGAGGACGCGGCCGTGCGAGCGCGCCTGGCGTCCGGCCTGATCATGGGCATGGCGATCGGCCGCGAGCTGTCGGACGGCTTTTCCGCCCTGACGGAAGAGCAGCGGGGCCGCCTGCGCGACCGCATGGCGAAGGCCCTGCAGGGGCTGATCGACGGCTGAATTGAAAAGAGGCGGACCGAAGCCCGCCTCTTTTTTCCTCTCCTGTCCGAAGCTCAGGCCCAGTGCATCGGCACATGGCGCGCGGCCGCCCAGTGGATGGCGCGGATGGCGTCGACGATGGCGCGCGTGGCGGCGACCGTGCCCAGGGGGCCGCCCAGGTCGGCGGTGACCGCCCCCGAAGCCAGAACGGCCGCGACCGCCGCCTCGATGGAATCCGCCTCATCCTCCAGTTCGAAGCTGTGGCGCAGCATCATGGCCGCCGACAGCACCATGCCGACGGGGTTGGCCAGATCCTGGCCGGCGATGTCCGGCGCCGAGCCGTGGATCGGTTCGAACAGGCCCGGCCCGTCCGCGCCCAGCGACGCCGAGGGCAGCAGGCCGATGGAGCCGCCCAGCACCGAAATCTCGTCCGACAGGATGTCGCCGAACATGTTCTCGGTCAGGATGACGTCATAGTCGCGCGGCTTGCGGATCAGGTGCATCGCCATGGAATCGACCAGGGCGTGCTCCAGGGTGATCTGGGGATATTCCTCGGCGTGGATGCGGGTCACGACCTCGCGCCACAGGCGGCTGGTCTCCATGACGTTGGCCTTGTCGACCGAGGTGACCTTGCCGCGCCGTTGCTGGGCGGCCTGGAAGGCGGCGCGGGCGACGCGCTCAATCTCCTCGACCGTATAGACGCACAGGTCGGAGGCCTGCGTCTCGGTGCGCGTGCGCTCGCCGAAATAGACGCCGCTGGTCAGCTCGCGGAAGACGATCAGGTCGACGCCCTCGACGATCTCCTTCTTCAGCGGCGAGCGATGGGCCAGCACCGGCGAGACCTGCAGCGGGCGCAGGTTGGCGTACAGACCCATGGCCTTGCGGATGGACAGCAGCCCCTGCTCCGGGCGCACCGGGGCGTCGTCCCATTTGGGCCCGCCGACCGCGCCCAGCAGGACGGCGTCGGAGGCCAGGCAGGCGCTCCGGGTCTCTTCCGGCAGAGCCTCGCCGACCGCGTCGATGGCGGCGCCGCCGATCAGATGCTCGGAAAATTCGAAGCGGTGGCCATAGATGTCGCCGATGCAGGTCAGGACGCGCTGGGCGGCCAGGGCCACCTCGGGACCGACCCCGTCGCCAGGCAGAACGGCGATGTTGAAGGTGCGGGCGACAGGCGTTTCACGGGCGGTCATCAGGCGGTCTCCGGCTGATAGATGTCTTGGCGCAGGCGTTCGTAGGTGGTGACGTAGGGCAGCTTCGATTGGAGCCAGCCGAGGGCGTCGACCCCGTCCAGTAGGCACTGGCGGGCGAAGGACTCGACCTTGAACGGCACGGCCGGAGCGTTGCCGCGCCGGATCTCGCCGGCTTCCAGATCGATGGTGACGGGCTGCTCCGGGTGGGCGGCCAGATCGTCCCAGACGCCCTGATCGACGACGATGGGCAGGAAGCCGTTCTTCAGGGCGTTGGAAGTGAAGATGTCGGCGATCTCGGTCGAGATCACCGCCCGGAAGCCGTAGTCCAGCAAGGCCCACGGCGCGTGCTCGCGCGACGAGCCGCAGGCGAAGTTCGGTCCCGCCAGCAGGATGCGCTGCTCGGTCGGGTCGATGCGGTTCAGCACGGCCTCGGGCTTGGGCGAGCCGTCGGCCTCGTAGCGCCAGTCGTGGAAGGCGTGGGCGCCCAGACCCTCGCGCGTGGTGGTGGTCAGGAAGCGCGCGGGGATGATCTGGTCGGTATCGATATTGGCCTGGCTGAGAGTCAGGGTTTTCGACGTCAGCGTTTTAAAAGGCTCAGACATGGGCCGCCTCCGACAGATAGACGCGCGGGTCGGTCAGCACCCCGGCGACGGCGCTGGCGGCGGCGGTGGCGGGGCTGGCCAGGATGGTTCGGGCGCCCTTGCCCTGACGGCCCTCGAAATTGCGGTTCGAGGTCGAGACGGCCAACTGGCCCGACGCGACGACGTCTCCGTTCATGGCGATGCACATGGAGCAGCCGGGGATGCGCCATTCGGCCCCCGCCTCGGTGAAGACCTTGTCCAGACCTTCGGCCTCGGCGTCGCGACGGACGGCCTCCGAGCCGGGGACGACCAGCATCCGCACGCCCGGCTGGACCTTGCGGCCGCGCAGGACGTCGGCGGCGGCGCGCAGGTCGGGCAGGCGGCCGTTGGTGCAACTGCCGATGAAGACGACGTCGACCTTGTGGCCGGTGGTCGCCTCTCCGGCGGTGAAGCCCATGTAGTCGATGGCCTTCTGGTCCGAGGCCGAGCGCGGCTGGGGTACGGGGGCACCGACGGGGGCGCCGGCGTCGGGCGTCGTGCCCCAGGTGGCCATCGGGCGGATGGCGCCGCCATCCAGCACGACCTCCTTGTCGAAGACCGCGCCGGGGTCGGTGGCCAGGCTCAGCCAGTCGGCGGCCGCGCCTTCATAGTCGGCGGGGACGTGGCGGCGGCCGCGCAGCCAGTCGATGGTGGTCTGGTCGGGCGCGATCATGCCCGCCCGCGCGCCCGCCTCGATGGACATGTTGCACAGGGTCATGCGCCCTTCCATGTCCAGCGAACGCACGGCCTCGCCCGCATATTCGATGACGTAGCCGGTGCCGCCGCCGAAGCCGATGGCGGCGATGACGGCCAGCGCCACGTCCTTGCCGGACACGCCGGGACGCAGGGCTCCGTCGACCGTCACCCGCATGGATTTGGCTCGACGCTGCAGCAGGCACTGGGTCGCCAGCACATGACCGACTTCCGAGGTGCCGATGCCGAAGGCCAGCGCCCCGAAGGCGCCGTGGGTGGCCGTGTGGCTGTCGCCGCAGACGACGGTCATGCCCGGTTGGGTCAGGCCCAGCTCCGGCCCCATGACGTGAACCACGCCGCGCTGATCCGAACCCCAGCCCGCCAGCTCGACGCCATGACGGGCGCAGTTGGCTTCAAGCGTCTCGACCTGACGGCGCGCCTGTTCGGTGACATAGGGGCGCTGGCCATCCGGCCCGGCGGGCAGGGTGGGGGTCGAGTGGTCCAGAGTGGCGAAGGTGCGGTCGGGGCGGCGGACCTTCAGCCCGCGCGCCTCGATCTCGGAGAAGGCCTGTGGCGAGGTGACTTCGTGGACCAGATGCAGGTCCACATACATGACGCCCGGCGTCTCGGCGGTTTCCGGCACGACGACGTGCCGGTCCCATACCTTCTGATACAGGGTTTTAGGCCGGCTCATGCACGCGCTCCTGTGCGGCGGCGCCGGCGGTGGTTTCGCCGATCGGCTCCAGCCAGCCGTAGCGGTCGGGCGTCGTGCCGTCGAACAGGCCGCGGAAGGCCTTGTTGACCGCCTTGGTCACCGGGCCGGGGCCGCCTGCGCGGGTCATGATGCCGTCGATGGAGCGGACGGGGGTGATCTCGGCCGCCGTGCCGGTCATGAAGACCTCGTCGGCGACATAGAGGGCTTCGCGCGGCAGCACCTGTTCGCGCGCCTCATAGCCCAGGCCGCGCGCCAGCTTCATCACGCTGTCGCGGGTGATGCCCTGCAGGATGGAGGCGGCGGCGGGCGGGGTCATCAGCACCCCGTCCTTGACGATGAACAGGTTCTCGCCCGCGCCTTCGGACAGCAGGCCGTCGGCGCCCAGGGCGATGCCTTCGCCGAAGCCGCGAACGCGGGCCTCGCGCCCGATCAGATAGGAGGACAGATAGTTGCCGCCCGCCTTGGCGCCCGCCGGGACGGTGTTCGGCGCCACGCGGTTCCAGCTGGAGATGCAGGCGTCGACGCCCTTCTCCAGCGCCTCTTCGCCCAGATAGGCGCCCCAGGCGAAGGCCGAGATCATCACATCGCTGCGGATCGCCTCGGCCGAGGGGCTGACGCCCATGCCGCACTCGCCCAGGAAGGCCAGCGGGCGCAGATAGGCCGAACGCAGACCCTCGGCGCGGACCACGTCCTTGCAGGCCTGAACCAGCTCGTCCTCGGTGTAGGGCATGGGGAAGTGGTAGATGCGCGCGCTGTCGAACAGGCGTCGGATATGGTCGGTCAGGCGGAAGCCGCACGGGCCGTTCGGGGTGTCATAGACGCGGATGCCCTCGAAAACCGAGGTGCCGTAGTGCAGGGCGTGGCTCATGACGTGAACCGTGGCCTTCTCCCACGCCGTCAGTTCGCCATTGATCCAGATGTTCTTAGCCAGCGGTTGCATAGGTCTTGTCCATTTGTGCGGAGGCGCCTGCCTGGGCCGTCACGGCCGCAATGATGGCGGTCAGTTCCGCGTCGTTGATCTCGCCGATCTCATCGGCGCGTCGCTTGAAGCCGGCGAAGACGTCGGCCAGGCGCTGGCCGTCCAGCACATGGCCCAGGGCTTCGGCCCGCTTACCGACCGCGTGGCGGCCGGAATGCTTGCCCAGCACGAAGTAGCTGCCCTCGAAACCGACGTCTTCGGGACGCATGATCTCGTAGGTGCGGGCGTCGGCCATCATGCCGTGCTGGTGGATCCCGGCCTCGTGGGCGAAGGCGTTCAGGCCGACGATGGCCTTGTTGCGGGCGATGACCGTCTCGGTCACTTCGCGCAGGGTCTCGGAGGCGCGCACCAGGTGGCGGCTCTCGGAGCCGATGGTCACGCCATAGCGGTCCGCGCGGGTGCGCAGGGCCATGATGACTTCCTCGACCGAGGCGTTGCCCGCCCGTTCGCCGATGCCGTTGATCGCGCCCTCGATCTGGCGCGCTCCGCCCTCGACGGCGGCCAGGGAGTTGGCGACGGCCAGGCCCAGGTCGTTGTGCGCGTGGGACGAGAAGATGATGTCCGCGTGACGCGGGCGGATGATCCCGTCCAGATAGGCGAAGCGCTGACGCGATTCCTCGGGCGTGGCGTAGCCGACGGTGTCCGGTACGTTCAGCGTCTGGGCACCCGCGTCGGCGGCGGCCATCAGGGCCTCGGCCAGGAACTCGGGTTCGGTGCGGAAGGCGTCCTCGGCCGAGAACTCCACGTCGTCGAACATCGAGGCGGCGTATTCCACCGTGCGCGAGATGGTGGCCAGCACCTCGTTGGTGCTCATGCGCAGCTTGGCCGAGCGGTGGATCGGGCTGGTGGCCAGGAAGACGTGGCAGCGGCGATGCGACTTCGGCGCCGGGGTCAGGGCGCGGAAGGAGGCGTCGATGTCCTTCTCGTTGGCGCGCGACAGGGAGGCGAAGACCGGTCCCTCGATCTCGCCCGCCACGCGGCGGATGCATTCCTCGTCGCCCGGCGAGGCGGCGGCGAAGCCGGCCTCGATCACGTCGACGCCCAGGTCGCGCAGCACATGCGCCATCTTCAGCTTGGATTCGGCCGACATGGAGAAGCCCGGCGCCTGTTCGCCATCGCGCAGGGTGGTGTCGAAGATGATGACCCGGTTGGGATCGGCCGCAATCTCGGCGGTTCTGGATACTCGGTCTACTCGGGACATTACGCGGCCTCGGACTGGAAGGTTTGGGCCTGGATGCGCGCGACGCCGATCAGGCGGTCGATCTGGCGGCCCAGGGTGTCGATGGAGCGGGCGGCGTCGCGCCCGCGAACGGTCAGGGCGATGCGGCGCATCGCGCCTTCATCCGCCATGTTGATGCCGTCGATGTGGAAGCCGCGGCGCTCCACCAGGCCGATGAGACGCTGAAGCGAGCCGTCGGCCCGGTCGATCTGGATGTGAATGGTGTCGCTCATCTTCATGCGCCTTCCATCATTTCAGCGTTGCTCTTGCCCGGCGGCACCAGCGGCCAGACGTTTTCCTTGGGGTCGATGACGACGTGGGCCAGACAGGCGCCTTCGGCGGCCAGCAGCCGGGCCAGACCGGCCTCGACCTGATCGCGGCGGTCGATGCGGAAGGCCTCGACGCCGAAGGCCTCGGCCACCTTCACGAAGTCCGGATTGTCGGACAGGTCGATCTCGGAATAGTTCTCGGCGAAGAACAGCTCCTGCCACTGGCGGACCAGACCCAGCGAAGAGTTGTCCAGCAGGACGATCTTCAGCGGCACGCCGTAGCGGCGCAGGGTGGCCAGCTCCTGGACGTTCATCATGAAGCCGCCGTCGCCGGCGATGGTGACGACGACCGCCTCGGGGTCCGCCATCTGGGCGCCCAGACCGGCGGGCAGGCCGAAGCCCATGGCCCCCAGACCGCCCGAGGTGATGTGGGCTTCGGGCCGGGCGAAGCGGCAGTGCTGGGCGGCCCACATCTGATGCTGGCCGACATCGCAGGCGGCGACGAAGCGGTCGCCCGCCATCTCTGACAGCTGCTTCAGCAGGGCCGGGGCGTAGACGCCTTCGCCCGGCGCGTCATAGCGGGCGGCGTGGCGCTCGGCCGCCGAGGCGCAGCGGATGACCCACGGGTCGATGGCCAGCGGAGCCGCCGCCAGGCGTTCGGTCAGGGCCTCGATGGCCGGGCGGATCTCGCCGCCGACTGCGACGTGGGTCTCGCGCAGCTTGCCGATCTCGGAGGCGTCGACGTCGAAGTGGACGACGCGGGCGTGAGGGGCGAACTCGGCCAGCTTGCCGGTGGCGCGGTCGTCGAAGCGGGCGCCCATGACGATCAGCAGATCGGACGCCTGAACCGCCTCATTGGCCGCGCGCGTGCCGTGCATCCCCAGCATCCCCAGGAAGCCGGGGGCGTCGGTCGGCACTGTGCCCAGGGCGTTCAGGGTGGCGACGGCGGGGATGCCGGTGGTCTCGGCGAAGGCGCGCAGGGCTTCGGTCGCGTGACCGATCTTCACCCCGCCGCCCACGTAGATCAGCGGGCGCTGGGCGGCGCGGATGAAGCGCTCGGCCTCGGCGATGGCGTCGGGGTCGGCCTCGGTCGTCTCATTGGGAATGTTGAAGCCGAAGGGCGCGACCGTTTCGGCGAACTGGACATCCTTGGGCAGGTCGACCAGCACAGGACCGGGACGGCCCGAGGCGGCGATGTGGAAGGCCTGTTCGATGGCGGCCGGGATCTCGGCCGCGTCACGGACCAGGATGGAATGCTTCACGATCGGCAGGGTGACGCCCAGGATGTCGATCTCCTGAAAGGCGTCGGTGCCCATGACCCCTTGAGGGACATTGCCGGTGATGCAGACCATCGGCGCCGAATCCATCATGGCGTTGGCGATGCCGGTGATCAGATTGGTGGCGCCGGGGCCGGAGGTCGCCATGCAGACCCCGACCTTGCCGCTCAGCCGGGCATAGGCGTCGGCGGCGAAGGCGGCGGCCTGTTCGTGGCGCACCAGGATGTGCTTCAGCGACGAGCCGGTCAGGGCGTCGTAGATCGGCATGATGGCGCCGCCGGGGTAGCCGAACACCACCTCTACGCCCATCCGCTCCAGGCTGGAGACGAGCAGGCGCGCACCGGTCATGACGGCCGGGGCGGAAGCGGTTTTCAAGGCGGGCGCGGCGGCGCTCATCGGGTCAGTCTCTCTTTATATATACAGAGGATCAGGCGGCGGCCTGTTTGGCCGTCTGCAGCCAGGCCATGCGGTCGCGCAGACGGGCGCCGACCTGTTCGATCTGGCTGGAGCGGTCCTCGGTCAGCAGGGCCTCGTATTTCGGCTTGCCCGCCTCGTTCTCGGCGATCCATTCGCGCGCGAACTGGCCGCTCTGGATCTCGTCCAGCACGGTCTTCATGCGGGCGCGGGTCTCGTCGGTGATGACGCGCGGCCCCGAGGCCACGGCGCCCCATTTGGCCGTTTCCGAGATGAAGTGGTGCATCTTGGAGATGCCGCCTTCGTAGAACAGGTCCACGATCAACTTCAGCTCGTGCAGGCATTCGAAATAGGCGATCTCGGGCTGGTAGCCGGCCTCGACCAGGGTGTTGAATCCCTGGATGACCAGTTCCTTGGCCCCGCCGCACAGGACGGCCTGTTCGCCGAACAGATCGGTCTCGGTCTCTTCGCGGAACGACGTCTCAAGCAGGCCGCCGGTCGCGCCGCCGATGCCCTTGGCGTAGCCCATGGCGCGGTCGCGCGCCTTGCCGGTCGCATCCTTCTCGATGGCGAACAGGGAGGGGACGCCCCGGCCGCGCGCGAACTCGCGGCGGACCAGATCGCCCGGACCCTTGGGCGCCACCAGGATGACGTCCATGTCGTCGCGCGGGGTGATGCGGTCGTAGATGATCGAGAAGCCGTGGGCGAACAGCAGGGCGGCGCCCGGCTTGGCGTTCGGCTCGATGACGTCGCGATAGACCTCGTTCTGGACCATGTCGGGGGTCAGGATGGCGATGATGTCGGCGCCGCGAACGGCCTCGGCCGGCTCGGCCGTGGCCAGGCCGTCTTCGGTCGCATGCTTCCAGCCTGTGCCGCCCTGGCGAACGCCGACGACCACGTCGTGGCCGGAATCCTTCAGGTTCTGGGCGTGAGCGCGACCTTGCGAGCCATAGCCGATTACGGCGATGCGCTGGCCGGCGATGGCGCCCGGCTTGATGTCTTCATTGGTGTAGATGGTGATGGCCATGGAGGACGTCCTTAGGAAGCGGCGGTTTCGGTGGAGCGGGCGGCCAGATCGGCGGGGACCTGGGCCGGCGGCGGATTGGGAATGGTCACGGCCCCTTGAGAGGCGGAGGCGACGGCGGCGCGGTATTTTGCGAAAACGCCTTGCGCCGGGCGGATACGGTTGGGGGCGAAATCCGCCCGGCGCGCCTCCAGATCGACGAGCACATCGATCCTTCGGTTGGTGACGTCGATGACGATCGGATCGCCATCGCGAATGAGAGCAATGGGGCCGCCCGCCGCCGCCTCGGGCGAGACGTGGCCCGCGACGAAGCCATAGGAGGCGCCCGAGAAGCGGCCGTCGGTCAGCAGGGCGACGTTCTCCACCTTGCGGCCCTTCAGGGCGGCGGTGACCTGCAGCATCTCGCGCATGCCGGGCCCGCCCTTGGGGCCTTCGTAGCGGATGATGATGACGTCGCCTTCGCCGACCGAGCCGTCCTGCACTGCGTGGAAGGCGTCTTCCTCGCAGTCGAACACGGCGGCGGGACCTTCGAAGCGATCGACCTTGTGCCCGGTCAGCTTGATGACGGCGCCCTCTGGCGCGACATCGCCATAGATGACGGCGTAGGAGCCGCGCGCCATGACCGGGGCCTCGAAGTCGGTCACGACCTGCTGGCCGGGCTGTTCCTCGGCGTCGCCCGCTTCGGCGAACAGGCTGCGGCCCGAGACGGTCGGGACGTTGGCGATCTTGCCCGCCTCGGCCAGACGCTGGGCGACCAGGCGCGTGCCGCCGGCCGCATACAGGTGCGAGGCCAGGAAACGCCCGCCCGGCTTCAGGTCGCAGATGACCGGCGCCTCGACGCAGGCCTGGTGGCAGTCCTCGACGCCGAAGTCGACGCCCGCCTCGGCCGCGATGGCGGTCAGGTGCATGACGGCGTTGGTCGATCCGCCCGAAGCCGAGACGGCGACGGCCGCGTTCTTCAGGCTGGCCCTGGTGATGTATTTGCGCGCTGTATCTCCGGCGAAGACGCGCTCGACGATCAGGCGGCCGCAGCGCTCGCCTTCCGCGCCCTTGGCCGGATCGACGGCGGGCACGTCATTGGCGCCCATGGGGCTGACGCCCATCATCGACAGGGCCATGGCCATGGTGTTGGCGGTGAACTGGCCGCCGCAAGCGCCGGCGCCGGGGCACACCGCGCTCTCGACCGCCTTCAGGCCCGCGTCGTCCAGAGAACCGGCAGCGTGGGCGCCGATGGCCTCGAAGACCTCTTGCACCGAAACTTCCTTCGTCCCGATCACGCCGGGCAGGATGGTGCCGCCGTAATAGACCAGACCGGGGATATCCATCCGGGCCAGGGCCATGGCCGCGGCGGGAATCGTCTTGTCGCAGCCGACGATGCAGACGACGCCGTCCAGCTGATGCCCCTCGATGGCCAGTTCGATGGAATCGGCGACGACTTCGCGGCTGATCAGCGAGGCCTTCATCCCCGCCGTGCCCATGGAGATGCCGTCAGTGACGACGATGGTGTTGAAATCGACCGGATAGCCGCCCGCCGCGATGATGCCGGCGCGAACGTCCCTGGCCAGACGGTCCAAGTGCATGTTGCAGGGCGTGACCGTCGACCAGGTGTTCACGATGCCGATCATCGGCTTGTCGAAGTCGGCGTCCTGCATCCCCGCTGCGCGCAGATAGGACCGCGCCGCCGCCCTGTTCGGACCTTGGGTGACGGCCGAAGAGCGGCTGTTGGGACGTTTCGTGCTGTCGGAAGGCTGTGTCATCGAAATCTTGGAAGTTCTTGCCTGTCGGTGATGGGGCGGGCACATGAAAAACCCCGCGTCCGGGGCCGGAGCGGGGTGAATGGGCGAAACTGGCTGGGTTCAGGTCAGGTCGCAGGCATCCACACCGCTTGGCTAAGCGGAATGAGAATTACCGAGAGAAGGAGTACGCCCAGCGACAGCATGCGCAGATCGGCCGCCGCTTGCGCGGGGCTCAAGATCGCAGCGATGGCGGCGCGGTGGAACAAGGACAGACCTTTCGAACTGGCGCTCTTATGCCTCGCTAAATGTTGCGGCGCAACCGCCCGAAAGAGAAATGTGCAATAAAGCACCGCCAAGATGGAGTTTGTCGCCAATCGAGCGATAAAATTCGCCCCCAACTCGGCAACGAGGGGGGAAAATTCCACCTATTCAGACATCGGTCCCGAACAAACAAAAACGCGCGCATACGCGAGGCGCGCTGCGGATTGGGGTGCGAGCGACTCGGGTTCGTTGAGATTCTTGGACTTTTTGTGAAAAGACGCTTGCTCTGCGGAAAATCGGGACGTATATCGCCGCCTCGCTCGGAGACGGGCTGGCCCGACGGGCTTCGGAGACTGGTTTTTCGGGGTTTTGTCTGGGGCGAGGG
>NZ_JBSHDX010000012.1:0-35304 GCF_053616535.1 Brevundimonas sp. NPDC055812 | reverse complement strand
TTACTGGTACTAATAATCCGATCGGCTTGATCGTTTCTCAGCAAAACTCATTCGGTTTTTACTTGCCGAAATCAAAAGACGATATCTTCTCATTTCATTCGTGTGTGTCGGGTTGACCTGGTGGCTCTGTCGGAGGTTCCCCACCCGATCCCATTCCGAACTCGGTCGTTAAGACCTCCAGAGCCGATGGTACTTCGTCTTAAGGCGCGGGAGAGTAGGTCGCCGCCGGGTCTACCCGACACACATGAATGATTTCTCGAACCTTTCTTCCTTTACGCACCGCCTTGCCGCGGGATGGAGCAGCCCGGTAGCTCGTCAGGCTCATAACCT
Source organism: Brevundimonas sp. NPDC055812 (assembly GCF_053616535.1). Lineage (NCBI taxonomy): Bacteria > Pseudomonadati > Pseudomonadota > Alphaproteobacteria > Caulobacterales > Caulobacteraceae > Brevundimonas > Brevundimonas sp. NPDC055812. The sequence goes on along the minus strand of NZ_JBSHDX010000012.1, from coordinate 34,974 downwards.
GAAGGTCGCAGGTTCAAATCCTGCTCCCGCACCCAAGCATCACTAAGCCCCCGTAGCCCTCGCTCCGGGGGTTGCTGCTTTCTGGGCCTGGCCCAGCGCCAGCAGCGCCGCCAGCCCGCCGTGCACCTCCAACTGGAACTTGCCCAGGCCCTCGACCGGGATGAAGTCCACGCGCTCGATCAGCTTGCGCAGTTCCGCCCGCACCTCCTCGCCGTCCTCTCCGTCGATCGCCTGGTGCAGGTTTTCCGCCAGCCGCCGATAGGCATCGGCGGCGCCGGGGTGAAGCTGGATCGCCGACGGGGCGGCGTCGGCCGCCAGTCGGGCCTGGATCTCGCTCCGGCGGGTCTTCAGCGGCGCGCTGATCGTCTTCAGTTCGTCCGTCTCGATCGCGCCGTCTAGACACATGGCCTGCGCACGCTTCAGTTTGCGCTCGATCTCCGCCAGTTCGCGTTCCAGGGGTGCTTGTTCGACCTGAAGCGCGCGGCGCTCCGCGTCCGCGGCGGCGTGAAAGGCTCTGACGGCCTCCGCGATCGCTTCCGGCGACAGCAGGTGGGTCTTGATGCCGGTGGGGACGCGCTCTTCCACCGTCTTGGCGGCGATGATTTTGCCGTTGGTGCAGGTCCCGCGTTCGCGGTGTCCGCTGCAGTTATACTTGCCGGCGTTCAGGGTCATGCTGAAGCCGCACTGCTTGCATTTCATCAGGCCGGACAGAAGGCGTTTCGGTTTGCGGCCCTGGGCGGCGGGCAGGGCGGACAGTTCTGCTTTGCGGCTCTGCACCCGCGCCCAGAGTTCATCATCAATGATGCGCAATTCCGGAGCGGCCTGACGGATCCAGTCTTCCGGCGGATTCAGCACCGATGAGCGGCGTCCGGTGTCGGGGTGTTTGCGGTAGCGGCGCCGATTGAACACCCGCACACCGATATAGAGTTCCTGGTGCAGGATGCCGTCGCCGGTGCGGCGGTCGCCATGGATGGTCGACGGCGTCCATGTCCCGCCCCGCGGCCCAGGCTCGCCTGCTGCAACGGGTCGTGAGCCTATGTTCGCTTAGGGTGGTTAGCGGCTATCGACCTGCTAATGTCGTCGCTACCTTGGGGGAGCCCGATGAAAAGACGGATCGGAGCCGTAAGCGTGGCCTCAGCGGTCACCGCTTCGCTGCTGTTGATAGTGACAATAGCCGGAATAGCTCTCCCTGTTCGGGGACAGGGAATGGACGGCCCCTTGGGAGCCGATTGCATGCTTATGGCGCAGGCGTTGCGCGGCACATCTCACCCTTATCGCGTGATAGCTTCAGATCGTATGTGCAACTGGCGGGAGTTGGGCTTCCCGCGCGCCTTGGCATACGATCAGCTCCCTCTTGGAACCTATGCCGCGAGCCGCACAGTAGAAGCCCCGCGATATAGCCTTGGTGGTTACAGGGCTGAGGTTGATGTCGGGGTGTCTTTGGCGGCGCTGGCCGGCTCGGGGCAGAACTGCACTTATTACCGCTTCTGGGGCACCTGGCATCAGGCGGGCTGCGTGGAGTCTTGGGTGGCTTAATGTCGTCTAAGGGGGGTTAGCGGCCATTGCTCGCTCGCGAGAGATGACCGATGCTTTCCAACCGCAGACTGCAAAGTTGGTCTGACATGTAGGGGCTGGATCAATGCGTTGGGCCGTCGTCGCCACGTTTGCTTTCGGGTTGACCGCCTGCACGCCGGAACCTGAGAAATCACCACCTCAATCGCCCCGATCACTTGAAGAGGCGGGAGCGGTGAAGCCTTCTGACAGCCTCTGTTTGCCTGAGACCGAGGTAAACCGACTGGTCGCCGATGCTCGTCCCTCAGACGAGGACTTCGGGGCGATGATGGGTCATTTTGCGATCTGCCATCAGGATGAGGTCACCGCGCGACAGATCGCTATCCGCCTCAGCGACGCTGGTCTTCCCGTCGCGATGCGGCATGTGGCGATCACGAATCTTAATATGAGGCGCGACTTGGAGACCGTCGTGCCCTTGCTCCAAAGGGCCTCCGGTCTTGGCGATGAAACCGCCAAAGAGGATTTGCGTCGTCTGGTCGTATCAACCGCTGTCGCTGACGCATACGGCATCGAACGAATACGTCCTCCCGTTCCGATTGAGGTTCCGACGCGTTTCCAAGTTCAGTCGGTTGGCCAACTTATTGAGACCTGTCGCTCTGCCGATCTCGATGACGAGGCATTTTGTGACGAAGCAATCAGCCAAATCATGATCGAGACGCGGGCTTGTCGAGGGCGGCCCTTCGCCAGCAGCGTAGGGGCCATACGGGAGCGTATCCGCCGTTCCCAGCCGTCAGCACAACCAGCCTACGAGTTTCTCCGCGATCAGGTTTCGCAATGTGAATTCGGATAACCTGCCGTTCCCGTGGGCCGTCAAGGCCAATGTCCGCAATGGGTCGAATGCGGACTTCGAACGTGATGCCGGCCGAACGTCTGCCTCTGGACGGCCGACCAATGTCCGCTGCTGGCGCGTCTGGGACATCCCCGAATGGGCCGGATCTGGTCCTCGACGATAGTTGCGCATTGTCGATGTCCGCCTTCAAGCTGGGTGGACCGACTACCCGTGGCTAGTCACCGACAAATGCGAAGATCTGGCACGACCTGATCATGAGCCGCTCAGGCTAGGACGATGCCAGTCCGCTCCTGTAGCACCTGTTTGGCGTAGGCTTTGCCGATCTCCACCATAACTTGAAGGCTGACGCCGCCAACCTTTATGGCCGCGTCCTTTGTGCGCCTCCAGACCTCCGCGTCCCTGATCGTGTCGAGGAACTCGTGGCCAGCATAGGTTAGCCGCTGGACCTCCCACTCCTCGCCGCTAAGGGTGCTAAGGTCTTCACCAACCAGATACCCGGCTTCGATGAGAAGCATCACATGGTAGGCGATCTGCCGTTCCGTGTAGTCGGCGATATCCAGCGGAACGCCTTCATATATACCACCTTCGAACTCCTCCACCTTCAAGAGGATTTTCCGCACCAGCTCTTTTTCGAGTTTCATATCGCTATCCATTCGCGATTCGCTCGCCAGCATCACCTTAGCGTGGCGGCTGAAAACAGGGAGACATACGCTGGCCAAGCCGCCGATACCGAAAAATCAGCACTACGTCCCTCGCATGCTGATGCGTCCATTTGCTGTGCGGGGTGCGGGTAAGGCCGAACAGGTGCAGGTCTTCGACAAGCACTCGGACCGCTCCTTCATCGCGCGGCTAGAGGACGTGCTCGCGGGACGCTACTTCAACACAATCTGGCAGGACGACTTCGTCCAAGATGTCGAAGGTCCTCTGTCCAAGTTGGAGGACAGGGCAGCGCCGGTGCTGCGCAAACTGGTTGATGAACGCTCTTGGGCAAACCTAGATGGCAAGGAGCAAGTAACGCTCGCCTTCTTCTTGGCCGTCCAGTTCGTGAGAGGGCCAGACACTCGTGTGCGCATTGATCAGATGATGGATCAGATGCAGGCGGTCGCCAAGGCCATGGCGAGGGATAAGGCAGACGCCGACGTTCCGGCTGCGCCGACAGCCGATGAGCGCAAGCAGATGGTTTTCGAACTGATGCGGACCTCGGCCGCTGAGTTGGCCGAGTTGCTCCTGAAGAAGACATGGTTGCTTTTCGAACCGGAGGTCGGCGAATTCTATCTCGGTGACACCCCGCTGGCGATGCACAACGACCGCGACATGGGGCCGTATGGAAACATCGGCCTTGCAGTGCCTGGCATTCAAATTTACTGCCCGATCGCTCCAGATTTGTTGCTGGCGCTGTGGTGTCCCTCACTTACTGCGGAACTGCTAGACGCGGAACAGAAGCACCGCACCATGCTGGGCACACTGTCTCTTTTGGAAGCGTTAGGTACTGCGCCGCTGACGCAGGTCGAGCGCGAGGCGTTGGCTCATCTCCGTGCAAAGTGGCCGTTCACAAAGGCGATGATCGCCGCGTTGGAAACACGCACTCCGCTGAAATCGGATGCGGACAACCTGCGCTTCATCAACCACCTTCAGGTACGAAGCGCTGAACGCTACGTCCTGACGCGCAACCAACCCTTTGACCTTGTGAAGGAGATGCTCGCTCACAAGGACTCGTACCGCAGGGGTATGCGGCTGTCATTCTAGCCGACATCTGCCGCTCAACCTATTGAACGTCTGCTTCCAGGCTCGGAGCCAATGACCGCTTATGGCGGCAATGCCGCCGGCAGCCGCTAAGGGCAAGCCTGTCGCGAGGGGCTGCGGTCCGAGACAGCCCTCCGATCGTGACCTCGCCGAAACGGGAAAGCAGTCGCTGCAGCACGCGGCGTCCTATGCTGAGCGGAGTTGTTGTCGTCGAGCCGCTGGCTGCCGGGCCGTGGGCACCCTCAGCAGCTTGGACGCTGGCGCGCGTGCCGCCGGGACGAGGATGGGGATGCCGGCGATCTGGACGTCCACGCGTCGGCTTCTGACGAGGTTGCGGATTTCCCGCTCAAAGGCTGGGAGCCTTGTCGCGGCGATGCGGAAGGTGTGCCAACTCCCACGACGGGCGTGCACGTCGGTGAAGCCGGCGAGGGCTTGGAACCCCGCAGCGTCCTGGATCGGCCGCTGGGCGTGACAGCGTGTCTTCTCAGGGCACCTCGTGTCCGTGACGCGGATACGGACGAGCTTGGTCTTCGATCGGGCCATGACGGCTCTCCTTGATGGAGGGCGATGTGGTCGGGCGGGCGTGCATCGGCCACACCAGCTCCGCTGGGTTGGGAACGATGATGGCGGCGGCTCCCGGTTGATCTAGGAGTTCAGCTCTTCGCCCGTTGCCGTGCGAAGCGGATCTTGCGTGATGAAGTCGGACCACGCGTCCCTGTCAGCACCATTATAGACCAAGTGAACGCCGGCGCCGTGGCAAACGCTTGCGCTTTTGGGTCGGTATTTTCCACGTTCATCTTTACAAATATTTTGCGTTTCGCCGTTATTTCACTTGCAGCCGTGTAAGGAGTTAGATACCCGCCATACGCGAGTGGCGGGGGGGTTACGGCGTGAGTGCGGCGAGACAGGCAGGCGCAACGCCTGCCGCTGACAGCGGCCTTTCGTGCCTGACGACCCTTCTGGCCTTCCATCAGATTCCGTCCGACCAGGCCCAGCTGCGACACGCCCTGGGCCATGGAAGGTCCGCGGATGATAGCGATCTCGTCCTTCTTGCGAAGCGGATGGAGGCCAAGGCGCGAGCGGTCACGCTCGAACTTAAAGGCTTGGAACGCGCGCCCCTCCCGGCGATCGGCAAGGACCGATCTGGCGACTATTTCATCATCGGCGCGATTCGGGATGGACAGGTCCTGATACAACGTCCGGGTGCGGCTCCGACGGCCGTGACGCTGTCTGAGTTCGAGCAGGTGTGGTCCGGCCGGGCCATTCTGGTCACGACGCGCCTGTCTGTTGCGGCGCAGACCAGGTTCGACGTCACCTGGTTCATTCCGGCTCTCGTCAAGTACCGCTGGATGCTGGGCGACGTGCTGGCGGCCTCGCTGGCGCTGCAACTCTTCGCCCTCGCGACGCCCATGATTTTCCAGGTCGTGATCGACAAGGTTCTGGTCCACCAGGGGCTGACGACGCTGGATGTTCTGGCTATCGGCCTCATCACGGTTGTGGTGTTCGAGAGCTTTCTCGGCGGCCTGCGCGCCTATGTCTTCTCTCACACGACCAGCCGGGTGGATGTCGAACTGGGCGCCAAGCTCTATCGGCACCTGCTCAACCTGCCGCTGGCCTATTTCGAATCCCGGCGCGTCGGCGACACCATCGCCCGGGTCCGAGAACTGGAGACCATCCGGGAGTTCCTGACGTCTTCGTCGGTGACCCTTTTCGTGGACCTGCTGTTCACCGTCATCTTCCTGGTGGTGATGTGGTTCTACTCGCCCTTCCTGTTCGCCATCGTGGCGGGGACCATCGTCCTCTACGCCATCATCTGTTTCATCATCACGCCGCCGCTTCGGCGGCGGATCGAGGAGCGTTTCCAGCGCGGCGCCGAGAGTCAGGCCTTCCTGGTCGAGAGCGTCACGGGGGTGCAGACGCTGAAGGCGGCGGCGGTCGAACCGCAGATGCAGAACCGCTGGGAGCGTCTTCTGGCCGCCTATGTGAAGGCGGGCTTCAAGGCCGCGAAGCTGAACATCTGGGGCGGGCAGGCCATCCAACTGGTCAGCAAGGTCTCCACGGCCTTGATCCTCTACGTGGGCGCCAGGCTGGTCATCGGCGGCGATCTGACCGTGGGCGAATTGGTCGCCTTCAACATGTTGGCGGGACGGGTGGCGGAGCCGGTGCTGCGTCTGGCGGGCCTGTGGCAGCAGTTTCAGGAGGCGCGCGTCGGCGTCGATCGTCTCGGCGACGTCCTCAACGCCCCGACCGAAGCCCAGTTCTCGGCGACCCGTTCAGCCCTGCCGCAGATAAAGGGCGACATCGCCTTTGACGACGTGACCTTCCGCTACAAGCCGGGCGGCCGCGAGGTGCTTCGCCGGGTCTCGCTGGAGGTGAAGCTGGGAGAGGTCCTCGGCATCGTCGGTCCCTCGGGATCGGGCAAGTCGACCCTCACCAAACTGGTTCAGCGCCTCTATGTGCCCGAAAGCGGTCGGGTCATGGTCGATGGCACGGACCTGTCGCTGGTCGATCCGGCGTGGCTGAGGCGTCAGGTCGGCGTGGTCCTGCAGGAGAACCTGCTGTTCAACCGCTCGGTGCGCGACAACATCGCCCTGGCCGATCCCGGCATGTCGACCGAGCGCGTGATGGCGGCGGCGACTCTTGCCGGCGCCCATGAATTCATCCTCGAACTGTCCGAGGCCTACGACACCCAGATCGAGGAACGGGGCGGCAACCTGTCTGGCGGTCAGCGTCAGCGCGTCGCCATCGCCCGCGCCCTGGTCACCAATCCGCGCATCCTGATCCTGGACGAGGCGACCTCGGCGCTGGACGCGGAATCCGAGGCTGTCATTCACCGCAACATGCGCGCCATCGCCAAGGGCCGCACGGTGATGATCATCGCCCACCGCCTGTCCGCCATCCGCATGGCCGACCGCATCATCACCATGGAGAACGGCGAGATCACGGAAGTCGGCACGCACGACACCTTGATGGCGGCCAATGGTCGATACGCCCAGCTGTGGCGCACCCAGATGCATGGCGACCCGATGGGAGAACCGGCATGAGCCTGTCGCGACACTGGTCCGTGCTGAAGGACGCCTGGAAGGCCGAGAACCGGCGTCGCAAGGCCGGCGTCAAGGAATGGCGCGACAAGGAATTCCTGCCCGCCGCGCTGGAGATTGCCGAGACCCCGCCCTCGCCTGTAGGCCGCGCGGTGCTGTGGACCATCATCGCCGCCGCCCTGGCCGCCCTTCTGTGGTCGATCCTCAGCCACGTGGACGTGGTGGCGGTGGGCGAGGGGCGGCTGGTCCCCACCGGCCGGCTGCGTACGGTCGAGACGGCCGAGAGCGGCATCGTCCGCGCCATCCATGTGCGCGAGGGACAGCATGTCGAGGCGGGCCTGCCCCTGATCGAGCTGGACCCGACGGTGGCCGACGCCGACGCCGGCGCCGCGCGATCCGAACTGGCGACCGCGCGCCTGACCCGAGCGCGCGCCGACGCCCTGTTGAACTGGCTGGCCTCGGGCCGTATCGCCTTCCAGCCTCCGGACGGCGCCGACCCGGCCGCCGTGGCGGCGGAGCGCCAGGTGGTCGAGGCGCGCATTCAGGAACATCTGGCCAATCTATCCGCCTTGGACCAGCGCCGGGCGGGCGCCCGCTCCGCCGCCCTGACCTCGGCCGAGAACGTCGCCCGCTATGAGGAGACCCTGCCGCTGGCCCGCGAGCAGCTGACCGCTCGCCAGGAACTGGAGCGCCGCGGCCTGGCTCCGCGCCTGCGCGTTCTGGAGCAGGAGGAGCGCTACATCTCCCTCAGTCGCGAGCTTGCGGCCGAGCGCCACCGCCAGGCCGAGGCCCAGGCCCAGGCCACGATGATCGAACGCGAGCGCATCCAGGCGCAGCAGGCCTTCCGCGCCGGGGCCGCGCGGGAAAAGGCCGAAGCCGAGGCCGTGGTCGCGACGCGCGCCGAGACCCTGACCAAGGCCGATCAGCGTCAGGCCCTGCAACGGCTCACGGCCCCGGTATCGGGCGTGGTCAATGAGGTGTCGGTCACGACGCTGGGAGAGGTCGCCGAGGCGGGGCAGTCCCTCATCACCATTGTCCCGGATGGAGAGGATCTGATCGTCGAGGCCCTGGTTCTGAACCGCGACGTGGGCTTCGTGCGGCCCGGCATGCAAACCATCGTCAAGCTGGAGGCCTACCCCTTCACCCGCTACGGCAGCCTGGAAGGCGTGGTGGAGCATGTGTCGCCCGACGCCACGGTGGACGATGTTCGTGGACTCGTGTTTCCTGCGCGTGTGCGCCTGACGAAGACGCAACTCAGGATGGGCGTGGGGGAAAAGGCCGTGCTGCAACCGGGAATGGCCGCGACCGTGGAGGTCGTGACGGGGCGCCGGCGTGTGATTGAGTATTTGCTGTCGCCTATCGCCAAGGCGGTAGGGACGGCGGGGAGAGAGCGGTGATGATTGTGTTTAAACTTCCCCGTCCTCGAGCATCTAATCGTCCCGATTGGACGTGCAGCAGGTTACTATCTCGTCTTTTGACTGTGAGTGCTGTTGTTTTTGCAGCAAATTTGTCGTTTGGATGCATGCATGGGGAAGAAGCAGATAGAAAATCTAAACATGCATTATATTACATGATGTCGGATAGATTGATTCAGCTTCAGCTTGGCTTAATGCACGGCGAAGAGTGGGAGTATCCGGGGTTGGTGTGTGGTGATGTTCCTTTTGTTAATATTGTAAGAATTGACTACCCTGTGAATAACAGTCAGGAGTTCGTTCCTATTTATAATTTCGCGAAAGATCACAACATTAATCTATTTAATAGCGATAAAGCATCCTTTTCCAGTTGCATGGTTGTTGATTGAATGCCTGACCTTCCTTCAATTAATTATTCTCCGATTTTTATGCCGTTCGCGGGTGGAAGAAATTCTCCTCCAGTAACCATTATCGCCCCGGTGGGTTCCGTCTATAATGCGAGTATTTTAGTTTCTCTTGGAAGAATTGATTCTCCAATAAATGCGCCAACGGCGGCGCTGTGGCGAAAAGCTAAGGATGCGAATTTACGCGTTGCTATAGTTGTTTCTTACGAGAGTCGTCCCCCTGCATACAGTCAGGCGACAAAAAGTTGGGTCCCTGGAAGTAGTGATGACTTGGCGACTGCTAACTACGTTGGGGCTGCCGGTAATGTTCGAAATGAGATATCTAGAGATCCAAGCGCAGAATATGATCTTGTAATTGTTGTTAATGCTAAAGAGATTGACCGTCTTGGTTTAATTTCTCAGAGATATTTCTTCGACGACACGCTTGGTCATGAAATTGGACATGCTGTAAGTGCGAATATATACGATTTATCTGCTCTCGGAGCGAGTAATCGTTGGATTCGTGATTATGAAGAAGATCATAGGACGGGCATAGCTATAGCTGTTGGAACTCAGCGGTTCAATCGAGGGGCTATTGTTGTTGCGCGTGTTGGGAGTGTTACCTATGTGATAGGTAGAAATGCAAGATCCTATGCAAGAAATAATAACATAATAGGCGCAATTGTACTGGATAGAGTTGGCGATATGGTTTGGTTTGAAAGCTTGCATAATAAAACCAAATCCACGCTGTCATTTTCTCCTGGGCTTTCTTCTCCGGAACAGGATGTTTTGATCGTTGAGCCTATAGATCCTTATACGTCATTCGATAATTTGCCTGGATTTGGATCCGTAATCGGCTCCGCAATTGGAAATTTCTTGGCCGGAGATGATAAGGTTGCTGGGATTTTGTACGGCAGCGTTCTTGGTGAGATCGGTGAAAGAATAGGTCAATCTATTCTTAATAATGCAAAGCCAGAAATTAATTCTGATTTGCAAGGCGTATTCTCATCCGATGTCTTGGCGAAAATGAAATCGGCCGGAATTGGTGCGATTAGTTCCATGCTTTCGGCGGAGTTAGCCCAAGCTCTTGGGGTGGAGGGTTTCGGTGCGGAATTGATGGGAACGGGAACCTCCACCGTAATCGGTAAGGTATTGGAAAATCTTACTGCGCCCGGTGCTACCCACCTGGATATGTGGCATGGATTTGGGAAGGCTGATGTTTTTGCTGAAGGAGGGGTAGGTAACCTTACAGTAAATGCGATTGGATCTTTCTTAGGGGCTAAACTCGGATCTCTAGTTGTATCGCCGACAACGCAGGCTGGGGCATTACTTTCTTCTGTGGGGTCGGCAGTTGGAGGCTATGCTGCTGTTAGCGTAGGATCCGTTAGCACTGCATTGAGCGGATTTCTCGGTCTTAAGCCGTCAAGCTTACTGTTTAATGTCATCGCGCCCGGCATCGGCGCTTTCGTCGGCTTCGTCCTCGGCGCGCTGATCGGCAACCTCTTCGGTCGCAAGAAGCCCAAGATTCCGACGGCGAACGCCGAGGTCTATCTCGACTATACCAGCGACAAGTTCCAGCTCGGCGCTTCTTCGGCGGCCAATGGCGGGAACCTGGATCTGGTCCGGAACATGGCGGAGGCGGCGCGGGACACGCTGAACGGCTTCCTGAGCGTGCTGGCGGGCGATATGCCTTATCAGGCGACCAGCTGGGGCTACGGCCTTTGGCGCAACGGCGGATACATCTCTACGCCGGCGGGGGTTCAGAGCTTCTACGGCCATACGGGCGGTCAGTTGTGGGTGAAGCTCGGCAACCTCAACGGGGCGCAGCAGAACGTCGCCTCGGCCGACGACGCGGTGTCCAAGGGCGTGATGTGGTCGATCAAGCAGACCCAGGTGATCGGCGGCGACATCTTCGCCAAGCGCGCCCTGGCCAATTCGGCGGCGATCGATCTGACCGCCATGCTGGGCGACCTGCAGATCGCCTCGGACTATCGCTTCTACGCCAACAACCGCGAGCTGATTAACGGCTACATCACCGGCGCCTACAACAGTCTGACGGCGGCGGAGAAGACCTATTACGCCTCCAACAAGGCGCTGATCGACAAGGCGCACACCCAGGGCGTCAGCGCCCTGACCACGGCTCAGAAGAACACCTATAACGCCAACAAGACCAAGATCGACAAGATCATCCTGGCTCTGGAAGACCAGGCTATCGCCAACCCCTGGATCATCACGCTCCAGCGGATCAACGAACTGAAGCTGGATAAATGGAGCAAGTCCGACTTCTATGGCGGTTTGCAAGGCTTCCTGACCAGTATGGGATTGCCGCGCAATGGCGCGAACTTCGAGGATCTGAGCGTCTACACCGTCAATGGCGGGATGCAGTTGATGTTCGGGACGGCCTCGCAGAACGGTGCCTTTTCCCTGTTGCCACAGGCCAGAACCGGAGGTCGCAGCATCACGGTCGCCAGCGGGGAGCTGGCTACTATCGGCTATACCAAGCGCACCTCAGGCAGTAGCGCGGGCAATGATTTCATCGACGCGAGCGCCAGCACGACGGAGGTCAATCTCTCGGACAGCATTACTCATACCACGCCGGGGTATTGGGAGTGGAGGGGGCCTGGACGCGAGCCGTTGGTGCCGACCTATCCCGACGCCGACGGCAGCCCGGGACCGGGCTATTTTTGGGTGGAGGGTACGACCTATACCGTCACGGGCGGGGACGACATCTTCATCGGGGGCTCGGCCGGGGACACCCTGTCGGGCATGGAAGGCTGGGATTGGCTGGACGGCGGAGGCGGCGCCGACAAGCTGTATGGCGGCGCCGGTAACGATGTCCTTTTGGGCGGCGCGGGAAATGACCAACTCTTTGGCGGAGCCGACGACGATTACCTGTCCGGCGGCGACGGAAATGACGTCCTGAACGGCGAAGACGGCGATGACATCCTAGTCGGTGGCCTTGGTGCAGATACGCTCAATGGCGGCGCGGGCAACGATACCTTCATTATCGAGGGCAATGGACACGGCGACATCATGGATGGTGGAGCAGGCTCCAACACCATGTCGTTCGAGCGCGCGGATCGAGGTGTCTATATCTCACTGCGCAGCACCACTTCAGATCGAGCGTTGGATGGGTCTTTCCAATACAACTATACGCGTCAGAACATCTGGGGCGTCATTGGCAGCGCCTTTGCCGACGAAATCCGAGGCGGCGCCTATGCGGATGTCCTGAGGGGAGGAGACGGCGATGATTTGCTGTGGGGGTTCAACGGCGATGACCTAATCGAAGGCGGCGCCGGCGCGGATGACATCAATGGCGAGGGCGGCGTCGATACGGCTTCGTATCAAAGCTCGAACGCTGGCGTGTATATCGACTTGACCGGGGGGGAAGCCTTTGGGGGACATGCGACCGGTGACAACATCGCGGGAATAGAAAACCTAATTGGATCTCGCTTCGCAGACGAACTGAAAGGGGATTCTGGGATCAATCGCATCGACGGCGGGGCGGGCGACGACTGGATCGTGGCCACCAAGGGCGCTGACACCTATGTCGGCGGCGAGGGAATCGATACGGTTGACTATTCCGACGGTTTCGCGACCTCAGGATCCGTGCCTGGCCTGAACATACAAGGCTCGATCGCCTATTGGCGCGCGACGGACGGCGTCACGGGAACGCATTCCTTGAGCGGTGTCGAGCATGTCATCGGCACGGCCGGCGCCGACACCATCACCCTGACCGGTGCGGACGAATTCATCACCGCAGGCAAGGGCAATGATATCCTGAACGGCGGCGCGGGGTCGGATACCTATTACTTCAACCTGGGCGACGGCGTGGACACCATCACCGAGACAAACGTCGGATCGAACGTTGTCTCGTTCGGCCAGGGGATCGGTTTCAACCAGTTGACCTTTACGGTCGTGGCGGGCCCCACCGGTCATATGACGATCCACTACAGCGCGACGGATTCCGTGCGCGTGAACGGCAACCTGCCCAATGTGAAGGACGGCAAGCTGGCCACGGCCGATGACAACAAGCTCAAGGTCATCGACATGAACGGGTCCGGCCAACTGGATGTCTCCCAGTTCGAAATTTACCGCGGCGGCACGGCTGGGGCGGATACGCTCAACGGAATCCGGACCTTGGGCGATTTCCTCGTCGGTTTCGGCGGCAACGACACTATCCACGGCATGCAGGTCGGCCAATGGAGCGAGTGGGGCGATATCATCATCGGCGGCGCCGGTAATGACACCAGCTTCACTTCGACGGGAGACGACCAGTTCGCTTTCGAACGAGGCTCGGGCCGGGATACGATCAATGACACCGGCGGCGACGACACCTTGGTGTTCGGGCCCAATGTCGCTGCGGACGACGTCATCTACAAGGTGGTCGGCAACGACCTCTACATCGGCATCGCCGATGCGGCGAACCCCAACCTCGAGGCCCATCAGGTCACAGACTATGTCCGGGTCGTAGGCGGCGGGGTGAAGTGGCAGGACGTCTATGGCGGCGGCGCGTCGTTCAATACGGTGGAGTTCATCAACGCCGGGGGAACCTGGATCGATCTGCGCAAGCTCGACATCAACTGGACCGTCCAGAACACCTATAACGGCGGCGTCCTGCCCATCGTCTTCGACCTCGAGGGCGACGGTCTGGAGCTGACGGGCGTCGATCATTCCATGGTCGTGTCGCGACTGTCATCGGGCGAACTGGCCCGCACCTCCTGGGTCGGGCCGACGGATGGCATCCTGGCGGTCGATCGCAACGGCGACGGCCAGATCAACCAGCTGTCGGAAATCTCATTCGTCCAGGACAGGGAAGGGGCTCAAACCGACCTCGAAGGTCTTCAGGGATGGGACACGAACGGCGACGGCAAGCTGAACGCCCTCGATGAGGGCTGGGGACAGCTGAAGATCTGGGTCGATCGCAACCAGAACGGCCGCTCCACCGAAAGCGAGCTTCGCACCCTGGAAGAGGCGGGGATCACCGAGATCAACCTCACGGGCAAGGCGACGGGCAAGACCGCTGACAACACCCGAGACAGCTTCGTGCACAACACCCTGTCCTTCACCTGGGCGTCGGGCGAGACCGGCACGGCCTATGACGTCCAGTTGGCGCGCAAGCTCTTGAACGAATACGACCTGAGCATCGATCAGGTGAAGGCCATCTGGGGCGAGGACCGTTCCGTCGAGGGCGAGCTTGGGCGTCTCGTCAACGATCCCGTGGTCGCCGCAGCCGCCCGCACGGTGTTGGACGCCGGACGCAGCCTGCGAACCCAGGATATGTGGATGCGCGACTCCCTCCTGTTGCGTGAAAACGTGGATGCGGACATGGCGGACGCGGCCGTTGATGGGGCTGACGGCGCCATCGTCACGCCTCCGACGGCGGACTTCAGTGATCATGACAATCTTTATGCTGAGGACGAGGCCCGCTGGGCGGACGTTCTCTTCGGAGAGGGAAGCGACGGGAAGGTCGTCAATATCACCGATCCGAGCGTCCGCGCTTCGCTGGAGGCCTTCTTCGGGCAGACCGGCCGAGGCTCATACGGCGCGGCCTTCGGGCGACCGGGTATAGACGGTGGCGTGGAAGACGATATCACTCATGCCGCGACGAATATGGACAGCGGTAACCTCGACCAGATCAGTCCGCGAGCCATGGGCGGCTTTGACCAGACATTCGGTTTGGATCAGCCGCCCATGGCTCGCGCCGCCCGGCAGACAGGCAGTGCTGATTTTGATCCCGCCCTTGCAGCCGCAGCGGACCTGATCAGTGTTGATCCGACTGACGTATGGGCGCCGGTGGAGTTCGGTTTGGCCTCGACGGAGGCCAACAGGTCATGGTGGCGTCAGGGGGAGAGTGTTGCGCGCTTCAACAACGACGCCTTGCCGCCGGCCGCCTGGATTTCGATCACTGAAGGTCCGTCCGCCTCGACGGGGGCGGAACAGCATTCACAGCACCAGAAGCTGACGCAGGCCTTGGCCTCGTTCGGTCGCGACAAGGGGGCGGCCGCCGCCGTTTGGAAGCGCTCCGGTGAAGTCGAGGCTGAGGCGGCGTCGCAGATGCTGGGGGCTTCGGGCTCGCGCTTCGCCGCGCTGGCGCGTATGCCCGCGTAAATTCATGAGTGAGACGAATGTAATGACGGACACGACTTCTCCCGCCGCACAGGCCCAGGAGCCCAAGACGGTCTCGCAGATGCTGGGCGAGATCGTCTGGCTGATGTCGCAGTCGCCCGTGCACAAACAACTGTTCATCGGGGATCTGGAATGGTTCGCCATGCCGGCCATTCTGCTGGAGCAGTTCCGCACCTTCTATGGCCCAAACGCGCCGGCTGCTGTGGCCTTCTGGGCCATGGTGTCGGAGGAGACCGAGCAGAGACTGGAAGCTGGCGCGCACAAGCTGCGGGCCGACGAATGGAAGGGCGGCGACCGGCCCTGGCTGATCGAACTCGTGGCGCCTTTCGGGGCCCAGGAGGAGATCCTGGCCGACCTGTCGCTGAGCATCTTCGGTGGCAAGCCCTTCAAATTCCACTCGGTCGGCGCTGACGGACAGCGCGTGGTGAAAACCTATGAAATACCCGAAGCGATCCTCAACTAGTCGTCTGATCCCGGCGGCGGGTCTCATGCTCGCCGTCGGCCTTGGAGCCTGCCAGAGCCTTGTGGCGCCGCCATCCCTTTCGGAGCGGTTGGCCCCTCTGGATCGAGCCCTGACAAGCAAGCCGGCCGACCTTGAGGCGGCCGCGGCTTCGGGAGACGCCGTAGCCCAATTCGGTCTGTCTCTGGCCTGGGGTCATGGCCTGCATGGCTTTCCCGTGGACCAGAACAAGGCGGCGGAATGGCGATTGAAAGCCCTGGCCAATCGCCGCTTCGTTCCGGTCACTCAGTATACGGCGGCGTTCAACGGACAGCCGTCAAGAGTCAACATCATCAACATCCCGACCTATGATCTGACCCAAGCGGAAACTATGGCGGTGGACGCCTGCATCGCCTGGCTGTCGGGGCGAACTTCTGCAACTGAAACCTGCGGCGAAGGGCCCGATGCGGCTCGGAGGCGGAGCCTTTGGACTGTGGCCAAAGGCGATAGTTGACAGATAGGGCAATCCGCCACGCCATGAAATGGATCGCAGGTATCGCCCAAAAAGTCCTGCGCACCCAAGCATTACCAAACCCCCGCAGCCCTCGCCTCGGAGGGGCGGCAGGCCTTCACCCGGGCGTCTGAGCTGCCGTCACGCTGGGCCATTCAGCCAGTTCCAGCGCCTAGGCCACTATGTTCTGGGCGCTAGCCGGCGATCGATCTGTTCAAGTCCGATGCTTAGTGTGCGTCCTGCTGAAGGACCGGCGGCGCGGAAACGCTGAAGCTTAACTAACTACTCTTGTCGTATTTTAACTCTTTCCGCCGCACGTATCGGCCTCAGTTTTGATATCGTCTGCGGAGTTCGCGATTGCCTGTAGCCCGAGTGGAGACGCCGGTTTCGATTGCCGGCCTTGGTTTCGGCGATTCGCGGAAGAAGGCGCTTCTGAACTCAGTCTGTCGCCATCGCGCCATCTGGGCGGCAGCGGCGGCGGCGGTGTTGCTGCCCTCCACGCACGCGTTCGCTCAATGCGCCGCTGCGCCGGCGGCGCTCAATCTCTCCTCCGGCAGCTGCGCCGATCCGGCGTTCACCGCGAGGCAAAGCGCAGACGCCGCGCCCGTGGTCGATGTCTCTGGATCGGGAAGCTATAGCGGCGTTTCTGTCGATCTTTCCGCGTTCGGCAGCGGCCACGGCGTGCGCGCCAGCGATGACGGTACGATTTCGTTGACCGGCACGCCGTCGGACGGGGCCATGGTCAGCACCTATGGCGACGGCGGCCACGGCCTCTACGCCGATGGCGGGGGGCAGATCACCGGCAGCTATACCTCGGTCTATACGAACGGCGCCGGCGCTCACGGCGTCGAGGCGATCGGGGCAGGCAGTCGCGTCACGCTGACCGACAGCGGGGTAAACACAGCGCTCGACAACGCGCATGGGGCTTATGCGTCGGGAGGCGGGACAATCACCCTGACCCGCACGAGCGTCGCGACCTATGGCGCGGGGGCCTCCGCTGTTTTCGCGGACGCGGACGGATCGATCACTCTCAACGACCTGAGCACGTACAGCTATGGCGACGACGCCCCCGGTGCGGTCGCCTCGGGCGCTGACAGCAGCCTGACCCTGAACAATACCTACGTAAACGTCTACGGAAACGGCGGCGCCGGGCTGCTCGCGGCCGATGGCGGACTGATCACCATGAGCGGCGGCGCGATCGCGTCCGGCGATTACTATGGCGGCACGATCACTGCCGACTCTCCAGGCATGCTGGCCCGTGGCGCCGGCAGCCGGATCCTTGTCGTCAATGGTGCGACGTCCGCCACCTACGGCGCAAACAGCCCGGGCCTGTGGGCCGACGCCGGCGGCAGGATCGACTTTGCCGGCTACGGCGTCTTCACCTACCAGCCCAATTCCGCAGGCGCAGCGGCGAGCGGGTCGGGCAGCACGGTCACCCTGACCGACACCATAGTCCGCACTTCCGGCCCTTCCAGTTCAGGCCTGCTCGTCACCGCGGGGGGCGCCGTCACCGCGAGCAACACCGAGATCACGACCGGTTATGGAAGAGGCGGGAGCAACCTTCCGGTTCTTCTGTTTCCGAGCGCCGACATAGGCCTGGAGGCCCATGGCGCGGATGTGCTCGGGGCCGACAGCCGACTGCAGACGCAGAACGCCCGCATCACCACGCACGGCGACGGCGCCGTCGGCGTCAGGGTCAGCCAGGGCGCCTCGGCCTCGATCGTCGGCGGCTCTATCACGACCAACGGCGCCGACACAGCCGCGATCGGCGGCGCCGACGCCGTCCGGGCGACCGACGACGACAGCAGCATCACCCTGTCCGGAACCTCGGTCAGAACGACGAACATCAACGCCGCGGGCCTGCATGCGATGGCAGGCGGCGCGATCGCCGCCACGGACGCCACGGTCGCTACGCAGGGAGAGAACGCCTTCGGCGTATCCGCGCAGGACGCTGGCGGCGTCACCCTGGCCAACACGGCCGTCGCCACCTCAGGCGACGCCGCGTTCGGAGTCCGGGCGGGCGATGCAGGGATGGTGCGGATGACGGGCGGTTCGGTTGAAACCGCCGGCGCCGCTGCGCACGGCGTCGCCGCCGTCAACGGCGGGGACCTCACCATTTCGGGCGCGGCCGTCGCGGCGAACGGAGCCGGATCGTCGGCGATCTACCTCGCGGGCAGCGCGGCGAACACCGTGTCGATCACCGGCGGCAGCCTGAGCGCCGCTGACGGCGCGATCGTCCTTTCCGAAGGTGGGACAGGCGTGGTCTCGATCGGCGGCGGCGCCGTGCTCAACCCCGCCGTCGTCAACGGCCGGTCCCTGCTGGCGCAGGTGAGCGACGACGCCGCAGGTGTGGCCAGCGACCTGACGCTGAACATCGCCGACATGCCGTCGCTTGCGGGCGACATCGTCGTCGACGCATCGACCCTCGCCTATAACCTGAGCAACAGCAGCTGGACGGGCGATCAGCGCCTGATCGGTTCCGGAAGCGCGAGCAGCGCCGGCCTGATCGCTTCGCAATGGACGGGCGACCTGCTCGCCGATCCCGGCAACACCGCCGACGTGTCCCTGACGCAGGGCAGTCTCTGGACCGGCCTGGCGCGAAATGCGGCCGACATCACGATCGACGCCGACAGCGCCTGGAACCTGACCGGTGATTCCAGCGCGACCGGCGCAGTGGTCAACGCCGGCGTGATCCAGTTCCTGGCGAGACAGGACGGCTACAGCACGCTGACGGTCGGCGGCTATACGGGCGGCGCAGGGAGCCGCATCGGCTTCAACACTTATCTCGGCAATGACGCCTCGCCCACCAACCTGCTGGTGATCAATGGCGGTCAGGCCGGCGGCACGACCACCATCCTGGTCAACAATACCGGCGGCCCCGGCGCGCTAACCGTGGACGACGGCATTCGGCTGGTCCAGGTGACCGGCGGCGGCGCGACGACGGCCGAGGCCTTCACGCTGGGCCAGCGCGTCGTGGCGGGCGCCTATGAGTATCAGCTCTTCCGGGGCGGCGACTCCGATCCGGGCGACTGGTTCCTCAGGTCTCATCTCAAGAGCGAGGATCCGAACGGGCCCGACATTCCGATCTATCGGCCTGAGACGCCGCTCTATGCGCCTATTCCTGCGATCGCGCGACAGATGGCCCTTTCAACCCTGGGGACGCTGCACGAGCGCGTCGGCGATCAGGAAAATCTGCGGGGCTCGGCGGAGCAGCGAACCTATATGAACGGCGCCTGGGGGCGACTGTTCGGGGCGCGGCTGGACAACCGATGGGGCGGAACGGCCGAGGCGCGGGCCGAGGGCGATCTGGTCGGGTTCCAGACCGGCCTCGACCTCTTCCGGCGGACGACGGACAGCGGCCGTCGCGATCACGTCGGCCTGTATGTGGCCTACACCGACCACGACGCGTCGATGCGCGGCCTTGCACGCGGTATGCGGGATCTGGAGGTGGGCCGCCTGCAAACGGACGGCTCGTCAGTCGGAGCCTACTGGACGCATTTCGGCTCGAGCGGCTGGTATGTCGATACGGTCCTGCAGCAGAGCTGGTACGACATGGAGGCGACGTCCCTTTATGGCTCCGAGGCCTCGACCGAGACGACCGGATACACGGCGTCGCTCGAGACCGGCTATCCCATCACCCTGCGAGAGAGCTGGCTGGTCGAGCCGCAGGCACAGATCGTCTACCAGGATGTGCGGGTGGACGGGACGCAGGACCAGTATTCGAGCGTCGACTGGGATGAAGGGTCGGCCTGGACCGGGCGGATCGGGGCGCGTCTGCAATATACTCGGCGCGGCGCGCACGGGACGCTTTGGCAGCCCTACGGACGGATCAATCTCTGGCGCGCCTTCTCCGGCCAGGACGGCGTGATCCTGGGGCAATCCTCCCCCGCCATCGAGAACCGGTTCGGCCACACGGCGCTGGAAGTCGGCGGCGGCCTCACCGCTCGCGTGAGCACGAACGTGAGCCTCTACGGCCAGGCCAGCCATCGGTGGACGATCGACGGCGACCAAAGCCGCCAGACCGTCACCGAAGCCGTCTTGGGTCTTCGTATAAACTGGTAGGGCGGAGGGAACCGCCCTCAGGGGCGGGTCGCCTCGTTGATCAGAGCGCGCGCCCGTTCCGCCGCCGCCTCGGTGGTCAGTTCGCCGGCGTTGATCTTGTCCGCCATCTCCATCAGGGCGGCGCTGGTGACGGCGCCGGTGTCGGCGACTTCCTGCACATGGACGCCGCCGTCGCGGGTGATGACGGCGTCCCAGGCGGCGCGGACCTCGGCCCAGTAGGCCTTCGTCGCGGCCCAATAGTCGTCGCCGGGCTTGGGTTCGAAGGCAGCGGACGCGTCATAGGTGTTGACCACGTCCTCCTGCACCATGGCGCGAGGCTCGCCGCCGTCGCGGCCGCTCATCTTGACGTTGTCCT
Organism: Brevundimonas sp. NPDC055812; assembly: GCF_053616535.1. Taxonomy (NCBI): domain Bacteria; kingdom Pseudomonadati; phylum Pseudomonadota; class Alphaproteobacteria; order Caulobacterales; family Caulobacteraceae; genus Brevundimonas; species Brevundimonas sp. NPDC055812. The sequence continues at coordinate 14,537 of NZ_JBSHDX010000012.1, read as the reverse complement.
GGATATGGACCCAGCCGCCGGGACGGATGACGTGGCGATTGGTCCCGAGATAGCGATCGTAGACCGGGTTCCGCACGGCGTCGCGGCGAGCCAGGGGACGCCAGGTCGGGCCCGAGGTCCAGACCGTCATGCCGTTGTCGTAGCTCCAGCGCCCCACGCCGCCGTAACGGGGCGAATCGTCTGTCTGCCAGACGGTCTGGGACCAGGCGCCCCGTCGTTCCTCTGCGGACACAGGCGTCAGGGTCCACTGGTCGGGGCCGGCGTAGGTCAGGACGGTCTCGGGCTGATAGGTCCAATCCTGGCGCCAGTGCTTGACGAGGATGGTCTGACCCTCGTGATACATGACCAGGATGTGCTGCAGGCTGATGCGGTCGCCCGTGTCATGGACGACGCGCACGATCTCCGTCCCGCCGGACGTCTTGGGTTCAAGCGGCTGATAGTCGGCTTGCAGGCCGACGGTTTCACGCATGTTGAAACGCACGCGATAGTCGCCGACCTGGGCCAGGATGGCCTGGCGGTCGCGTTCAAAGGCGCTGGCCGGGGCCGGTGACGACGCCTGGGTCTGGGGCGAGGTCGAGGCGAGGGGTAGGGCCTGGGCGGCGGAGGCGCCGGTCAGCAGGGCCGCAGCGATCAGGATGGCGCGCATCGGTTGTCCGTTCTTGTGCAGGAGAGCTTCGCGTTTGTGGGTCATGAGGCGGTTCACAGGCGGATGTTCAGCGAGACGCCGACGTTGCGGCCCGGCTGGGTGAAGGCGTCGAGCGTGGCGGGGCTGGCGCCGACGGCGGGGCGGTTCAGGCCGCGCACGTCGCTCCACCAGGCGTATTTCTCGTCGAAGACATTGAAGACGCCGGCGCGCAGGGTGGCCCGCTCGGTCACGTTCCAGAAGGCGGTGACGTCCAGCAGGGTGAAGCGCTCGCCCGGCCAGCACAGGCCGCCGCCGCAACCGTGGTTGGACTTGCGGTCCGACCAGGTGACGGTGGCGCTTCCGCCCCAGACGCCCGAGGGCGCGGCGTAGTTCAGACCGCCGACCAGCTTGACCGGATCGACGCTGGTCAGGGCGCTGCTGCGGCCGTTCGTCTGCTGCTCGCCCTCGGCGTAGGAGGCGGCGACGATGGCCGAGACGCCGTTGTCCCAATGAATGTCGCCGCGCGCTTCCAGGCCCCGGATTTTCACCTTGGTCAGGTTGACGTATTGGTAGATCAGCGGGTCGACGCCCGGCACGCCGGTCCCGCGCACCACCACCTGATTGATGAAGTCGTCGTAGTCCGTATGGAAGGCCGTGGCCTGGGCCGTCATGCGGCCGCCCAGGGCGTCCAGATTGCGGAAGCGCAGGCCGCCCTCGAGGCTCGAACTGGTCTCGGGCTTCAGGTCCGGGTTGGGGATGGATTCATAGCCGAACACCGGGTTGGCGAAGAAGTTGTTCACCTGCATCGGCGAGGGCGCCTTGAAGCCCTGGGCGTAGTTGGCGAAGACGCCGAAATGGTCCTCGACCCAGTAGATGACGCCGATCTTGGGCGACAGATGGCTGTCGCTCTGCCCCTCGGCCGGGGCCGGGAACAGGGCGTCGGCCTTGGGCGTCAGCTCATACCAGTCGTAGCGCAGGGCCGGGATGATGCTGAGGCGGCCGCCCAGCAGATCGATCTCGTCCTGGATGAACAGGCCGGCCAGGTCATACTCGGTCTTGGGGAAAGGACGGGCGGGGAAAGGCTCGCCCATCGGCGGGACCGTGCCGTCGCGAATGCCTTCCTGGGTGGTGCGCGACCAGTCGGCGCCGAAGGTGATCCGGTGACGAACGGCCTCGCCGCCGAAGCTCTTGGAACCCTGCGCCGCCAGGCCCCAGACGGCGTTGTCGAAGGTCACGTCGCGGGTGCGATCGCCCAGCGTCGGACGCTGCTCATAGGTGAACTGGCGCGTCGTCGCATCCTGCCAGAAGACGGCGGCGGAGCCGGACTCGAGCCCCAGGAAGTCGTCGAAACGCCAGTCAAGGCTGATGCGGTCCCGCTGCGTCTCGTCTTGGGCGCTCAGGCCGGTGACGGAGGCGGAATAGCTGCTGAGCGCCTCGCCCTCCATGTCCTGGTCGAAGTGGTCGTAGGTCAGGCGCAGGGTGTGTTTGGGCGCTGCGTCCCAGACCAGCTTGGCCAGCACGGCGTTGGAGGCGAAGTCCTGAGGGTTGGGCTCGGTCCGCGCGGCGCCGACGCCGCCCGTTTCGGCCATGTTCTCGGTCTCCTGGGAGTCGCGACGGGTGTAGGCCAGCAGGCCTGACAGGGGCCCGCTGCGCCCGGCCAAAGCCAGGCCTTCGGTCCAGCCCTCGTCGGCGGAGTTGTAGCCGACCCGCGCACGGGCGCCGAAGCTGCGGCCCGCCTCGATGAAGTCGGTCGGGTCCTTCGAGGTGAAGCTGACCGCCCCGGCGATGCCGTCCGAGCCGTAGAGGGCCGAGGCCGGACCGCGCAGGATCTCGACCGACTTGACCAGATCCAGATCGTTGTAGCCGCCGCGCCCCACAGCCTGCGCCCCGAAGGCGAAGCCGTCCGGCGCCCGCACCCCGTCCTGCACGATCAGCACCCGGTTGCCGCCCATGCCGCGGATGGTGAAGCCCGAATTGCCGTCGCGCCCGGCGCCCGACAGGGCGGCCGAGAAGCGGGCGGGGCTGGTCGGAACGCTGACGCCCGGCTCGAACCGGATCAGGTCCTTGATGTCGGTGACCAGATTGGTCTCGATCGCCTCGGCGGTGATGACGCTGACGCTGGCCGGAACTTCATCGACGCGGCGTTCGGTGCGGGTGCCGACGACGGTGACGGGCGCCACCCGCACCGGCTGGTTCAGATCGATCGCGGAGGCAGCCTCCTCGGCGATGGCCGGGAAGGCGGCGGCGAGGGCTGAGAGCCCGGCGGAAATCATCAATAGCGAACGCATCGGCGGCACCCCGTTGGAAACAGGCCCTGCCTTTAATGCGAACGATTATCAGAATCAATCTAAGTTAGGTTTCGGTTTCAAAATCATCACCTGCCGCTCGAACATCACCGGCGCGGCATGGACCTGGCCCTGACAAAAGAACGCCGCCCCTCTGGGAGGGGCGGCGCCAAATGGGGGCCAGGAGAAGATTTCGCTCAGAAGGTGTAGCGAAGCCCCACGAAGAACTGCCGACCGGTGTGGCTGTAGACGTTCAGGCGATTGGAGGCGTCGACGTACTGGTGGTTGAACTCATCAGTCAGGTTGATGCCTTCGACGCTGAGCTTGATCCTGTCGTTGATGTTGTAGGAGGCCTGGGCGTCGAAGTTCAGGGTTTCGTTGACGCCGGCGACCGAGTTGCCGTCCGCAGCGGGAACCCCTGTCAGATAGCCCTGACGATAGGCCGCCGACCCCCGCACCGAGAACTTGTCGGTCTCATAGTAGAGGGTGAAGTTGGCGGCGTTCTTGGACAGGCCGACCAGGGTCTCGTTGATGGTGGTCAACGGATCAAGGTTCTGGATGTAGGTGATGTCTGAATCGACGAAGGTGTAGTTCGCCTGAACCCCGAAATTCTCCATCCATCCGGGCAGGAAGTCGAGCCGCTTCTGGACGTTGATCTCGAAGCCCTTCAGCAGACCGCCTTCAGTGTTGATCGGCTGGGTGGTCCGGAAGAGGGTGTCGGGAGTGGCCAGCGAGCCGTCCAGCAGCGAATTCGGCAGGCCCAGTTCGCTGAAGGGGATGTTCTGCGTCAGGCTCTGAACGAAGGTGTTGATGTCCTTTACGAAGACGCCCACCGCAAAGAGGCTGTCCGCGTCCGGATACCACTCCAGGGACAGGTCCAGATTATCCGAACGCGTCGGGTCGATGTAGGGATTGCCGGTCGAATAACTGAAGTTCGACCCCTGGATGCCGACGTCGCCGCCGGGCGTCAGGCTGGAGATGGAGGGGCGGGCGATGGTCCGCGCGACGGAGACGCGTGCGATCAGAGTGTCGGTCAGTTCAACCGCAAGGTTCGCCGAGGGAAGCCACATGTCGTAGGTGCGATCGACATCGACGAGGGCGCTTCCAGCCGCCGTGGTTTCGTATCCTTGGGACCACTGTTCCGTGTTGACGTAACGAACCCCGGCGTCGCCCCGCCAGGGCAGACCGAAGGCGGTGAAACGGAAGTCCGCCTGGACGAAGGCCCCTGTGTCGGCCTCGTCGACATTGATGTACTGGCCGCGCGCCGAGGAGTTCTCGACTCCGGTCAGGGCGTAGATGCCGGTGTTGGAGTAGATGTCGTAGGCGTCGATGAATTTGTTGATGTCGGGCGCCAGCCATTGGGTGGACACGCCATCCGGCAGGCCCAGGCCGCGACCGAACCCGGAGAAGACGCGAGACACTTCGGCCAGTTGGGCGGGCGTCAGCGTGTCGACGATCGTTTCCCTGGTGCGATAGAGGCCGCGCGAGGCGAAGGTGAACTTGCGGTAGTCAACGCCAGCCTTGATCGTCAGATTGTCGTTCAGGTCATACTCGCCGAACACCTTGGCGGTCTTGAAGGTGTTCTCCACCGAATTGGGTCGGATGCGAACCTCGGACGTCCCGTTGATCATCGACCAGTTGGCCGGATCGGTCAGGTCGAATCCGAAGTCGATCGCGGGCATCTTTGACCGGAAGTCATAGGAGAAGCCGTTGGTGTTGGCCCGATCGAAGGTGATGATGGTTGAAACCGGGTTGTTGAAGTCGGACTTGGAATAGCCCCCGACGAAACCGGTGCGGAAACGATCGGTCCAGTTGCGGTTCGCGGTCAGGGTGTACTGCTGGAACTCGGTCTGGAGTTCGTCATGGGCGGATTGCGTGCGCACGTCCACCGCATCCATCACGGCGGCGACGATGTTGCGGCCGTCGACGACGCCGGACCGGATGATCGTCTGCGGCTTGCCTGCGCCGGAACGGCTGAGGCCGATGGCCTGCAACTGGGCTTCGTCGCGCGTAGACTTCACGTCTGAATAGAGGATGTCGAACGTAATGGTTGAGCGGTCGTCCGGACGGAACTGCAGCGATCCGGTCAGGCCCAGACGTTCCGTGTTGTGATCGTATTGCACATACGACGGCAGGCGGGGGTGGAAGAGGCCGGTGGCGGCGCTGGTGTTGTTGATCTGGTCAATCGTGAAGCCGTCGATCGTCGACGCCGGGTTGAAGCCCCCGTTCGCTCCGCCGGCGCTCCAGCGCGTGATGTTGGCGCCTTCCTCCAGGATATGGCGCTTCTCATAGGCGGCCGAGAACAGGGCGCCGAAACGGCCGTCCGCCCAGGTGTTGGAGGCGAGCAGGGTGAAGCGCGGCTTCACGTCGCGCGCCAGATCATTGTAGCTGCCCTGAATGCCCGTCACGAGCGTCGGTTCGCGATAGTCAAAGGGGCGGGCGGTCTGAAGATCGACCGTCGCGCCGAGCGAACCTTCCTCGACGTCCGCCGAGGCCGACTTGCGCACCGTCAGGCTGTTGAAAAGTTCCGAGGCGAACATGTTGAAGTCGAAGCCGCGCGTGCGGTTCGTGCCGCCGGCGTTGACCGTGCCGCCCGTGGTGGCGATGGCCTCCATGCCGTTGACGCGGACGCGGGTGTATTCGGACCCTAGTCCGCGGACCGAAATCTGGCGGCCTTCGCCATTGGCGCGGGTGATGGCCACGCCGGGCACGCGCTGGAGAGACTCGGCGAGATTCAGGTCGGGGAAGTCGGCGATGTCCTCGGCCTTGATAACGTCGACGACGCCCGATTCACGTCGTTTCGCGTTCACGGCGCTCTGTAGCGACGCCCGGAAGCCGGTGACCACCACCTCATCGACCTGGGTGGCGGGGCCGCCCTGAGCAGATGTGTCGCTGGACTGCGCATAGACGCCCCCGGCGCTGGCTATCAATACGGCCAGGGCCGACGCCCCCGTCTTGAGCGCAAATTGGAAATCATGCGTGAAACGCATCGCCTCTTCCCTCCCTATCGCCCGCGTTTCGCGGATCTCTCTGTGGCGCATGGACTGACGTCGCTGCACGGCCGCCAGTCTGTCGCAAAACCCTCAAACAGGACGATAGGTTGACCGGATCAATGCACGCCAATCCGAAGAGGGCATCAACCGATGCGCCCTGCGCACTGATCGCGCTTTGATACCGGTTACCTATCCATGCCGTCTTTGTATCGATCTATAGGTGTTTTGGCTTAGACGAGTTGCCGACTTCCTGCCTATCGTCACGGTCAAGGCGCACGCAGAGGCGCCGCCAAGGGAGAGACGGCCAGCGACGATCGGCGTCCTCGGTCCTGTCTCGCAGATCAAGGAAGCGCATCAAGATGACCGACGGGACAGCTGCGTCCGCCGCCCCCCAAGCCCAGCGCCGCACACGGGTCCGATACGGCATCCTGCTGCTGATCTTTCTTCTGACCACGATCAACTACGCCGACCGGGCGACCTTCTCTATCGCGGGCGACGCCGCCTCGCGCGACCTGGGGCTGAGCCCGGTCGAGATGGGTTACATCATGTCGGCTTTCGCCTGGGCCTATGTGATCGGACAGATACCGGGCGGGGTGCTGCTCGACCGGTTCGGCACTAAGATCGTCTACACCCTCGCCATCGCGGCCTGGTCGCTGTTCACCCTGTTACAGGGCTTTTCGGGCTTTCTGACCGGCGGGCTGATCTTCGCGGGCCTGTTCGCCATGCGCTTCATGGTGGGCTTGGCCGAAAGCCCGTCGTTCCCGGGCAACGCCCGTATCGTGGCCGCCTGGTTCCCTGGGTCGGAGCGCGGCACCGCTTCGGCCATCTTCAACTCTGCACAGTATTTCTCGCTGGTGGTCTTCGCCCCCTTCATGGGGTGGCTGGTGCATACCTTCGACTGGCATTCGGTCTTTTTCGTCATGGGGGGGCTGGGCCTGCTCGCCGCCCTGGTGTTCTGGAAGATGGTTCACAGCCCCATCCAGCATCCGCGCATCGGCAAGGCCGAGCTGGACTACATCGAGGCTGGAGGCGGCCTGATCCGCATGGAGGACAGGACCATCTCCAAGTCGGCGGCCTTCACCTGGGACAATGTCAGGCAGGTGCTGGGCAGCCGTATGCTGATGGGCGTGTTCATCGGCCAGTACGGCATCAATGTGCTGACCTATTTCTTCGTCACCTGGTTCCCGATCTATCTGGTGAAGGAGCGGGGGCTGAATATCCTGGAGGCCGGTTTCGCCGCGGCCGCTCCGGCTCTGTGCGGTTTCGTCGGCGGGGTTCTGGGCGGGGTCATCTCCGACGCTCTGCTGAAGAAGACCGGCTCCCTGACCATCGCGCGCAAGACGCCCTTGCTGATCGGCATGGTGCTGTCGGCCCTGATCATCGCCTGCGCCTATATCGATCATTCCGGCCTGATCATTCTCGTCATGGCGCTGGCCTTCTTCGGCAAGGGCATCGCCTCCCTGGGCTGGGCGGTGGTGTCCGACACCTCGCCGCGTGAGTTCGTCGGCGTGACCGGCGGCATCTTCAACACCTTCGGCAACTCGGCCGGCATCGTGACGCCGATCGTCATCGGCTACATCGTGGCCGCGACCGGTTCGTTCGACGGCGCCCTGTGGTTCGTGGGGGCTCACTGCCTTCTGGTGATCGCGGCCTATTTCCTGATCACCGGCAAGATCGAGCGTCTGACGTTGACGGCGGCTCAGGACACGACGGCATGAGGATGAACCGCAGAAACATTCTGGCCGGAGCGTCTGTCGCCGTTCTCGGGGCGGCCCTGAACCCGAAGGCGGCGCAGGCTGCGCCCTTGCGTATCGCTTCGCCCATGGCGGCGCCGACCTGGGCCTTGCTCCAACGGGAGCTCCTGCGCGCCAATACGGAAGCGTGCGAAGCCTTCTACGCCCGCTATTTCGACGAGCGCGGCTATTTTCTGTGCTTCGAGCGGTGGGGCGCCAACGACGGCCCCGACGACGCCATCGAGAACGTCAACGGCTGGCCCCTGCTGCACGCCATGGGCGCGCCCGACCGACTGAAGACCATGTACACCCAGGCCTGGGAAGGACATCTGCGACAATACACCGAGGCGAGAACCGTCGAGGTCGAGATCGCCCGGCAAGGCATGTTCTATAAGGAGTTCAACGTTCAACTCGACTGGCAGCATCACGCCGAAGAGATGACGCTGTTCAATGTCCAGGGCCTGTCCGACCCCGACAATCCGCGCCTGCGCGACCGCGCCCGCCGCTTCGCCGGTCTTTATATGGGCGAAGATCCGGACGCGCCGAACTACGACCCCCGGCATCGGGTCATCCGCAGTCTGATGAACGGTTCGCGCGGACCGATGCTGCGCAAGGCGACGGCCCTGGACTGGGCGGGCGATCGTTTCGATCCGACCGGCTTCTTCATGGAGCATGGCGAGGAGACCTATGAAGAGACGCTCCAGCACTATGAGGAGTACACGGACGTCGTCGGCGACCATCCGCTGAACCTGCTCTCCACGAGCCTGGCGCTGAACGCCTATATGCTGGAGCAGGAACCCAAATACCGGCAGTGGCTGTTGACCTACATCGACGCCTGGGCCGAGCGGGCCAGGGCCAACGACGACATTCTGCCTTCGAATGTCGGGCTGGACGGCGTGATCGGATCGGCCGCCGACGGCAAGTGGTGGGGCGGCGCCTATGGCTGGGGCTTCAGCCCGGTCAATCCGGTCACGGGCAAGCGCGAGGACCGCAACCGCGTTCCGCGTACGGCCATGGGTTTCTTCAACGCCTATCTTCTGACCGGCGACGACAAATATCTTCAGACGTGGCGCGCCCAGGCCGACCGCATCAACGCCCAGCGCCGAACCGTCGACGGCAAGATCCAGACTCCGACCATGTATGGCGAGAACGGCTGGTACGGTTGGCGAGACGGTTTGCACATGGCCAATTCGCTCGACATCTGGTGGTTCTCGATGAAGGAGAGCGACCGTCGTCGTGCGCCGGATCATCCCTGGGTCGCCTATCTGGAAGGCCGCAATCCGGACTGGGTCGAGACGGCGCTTCGAGCCGACCTGGCGCGAGTGGCCGAGGCGGCCCGCAAGCAGCGCGAGGATACGACCACGCCCGATACTCGCCTGGCGGACGGGGTGATGGATCAGAACCCGGCTCAGGTCATGGCCTTGATGCATCAGACCATGGGCGCCATCCATATCGCACGACCGTCATGGGCGGGCGCCGGCAGCGCCAATGTGGGCGGCTCGCCCCTTTACGCCCGTTTGCGGTATTTCGATCCGGACGCCCGTCGCGCCGGCCTGCCGCCGGACACCGCCGCCCTGATCGATCGGATGACGGCGGACGAAACGGGCGTCACGGTGGTCAACCTGAGCCAGACCCGGACGCGGACGGTGACGGTGCAGGGCGGCGGCTATGGCGAGCACCGGATCAAGGATGTGCGGATCGGCGACGCGCGCCATGCGGTGAACGACTCCGCCTTTACCCTGAGCCTGGCGCCGGGATCGGGCGCGCGGCTGGTGCTGGGCATGGAGCGCTACGTCAATCAGCCGACGCTGACCTTCCCATGGCGACGCTGATCCGGCGCGGCTTCGCCGCATCGACGTTCGTCTTGACGCTCGCCCTGACGACAGGCGCCGCATCGGCGAATGACGAGCCGCACTGGGTTGCGGCCTACGCCTTCGCTCCCTCGGCGGAGATGGGGCCTGTGGGGCCGGCCTCGGCGCCCAATCCGAACGACCCGCGCGGTCCGCTTGGGCCGGAGACGGTGCAGGACGTTCGCCTGACTCATATCGTGACCGTCGCCGCGTCCGGCCGCCGGGTCCGGCTGAAACTGTCCAACATCCATGGCGCCGAGCCGGTGCGGATCGGCGGGGTGAACATCGAGCACAATGGCGCGCGCCACCCGGCGCGCTTCGACGGGACGCCTTCGCTTGTCATTCCGGCGGGGGCGTCATGGCTTTCCGACCCGCTCGACCTGACGGTCGAAGCCCTGGACATGCTCGCGGTCAGCATCGACCTGCCCGAGCGGACGCGCCTGCCGACGCACCGTTGGCGGCAGACGCTGACGAACGCCGACGGCTCAACCGGTCAGCCCATGCGACTTGGCGTCCTGCTGTCGGCTGTCGAGGTCGAAAGCGCGTTTCCGCCCGGCGTCATCGTAGCGTTTGGCGACTCGATCACCGAGGGGACCGGCGCCCTGCCCGGCGGCGCGGGAGGCTGGCCGGAACGGCTGGCGAGGCGCATGGTCGAAGCGAAGCGTCCATGGGCGGTCGTCAATCTGGGCATCGGCGGCAACCGCCTGCTGCATCGCGGCTCGGGTCCGTCAGGCCTTGAAAGGCTGGACGCCGACGTCCTGGCGCAGTCCGGCGCGCGATGCCTGATCCTGCTGGAAGGGGTCAATGACATCGGCCGTCCGTCGCGCGCCGCCTACGTACACCAAAGGGTCGAGGCCGCCCAGTTGGTCGCCGCCTATCGTCAGGTGATCCAGCGCACCCGCGCCGCCGGGTTGAAGGCGGTCTTGGCGACTATCCCGCCGTTTGAAGGGGCTTCCTATTTCACGGGCGAAGGTGAGACGACGCGCGCCGCCGTCAATCAGTGGCTGCGCCAGCAGAGCGAGGCCGACGGTCTGATCGATTTCGACGCCGTCCTGCGCGACCCCCAGGCGCCGTCGCGCATGCGCCAGGCGTTTCACAGCGGCGACTGGCTGCATCCGTCTGACGCCGGCTATCAGGCCATGGCCGAGGCCATTCCGCTCGACGTCTGCGGCTAGGCGCCTCAAGTCCCCTTCTTCAGGAAGGGCGCGGTCTGGAACAGGCGGCGTTCTTCGGCGCGCGGATCGTTCTCTGTGCGGCTTTCGACGTCGAAGATCATGGTCTGGCGTTCGGGCAGGGTATAGCGGCCCCATGTCGGGATGGCGGCGTTGTTCGGATCACCGGTTCGCGCAAAGGCGATGAAGGTCTCGCTCATCGCCTCGGCGACCTGTCGGGCCTCCGGCCCGCTCCCGGCGCGCGAGCCGGGCTTGTCGCAATTGTCGAACGCCAGACCGATGTCGAAGCCGTGATAGGCGCCCAGACGCGGCTCGACCGGCGATCCAAAGTCCAATTGATACATCCACGTAGGACCGTTCTGCTTGGCGCGCTCCTCGGCCTGGATCAGATGGCCAGGGCGTGACCGACCGCAGGTCGCGGCGGCGAAGAAGACTTCGCTCGGCGTCATCTGCGGGAAACGCTGACGATACCAGTCGACGACGTACTGGGCGTTCATGTCGAGCACGAACTCGGGCGCCAGCTTGGCCGCCACCGTGTCCCAGGTCAGGCGGAAATTACGCTCGTCTCCCGCCGTGAAGCTGCGCGCCTCGTCATGGGTGTTGCCGATGATCATCGGGATGTGGGCGCTTTCAGCCGGAGCGTCAGGTACGAACGGATGGCGGGGCAGGACATCATGGTCCATCACCGACCAGAAATAGACGTCGTCGCCCTCCTCGATCGGGTCCTTCATGCGCAACCCCTCGACCAGCCGCTCGGTCGGCAGGTTCGCCAGTTCCGCTGCGCGCTCGGGGGATAGGCTCAGATGATCGAGGTAGCGCCGCATGCGACGCTCCGCGTGTTGCGGCCCCATGGCCGTCACGTGCTGGCCGCTCATGGTGATGACGCGATGGTAGAGACCCGACGCGAGCGGCATGGCCATCAGGGTCACCAGTTTGCCGCCGCCGCCTGATTGACCAAAGACCGTGACATTGCCGGGATCTCCGCCGAAGGCCGAGATATTGTCCCGCACCCATTGCAGCGCCAGGATCAGATCCAGATTGCCCACGCTGCCTGATGCGGCATAGGCGCCGCCCAGAATCTGGCCCAGGCCGTTATAGCCGAAGACGTTCAGCCGGTGATTGAGCGTCACCACCACCACATCGCCGCGTCGGCAAAGGGCCACGCCGTCATAGAGGGGGCTTGAACCGGAGCCGTTGGCGTGGGCGCCGCCATGCACATAGACCATGACGGGACGCGCGCCGCCGTCGGCCAGGGCAGGGGTCCAGACGTTCAGGAACAGACAGTCCTCGCTCTGGTTCGGCTCATTGCTTTTCTGGGGCGAGGCCGCCCCGTATTCGAAGGCCGGCGCGATGTCCGACCACGGCTGAGGCGCCAGCGCGGGCTGGAACCGTCTCGGCCGGGTGTCGGCGCCGTAGCGCACCCCCTTGAAGACCTTGATCCCGCGATCCACGGAGCCTCGCACGCGTCCATGACGCGTTGTCGCCACCGGGGAGGCGCTGTCGGCATGAACGCCGCCGGCCATGGCTGACAGCGCCGCCGCGCCGCCTAGCGCGCATACGGTCCGCCTGCTGATCGGATCGCTCATGGTCGTCTCCTTTGGGGTCAGGTCGTCTCGGCCGCTGGATCGGCGTCGGAGGCGGGGTCCGTCTCGAACAGATCGAGCAGGGGCTTCAGACTGGGATTGTCGTTATCGCGTCGCCAGGCGACGTAAAGCTCGACCGGTCGAGCGGGATCGATGTCCAGCGGACGGAACTCGACGCCTTCGAAATGCAGGCGCATCGCGGCCTCGGGCACGATCGCCGCGCCGATGCGGGCATGCACCAGAGCCAGGATCGAGTGGATCTGACTCATGTGCTGAACCTGGTGCGGGGATACGCCCGCCTTGTCGAACAGGCCGGCCAGCATGCTGTGAAAATAGCCGGCCCCCTCGGGCGCATACATGATCATCGGGCGGCCGTCGAAGTCGCCGAGCGACAGGACTGGCTTGTCAAGCCGCGGATCGCCGGATGGGAGGGCGGCGACCAGGCTCTCGTTCATCACCCTGATCTTGTCGAACTCGGGCCGGTTCAGCGGGGGGCGGATCAGGCCGAGGTCGATGCGTCCCGTCAGCAGGGCTTCGATCTGCTCGCCCGTCACCATCTCGCGAAGGGCCAGGTCGACGCCGGGCAGTCGCGTACGCGACAGTTCGACCAGTCGGGGCAGGAAGCTGTAGCCGGACGCCGCCGTGAAGCCGATGGCGACCCGGCCCTCTTCGCCGCTGGCGATGCGGCGAGTGGTCAGGGAGGCTGTCTCGGCCAGACGCAGGATGCGTCTGGCCTCGATCAGGAAGGATCGGCCGGCCGGCGTCAACCGGACCGAACGGCTAGTGCGGTCCAGAAGAACCACGCCTAGAATGCGCTCCAGCAGTTGCACTTGGCGGCTGAGGGGCGGCTGGGTCATGTTCAGCCGCTGGGCCGCCCGACCGAAGTGAAGCTCTTCGGCCACCGCCACGAAACAGCGCAACTGGCTCAGTTCAAACATGATCGGCCCTCCCTTGAACCGAGGAGCCTAGAAGCTTCGGTTCAAGGGGAACAGCGCGGCCTGCGAGGGCCGGGTCAGCCGTTGGCCCTCAACTTGGCCGCCTGCGGCTGGATGCGGGCGATCAGGGCCTCCAGTTCGGCGAACTCTTCCGGCTTGAGGTCGACCAGCGGGGTGCGAACGGGGCCGGCGCTGCGGCCGATCGCGGTCATTCCCGCCTTGACGATAGAGACGGCGTAGCCTTTGCCCTTGTTGCGAATGGCGATGTAGGGCAGCACGAAATCGCGCAGACCCGCCATGATCGTCGCATGATCGCGTGCGCGCACCGCCTTGTAGAAGCTCTGCGCGAACTCCGGCACGAAGTTGAAGATGGCCGAGGAATAGGTCGTCACGCCCATTTCCAGATAGGCGGGGGCGAAGGTCTCTGCTGTCGGCAGGCCGCCGATGTAGGTCAGACGATCGCCCATGCGGCCGTAGATCTGCATCATCAACTCGATGTCGCCGACGCCGTCCTTGAATCCGACCAGGTTCGGGTTGCGCTCGCACAGCTTTTCGAGCGTGTCCGCGTTCAGAATGCCGTTGTCGCGATTATAGACGATGACGCCGAGCTTGGTCGCCTTGCAGACGGCCTCGACATGGGCCGCCAGGCCTTCTTGCCCGGCGAACATCAGATAGGGCGGCAGGAGCAGCACGCCGTCAGCGCCTGCGGCCTCGGCCGACTGCACCATCTCGACCGCCGCCGCCGTGCCGTGGCCCGCCCCGGCGATGACCGGAGTGCGCCCCGCCGTTTCGGCGACGGCGGCCTTGACCACCGCCTCGATCTCGGCAGGTTTCAGTGAGAAGAACTCGCCCGTGCCGCCCGCTGCGAAAAGCCCGGCCAGTTGATTCTGAAGCATCCAGTCGCAATGCTCGCGGTAGGCGCTTTCCACAAAACGCCCCTGGGCGTCGAAATGAGTGACTGGAAAGGACAGCAAGCCGCCGCCGATCGTTTCCGCCAACTCCTTCGGCGTCATTCTGGACATGGTTTTTCCTTGATCTGGAAGACATCCCCGACGGCGTCTTCACCTGTATCTGGAAGAGACGGTATCGAGGCGGACCATTCCGGTCTAAGCCAAAGAAGCTATCGACCTATGCTTCTTTTGGCTTGATCGATGAGCGCTGATTAATGCGCAAGCGCTCTCGATCCATGTCGACTTCGGGGGTTCGCTTAGGTTGATCGGGCGCTTAGGCTTCGGTTGTTCCCACGCTTTCCAGATCAGAGATTTTCCCATGACCGAGACGCTTGAGCTATCGCACTGGATCGGCGGCGAGAAGATCGCCGGGTCGCGGCCGGGCGAGAGCCTGAACCCGTCCGATACGCG
>NZ_JBSHDX010000011.1:0-52725 GCF_053616535.1 Brevundimonas sp. NPDC055812 | reverse complement strand
GTGCTGTGGCTGGCGGCCGACAATCTGTTCGACGCCGAGGTCGAGGTCTCCGAAACCGCCGGCGGCGTCGCCGGCTACGCCCCGCCGCGGACCCTGACGCTGGGTCTGCGAATGGAATACTGAGCGAAGAAACAATGAGTATCTGCCTTGGGGTGATGCCAGGGCATTCCATCTTGGTTTGACGCTGTCATTCCTGCAGCTTCGCCGGCTGAGGGATCGCGGTCCGACAGGATCTTTGCGCGGAAGAGCGTGTCGTGATCCTGCCAGGACGACTTCCTGCCGAAGTCATTCCTCGCATGGCGCGCCTATGCGAGGAACGTAAACACATTATTTAATCGCAGTTTCGAGACTCTGCAGCATTATCATTCGGTCAGCGGCACCGGCTTCCGACAAAACGAAACAACAAACCACCCGACCCAGCCTAAGTTTCACATAAATGAGGGATCGGGGAATCCCTTGCGCCCATGTCGGGAGGGACTGGATCGTGAATAAATTATCGAAACGGGCGCTGATGGCCTCGACCGTGGTCGGGGCGGCTCTGTCGGCGTTGCTGACCTCGACGAGCGTTCAGGCTCAGACGGCGGACCTGGCCGACAGCGAGCAAATATCGGAAGTCGGAGAGATCGTCGTCACGGGTACGCGCATCCGGCGCGCGGACACTTCGACGTCGGCGCCGCTGGTGGCGGTTGATCGCGAGGTTCTGAATGAGCGCGGCTATGTCCAGGCGGGGCAGGCCCTCAATCAGAATACGTCGGTCGTGCCGTCCACGCCGATGGCGGACGGCAGCGGCGCCCAGTCGGGCGGCGGGCAACAGTTTCCCAACCTGTTCGGCCTGGGGGCGGGCCGCACCCTGACGCTGGTGAACGGGCGCCGTTTCGTCACCACGGCCCAGGGCATGGGTGATCGGGTGGTGGACACCAACATCATTCCGGTGGGGCTGTTGAAGCGTGTCGACGTGGTTCAGGCCGGCGGCGCGGCGGTCTATGGGTCGGACGCGATCGCCGGGGTCATCAACTATGTGCTGCGTGACGACTTCGACGGCCTGGAGTTGGACGCCCAGTACGGTCTGAGCTGGCGTGGCGACTATCCGCAAAGCAGCCTGCGCCTGACGGCCGGCCGCAACTTCCTGGACGGGCGAGCCAACCTGGCCGGCAGCATCGAGTGGTCGGAGAGCGATTCCCTGCTGAGCTACGATCGCCCGATCTCGAACCTGGCGCGGCTGACCACCAGCAATTCCGCGGATACGGGCCCAAATGACGGCATCCCGGCCTTGAAGGAAATCCTTCATGGGCGGTTCTGGCCCTTCAATTACAACGGGGTGATCTACACCACGCCCGCGCCGGTTCCGGCCATGTTGTTGCAGATCGGCGGCGCGCCGACCCAGTTCGCGGCCGATGGCCAGAGCGTGGTCGGCTATGACACGGGAACGATCTACGGCGTGCCTTTCGCCTCTGGTGGAGACGGCTGGGACTATCGCGAGATTGCGGCGCTCTACTCAGGCGTGGAGCGGTTCAACACCAGTCTGATCGGCCGCTTCGACCTGACGGATCGGGTGCGCCTGACCGGCGAGTTCACCTATGCTCAGACGGAAGGTCGTGATCCGTTCGGCACCCAGGGAGGCAGCAATACGGTTCTGAACAACGCCGCCTCGGGGGCTGGGGTTCTGACCTTCACGCGCAACAACGCCTTCCTGACGCCGGAGGCGCGCGCCCAGTTGGAAGCGGCGAGCCCGGCCTTCGCAGCCGGCGCGCCTCTGTTCCTGTCCAAGCAATGGGCGGACGCCGTGCCGACGCGTGAGTTCGTCCACGCGACGGATGTCTGGCGCGGCCAGATCGGCCTGGAAGGCGACTTCGATTTCGCTGATCGCAACTTCTACTGGAGCCTGTCCTACAGCCGTGCGCAGGTGGACGGTGAACGGTCCGGATGGGGCGTCTGGACGCAGCGGATGCAGAAGGCTGTGAACGCTGTGAACCAGGGCGGTCAGGTCGTCTGCGCCGTCAACGCCGACGCCGATCCCTCGAACGACGACGCCGCTTGCGTGCCGATCAACATCTTCGGCGCCGGCACCGTGACAGACGCCATGCGCGACTATGTGTCGGTGCGCGTCGGCGAGACCTATGAGAACACCCAGGACAACTTCCTGGCGACGCTTGGCGGGACCATGTTCGAACTGCCGGCCGGTCCGGTTAGTTTCTCTCTGGCCTATGAGTATCGCGCCGAGGACGCCGCCTTCACTCCGTCTGAAGCGGGCCAGCAGGGCCTGACGGGATCGGGCGCGAAATCGGTCCCGACCTCGGGCGACTACAACACCAATGAGTTCTCCGCCGAATTGCTGATCCCCGTCCTGGGCGGCGACTTCACCCTGCCGTTCGTCCAGTCGCTGGAGCTCGACGGCGCCTATCGGGTCGTCGACAACTCCATCGCCGGCCGCGAGAACGTCTGGGGCGCCGGTCTGCGCTGGGGCGTGGTCGACGGCGTCACGGTTCGCGTATCGCGCAGCCGCAACTTCCGCGCGCCGACGCTGAACCAGTTGTTCGCCCCGTCGACCACCAGCCTGGGGTCCATCACTCGCAACCCCTGCGACGCCGACCGCATCGCCACCGGGCCTAATCCCGCTGTCCGCCGCGCCAACTGCGAGGCCCTGTTCGCCGCCAATCCGGGCTGGGGGCCGCTGGAAGGCTTTCAGGATCCGGGTGAGAACTTCAACAACGTCATGATCACCTCTGGGGGCAATCCGGACCTGCGCAACGAGCTGTCGGACACCACCACCTATGGGGTCATCCTGCAGCCGCGATTCATTCCGGGCCTGACCATCGTGGCGGACCGGGTGGAAGTGGAGCTGAAGGACGGGCTTTCGCCGTTCGCACCGGTGGACTTCATGGCGACCTGCTTCGACTCCAGCGAGCGCAGCAGCGCCTGCGACACCTTCACCTATAATGACCAGGGGCATGTCGCGACGGCGATCTCGACGACCTTCAACGCCGGTCGTGTCCGGTATGAAGGCGAGGTCTACAACATCAACTACGGCTTCAGCCTGGATGACTGGTTCCAGGGCGGCTACTACGGCTCGCTGGAGCTGAACGCCGAAATCACCCATACGGCGTTGCTGGAGACCTCGGTCACGGGCTTCGACTACCTGCGAACCGATGGTACGACTGCCTCGCCTGACTGGGTGTCGCGCTATGACGTGCGCTATGCGCGCGGGCCGCTGCGCCTGACCTATTCGATGTCCTATCTGCCCAAGACCAAGGTCAACCGGTTCGATACGATCGAGTCGACGCCGACGCCCGATATCGACGCCAATATTCGTCACAACGTTTCAGCTTTGTACGACTTCGGCAAATACACGCTGCGGGCCGGGGTCACCAATCTGACGGATGAGCAGCCGTCCTTCCCCACGCGCAACTATGGCGACATCCTGGGGCGTCAGCTGTTCGTCGGGGTGAACGCCCGCTTCTGATGCGATAGGGGAGGCGTCCGCAGGCGCCGCCTCCCTGTCGTAACAGGCCGTAATTCTGGAGAAACTCATGTCCCTCGCTCCCAGCCGACGGTCGCTTCTGGCGGGTTTGGCCCTATCGGCCGGCGTCGCACCGGCGGCGGTTGCGCAGGAGACGACGCGGCCGGAGGCGACAGGACCGATCCGCTTCGTGTCGCGTCATCAGGGCCGCTTCAACGGCCGCGCACTGAACTACACCGCGACGGTCGAGGAGACGCTGGTGGCGGCGGCTGAACGTCGGCCTGCCGCGCGTTTCGTCACAACGGCCTATGTGGCCGAACCGGTCGATGCGACCCGGCCGGTCCTGTTCTTCTTCAACGGCGGCCCGATCGTCGCCTCGTCCTATCTGCACATGGGAGCCTTCGGACCCAAGCGGTACGACCCGCCTCGCGACGTCACGGAGGATGTGCCCGAGCCCTACGCCCTGCTCGACAACGCGGACTCCCTGCTGGACGTTGCGGACCTAGTGTTCATTGATCCGCCCGAGACGGGATTCAGTCGGCTGGTTGATGAGGCCGACCGCAAGGCCGCCTATTCCGATGGAGCGGACTCTCGCATGACGGCGGGCTTCATCGAGGCCTGGCTGAGGGGGGCTGGACGCGCAGGGTCGCCCCGATATCTGGTCGGAGAAAGCTACGGCACCTTGCGCGCCGCTCTGACCGCCGGCTTGCTGAGCGAAAGCCTGCCGCTGGATGGCGTCGCCCTGATGGGACAGGCGCTGAACATGATCGAGACCAGCCAGCGCCGGGGCAATATCGTCTCCTATGCGGTCAACCTGCCGGCGCTGACGGCGATCGCAGCCTTCCACAAGCGCATTCCCGGCAGCGAGGACCTGAAGGCCCGGATCGAGGAGTCCTGGACCTTCGCCATGACCGACTATCTGTCGGCCCTGCGGCGCGGCAATCAGCTGACGGCGGCCGAGCGGCGCGCGACGGCCGAGCGGCTCCAGACCCTGACCGGCATTTCCGCCGACTATTACCTGGCCAACCGTCTGGTCATCACCAAGATGAATTTCTGCGTAGAGCTGCTGAAGGATCAGGGGCTGATCCTGGGCATGTACGACGCCCGTTACAGCGGTCCGGCGCGGCGCGCCGGCGAACGGCCGTCCGACCCGTACAACAAGGTCAACGCCATGGTCGCGCCCCTGCTGGCGCGCCACATGACCGAGAACCTGGGCGTGCGCCTGTCGATGTCGGACTATCGCGGATCGGCGCCTCGGCCGGGACCGTGGGGCTATGAGCCGACCGAGGGGGCCGGCGGCCCCTTCGACGACTACTTCTATGATCGAGGCGTCGAGCGTGCGATGGCGGCCAATCCGCGCTTCCGCCTGATGCTGGGGACGGGCGTGTTCGACACGACAACCACCATCGGCGCCGCCCGCTATCTGGCCGATCAGGCCGCCTATCCGCGCGAACGCATCGTGCTGAAGGAATATGAGGGCGGCCACATGACCTACAGCAATCCGGACGCCCGGACGGCCATGGCCCAGGATCTGCGCGCCTTCATCGCGGGAAGATAACCGTGAGGGGGATGGTGCGGATTCTGGGTCTTGCGGCGCTGAGCGCAGCCGCGGCGGGCGGCGCGACGGCTCAGGTTGAGGGGCCTGCAGTCGCGTCGCCCGCATCATTCCCGGCGGTGGCGAGAGGACTGGATCCCTACGCCGATCCGCCGGCCTATCCATCGACCTATCGAGCGCTGCAGGCTCCGCCGACCGCCATTATCAACGCCGTGATCCTCACAGCTGCCGGTCCGCGCATCGACGGAGGAACGGTGCTGATGCGCGAGGGGCGCATCGAGGCGGTGGGCCGCGATTTCGCCGTGCCGACGGACGCCCGCGTCATCGACGCCGCCGGGCGCTGGGTCACGCCGGGCATCATCGACCCGCACGCTCACATCGGAGCCGGCTCCAGCCCCGGCGCGGCGGGCGGCGACTCCAGCAATGAGAGCGGCCCGAATCCCGGCGGGGTCTGGGTCGAACATTCGGTCTGGCCGCAGGATCCGATGTTCGAGCGCGCTCTGGCTGCGGGCGTCGTGACCATGCAGATCCTTCCCGGCTCGTCGAACATGTTCAACGGCCGCACGGTCGTGCTGCGCAATGTCGAGGCCTTGTCGCCGCAGGCCATGAAGTTCCCTGACGCTCGCCAGGGCCTGAAGATGGCCTGCGGCGAGAACCCGTCCAGCGGCGGCGCCGGCAAGCCCGGCACGCGCGCGGGCGCCATGATGGGCTATCGGAACACCTTCATCGCCGCAGCCGCCTACGCCGCGCGCTGGGACGCCTATCGTCGCAAGACGGCGGCGGGCGAGCGCGCTGATCCGCCTAGTCGCGATCTGACGCTTGAGACGGTTGCGGGCGCGCTGAAGGGCGATATCCCCGTGCACATCCATTGCTACCGCGCCGATGAGATGCTGCAGATGATCGATCTCTCGCATGAGTTCGGTTTCCGCATCGCGGCCTTCCATCACGCGCTGGAGGCCTTCAAGATCGCGCCTGAACTGGTCCGCGAGGGCGTACCGGTCGTGACCTGGGCGGGGGACTGGTCCGGCTACAAGATGGAGGCCTATGACTCCATCATGGAGAACGCCGCCTTCATCGAGGCGGCGGGCGGCGTCGCGGCGCTGCACTCCGACGACGTCATGCTGATGCAGCACCTGAACCATGAGGCCGGCCGCGCGATGACGGCCGGGCGCGAGGCGGGACTGCAGACCACGCCGGAGCAGGCGATCCGTTGGATCACCCTGAATCCGGCGCGCGTCCTGGGGCTGGATGATCGGACCGGCTCGCTGGAGCCGGGCAAGATCGCCGATGTCATCGTGTGGAGCGCCGATCCGTTCAGCGTCTACTCGGCGCCCGATCTGGTCTTCATGGATGGGGCGCAGGTCCACGATCGCACTGCACCCGCCGCCGCGCCCCGTTCCGATTTCGAGCTGGGTCATGTGCGGCGCCCAGACGTGGCGGAGGCGCCGCGATGAGCGGCTCGCGGATTCTTCGCCTGCTGTGCGTCGGCTCGATGCTGGTCGGGTTGGGCGCGCCGATGGCTGCCGACGCCGAAACCGTTGCGGTCGTCAACGCGCGTGTCGTCTCTCTGGGGCCTGAGGGGGATCTGGAGCGCGGCGTCGTCGTTGTGCGCGACGGGCGCATCGCCGAGGTCGGGCGGGATATCGCCGTGCCGACGGAGGCGAGGGTGATAGACGGGGAGGGGATGATCCTGACGCCCGGCCTGGTCGCCGCCATAACTCCTCTGGGGCTGAACGACACTATCGGCAGCGGCTGGGGCGGTCTGGGCTCGACCGCTCCTGATCTCGGCGCCGGGTTTGATGTTCTGGCTGACGTCAATCCCAACTCGCCCCAGATTCCCGAGGCCCGCATCGAGGGCGTGACCCGCGCCGTGCTGGCCCCGAATGCGCCGGGCCGGGCGAGCGACGGTTCGGCGCGGCTGTTCGGCGGGCAGGCCTCTGTCATCCATCTGGGCCAGGGCTATGAGCTGACGGTCCGGCCGGGCGCAGCCGTGGTGATGAACGCCGGGGCTCAGGGCGCAGCGGCGGCGGGCGGCGGACGCGGGGCCTTGCTGACGCGTCTGGCGCAGGTGCTGGATCTGGTGCGCGCCTATGACCGAAATCCGCGCGCCTTCGATCGCGCGCGTCTGGAGCATGCGCCGGTCTCCGAACTGGACCTGCAGGCCCTGGTTCCCGTGACGCGGGGCGAGCGACCCCTGCTGGTCGAGGTCGAGCGGGCGTCCGACATCGTCAACATCCTGAACTTCGCCGAGCAGCAGGACGTCAGGCTGATCCTGTCGGGCGCGGCTGAGGGGTGGATGGTGGCGGACCGCATCGCCGCCGCCGGCGTTCCCGTGGTGCTGAACGGCGAAGACAATCAGGCCTTCACCTTCGACAGCCTGAACGCCACCTATGACAACGCCGCCATTCTCAGCAGAGCGGGCGTGAAGATCGCCTTCAAGCCCTCGGTCGCGCGTATCGTCTTCCTGATCCGTACGCCGCGGTTCATCGCCGGGCGGGCGGTGCGGCATGGACTGAGCTGGAACGAGGCGATGGAAGCGGTGACGATCAATCCCGCCGTCATCTTCGGTTTCGCCGATCGCTTCGGCTCGATCGAACCGGGCAAGGACGCCGACCTGGTGCTGTGGAGCGGCGATCCTCTGGAGACGAGCAGCGTCGCCCGCATGGTGATGATCCGCGGCGTCGAGCAGCCCCTGACCGCCCGGAACCGGGCTTTGCGCGACCGTTACATCGGCCGCCTGACCGCTGACTGACGATCTTGGAGTTCTGGGCATGAGGCTTTGCAAACATCGCGCCGCGGTCCTGATGGCGGGGCTGTGCATGGCCGCATTGTCTTTGGCCGCCCCGGTTCAGGCCCAGGCCCAGGGCCAAACTTCGGCCAGCAGCGAACCTCAGGCCGCCGACCCCTTCGTTCCCGCCTCCGCTTCGACGCGCGGAACGGTCACGGTGCGGGGACGGATCTTGCCCTACGTCGCGGAGGCGTCGGAGACCCTGCTACGCGACCCGCAGGGGCGCGCCAGAGCCACCTTGTCCGCCGTGTCATATGTCGGCGAGGCGGTGGAGCCGCGCCCGGTGACCTTCCTGTTCAACGGCGGGCCGGGCGGCGCCACCATCGCCCTGCGCGAAGGTCTGGCTCCTCGGATCGCAGCGGGCGCCGATCCGCGCGGCGCGTATCGCTTTGTCGACAACCCGGATAGCCTGATCGATACGACGGACCTGGTTTTCGTGGATGCGCCAGGCACCGGCTATGGGCGTTTCTTCGGGGATAATGCGTCGTCGGCCTATTGGGGCGTGGACGAGGACGCGGCGGCGATCACCGATTTCATTCTGGCCTGGTTGAGCGCGCATGGGCGGGAAGGGGCGCCGGTCTTTCTGGTAGGCGAGAGCTATGCCGGCGTTCGGGTGGGGCTGGTCGCGGAACGCCTGGCGGCGATGAACGCCGCGCCGCGTCTGGCCGGGGTCGCCCTGGTGTCGCCCTCCACGATGGCGGGGCGCGAGGAGGCGCCGGGCGGCAAGACATATGACGCTGCGGTCCGGGCCTTGCCCACCCTGGCGGTGACGGCGCGTCACCATGGCCAAGGCGCCTATGTGGCGATGTCCGTGCAGCAGCTCGCGGATCAGGCCTGGACCTTCGCCAGCGGTCCCTATGCTGACGCCCTGGCCGAGGGCGACGCCTTGGCCGAAGCGTCTCGCCGCGAGATGGCGCGCGCCCTGTCCGCCTATACAGGCCTGGACGAGACGCTCATTCTGGACAACGGCCTGAAAATTCCCGCCGCCCTGTTCATGCGGGAACTTTTGGCCGACCAGGGCATACGGATCGGCGGATCGGACAGCCGCGCCAAGGCGTCGCGCGCTGTGACCGAGCGGCGCAGCCCGCCTTATGACGATCCCTCGACCTCGCCCTACACGCTGACCTACGACCAGACTGGAGCGGTCGAGGCCTTGTTCCGCGAGGAGATCGGCTATCGACCGGTCAACGGCTATGTCCGTCTATCGATAGACGCCAATCGGGCGTGGAACTGGAACCGGAGCGGCGGCCCGGTGATGATCCCCGCGCTCTTTTCCGAGTTGATGCGGCGTGATGATCGGCTGCATGTGACGCTGATGGCGGGCTATTACGACCTGACCATTCCCTATGCGCGGTCCGTGCAGGATTATCTGGCCGCCGACCTGCCGTCGGATCGCTTCGATCATCGGGTCTTTGTCGCCGGCCATGCGGTGTTTTCCGACCCCGACGCCCGCGCCGAGGCGACGGATCATCTGCGTCGCTTCTATGCGAAGGCGATGAGCGCCTGGTGAACCGAACGCTCGCCTCAGCTCGCCTTGGCGAGGTGACGGACCGGCAGGAAGGTCGAACGCTTCATCTCCGAAAGAGCGACGGTCGAGTTGATGTCCTCGACGCCGGGCAGCTTCAGGATCTTGCGGAAGATGAAGTCCTGATACCAGCGGATGTCAGGAGCGATCACCTTGATCATGGCGTCGCGCTCGCCAAGGATTGAATAGCATTCGACGATTTCCGGCGTGGCCTCGATGGCGGCCAGGAAGCGTTCGCGTTCCTCTTCGCTCAGGTGTTTGATCTTCAGTTGAGCGAAGACGTGCAGTTGGAAGCCGGCTTTCTCGGCGTCCAGAATCGCCACCTGAGCCTTGATGTAGCCTTCGTCCTTCAGCCGCTGAATGCGCCGCCAGCAGGGCGATTGGGACAGGCCGACCCGCTCGGCCAGTTCCGAGGTGGAGATCGAGCAGTCCCTTTGAAGTTGCTCTAGAATCCGTACGTCGATGGCGTCCAAGGCGGCTGACATTGATTTCGCTCCCTCTCCTCAAAGCCTGCATTGTCTATTCATGCATAGAGGGGGTTGCGCTGACAAACGCAAAGATCGCCCGCCAAGCCCGAGGATATGATGCGGACATGGGAACGGGCTGGTTTCCCGCTGAACGCCAAGGCCGAGGATGCCGACCAATCCCTTGTCCGCCTCCGCCAAGGGCGCTGAAAGCGTCGCGCGGCCGGCTGTGGACTCACCCTCCCTGTATAACGGCGCCAGCTACAGCGCATGGAGCCGGAATCTCTACCGGTTGATGCCCTTGCAGGCGGATGCGCGCCTGCTGTTCGAAAGCACGATCGAGGAGCCGACGGCCCTGTTGTCGGCTCTGGTTGCAGGCGCTTTCGATGGGCGACCGACCGACCGCTACACGAGCGTTTTCGGGCGAGGGAATCCCTATCTGATCTCGGCGGTCGCCGCACGATACGGCGCGCCGGAGCGAGCCGTGCTGACCACAACCGGAGTGGCCAACGGGCTGAGTCAGGTTCTGGCCGCCTTCATCCAGCCGGGTGACGGGGTTCTGATCGAGACGCCTGGCTTCGATGTTCTGGGCGGCCTGACCGAAGCGGCGGGCGGCGTCGCCATGCCGCTGGTCCGCGCGGCGCCGGACTTCGATCTGACGGCGGACGCCTTGCGCGAAGCGCTCGCGCCGGGCGTGCGCATGGCGGTGATCACCAACCTGCATAATCCGTCGGGACGACGCCTGAGCGAAGAGACTGTGCTGGACCTTGCGCGGGCGGCGGCGGAAAAGGGCGCCTGGCTGGTGATCGATGAAGTCTATGCGGACTTCGCCCGGCCGGCGGTTGTGAGCCTGCCCGCAGCGCCCAATCTCATCCGCCTCAACAGCCTGGCCAAGGTCTTCGGCCTCTATGGTTTGCGTTGCGGCTGGATTCTCGCTGATCCGACGGCGGCCGCACGGATCGCCGCCGTCAACGCCACGCGTGAGTTCGGCGTCTCCAAGCTGACCCACTCCGTCAGCGCCCTGATCCTGGAAAACCCCGACCCGTTCGAGGCGCATTGGCGAACGGTTCTGGCCGAGCGGCGGCCGATCCTGGAACATCACCTGGCGGCGATGCGCGCCGACGGCCTGCTGGACGGCGCCATGCCGGAGTTCGGCTGCATGGCCTTTCCGCGCGTCGTCCGCCATGCGGACACCTTGTCTCTGGCCGAGCGGTTGTGGCGCGAAGACGGCCTGGTCACGGCTCCGGGCGAGATGTTCGGCCTGCCCGGATATATGCGGCTCGGCATCGGTCTGTCGCCGGAGCTGATGGACGAGGGGCTGTCCCGTCTTCATGAAGCGCTGAAGCGCTGACCGACGAAACCCTGATTGAAAAGGCCGCAAAGAGCCGAGAGGACTTGGAGGAAACTGACCATGAAACTGTCTCACCGCCGCTCCGCCTGGCGCATTCTGGCTGCGACCGCCGTATCCTGGGCGGCGTTGGCCCTGCCGTCGGCCTGGGCCGAGACGGTTCGCTACAACGTCGTGGCCGGTGGAGAAAACGTGGGCTGGATGGTCGTTGACCGCGAGCAGGACGAGGTTCGCATCGACTATCATGTCGACAACAACGGCCGAGGCCCCAAGCACAAGGAGCATCTGGTTCTAGACGCCCAGGGCTATCCGACGCTGTGGACCATTGACGGAACCTCTCTGTTCGGCGGCGCGATCAACGAACGCTTCGAGCGTACGGGCGATCGGGTGCGCTGGACCAGCCAGGCCGACTCCGGCGAAGCGCCCGTATCGGCAGGCCGTCTCTATGTCGCCAATGACGCCAGTCCCTGGAGCCTGGCCCTCTACGCCAACGCCCTGTCGGACGCGCCGCAACAGACGCTGGACGTCGCGCCGGGCGGTCGGATCACCCTGACGGAGGTTAGGCGCCTGCCGTTGAAGGGCGGGACGGTGAACGCCGTCGTCTATCGTCTGACCGGGCTGAACCTGGCGCCCAGCTATCTGCTGCTGGACGACAAGGGCGATCTGATCGGCGGTCTTGGCGGTCTGATCCGCGAGGACCTGGCTGAAGAAGAGCCGGCGCTGCGCCGCCTTCAGGCGGAACTCGAGACCCAGCGCATCCGAGAAATCCAGTCGCGTTTCGCCCAGGCCTTCGACGCGCCTGTCCGTTTCCGCAACGTCCGCATCTTTCAGCCCGAGACGGGCGACCTGTCGCCGCTGTCGGAGGTCACCGTCTTCGGCGATCGGATCGCGACCATTCTGCCTGAGACCGGCGGCCCGCGCCGAGCGGACGTCTATGAGATCGACGGGGAAGGCGGGACCCTGGTGCCGGGGCTGCACGACATGCACGCTCACAACAACACCCAGAGCGGGCTGAACTATCTGCTGGCGGGCGTCACCTCGACGCGCGACATGGGTAATGACAATGCGCGGCTGATCGACCTGATCGGGGAGATCGAACGCGGCGAACTGCCCGGCCCGCGCATCGTGCGTAACGGCATGCTGGAGGGGCGCAGTCCCTATTCTGTGCGGACCGGTCTTCTGGCGGATACCCTGGAAGAGGCGTTGGAGGCGGTGCGCTGGTACGCCGATCACGGCTACTGGCAGCTGAAGATCTACAACTCCCTGCATCCTGAGTGGGTGGCGCCGGTGGCGGCGGAGGCCCATCGGCTGGGCCTGGGCGTGACCGGTCACGTGCCCGCCTTCGTTACGCCCGATCAGGCGCTGGCATCCGGCTATGACGAAATTTCGCACATCAACCAGCTGATGCTGGGCTGGCTGTTGGAGCCGGGCGAGGATTCGCGCACGCCCCTGCGCCTGACCGCCATGGCGCGCGGCGCGACCCTGGACATGGACAGCGAGCGGGTGCAGCGGACGATCCGCACCATGGTGGAGCAGAAGTCGGCCCTGGACGTCACCGCCGTCACGCTGGAGACGTTGATGATGAGCCGGGCGGGCGAGATTCCGCCTATGGCCGCCGCCTTCATCGAAAACATGCCGATCGGCTATCAGCGCTATCGCCGTCGCGCCTTCGTCGATATCAACACGCCCGAGGCCGACGCCGCCTATCGCGGCGGCTTCCAGAAGATTCTGGAGACCATCAAGCGGCTGCACGATGCGGGCGTAACCCTGTTGCCGGGCACCGACGATACGCTCGGCCTCACGGTTCACCGCGAGATGGAGTTGTTCACCCTGGCGGGTCTGACCCCGGCCGAGGCTCTGACGGCCGGCACGCTGACGCCCGAGCGCTACATGGGACGCGATCAGGATCTGGGCAGCATCGCGCGGGGCAAGATGGCGGACTTCTTCCTGGTGCCGGGCGACCCGACGCAGGACATCAACGCCATCCGCGCCATTCGCCTGGTGATGAAGGGCGGAGCGGCCTATCAACCGGCCGAGATCTATCCTGAGATTGGCATCCGACCGTTTGCTTCCGGGGTGACGATCCATGCGCCCGCCCAGCCGACGAAGCGGACAGAAGCGGCGGATACGCCGTCAGCCTTGTTCGGCCCCGAAGGGCTGGAGGGACACTATCACTGACCCGCGGGTTGCGTGCGAGGGGGCATGACCATGCTGTTGCTGGACCGAGACTTCGTCCGCCGTCGCCTGACGGTCGAGGTTTGCATTCCGCTGGTGCGGCAGGCGATGATCGACCTCTCGGCCAGCCGCACCCTGCAGCCGCTGCGCAGCGTGGTGCATCTGGCCAAGGGGCGCGCCTTTGGCGTCATGCCCGGCACCATGGGAGCCGAGGACGCGGTCTTCGGCGCCAAGCTGGTCAGCGTCTATCCTGAAAATTTCGCTCAAGGCCGCCCTTCGCATCAGGGCGCGATCGCGGTCTTTGATCCGCAGGACGGGACGCTCGCCGCCCTGGTCGACGCCGGGGAGGTGACGCGCATCCGCACCGCCTGCGCCAGCGCGGCGGCGACGGATGCGCTGGCGCGGCCTGACTCCTCGCGCCTGGCGGTTCTCGGCTATGGCGAGCAGGCTGAGGCCCATGTCGAGGCCATGGCGGCGGTTCGGCCCTTGCGCGAGGTGCGCGTGTGGGGACGTTCGCCAGAGCGGGCGCAGGACTTCGCGGACCGGGTCGGCGCGCATCTGGGTCTGGCCATATCCGCCTGCGCCGATGTCGAAGCGGCGGTGCGTGATGCAGACATCATCTGCACGACCACGGCGGCTGCAGATCCGATCCTGTACAGTGACTGGGTGCCCGACGGGGCGCACGTCAATGCGGTGGGCTCCAGCTATGCCGGACCGGTCGAGATCGCCGCCGACCTGGTGGCGCGCAGCCGCTTCATCGCGGACTACCATCCCGGCGTTCTGGCGCAGGGAGCCGAGTTTCTGGCCGCCAAGGCCACGGGCCATGTGGACGACAGCCATGTGGTCGGAGAGATCGGTCAGGTGTTCGCCGGCGATCTGGCGGGTCGTCAGGATGAGGCCCAGGTCACTCTCTACAAATCCCTGGGCCATGTCGTTCAGGATCTGGCCAGCGCCGCCTGGCTGGTCCAGACGGCGCGTGAAACGGGCGAAGGAACGGTCGTTCCCTTCTAGCCGGCGCGTCAGCGGCCTTCGCCGGAGACCCTCATAAAGCGGCGAACCGCCTGCGCCAGGGCCGCCAGATTGCTGTCCTCGACGAAGACCGAGTGGCCTGAGGCGAAATAGGCCGCCGTCAGGCGATCCGCCGGAATGCCGGCCTGATCCAGGGTGTAGCGCCCGCCATAGGCCGGCGTGGACAGGTCGTAGTAGCCCGCCGCCCAGAACAGCCGCATGTCCGGATCGCGCTTCATCGCTTCCGCCAGATAGGGCATGGCGTCCTTGAAGCCTTCGTGGTTCCAGGCGCTGTTCACCCTCAGGTTCAGGGCCTGATAGGCGTCGGGCGCGCGATAGTTCAGCGTTTCTCGATAGTAGGCGTCGACGACTGATCCGCCGTCGCTGGCGCGAAAGACAGTCTGGCCCGGAGCGATCGGGCGATCCGCCTCGGGGGCGTAACTCAGGCCGGGGTCGTCATGCGGGGGCTGTTTGGCCGGAGCGTCCAGGCGCGCCGTCGCGCGGGTGTCGAGCTGCCCCGTGCGCAGGCCCTGATCGGCCAGCAGGTTGAACATGAAGAGCCGGTTGTCGATCTTCAGATCGTTCTCTTCGATCAAGGCGGTCGAAAGGCCCGTCAGGTCCGACAAGCGACGGGCGATCGCCGTCTTCTCGGCGGCGGGCAGGGCGCCGCCCTGGATCAGCGCCGAGACATAGTCGGTGCGGGCGAAGCGGACGGCCTCGTCATAGACCTGCTCGACGCTGCGGCCCTTGCGGTCGATGCGATCATGCAGCCAGGCGGTGGCGGCGTAGCTGGGCAGGGACGACATATAGGCCAACGGCCCGCTGCGTTCGCCCGGCACCAGCGCGAACAGCAGCACGCCGTCGAACGCCAGGTCCGGGGCGACACGCATCACTTCAGCGGCGCGGACGGTCCCATAGCTCTGGCCCAGCAGGTAGCGCGGCGAGCTTGCGCGGTCGTGGGTCGCCAGCCAACGCTCGATCACCTGCGCCACCGAGCGCGCGTCGCCGGTGCGGCTCCAGAAGGGCGCACCCTGGCCCAGGGACGGATCCTGCGGCCGGCTGTAGCCCGTGCCTGTCGGGTCGATGAACACCAGGTCGACCGCGTCGATCAGGCTGTGGGCGTTGGGAACGAGGAATTGCGCCTCGCCTTCGCCCAGGCGCTGCATCGGTCCGAAGGCGCCGAAATGCAAAGGCGTGGTCGAGGCGCCGGGGCCGCCGTTGAAGATGAACAGCACCGGCCGGTCCGCCGTCGCCACGCCGGTGCGGAGATAGGAGGTGGTGACGATCGTCGCCTCGTCCTCGCCTTCCGGCGCGGCCACGACGGTTTCGGCCACCACGGCTTCATAGGCGATCGGGGACCCGCCCAGAGTCAGGTCGTGACGGGTGACGACGGCGCGCGGCGGCGCAGCGATGGCCGATGCGGCCTGCGGCTGGGCGCTGACGGCCTGAGGCGAGACGAACAGGGCGACGGCCAGGCCGACGGTCGTCAGGAAGGATTTTCGGGTCATTGAGCGGTTTCCGAAATCGGAGCGCCGAAGCGGCCGCGCACGGCATACCAGAGCGCGCCGATCAGGCCCCAGACGAGCAGGGCGACATAGGGCTTCCAATCCGTGGTCAGGCCCAGCAGAACGACGACCAGAGAGGCGACGGCGCCCAACCAGCCCCAGACGGCTACGAAGGCGCGGCTGGGACGAAACACGGCCTGGGCGTGAATCTCCGGGTGCTTTCGGGCGATACGGACCGCCGCCAGGCAGGTCGCGCCGTATTTCAGCAGGGTCGGCACGTTCACCGCCAGGAAGAGGGCGGTCAGGTTCATCGGCGCCAGCAGGCCCAGACAGCAGAAGCCGAAGGCCACGGCCAGGGCGATGTGAGGCGTCTGGAAACGCGGGTGAATGCGAGCCAGGGGCGAGGGCAGGGCGCCGGCCCGCGCCATGGCGTAGAGGTAGCGGCTGAACACCATGGCTAGGGCGTTCAGCGACTTGCCGATGGCGAGGACGGCGGCGACGACGATCAGCGGGCCCGCGACGTCGTGCCCCATGAAGACGGCGGCGGCGTCCAGCACCGGCGTTTCGCTGGCGGCCAGCTTCTCGGGGCCCAGCACGCCGATGGCGACGCCTGCGACCATCAGATACAGGGCCATGGCCGACAGGATGGAGGCTGCGACTCCGATGGGAATGGCTCGGCGGCTGTTCCTGACCTCGTCGCCGACTTCCGTCGCCGCCTCGATGCCGAAGAAGAGGCCGATCAGCAGGGGCGTCGCCGCCAGGACCCCGCCCCAGCCCTCGCTGATGAAAGGCGTGAAGGCGGCGGGCTTGATCGAGGGCGCGCCCCACAGGGCGAAAACGACGAACAGGAGGATCAGGGCGCCCATCAGCAGGGTCTGCACCCGTGCGGCCAGGGCGACGCCGACCAGATTCAGCCCGAAGACCAGGGCGAAGACCGCCAGCATGGTCGGTTTGGTCGGCACGGGCACGATCATCGACACATAGCGAGTCAGCACCAGGGCCAGGATCAGCATGGCGCCGACGCTGCCCACGATGCGCAGCCAGGCGATCATGAAGCCGGTCGCCGGCGACAGGAAACGCCGGGGCCATTCGTATGAGGCGCCGGCGGTCGGCAGGGCGGAGCCCATGAAGGCGTAGGTGACGGCGATGATGAACATCGGCACGGCGGCCACGACGACGGCCAGCAGCATGGCCGGTCCCGCAAGCGCCGTCGCGGGAGCGATGACCGAGAAGATGGACACGCCCACCGCCAGCCCCATGCCCAGGGCGACGACGGAAAGCAGGCCTACGCCCTGACGAAGGCGGGGAGCGTCAGCCATGACGGGCGGTCCTTTCGAGGGAGAGCAGCCAGGCGGCCGCGGCCAGGTCCTGAACCGCGTGGCCCAGGGATTTGTACAGGGTGATGTCGGCGGGGCTGATGCGGCCGTTCCGGCGGCCGGCGAACACCTCGCCGATTTCGGCCGCGATATGGTCGTCGGTCACGCGTCCAGCCTGGCGCGCGCGCAGGAACTCCCCGCCGTGGGCCAGGACATGCTCGCGATGATCGCCGATGAAGCGGCTGGCGGCGACCAGCTCGATATCAGCCTCTGCGGCGTGCGGGCCGCTGGAGCCAACCAGATTCACATGGGCGCCGGGCGTCACCCAGTCCCGGTGCAGGATCGGGTCGCGTGATGCGGTGACCGTGCAGATGATGTCGGCGGCCTGGACGGCGGCCTCGACCGTCGCGCAGGCGCGGACGGGGCAGTCGTACTTCTTCCGCATCTCTTCGGCGAAGCGGCGGGCGCCCTCGGCGTCCCGGCCCCAGACTCGGACCTCGGTCAGGGGCCGCACCAGGGCCATGGCCTCCAGATGGGCCTGCGCCTGGGCGCCGGTTCCGATCACGGCCAGGATCGCGGCGTCAGGCCGAGCCAGGGCGTCCGTGGCGGCGGCGCTGGCGGCGGCGGTGCGGATGCGGGTGATCTCTTCAGCGTCGCCGATGAAGGCCGGGGCGCCGCTTTCAGGATCGAACAGGACGACCAGTCCCTGATGCCGTCGACGGCCGGGATGGTCCGTATCCTGGTAGACGCTGACCAGCTTGGCGCCGAACCCGTCGGCCGAAGCGGCGGGCATCAGGGCGAAGGTGCGTCCTTCGCCGACCGACAGGAAGCTGCGCAGATGCTGTTCGACCCGACCGGACGACAGGGCGGTCATGGCTTCGCGCATCAGCGGAATGCAGGCGGCGATCGTCAGACGCGCCCGCACCGCCTCCGCGTCCATGACGGTCAGGCCCTCGCTCACGCCAGGGCTTCCAGCAGACGGTCGATATCGGCCGGGGTGTTGAACACGGACGCCGATACGCGCAGCCGGTGGGCGCCGAGCGTGACCCGAACCCCGGCGCGCTTCAGCCGCTCGCCGAAGGTCTGACGCGCGTCCTTATAGGCGAAGGCGATCAGGGGGCCGGTGCTGTCTTCGGGCGTCATCGGTTCGAAGCCCAGCCGGGGCAGTTCGCGCCGCGCACGCTCGATGATCGGCTGGCGCCAGGCCTGAATGGCTTCGACGCCTAGGCCCTGGATATAGTCCAGCGACCAGTCCAGGTGGGCCACGCCGGTGTTGCTGAAGGTGCCCATGGCGAACAGGCCCGTGGCGTCGTCTCGGGCGCGAGTGACGAAGGGCCGATCGCCCGGCGGGTCGTAGGGATAGGCGTGGCTGGCGAAGGCGGCGACCTGCTGATAGCCGGCCTGCGGCCGCTTCAAATGCGGGATCAGATCGGCGCGGGCGTAGATGAAGCCCAGTCCCATGTCGCCCATCAGCCATTTGTAGCTGCTGGTCGCCAGCAGATCGACGCCGGTCGCCCTGACGTCGATCGGCGTCGAGCCGACGGCGTGAACCGCGTCGACATAGACCCGTGCGCCGTGGGCGTGAGCCAGGTCGCAGACCGCCTTCAGGTCGTGCTGGAAGCCGTTGATGGTCGAGATGGCGGAGACCGCGACCAGACGCGTGCGGTCGTTCACCGCCGCCTCCATGTCGGACATCAGGATGCGGCCGTCGCGGATCGGCAGGATGACCACCTCCATCCCCGCCCGCTCCAGTTCGTTGTAGAGATGAAAGGAGCCGAAGAAATGCAGGGCGTCGGTGACGATTCGCCCGCCCGCCTCGGGCAGCCCCAGGGCGGTCACCGCCATCTGTTCGCCGGCGGAGGTGCTCTGGACATAGGCGACTTCGCCCGGCGTGGCGTTGATCAGGGCGGCGAAGCGCGCCAGCACCGACCGGCGCAAGGGGCCGAACTCATAGCCTTCGGGGCGGCCGTTCATGGCGCGGGAGTCGAGGTATCGCTTCACGGCCTCACGTGCGCCGACGCTGAAGGGGTGGACCGATCCGGCGTCGAGATAGGTTTCCTGGATGTCGGGGAACTGCGCGCCGCCAAGGCTGGGAGCGGGCGAAGGCAGGATGGAGGCCGGCGCTGCCGTCGCTCCGCCCGCCACGGCGGAGGCGGCGGGCAGGGCGGCCGCGGCGGCCAGCCAGGTTCGACGGGTCAGGCCTTCCGAGGTGCGGCTCATGCTTATCCTCCTCGACACGAGATCACAGGGCGCAATGGTCGGCGGCGACGTCCTCGACCCGTTCCCAGCGCCAGCCGCTGACAGGCTCGCCGCGTGGCAGATAGCGAACGCCATAGGTTTGACCATCGCGACGTATGGTCATTTCCATCATGCGGCCCTCGTCCTTCTGCAACTCGGGGATGGGCGTCAGGGTCAGGATTTCATCGCCGTTCGCCAGGCCGGCGCGGGCGGCGGCCGAGTCGGCGCGCAGGTCGGCGACGACGCCGAGACGCATCTCGTCGAATCCCAGATCATAGGGGCGGGCCTGAACCGCGACAGCACGGAAGCAGGGGCCGAGCGAGTCGGGCAGGGGAGTGATCAGCTCGCCCTCGGTCATGGCGTCGAACTCTCGCCCGGCCGCCTCGCCCAGTTCAACGACCAGCAGGGCGCGCCACTCTGCCAGGCCGGCGGGCTCTCCGCGACGCTGGCGGGCCAGCAACTCCAGCACCAAGTCGTCGAGCGAGCGCTGTCCCCCCGATGCCGCCCGAACCTGGGCGTTGACGTTGGTCAGATACATGAAGCCCCGGCCATAGGGCACGCGCTGGGCCCGGGCGTCGCTCCAGAATATCTTGCCGGCCTCGGCGTTGGAGAGGCCCAAGTGCGGGTTGGCGTAGTAGCCGTCGGCGCGGCGATTGACGATGTCCAGCAAGTCGTCTGCGCTCAGCAAGCCCGCCCGGTAGGCCAGGGTCGAGGAATAGTATTCGGCCGCGCCTTCCGTGTACCAGGCGGTCAGAGGGTGGGCGCTGTCGGTCAGACGCGGCCAGTTGTGGGCCATCTCGTGCGCCAGCAGCATCTGCAGCCCGCCGCCCGTGGTCTGCCCGTTCGCGCCGTAGCCGAACATGAAGGACTTCGCCAAGGCCGTGCCGCCGCCGGCCGGATAGGGGTTTTCACGGACGAAGACACGATAGGGCGCATGCTCGTCGCCGAAGAACCGGGCCATATAGGTGTAGAGCGCGCGGGTTTCTCCGGCCAGTTCCTCGATGTCGAACGGCGGCTGGGCCAGCCAGTAGAGGGCGAAGTCCTCGGCCCCCGCCTCCGGCTCGCTTGAAACCGCTCCAACCGCGTAGAAGGAGAAGGAGAGGGTGCTGGCCGGGGCGGTGATGGTCCGTTCGCCCTCGCCCAGGCTCCAGACCCCGCGCGCGCCGTCCGGCAGCGCCGACAGATCCCAGTTCAGAGTGATGCGATAGGGATCGTCGCTGACCGGCAGGGCGAAGAAATAGACTCCGGCTCCCATCAGCCCGCCCGGCTGGGCGCGCAGATCGAACAGCGGACCGTTGCGGGTTTCCGCCGATACGGCGCGCGGCGCGGCGCCGTAGGAGACGACGAGATCGCCCGCCGCGGCGCGCTGCGGCAAGTAGCGGCGATAGACGCCTTCCGGTGTGGCGGGATCATCCACGGCCCGGAGTGGAAGGTCGCCCTGGCTGTCACGAACATGAATGTCCTCGGCGGCGTAGGCGGCCGTGGGCGTGGAGACCAGGGTCACCGGCATTCTGAGCAGGGCCTCGCCGTCCGCGATCGACGGCGACGGCAGGCGCATCTCGACGTTCAGTCGAGCTATTCCGCCCAGACCGTCCGGCAGGGGCTTGAGGGTCACCGCCAAGGTTTGGGGCTCGGCCGCCCAGGCGGCGGAGGCGGACATCAGCAGAAAGCCGACCGCCAAGACGCGTCGCAACATGAGTCATCCCCCTCGACGATGTTTCCCATCGTCAGATTAATCGCCGTCATGCGCTAGTTTCATGCAAACACGAAGCGTCGCCCTCAGGTCGAGCATGGGTCATGCGTTATGGGGGTGAAGCGTGCATAAATTTCACACTCGCGTCAGATCGGCACCGCTGTCGTGTATTTCACCTGGCTAAGGGCGAAGTGGGAGGCGGCGTTGGACACGTTCGGATGGTTCAGCAGATCGCGCATCAGGAACCGCTCATAACCCGCCACGTCCTCGGCGACGATCCGCAGCAGATAGTCCCATTCCCCCGACATGGAGTGAGCCTCCATCACCTCTGGCTTGGTCTGCAGGAAGCTCTCGAAGGCCTGACGATCATCGGGCGCGTGGGAGCGCATCCGTAACTGGCACATCACATTGACGCCCCGACCGACGCGGGCCGCGTCCACCAGGCGGACGGTGCTCCGCAGAACGCCCGCCTCTTCCAGTGCCCGGATTCGTCGCCAGCAGGACGCCGGCGAGGACCCCGCCTTTTCCGCCAAGGCCGCGTGGCTGAGGCTGGCGTCATCCTGGAGCAGTCGAAGGAGCCGACGATCGACCTCGTCGAGAGACGTCTGTTTCATTTTTTCTCGAAATTGGAACCATAGCTTTCGTCTCAGTCCATCCCACGAGGGGTTTTGAAAGGCAATCGCGCCTTCTTCGCGCCATTCTGAGCAGCAGGAGTGGAAACGGCGGCGGCCGGCTCCCGTTTCTTCCCTGATCCTTTCTTGTGCGCCGCCGAGGCGCGCGACCCGCGGAGCCAAACCCATGACCATCACGCCTGAAAATCCCATCGGCCTCGACGGTTTCGAGTTCGTCGAGTTCACCAGCCCTGATCCGTCGGCGATGAAGGCTCTGATCGAGCAGCTGGGCTTCGTCGCCACGCACCGCCATCCGATGAAGGATATCGTGCGCTACAAGCAGGGCCGCACCAATCTGCTGGTCAACGGCGAGCCGACCGGTCAAGCCGCTGATTTCCGCGCGGCCCACGGCCCGTCCGCCAGCGGCATGGCCTTCCGGGTCGCCGACGCCGCCCAGGCCTATGAATTGGCCCTGTCGCGCGGGGCTAAGGCGGCTGAGGCCGCGACGGGCGCCCTGGGCGCGGACGCCAAGGTGCTGCAGGGCATCGGCGGTTCCTACCTCTATCTGGTCGACCGGTTCGGGGCGAAGGGCTCCCTCTATGACGCCTGGACCGAGATCGAGGGCTGGCGCGAAGCCGAGGCGGCGAACAGCGTCGGCCTGGACCTGCTTGACCACCTGACCCACAATGTCCGGCGCGGCGAGATGCGCACATGGTCCAGTTTCTACAACCAGATCTTCGGCTTTGAGGAGCAGAAGTATTTCGACATCAAGGGGCAGGCGACGGGCCTCTTCTCCCAGGCCATGATCGCTCCGGACAAGGCGATCCGCATCCCCCTGAACGAGAGCCAGGACGACAAGTCGCAGATCGAGGAATTCATCCGCCAGTACAACGGCGAGGGCATCCAGCACCTGGCGATGACGACCGACAACATCTACGAGACGGTCGAGAAGCTGCGCGCCCGAGGAGTCCAACTGCAGGACACCATCGAGACCTATTACGAACTGGTCGACAAGCGTGTGCCGGGGCATGGCGAGGACCTGGAACGGCTCAAGAAGAACCGCATCCTGATCGATGGAAGCGTTGGCGAGGAAGGCCTGCTGCTGCAGATCTTCACCGAGAATCTGTTCGGTCCGATCTTCTTCGAGATCATCCAGCGCAAGGGCAATGAGGGCTTCGGCAACGGCAATTTCCAGGCCCTGTTCGAGTCCATCGAACTGGACCAGATCCGTCGCGGCGTCATCAAGGTCGAGGCCTGAACATGGCCGCTGACGCGCCCGCCTATCAGAGCGGTTTCGCCAATCATTTCGCGACGGAGGCGGTGGACGGCGCCCTGCCGGTGGGTCGCAACTCGCCGCAGCGCCCCGCGCTGGGCCTCTATGCCGAACAGCTGTCGGGCACGGCCTTCACCGCTCCGCGCGACTATAATCTGCGCAGCTGGCTCTATCGCCTGCGGCCGTCGGCCCAGCACGGGCCCTATCAGCCGTTCGCGCAAGGGAAGGTGCGCTCCGGTCCCTTCACCGAGACGCCGCCCAATCCCAACCGGATGCGCTGGGACCCGCTGCCCATGCCGGACCAGCCGACCGACTGGGTCGAGGGGCTGACCACCTATGGCGGCAACGGCGACGCCGATTCCGGGACGGGGGTGGGCGTCCACCTCTATGTCGCCAACCGCTCGATGGTCGATCGGGTCTTCTATTCGGCCGACGGCGAGTTGCTGATCGTGCCGCAACTGGGGGCGCAGCGCTTCGTCACCGAGATGGGCGTGATCGAGGCGGCGCCGGGCCATGTGGTCGTCATCCCGCGCGGCGTGCGTTTCCGCGTCGAGGTGGACGGCGAAGTGCGCGGCTATGTCTGCGAGAACTACGGCGCGCCCTTCCGCCT
This sequence comes from Brevundimonas sp. NPDC055812, assembly GCF_053616535.1. NCBI lineage: Bacteria > Pseudomonadati > Pseudomonadota > Alphaproteobacteria > Caulobacterales > Caulobacteraceae > Brevundimonas > Brevundimonas sp. NPDC055812. The sequence continues at coordinate 29,159 of NZ_JBSHDX010000011.1, read as the reverse complement.
GCCGGACCTCGGCCCCATCGGCTCCAATGGCCTGGCCAATCCGCGCGATTTCGAGACGCCGGTCGCCGCCTTCGAGGACGTGGATCGCCCGACGGAGTGCGTTCAGAAATACGGCGGCAAGCTGTGGGCTGTGACCTTCGATCATAGCCCGCTGGACGTGGTCGCCTGGCACGGCAACTACGCCCCCTACCGCTATGACACGGCGCGGTTCAACACCATCGGCACGGTCAGCTTCGACCACCCCGATCCGTCGATCTTCACCGTCCTGACGAGTCCGTCGGACACGCCGGGGACGGCCAACTGCGACTTCGTCATCTTCCCGCCGCGCTGGATGGTGGCCGAGGACACCTTCCGCCCGCCGTGGTTCCACCGCAACGTCATGAGCGAGTTCATGGGGCTGATCTTCGGCGAGTATGACGCCAAGGCGGGCGGCTTCGCGCCGGGCGGCGCCTCCTTGCACAACCGGATGAGCGGCCACGGTCCGGACCAGGCCAGCTGGGATGGCGCGACCAGGGCTGATCTCAAGCCGCACAAGATCGAGAACACCCTGGCCTTCATGTTCGAGACGCGCATGCCCATCCGCACCACGGCCTGGGCCGAGCAGACGCCGCTGATGCAGCTCGACTACGACGACTGCTGGACCGGCTTCCAGAAAGGCCGCACGGCGTGAGGGGGACCGACGAAACCCACGATCCGGCGCGCGTCAGCTGGGTCGATAGCGCGAACGGCCACGCCGACTTCCCGATCCAGAATCTGCCGCTGGGCGTGTTCAGCCGTCCGGGCGAGGCGCCTCGCGGCGGCATGGCTATCGGCGAACGAATTCTGGATCTGGCCTCTGCGGCGCGTTCGGGTCTGTTCGACGGCGAGGCGCAGACCGCAGCAGAGGCGGCATCCGGCCCCGCGCTGAATCCGCTTCTGGCTCTGGCGCCGGCGCCGCGCTGCGCCCTGCGCCGGGCGGCCTCCGCCCTGTTGTCGGATACGGCTCGTCGCAGCGAGGTAGAAGTTCATCTGGTCGAGGCGTCCGATGCGATCATGCATCTGCCCGCAGCGATCGGCGACTACACCGATTTCTACGCGGGTGTTCACCACGCCATGAACGTCGGACGCCTGTTCCGGCCGGACGACCCGTTGCTGCCGAACTACAAGCATGTGCCCATCGGCTATCACGGCCGGGCGTCCACCGTTGTGCCGTCGGGCCGGACCGTGCGCCGCCCGTCAGGTCAGACGCGGGCGCCGGATGCGTCGGCGCCGACCTTCGGACCGACGCAGCGGCTGGATCTGGAGCTTGAACTCGGCGTCTGGATCGCTCAGGGCAATCGGCTGGGAGAGCCGCTGTCGATCGCCGAGGCGGGATCGCGGATCGCCGGCCTGACCCTGCTGAACGACTGGTCGGCGCGCGATCTTCAGGCGTGGGAGTATCAACCGCTGGGACCCTTCCTGGCCAAGAGCTTCCTGACCACGGTGTCCCCCTGGATCGTCACCGCCGAAGCGCTGGAGCCGTTCCGCATCGCACAGCCGGCTCGGCCCGAAGGCGATCCGGCCCCCTTGCCCTATCTGTGGGACGAGGCGGATCAGGCGCACGGGGCCTTCGCGCTGGAGCTGGAGACGCTGATCCAGACCGAGGCCATGCGAAAGGCGGGCGTGGCTCCCCATCGCCTGGGAGTCGGTCCCGCGACCAATCTCTACTGGACCATGGCCCAATTGGTGACGCATCACGCCTCGAACGGCTGCGGCCTGAACCCCGGCGATCTTCTGGGCTCGGGCACCATCTCGACCCCTGACGATACGGGGATGGGCAGTCTTCTGGAGCTGACGCGCGGCGGCAAACAACCGGTCGTCCTGCCCAACGGCGAAAGCCGCACCTTCCTGGAGGACGGCGACGCCCTTCATCTGCGCGGTCGGGCCGTGCGCGAAGGCTTCGTCTCCATCGGCTTCGGGGAATGCGTCGGCGTGATCGAGCCTGAAACGGCTTAAGGCGGCCGCGCCTCAGCGTGCGTCTGCCGCAATCAAGGCGCGCACGTCGTCCGAAAAGGCGGCGGCCGTGTCGCCCAGATAGAGCATGTGCCCGGACTCATAGTCGCGAATGGTCGTCCTGTCGGCGGGCACGCCTGCCTGTCTTAGAGCGTCCTTGGCGGCGGCGGGGGTCGTGACCAGATCGAAATAGCCGCTGGCGACCAGGACGCGCAGGTCGCCGTTCCGGCGCATGGCCGTGGCCAGATCGGCGGCGAAGGACTGGCCCTCTGGCACGCCCGTCCGCTTCCAATTCCAGCCGAACAGCAGGTTGCGCCAGACGATGGCGCCGTAGGGGCGATCCATGCGCACCTTCAGGTCCTTCGCCAGCATCTGATGAAAGGCGGAGACAAATCCCGGCACATAGCGGCCCATGGCGGGGTCATCGGCCACGGGTTCGCCGCCGTCGCCCGCCAGCGGCAGGGTGTAGCGTCCGTCATAGAGCCCCACCGCCAGCCCTTGGTCCGCCAGCAGCAGTTGGGAGAAGGCGCGCGTCGACAGCACCAGAGTCTCGGGCCAGGCCTCGGCCGGCACGCCGGTATAGCGGATCAATCGAGCGACGACGGCGGCGCGTTCCGCTTGGCTCAGCGCGCCGGTGGCGGCCTTCTCGACGGCGTTCAGATAGTCGCCGGTGGCGAAGGCCGAGACCTCGGCGTCGAAATCGGCCAGGCTTCGCCCGCCGCGTTCGATCCGCCCGTGGCTCCAGGCCGTGGCCGCCATGGCCGGAAGGTTCAGCGCCGCCGCACGCGCGGGGCCGGGGCCTGCACCCTGGCCGTTGAGGCTGGACCCCAGCAGGATGATCCCGTTGATCGTGATGCCGCGCATGACCCCGGAATAGGTGGTCGGCCCGCCCATCAGAGCGCGGGGCAAAAGGGCGGCGCGGGCGCTGCCGTAGCTTTCGCCCATCAGGTACTTCGGCGCGTTCCAACGGCCGTTGGCGCTGAGCCACAGCTCGATGAACTGAGCGATGCTCTCAGCGTCCTGGTCGACGCCGTAGAAATCCTCAGGCTCGCCGACGCCGACGATGCGGCTGAAGCCGGTGCCGATGGGGTCGATGAAGACCAGGTCCGCCACGTCCAGCAGGCTATCCGGGTTGTCGACGACGCCGAAGGGCGGAACATTGCTGGGGTTGACCTCACGATCCAGTTGCACCCGGCGCGGGCCGACCACGCCCATGTGCAACCATAGCGAGGACGAGCCGGGGCCGCCGTTGAAGACGAAGATGACAGGGCGATCGGCGGGCGCGTCATCCTTCACATAGGCGAAGCTGAACAGGGCGGCGGTCGGCTGATCTCGACCATTGCGCAACAGGGTCTCGCCGGCGGTCGCCGTATAGGCGATGTGCTGACCTCGGATTTGCGTCTGATGGCGGGTGACGAAGGGCGCGAAGGCGGTCATGCCGTCATGCGCCGCCGGCGCCTCCGGGATCGCCGTCGAGGCGGGCATGGCCGCCAGACAAAGGCTCGCGGCGAGGCCGCCGATCACCGCGCCTGCGGCGTTCCTGTGTAGGCGCCTGAACATCCTAGCCCTCCCAAGCGGATCACCAGGTCATTGTGCCGGGCGGGCGCCGGACGTTCTTTGCAAAAGCATCGAGGCTGGCGGGGAGATTGCAAATGACATGCGCGCCTGAGGCAGGCGAAGCAGCTTCTATGCGTGGTACGCGCAGGTTGGTTCGAGTGATTGCGTTCCTGTTCAACACACTGAGTGATCTATGCGCAGAACCATGCCTGCAAGAGAGAACGGAGCGAGGCGCGCCCACCGACGCAGCGTGTTCGCATAACCCTGCCGACGGCATGACGCTAAGATTTCATTCCACGACTGGGGAGGTTGGCATGAGGCGGCGGACGGTGCGTTTGGGTCTGGCGGCGGGCATGGCGATGCTGGCGGCCATGGGGAGCGCCTACAGCGTCGCTCGAGCCGATGTCGCGAGCCTCTCAGAAACGCGAGCCGTCCCGGAGCACCCGGTCGAGACGCGCCACAGCGTGCAGGTCGACGGGCGAACCCTGGACTATGTCGCAGAGGTGGGGCGCATCGCCATCCGTGATGTCGAAACCGCTCAGGCGCGCGGCTACATGGGCTACATCGCCTATCGGGTCGAGGGCGTCGCGCCTCGTCCGGTGATTTTCGTCTGGAACGGCGGTCCCGGGTCGAACTCGACCATCCTGCATTTCGAAGTCGCCGGGCCGAGGCGGGGGGAGGGCGATCGCCTGGTCGAGAACCCCGAGACCTGGTTGGAGGATGCGGACCTCGTCTTCGTCGATCCCATCGGCACGGGTTTCAGCCGACCGGTCAGCGCCGAGGCGGCCGGAGAATTCTACGGCACGGTTGGCGACGTCGCTTCGGTCACGGAGTTCGTCCGCGCGTGGCTTCTGCAGCACGCTGCGGAAGAGCGGCCGGTCATCCTGGCGGGGGAAAGCTGGGGCGCGGGGCGCGCCGCAAGCGTCGGCTACAGGCTGATCCGGCAAGGCGTCCCGGTGAAGGGACTGGTCCTGATCTCCGGCGGTGACGGCCTGACGGCCGAATATCTGCCCAGGCCCATGGCGACTGCGCTGCGTCCCATCGATCTGGCCCCTGTCGCCCTGTATCACCGCCGCCTCGATCCCGCCTTGGGCGCCGATGTCGAGACCGTGAGGGCGCGCGCCCGCGCCTGGATCGAGCAAACCTATCTGCCCGCCTTGCAGAGCCAGGACATGAGCGCAGTCGAACGGGCCGCGGTGGCGGTCGACCTGGCGCGTTTCACCGGCGTGCCGCTCGATTCCATCGACCTTGCGATGCTCAGCTTCACGCCGCGCCAGCATCTGCGCGGCCTGCTGGCGGATGCAGGTCGGACGCTGAACATCTTTGACATGCGCCTGACCGAAGAGCCGCGCTCCGACTTCCGCAAGGCTATCGACCGTTATCTGCGGCATGACCTGGGGTATCGGACGGATCTGCCCTACCTTGGCCTCCAGGCGGCGGAGGCCGGTTACGCGCCGTTTGATCGCTATCCTCAGAGCGTGGGCTCCCGTTGGAATTACGCCACCATCGACGCCACGCCGGAGCAGGTTGAGACAGCCATCCGCGAGGCGGTTCAGAAGGGCGGAGGCCCCCCGCGTATCGGACCGCCTTTGCCGGGCACCGAAGAAGCCGTGGCGCAGGAACCCGACCTGAGAGTGCTGGTCGCTTCGGGTCGCTATGATTCCCTGGCGAGTTGCGCCCGTGACGAGGCGCTGAAGCTTCGATTGCCGGAGCCCCTGGCGGCGGCGATGACGTATCGTTGTTACAACGGCGGTCATATGTTCTATCGGGACGAAGAGGCGCGGCGGCTTTTTCGTCAGGACCTCGCCGATATCGTCTCGTCCAGCCTGAACGACTGACGGGTTGAAAGCCGTTTGAAACCCGCAACGCCAGCAAGCGCTGGAACCTTCCGCCTGGTCGCGCATCCAATGTCTGGGGATGACTGCAGATGGCCAGGAGGACGGGCATGGACGGGTCACGGACCGAGGAGGCTGCAGGGCCGGACTTCAGCCGAGGCGTAGCGATCACGCAGGCGCCGCTGGACGGGTTTCTGGCGGGACATGTCAGCGGCGAGCCCGTTCTGCTGGTGCGGCGGACCGATGGTTTCTGGGCCGTAAGCGCGACCTGCACCCATTACGGCGGCCCCTTGAGCGAAGGCCTGGCGGTCGGCGATACGGTGCGCTGTCCCTGGCATCATGCCTGTTTCGACCTGCATAGCGGCGAGGCGCTGGCCGCGCCCGCCATGAGTCCGCTGGACGCCTGGCGCGTCGAAATCGAAGGCGACCTGGTGTTCGTGCGAGCGAGAGAAAAGACGTCGCTGCCGACGACGCCCGCGCAGCCGGCGCATCCACGGCGCATCGTGATTATCGGCGGCGGCGCGGCGGGGTTTGCAGCGGCGGAGATGCTGCGGCGGCGCGGCTATCAGGGAAGCCTCGCTCTTCTGAGCGCGGACGATGCGCCGCCATGCGACCGGCCCAATCTGTCGAAGGACTATCTGGCGGGAACCGCGCCCGAAGACTGGATTCCGCTGAAACCGCCGGAATTCTATGCCGAGCACGCCATCGACCTGCGCCTGGGTTTCGAAGTGGCTCGGTTGGACCTTCCGGCGCAGGAGGCGGTGAGGTCCAGCGGCGAACGCATCGGCTATGACGCCCTGCTGGTGGCGACGGGAGCGGAACCGATCCGACTGAAAGGGCCGGACTTCGAGCGGAACAATGTTTACGTCCTGCGCTCGCTGGCCGACGCCCGGGCCATCATCGCGGCGGCGCATCATGCTCATCGCGTCGTGATCGTCGGGGCAAGCTTCATCGGACTGGAGGCCGCCGCATCGTTGCGAGCGCGGGGACTGGAGGTGCATGTCGTCGCTCCGGAAACGACGCCGCTGGAACGCGTCATGGGGCAGGGGCTCGGCGCCTTCGTGCGGAACCTGCATGAACAACAGGGCGTGCGTTTTCACTTGGACGCCACGGCCGTGGCCTTTGACGGCGACAGGGTGACCCTGGCCGACGGGACGCGTCTGGATGCGGATTTCGTGGTGCTGGGGGTCGGCGTGCGGCCTCGGCTGCAACTGGCGATCGACGCCGGACTGGCGGTCGATGGCGGGGTGATCGTCGATCGGATGATGCGCGCCAGCCATCCCGGCGTTTACGCCGCCGGGGACATCGCGCGCTATCCCGGGCGAGTCGCCGGCGAGGCCTGGCGCATCGAACACTGGGTCGTGGCCGAGCGTCAGGGGCAGGTCGCCGCCCTGAACATGCTGGGCGAGCCCACGGAGTTCATCGACGCTCCCTTCTTCTGGAGCCAGCACTACGATCAGGCGATCCGCTACGTCGGCCACGCGCAAGCCTGGGACGCCATTCGCCTCGACGGCTCAATCGAGGACGCTGACGCCACCGTCCGTTTCGAAGCCGGCGACCGTCTGCTCGCCGCCGCGACGCTCGGCCGTGATCTGGAGAGTTTGCGGATCGGCGAGGAGTTGAGAGGCTGAAGATGGCGATCTTGGGGATGGGCCGTGTCGGCGCGTATTGAAGATTACGCGCTGATCGGAGACTGCGAGACCGGAGCCTTGGTCTCAAGAACCGGCTCTGTGGATTGGCTGTGCTGGCCGCGCTTCGATTCCGGGGCCTGTTTCGCCGCGCTGTTGGGCGAGCCCCGCCACGGTCGATGGAAGATCGTGCCGACCGACCCGACGGCGCGGGTCACGCGCCGCTACGAGCCCGACACCCTGATCCTGGAAACGACGTTCGAGACCGAGACGGGGACGATCGCTCTCGTCGACTTCATGTCGTTACGCGGACGAGATTCGAACCTGATCCGCAGCGTCGTCGGCAAGACCGGGTTCGTCGAGATGGACATGGAGTTGATCCTTCGCTTCGGATACGGCGCGACGCTGCCCTGGGTGACCCGAGGCGATGACGGCGCCCTGAAGGCGGTCGCTGGTCCGGACATGGTCATCCTGCGCACGCCGGCGCCGATCCGCGGCGAAGGCCTGTCGACAGTGGCGCGCTTCACCATCAGCGCGGGCGAAACCATGCCTTTCGTCCTGACCTACGGCCCGTCCCATCGGCCGGTCCCCAGGGCCGTTGATCCCGAGGCCGCCCTGCAGGCCACGCGAAGCTTCTGGTCGCGCTGGGCGGTGCGGGGCAAGGTCAAAGGCCCCTATGCACAGCCTATCCAACGCTCGCTGCTGACGCTCAAGGCCCTGACCTATGCTCCGACCGGCGGATTGGTCGCGGCCCCGACGACCTCCCTGCCGGAGGCCTTGGGCGGGACGCGAAACTGGGACTATCGCTATTGCTGGATTCGTGACGCCACCCTGACCTTGCTGGCGCTGATGAACGCCGACCATTTCACGGAAGCCCGAGCCTGGGTCCGGTGGCTTCAGCGCGCTGTGGCCGGCGCGCCCGACGAGATGCAGATCATGTACGGCCTCGCCGGAGAGAGGCGGCTGATGGAATGGGGCGCCGACTGGCTGCCGGGATATGAGGCCGCCGCGCCGGTTCGGATCGGCAATGCGGCGCACCAGCAGTTCCAGCTCGACGTCTACGGCGAGTTGATGGACGCCTTTCATCAGGCGCGACGCTGGGGCTTGGTCGAGGACAGCAGTTGGGCGTTGGAGCGCGCAGTGGTCGCTCACGTCGCCAAGGTCTGGGATCAGCCGGACGAAGGCATATGGGAGGTGCGCTCCGGATCTCATGACTTCACCTTCTCCAAGATCATGGCCTGGGTCGTGATGGATCGGGCCGTCAGGGCGGTGGAGGATCATGGGCTCGACGGGCCGGTCGGCGAATGGCGCGCTCTGCGTCAGACCATCAAGACGTCGGTGTTCCAGAACGGCTTAGACGCCGCGACCGGGGCGTTCAAACGGGCCTATGACGATCCCAGTCCTGACGCCAGCCTGTTGCTGATAGGCGATCTGGGATTCGTCGCCCATGATGATCCGCGCTTCGCCGCCACTGTCGCCGCCGTCGAGCGAGAATTGTTGACGCCCGAGGGCTTCGTCAGGCGTTATGACAGCTTCCGCGTGCACGATGGCCTGCCGCCTGGTGAAGGGGCCTTTCTCCCTTGCAGTTTCTGGCTGGCCGACGCCTACGTCATGCTCGGCCGGATCGAGGACGCGAGGCGTCTGTTCGAGCGCCTGCTCGGGCTGTGCAACGACGTCGGCCTGTTGTCCGAGGAGTATGATACGGGAGCCGGGCGGCTGGTCGGCAATTTCCCGCAGGCCTTCTCACACGTCGGCCTGTTGAATACGGCGCAGAACCTGACGCGAAGCGCCAAGCCCAGTCTTCAGCGCGCGGGGCGGCGCACGGCGTCATGATCGTGGGGGCGTGGAGCCGGCGGGCAGGACGAACCGCCTGACCGCATGGGCGAACCCGTCGTTCTCATTACTGTCGGTCACGAGGTCGGCCTTTGCCTTGACCGCCTCGCTGGCGTTGCCCATGGCGATGGACAGGCCGCTCTTGCTGAACATCATCACATCCGTGGGCATGTCGCCGATGGCGGCGACCTGCTCGGGCGCGATGTTCAGTCGTCGGGCCAGGGCGAGCACGACGGCGCCCTTGTTGGCCTGAGGATGAGTCACGTCGAGGAAGTGCGGTTCCGAACGGGCCGCGCTGACCCGATCGCCAAGCTTATGGCGAACCGCCGTCTCGCAGCGGGCGACCAGAGGCAGGTCGTCGGAGACGCCGACGATCTTCAGCGTCTGGCTCAGATCATCGTCGCTGAAGTCCCTCACGACCTTGGCGTCAAACTGCAGGATCCAGGCCTCGCGCGCCACATGCGATCCATGAGGGTTGCGGACCAGCCAGTCTTTTTCCGTGTAGAGCCAGACGTCCAGCCCCTGATCGCGCAGCAGGTGCACGGTCGCCCTGGCCGTCTCGGCGTCGATCATATGACGCCGGATCACGGACAGATCGGGCCGCACGTAAAGCCCGCCATTGAAGCCGACCAGAGCGCCCTGCAAGGCCAAGGGCCGGATCAGCATCCGCATACCGCGCGGCGGCCGGGCGCTGGTCAACGCCAGGGCGATCCCGGCAGCGGCCAAGTCTCGCGACGCCTGCATCGCAGCCTCGGTCAGAACCTTTTCGCGTGTGACCAGGGTGCCGTCCACATCCGCCAGCAACAGGCGTATGTCCGGGCGGTCCTTCATGGTCGAGGCGACGGCGGCATGGGGTCGATCGCCTCGGCGCCTTCGATGTGGCCTCCAAAGCCGAAGCGCATGGCGGACAGCATGCGCTCGGCAAAGGTATGATCCTTGCGTGAACGGAAGCGCGCATAGAGGGCGGTGGACAGCACGTCCACCGGGACGGCTTCCTCGATGGCCGCCTCCACGGTCCAGCGACCCTCGCCGGAATCCTGGACGTAGCCCGAATAGTCGCTGAGCTGGCCGTCCTTGACCAGGGCCGCTGCCCCCAGGTCGAGCAACCAGGAGGCGATGACGCTGCCCCGCCGCCACACCTCGGCGATCTCCGCCAGGTTCAAGGTGTAACGCTCGTCTTCGGGAAGGTCTTCGGAGTTCTTGTTGCGCAGGATGTTGAAGCCTTCGGCATAGGCCTGCATCAGGCCGTACTCGATGCCGTTGTGCACCATCTTGACGAAGTGCCCGGCGCCCGTCGGGCCCGCATGGATATAGCCGCGCTCGGCCGTCGAGGGCTGGCCGTCGCGCCCTGGCGTGCGGGGGATGTGGCCGAAACCGGGGGCCAGGGCGGCGAAGATCGGATCGAGACGGGCGACGGCTTCCGGCGGGCCGCCGATCATCATGCTGTAGCCGCGATCCAGGCCCCAGATCCCGCCCGAAGTGCCGCAATCGACATAGGCCACGCCCTTGTCGGCCAGTGCCTTGGCCCGGCGAATGTCGTCCTTGTAGAAGCTGTTGCCGCCGTCGATGATGGCGTCGCCGGGCGCGAGCAGGTCGCGCAACTGCTGAACGGTGTCCTCAGTGGCCTGACCGGCGGGCAGCATCAGCCACACCGCGCGGGGCTTCTGCAGCTTCTCGACCAGATCCGTTAGAGAGACGGCGGCCGTGGCGCCCTCGCTCGCCAGGATGTCGCGCGCCTTGGCGTCCAGGGCGTAGACGACGCAATCGTGACCTGCGGCCATCAGGCGACGGGTCATGGCGCCGCCCATGCGGCCCAGTCCGACCATGGCGATCTGCATGACGGCCTTCCTTCTCTACGAGCGGCGCGGATTTGCGAGATGGACGTCGCGCTGGCGGGCGAGGGCGACGAACAGCTTGTCAAAGGCGTCGGTGAACTGGCGAACGCCGTCGACTACCAGTGCGTCGGTGGCGGCCTGCATCGACACGCCGTGCTGCTCCAGGGCGATGAGCAGGGCGCGGGCATCGTCCACGCCGCGCTCGATGGCGTCGGGGACGACGACCCCGTGATCGCGGAAGGCGTCCAGGGTCGCCGGGGGCAGGGTGTCGACGGTGTCGCGACCGATCACCGCCTCGGCATAAAGGGTGTCCTTGTAGGCCGGGTTCTTGGTGCTGGTGGAAGCCCATAGCAGGCGCTGGGTCCGCGCGCCGGCGGCGGCCAGAGTCTGCCAGCGAGGACTGGAGAACAGGGCCTGGTAGCGATTGTAGGCCAGGGTGGCGCTGGCGATGGCGGCCTGGCCGCGCAGCCCGTCCGCCAGAGCCTTGTCCTCCAGCGCGTCCAGTCGCTTGTCGACCTCGGTGTCGATCCGGCTGAGGAAGAAGCTGGCCACGCTGGCGATGCGCGACAGGTCGCCGCCCGCCTGTCGCCATTGTTCGAGGCCGGAGAGGTAGGCTTCGACCACCTGTTCATAGACCGCCAGGGAGAACAGCAGGGTGATGTTGATGTTCAGACCGCGCCCGGTCAGTTCGCGGATCGCGGGGATGCCCGCCGGGGTCGCCGGAACCTTGATCATGACATTGGGTCGGTCGATCGCCTGATGCAGACGCATGGCTTCGACGATGGTGGCCTGGGTGTCATCCGCCAGATAGGGCGAGCATTCCAGGCTGATGTAGCCGTCTCGCCCCTCCGTCCTGTCGAAGACCGGACGCAGGACCGCTGCCGCCGCCTGAATGTCGGCGATGGCCAGGTGTTCGTAGATGTCCGAAACGCTGTGGTCGCCCTTGGCCAGGAAGGCGCTGATCGCCTCGGCGTACTCGTCGGTCCCCGCGATGGCTTTCTCGAAAATCGAGGGGTTGGAGGTGACGCCCTTTAGGCCGTCGTCGTCGATCAGGGCCTTCAAGCCGCCGTCCTGGATCAGACTGCGCTTCAGATAGTCGAGCCAGATCGCCTGACCGCAGGCTTCGAGCTGTCGGAGCGGTGTCATACGCCCTGTCCCTTTGCTGTGATCAACTGAGCCTTGGCGGCTTCAAACACGGCGTCCGCCGTAAAGCCGAACCGGGCCATCAGATCGTCGGCCGGCGCCGAGGCGCCGAAACTTCTCATGCCGATCCGTGCGCCCGCGGACCCGACATAGCGGTCCCAACCGATCACCGCGCCGGCCTCGACCGAAACGCGCGCCATGACGCCGGGCGGCAGGACGCTGTCGCGATAGGCCAGGTCCTGTTGCTCGAACAGTTCCCAGGACGGCATGCTGACGACCCGAGCGGCGACGCCCTGTTGCGTCAGCCTCTTGAACGCCGCCACGCAGACGGCGACCTCGCTGCCGGCGCCGATCAGGATCACTTCCGGATCGTCGGCCCGAGCGTCCGCCATGACATAGGCGCCGCGCGCCAGCCCCTGGGCGGAGGCGTAGAGGGTGCGATCGAACGTAGGCAGGGCCTGGCGGCTGAGCACCAGACAGACGGGCTGATCCTTGAGGTTCCCGATGACGCGCCAGGCCTCCACGACCTCATTGGCGTCGGCGGGACGAAGCACGATAAGGTTCGGGATGGCGCGCAGGCCGACCAGTTGCTCAATGGACTGGTGGGTCGGCCCGTCTTCGCCCAGGCCGATGGAGTCGTGGGTATAGATGTAGATGACCGGCAGCCGCATCAGGGCGGCCAGGCGGATCGACGGCTTCATGTAGTCGGAGAAGATCAGGAAGCTGGAGCCGTAGGCGCGAAGTCCGGACAGGGCCATGCCGCTGAGCACGGCTCCCATGGCGTGCTCGCGAATTCCGAAATGCAGGTTGCGGCCAGCATAGGCGCTGACCTCGAAGTCGCCCGCCGCCTCGAATGTCAGATTGGTCTTGGTCGAGGGCGACAGGTCCGCCGAGCCGCCTACGAGCCAGGGATAGCGCGCGGCGACAGCGTTGAGCGCCTTGGCCGACGACGCTCGACTGGCCAGGCCCTTGGCGTCGGCGGGGAAGACGGGGAGGTCGGCGTCCCAGCCTCTCGGCGCTTCGCCCTTGGCCATCTGGTCCAACTGCGCCGCCAGATCGGGATGCTGGACGCGATAGGCGTCATAACTTTCCCGCCATGCCGTTCGCGCTGCTCGTCCGCGCCGCCCGACGCCTGCGTCGAAATGGGCGCGCACGCCGTCGGGAATCAGGAAATGCGCGTCTTCGGGCCAACCGTAGCGACGCTTGGCCAGGCGGACTTCTTCCTCGCCCAGGGGCTCGCCGTGCGCCGCGCTGGTGTCCTGCTTATGCGGCGCGCCATAGCCGATATGACTGTTGACGATGATCAGGGTCGGCGTGCTGTCGTGCTCGCGAAAGGCTTGCAAGGCCTCGGCCATGCGCTCGACGTCATTGGCGTCGCCGACGTGGAGCACGTTCCAGCCATAGGCCAGGAAGCGCGCCGCCACGTCCTCCGTGAACGTCAGGTCCGTGTGACCCTCGATGGTGATGGTGTTGCAGTCATAGATCCAGCAGAGGTTGCCCAGCATCAGATGACCGGCGATCGAGGCCGCCTCGCTGCTGACGCCCTCCATCAGGTCGCCGTCGCTGCACAACACATAGACGTCATGGTCGAAGATGGTGAAGCCGGGCCGGTTGAAATGCGTGGACAGCCAGCGTTCGGCGATGGCCATGCCCACGCTGGTTCCGCAGCCCTGACCCAGCGGTCCAGTGGTCGTCTCCACTCCAGTCGTATGGCCGTATTCGGGATGGCCGGGACATCGGCTGTCCAGTTGCCGAAAGGCCTTGATGTCGTCGAGCGAGACGGACGGGGTGTCGAGGCGTTCGTGATCCGGGCCGCACTGTCGGACTCCGGTCAGATGCAGGATCGAATAGAGAAGCATCGAGGCGTGACCGTTGGACAGCACGAAGCGGTCGCGGTTCAGCCAGAGCGGGTCCGTGGGATCGTAACGCAGGACGCGCTGCCACAAGGTGTAGATGACCGGCGCCAGGGCCATCGGCGTGCCGGGATGTCCGGATTCCGCCTTCTGCACGGCGTCCATCGACAAGGTGCGTATGGTGTCGATGCAGAGCTGATCGATTGAAGCCGTGTTCGGCTTCAGCATCTCTTCGGCGGCGGTCATGACATCCTGTCTCGCCTGATTGCGATGCGGACGCCCCCGATCGAAACTCGTGAGGGAAGGCGAGGTTGCACCGTTCCCGGCCGATCGGATGAGAGCCGTGGGAACCTTTGGATGCGGCCTGCCGTTGGCCGACAGGCCGAGGGGATCGCCAAGAGGCAAGGGCAGGAGGTCGAGGATGGGCGATAGGGAAGCCGAACAATTCCGGGTCGGGGACCGAGTGAGCTGGAACTCGGAAGCCGGTCGCGTCAGCGGCACGATCATTCGGGTCCACACTCAGGATGTCGACTACAAGGGCCACATCCACCACGCCCGTCCGTCCGAACCTCAGTATGAGATCAAGAGCAGCAAGACAGATCACATCGCCCTTCATCGCGGCGCGGTCCTGACGCGCCTGAGCGACTGACGCTGGGGATGGCCGAGGATTTCCGGCGACCGTTTTTCACGATCGGCCATTCCACGCGTTCCATCGAGGAAATGGCGGAGCTGCTTCGCGACGCCGAAGCTGAAATCGTCGTCGATGTCCGCAAGATGCCGCGCTCGCGCGCCAATCCGCAGTTCAATATCGACGTCCTGCCGCAGGCGTTGGAACCGTGGGGGATCGGCTATCGTCACCTCGCGGCGCTGGGCGGCCTGCGCGGGCGTGAACGTCAATGGTCTGCGTCGCCGAACACCCTGTGGCGCAACCGGAGTTTTCGGAACTACGCCGACTACGCCCTGACCCCTGCGTTCCGGCTCGGCCTTGTCGAACTGCTCGAGCTGGGTCGACGACGAACCTGCGCCGTCATGTGTTCGGAAGCGCTCTGGTGGCGATGTCACCGTCGGATCATCGCTGACTATCTGCTCGCCGACGGGGCCGAGGTCTTTCACATCATGGGGCCCGGCCAGACGGCGGCCGCCAGCTCGACGCCCGGCGTCAGGCGGGTCGCCGACGGGTTGATCTATCAAGAGCCCGGCGACGAGCATCAAGGTATGACCGAGGGGATTCCGACCTAATCCAGCGTTGTGCGCGAGCGCCACAGCGCCAAGGTCGAGATGATCAGGACAAACAGTCCCAGCGCCAACAGGTTCGGTCCCATGTCTGAGAGGGTCTGCTGCTTGAGGAGGGCGCCGCGCACGATCCTCAGAAAATGCGTGATCGGCAGGACATTGCCGATGTACTGGGCCCAGACAGGCAGGCCGTAGAAGGGGAAGGCGAAACCCGACAGGAAGATCGACGGCATCATGTAGAAAAAGGACATCTGCATGGCCTGCAGCTGGCTCTTGGCCAGGGTCGAGATCAGATAGCCGAGCGCAAGATTGCCCAGGATGAACAGGCTGACCCCGAAGGTCAGGGCGATCCAGCCCGCCGCAGTCTGCGCCATAGGCACGCTGAACAGAACGCGAGCGACGACCAGGATGACGGCAGTCTGGACGATGCCGACCAGGACATAGGGCGTCAGCTTGCCGACCATGATCTCTATCGGCGTGGCTGGGGTGGAAAGCAGCGCCTCCATGGTGCCGCGCTCGCGTTCGCGGGTCACGGCCATGGCGGTCATCATCACCAGCGTCATGGACAGGATGACGCCCAGCAGGCCGGGCACGATGTTGTAGGCGGTGATGTTCTCAGGATTATAGAGACGGTGCGTCACCACCTCGAACGGCGGAGAGGTCGAGGGTCTGGCCGCAGCGCCGACCAACTGGCGATCAAGCGCATTGTCGGGCAGGGCGGCGACAGCGCCCAATGCGCCGGCGGCCGACACAGGATCGGAGGCGTCCACTTCGACCAGGACCTGGGCCTGGTCGCCTTTCAGCACCCGTTCGGTGAAGTCGGGCGGAATGGTCAGGCCCAGCATGACCTGGCCGCGTCGCAGCAGGGCGTCCATCTCATCGGTCGAGCGGGGCAGGTAGCGCACATCGACGTAGCTGGTGCGCTCCATCGCCGAGACCACGGCGTTGGCGGTCACGCTGTGGTCGCTGGAGAACACAGCCGCCGGCAGATGCCGAGGGTCCATGTTGATGGCGTAGCCGAACAGCAGCAACTGCACGAGCGGCATCAGCAGGATCATGGCGTAGGTGATCCGGTCCCGGCTGAGCTGGGTGAATTCCTTGGTCAGGACCGCATAGATTCGCAGCAAGGCGCCGGTCATGCGTGATGTCCTTCCTGGACGCTTTCCGTCTCGCGGCTCATCAGCTGGATGAAGACGTCCTCCAGGGACGGCTTGACCTCGCTCCAGCGATAAGGGGCCTGACGATAGGGAGCCAGGGCCTGCTCCAGCGCGGCGCGGTCGACGCCGCTGACGTGAACCGCCGCGCCGAAGGCCGAGGCGCTGACCACGCCGGCCTGGGTCGCCAGACGGTGGGCCAGGTGGTCGATATCGGGACCTTCGCCGTTGAAGGTGATCAGGTTCGAGCGGTCTATGATCTCTTCGCCCGTCCCGCGCGCGATCAGTTCGCCATGCAGGATGTAGCCGATATCATGGCAACGCTCGGCCTCATCCATGTAGTGGGTCGACACGAGGACGGTCAGACCCTCTGCGGCGAGGGCGTGAATCTCATCCCAGAATTCGCGCCTGGCCTTGGGATCGACTCCGGCCGTCGGCTCGTCCAGCAACAGGAGCTTCGGCTCGTGCAGGGTCGCGGCGGCGAGAGCCAGCCGCTGTTTCCAGCCGCCGGACAGGGCGCCCGCCAACTGGTCGCGGCGCTCGGCCAGGCCCAGTCGCTTCAGCGCCCGATCCACGCGGTCGGCGCGATCATCAAGACCATAGACGCGTGCGACGAAGACCAAGTTCTCGTTGATGGTCATGTCGTCGTACAGTGAGAACCGCTGGGTCATGTAGCCAGTCTGACGCTTGATCCGGCTGCTCTCGGTTCGGAAGTTGAGCCCCAGGACCTCGCCTTCGCCGCTATCCGGGGTCAGCAGGCCGCACAGCAGGCGCAGCGTGGTCGTCTTGCCTGAGCCGTTCGGGCCGAGAAAGCCCGTGATCCGCCCCTCGTCCACGGCGATGGAGACGTCGCGCACCACACGTTTGTCGCCGAACGACTTGTTCAGACCTCTGACGTCGATGACCCGGCTCATCGGCGAGCGGGGGGAGTTTTCAGGGGCGTGACGTCGATTGGCTGGCCTGGCGTCAGCGCGCGCGGGGCTGAGGGCGCAGCTTCCACCAGGAAGACCAGCTTGTCGCGCGCAGTCAGGCTGTAGATGATCGGGGGCGTGTATTCCGGGCGGCTGGCGACGTAGTTGACGCGCGCCGTCATGCCCGAAGCGCAGCCGTCGCAGGCGATGGCGACCGTGGCGCCCGGCGGATAGGCGCTCACCACGGCCTGGGGCACATAGAAGCGCACCTTGACCTGATCGTCGGGGACCAGGCTGATGATCGGCGCATTGGCGGCGGCCCATTCGCCGGCTTGATACATGACATCCTCGACCCGCGCGGCGATCGGGGCGACGGGCGAGAGCTGGCTGAGCTGGCGGCGGGCGTCGACCACCCCCGCCTGGCTGCCCTGAATGGCGGCGCGGCTGGCGGCGATGCGGGCGGCGGCGGCGTCCACGTCGGTTCGGGCGGCGTCTCTGCGCCGCTGGGCGCCGGCGGCAGCGGTTCGGGCCTGGTCGAGTTGCTGGCCCGCGACCGATCCCGTCTTTTCTTGCTCCGCCGCGAGATAGCGGGCCAGGTCGGAGCCCGTACGGTCCACGTCCACGTCAGCCGCGGCCAGATCGGCGCGAGCCTTGTTCAGAGCGGCGACGTCGGCCTCCAGTTGCGCCTGCCCCTGATCGACCTGGGCGATCGCCTGATCGGCGCGCGCACCCAGGGATGTAGGATCGATGCGGAAAAGGGGGGCGCCGGCCTCGACACGCTGACCGCGCACGACGTTCAGGGTGTCCACCACACCCGCCACGGGGGCGGACATGTAGAGGTTCTGGCTCACGACATAGCCGGTAAACATCGGGGTGTCCGACGACCGCCGATCGAAGATGTTCCAGAGCAGCAGGGTGCAGGCTGCGCCTCCA
This sequence comes from Brevundimonas sp. NPDC055812, assembly GCF_053616535.1. NCBI lineage: Bacteria > Pseudomonadati > Pseudomonadota > Alphaproteobacteria > Caulobacterales > Caulobacteraceae > Brevundimonas > Brevundimonas sp. NPDC055812. The sequence continues at coordinate 11,273 of NZ_JBSHDX010000011.1, read as the reverse complement.
ACAACCAGGCCGATGACAAGCGGGCGGCGCGCGATGCGTCGACGGCGTTGTGCAGTGTCGGCCATCTAGAGCCCTCCCGCATCGGCGATGCGACGGTCGTCCCAACCGCCGCCGAGCGCCTTGAAAAGCGCCACCACGTCCAGATCGACCGCCCCCTGCGCCTGGATGCGTGCGTCGGAGGCGTCCAGGAAGGAGGCGCGCGCCGCCAGCAGGTCCAGCGCGGGCGCCAGTCCGGCGTTCTGTTGAGCCTGAAGGGTCGTCCATTGGTCGCGAGCGGCGGATTCGGCGGCTCTGATTTGCGCCTCTCGGACGCGGTCGGCCTCCAGCCGGCTCAAGGCGTCCTCGACGTCCTTCAGCGCGATCAGCACCGCGCCCTGATAGGCCAGAAGAGCTTCCTGCGCCTGGGTCTGGCGCAGGTCCACCGTCGCGCGCCGCCGTCCGCCGTCGAACAGTGGGAGCATGATTGCGGCGCCCGCCGTGGGTTGCAGGCTGTCGGACGAGATCAGCGCGCTGAGAGAGCCCGAGACCAGATGGATCGCGCCGGTCAGGCTGATCGAAGGATACAGGTCAGCCACGGCCACGCCGATCTCGGCGGTGGCGGCCGCGAGCTTTCGTTCGGCCGCCCGGACATCCGGCCGTCGCCGCAACAGATCCGACGGCAGGCCGACCGGAATGACGGCGGGCGCGGTCGGCGCGGCCTGGGGCTCGGCCAGATCGTTGATCAGCGCCATAGGCGGCCGGGCCAGAAGGACCGCCAGGGCGTGGGCCTGCGCGGTGCGCTGGGCGACGAGATCCTCACGCGCGGCGGCGATAGACGCTCTGTCGCGTTCGGCGGTGCGTTCATCCAGAGTCGACGTCAGGCCATGGCGTCGGCGGACTTGATGGAAAACCAGGACCTCGTCTCGCACTTCTTGAAGCGCGTCGGCCACGGCGATGCGCTGATCCAGGGCGCGATAGTCCAGATAGGCTCGCGCGACTTCAGCCGTCAGGATGATTTCGGCGTCACGCCGGCTCCAGACCGCCGATGCCGTGCGAGCATCCGCCGCCTCCAGCGCCCGTCGACCGGCCCCGAACAGGTCCAACTCCCACGAGGCGTCGAAACCGGTCTGGTAGGTCTCGAACGCCGTCCCCGGCGCGCCGATCGGTTCGGAGTCCGGCGTCCCTGACTCGCCCAGAAGCGCGGCGATGGAGGTGGTCTTGCTAAGCCGGGTGTAGCCGCCCTGTGCATCGGCCGAGATGGTGGGCGCGGTGGCGGCTCCGACGATGCGCGCCTGGTGTCGGGCTTCCTCGACCCGCAGCGTCGCCTGACGCAAATCCAGGTTGGCGGCCCGCGCCTGGTCGACCAGGCGATCCAGCATGGGATCGCGGAACGTTCGCCACCAGGCAGGGGCGGGCTGGCCGGTAGGCTCGCCGTGCGAGAAGGCCGCAGGCGTCGCCAGGGTCGGTTCGCTGTAGTTCGGGCCAGCCATGCAGGCCGCCAACAACACGGAAAGCATGACCGGCGCAGCGAGACGAGCGGCAAGGGTCTCCGAACCCATGCGCGGCGCTGTCTTCGTCATCCTCGGCCCCTCAGCATCATGTCGACGCCTGATCCAAGCTGTACGGCTACGGAGCCATAACGTCGCTTCCGGCGCAATGGTCGCATTGCGCCCGCGAAGAGGCAGAGTTTGTTACGCAATCTATCTGGCGGACTTCCTATAAGCGAACCGGACATTCTGGATATGGGGATGTGGCGGTGCTGTCCGTCGTAAGTGAAAGTCTCCAGTGGGTGCAGGAAGCCGGAGAAGGGTGAAGCTCCGGGGCGACAACGGTTCGGCGGCCGATGATTTTCAAGCGAGGCCAGCCGCCGTGTCTTGAGATGTATTGTTTATGATGCAAGGTGCTTTCCCGCCATCAGGGAGGAAGACTTGCCGCATGCTCTTGTCACAGGCGCAGCTCGAGGGATCGGGCTGGCGTTGACCGAAGCCCTGGCAGAGCGAGGTTGGGCGGTGACGGCGACCTGCCGCGCGCCGGACGAGGCCGCAGCGTTGCAGGCTCTGGGCGCCGCCCATTCCGAGTTGATCGAGATCGCGCCTTTGGACGTGGCGGACCTTGAGGCGGCGGAGAGACTGGCCGCTCGTATCGAGGCGCCGATCGACGCCCTGGTGAACAATGCGGGGATCGCCTGGCGGGACACCCCCTTCGGCGCCCTGGACTACGAGGCCTGGCGGCGGGTGATGGAGGTCAATCTGATGGCGCCCATGCGCGTGGCCGAAGCCTTCATCGAACAGGTCGCCGCCAGCGAGCACAGGAAGATCGTCTCAATCTCCAGCAGTCTGGGCTCCATCGCGGCGACGACGGGCGGCAACTACTTCTACCGGACCAGCAAGGCGGCGCTGAACATGGCCATGCGCAGTCTGGCCAAGGATCTGGCCCCGCGCGGCGTCACGGTCGCCCTGCTCAGTCCCGGCTATGTCGATACCGACTTCACCCGCCCTGTCGTCGGCGGTCCGCCCAAGATTTCGGCGCGCGATAGCGGCCAGGGCCTGGCGGACGCGATCATCGGCCTGACGCCCGAGGACTCGGGCCGTTTCAAACGGTTCAACGGCCAAGTGGTGGACTGGTAGCGTCCAGCGCGCTCAGGAAGGACAGGACGGCGTCGCGCCAGACTTCGGGCGACTCCAGCGCCGTCGCCGGGCCTGAAGGCAGGACGGCGCCGCGCCAGTCGGGCCTGCATTTCAGCAGCCGGGAACCATGAGAGTGAATGGCGTCGCCGCGACTGGACAGCACCAGCGTCGGGGCGGCGATGGCGTCGACGGCGCTGGCCATGTCCCAGGCATAGGCGGCGGCATGACCGTGATCGGCGCTCGCGTCGTTCACGTGATGGGCGATGATGGCGAGGTGCAGTCCGGCGACGGACAGGTCGGGGTCCGCCATCCCCCGCATGAAGCGCCAACGCGACGTGAAATGGCCGCCGCCCTCTTCGGGCGCATGGGCGTGATGGGGCAGGGCCAGGCGTTGAGCGCGTTCTGCGGCGGTGTAGAAGGGCGGGTTGTCGAGGATCAGGCCGCTTGTCCTGTCAGGTCGGGCGGCGGCGAAGGCGGCGGCGATCAGCGCCCCGGTGTGATGTCCCGCGATCACGGCGTCCTGAACGTCGAGGCTGTCGAACACGACGGCCATGTTCTCGGCATAGTCGCCAATGGCCGGTGGAGCGGACGGGCGATCGGAGAGGCCATAGCCCGGCGTATCGGGTGCGATGACGCGCCAGCCCGACTGCGCCAGCAGGGGCGCCAGACGGTGGAACTGAACTCCGCTCCACGGCGTCTGGTGCAGCAGAAGCAGGGGGCGGCCGAAGCCCCACTCGCGCAGGTGGACCTGCCCCCAGAGACCGTCGACGTAGCGGCGGCGCCCGCTGGTCCAGGCGGAGATCATGTTCGGGAGGTCAACGAGATGAGGCTCTGGCCCAACAGGCGTCCGAACGTCAGGGCGGGCGTCGCCATCATGCCTCCGCAGACGGCGCGTCCCATGGTCTGGCCGGCGCCCAGCAGTTCGCCGGCGGCCCACAGCCCCGGTATGGCCGAGCCGTCCGGGCGGATCACTTGAAGCTGGTCGTTGACAGCCAGGCCGACCGCGCTGCTGACCGCCGCGCCCTGCACCCGTATGGCGTAGAAGGGGCCTTGCGCGATCGGGAGAGGCAGATGGCGGCGGCCCAGGAAGTCGTTGCCGGAATGGACGCCGTAGTTATAGCTGCGCACGGCGCGCATGAGGCCGTCGGCGTCGATGCCCGACGCCGAGGCCAATTTCCTCAGATCGTCCGCCTTGTAGAAGAAGGGACGCTTTTCCAAGAACAGGGCGCGGATTTCGTCGGCGTTGAGGCCGGCGATGAACGGCGGCGCTTCCGTTAGGATCCGTTCGTCGAACACGACCCAATAGCGTTGGTCCGGTTGCTCGAGCAGGGCGTTTTCGCGTGCATCGACCGACTCCATGTCTTCGCGCACAAAGCGGTCGCCATGGGCGTTGACGTAGATCTCCCACGGCAGGCGGCGCTGGGGATAGGTGTTCAACCGGCCGACCATGCCGGGGCGCGGCCCTTCGCTGTCCAGCAGGAAGCCGAAGTTGATGAAGAAATTCTCGTGGCCGCGCAGCCATCCGCCGACGCTGCATCCCAGCCGGTGTCCGACGCCCTGCGAATAGGCATAGGGAAGATTGGTGTAGAGCGGGACGCCGTTCATGGCCTGATAGACGTCGGGCGAGGCGGAATAGCCGCCCGTCGCCAGCACGGTCTGGGCGGCCTCGAAATGATGTTCGGCGCCGTGGGCGTCGCGGGTCGTAACCCCGGTCACGGCGCCGCTGGGGTCGGTCGTCAGGCTCAGCGCTTCATGGCCCAGCCGCAGGCTGATCCGGCCGTCCGAGACGGCCTGCTCGATACGCGTGATCAGGACATCGCGCAGCGAGGCGCCGCCGTTTCGGCCCCAGTAGTAGCGCGCTCTGGAATAGGGTTCATGGCCGACGCCCTCGACCGGGCAGGCGGGATCGACATCGAAGCCCTGATCCATCAGCCAGTCGAAGGTCTCGGCGGCGTTCCATACCGCCAGCCGCACCAAGGCCTCGTTCGCCGTGCCTCGACTCAGGCGCATGACATCGTCGAAATGCGCCTGGGCGTCGTCCTCGATCCCCTTGTCGTGCTGCAGGCGCGTGCCCGCCGCGCTCAACTGGCCGTTGGCGACCCACAGGGTCCCGCCCAGCACATCGGCGTGATCGATCAACAGGACGCGGGACGTACGTTCCGCCGCGAAGATGGCGGCGGCCATGCCGGCGGCGCCTCCGCCGACGACGATGAGATCCCAGTGCGCGGTATCGGCGGTCATGCTCAACGCAGGGTCATTTCTTCATAGACCGGCACACGGTGGCGGATCTTCACGTGACCGACCCTAGGCGCATAGGCGAACAGGTCCTGGTGCTCGATCAGGAACAGGGAGGGCGCCGCCTCGCGGTACAGACGGCCCAGCGCCTGATAAGCCTTCAGCCGCTCGTCGTCGTCCATGATCTCGCGCGCGACCTTCAACTTGTCGGTGATCGCCGTGTCGCAGAAGAAGGGCGTCGGCCGCATGCAGGAAAAGTCCTCCATGGCGCGGGTGACATCGTAGTACTGGAAACTGTTCCACGACAGGGCCAGAGCCTCGCCCGCCCAGCTGTTGGTCTGATACTTCACCAGGAAGTCCGGCATGGTCATGACCTTGAGGCGGGTGTCGACACCGACGGCGCGCCAGTATTCGGCCACGGCCTGGGACATCATGTCGTCGCCCGGCGCCGCGTCGGTCAGGACCTCCATCGTCAGATTGAAGCCGTTCAGGTAACCGGCCTCGGCCAGCAGGCGACGCGCCTTGGCGGGATCATAGGGGTAAGGCGGTATGGTCGGATCATAGCCGAACACCCCCTTGGCCGCAGGCTGACCCGACGGCTTGGCGTTTTCCGGCAGCAGGGAGGCGATCGCCTCCTTGTCGACGGCGTAGTTGAGCGCCTGACGCACGCGCACGTCGCGCAGAGGCGAGGCCGGATCGCCGCCCACATTTCGGAAGGAGTAGGCCTTCACCTGCATGGCGGGGGTGTAGAGGACGTGGAAGCCGTTGCGCTCCAGCCGCTCCGTCTCCTCCAGGTCGACCAGCGACAGGTCCACATCGCCCGACAGAAGGGCCTGTGTCCGCCCCGCCGCGCTCGGCAGTTCATAGAAGACCACGCCGTCGATCGTCGACGGGCGCCATGATTTCGGGTTTCGGGCCAGGGTCAGGCGGCGGGTGCGCTGGTCCCAGCCGGTCATGACGAAGGCGCCGGTTCCGACCGGCTTCTGGGCGTAGGCGTCCATGCCCATATCGGCCAGGGCCTTCGGCTCGATCATCATGATGGCGGCCAGGCGGCGCGGCAGGACCGGATCGGGCCGTTCGGTGTGGATCTCCAGCTCCAGCGGCGCGACGGCGCGCGCTTCGACGATGCCGCGGGCTTCGGAGCCGATCAAGCTGCGCTTGCCCTGATCAGAGCGCAGGAAGGCGAAAACCTCGGCCGCAGCCTCGGCGTCGAACGGGCGATCGTTGGAGTAACGCACGCCTTCACGCAGCCTGAAGCGCCAGACGGTCGGCTCGACCAGTGTCCATTCGGTCGCCAGACCCGGCCCCAACTGGTCGTCGTCGTCGATTGCTGTCAGGCCGTCGTAGATGGCCAGCCACAGCAGGGAGCCGGGACGACTGTTGCCCCGAAATGGATTGCCGAGGCTGGAGGGCAGGCTGCCGGCGGCGACGCGCAGCACCTGGCTGCCGGTCGCAGGCGTCGGCTTGTTCGCGGCGCCTTGGCCGCAGGCGGCGACCAGGGCGGCGCCCAGACAGGCGACAACGAAGAAGCGAAGGCGGTTCGACGTCATGAGCGGGGCTGCTCCTGCATGAGGGCGTTCGCGCCGATGATGTCCATCACGCCGGCCAGCGCCTCGTCCGAGATCGGCCCGCCGGCTTCCAGGGCGGCGCTCAGGCGCGGGTCGGCCAGGGCGGCGGCCGGGTTGAGGGCGGCGGCCAGCAACAACTGCGTATAGGCGCTCCGCGGGTGATAGAGGACCTCTGCGACCGGTCCCTGTTCGACCACCTGACCGCTTTCGATGACGCAGACGTGGTCGGCCATGCGGCGCACGCTACGCATGTCGTGCGAGACGAACAGCATAGCCAGGTTCAGCCGCTCCTTCAGTTCCAGCAGCAGTGCGGAGACCTTGTCCTGATTGGCGAAATCCAGAGCCGAAAGCGCCTCGTCGGCGATCAGCAGGTGCGGCTCCATCGACAGGGCGCGGGCGATGGCGACGCGCTGTTTCTGCCCGCCGGACAGGGCGGCGGGCCGTAGGTCCAGCAGGCGGTGGTCCAAGTGAACGAGGTCCATCAGTTCTTCGACCCGCCGCCGTCGCGCCGCGCTGTCCAACCTGCCCACTACGATCAGCGGCTCTTCCAGTACGGCGCGGATGGACTGACGCGGGTTCAGGCTGGCGCCGGGGTCCTGGAAGACCATCTGGATGCCGTGCAGCATGGCCTTCGAGCGTTTGCCCAGTGGCGGCAGCGCGACGCCCTCGAACATGATCGTCCCTTCAGCAGGCGTCGCCAGGCCGGCGACGGCGCGGACCAGGGTCGACTTGCCCGATCCCGACTCGCCGACGATGGCCATGACCTGACCGGGCGCCAGGTCGAAACCGGCGCCGCGCAGGACGAAGCGGCGGTCACGTCCGCTGCCGTATGCGACGCCCAGGTTCTGAATCGACAGAAGCGGCGTGGTCATTGCCGTCTTCCCAGGTGGGCGGCATCCCGCAGGCTGCGGGTGAAGGAATGCCGGGGCTCGTACAGCACCTGCGTCGTGGGGCCTTCCTCGACGATCTCGCCTTCCAACATGACGGCGATGCGATCGCAGACGGCGCCGGCGGCGGCGATGTCGTGGGTGATCATCAGGGCGGCGGCCTGCTGGGCCTGACGCCGCAACAGGGCCAGAATCTGCAACTGGACCGTCGGGTCCAGCGCGGTGGTCGGCTCGTCGGCCAGGATCAGGGCCGGCTGGTTGATCAGGGCCAGGCCGATCATGGCGCGCTGGCGTTGTCCGCCCGACAACTGGTGCGGGAAGGCGTCGATGCAGGCGTCGGCGCCCGGCAGGCGCATGGCGCGCAGGGTTTCGACGGCCAGGGCGCGGGCGGCGGCCTTGTCGAGGCCGCGATGGCGACGCGCCGACTCAATCAGAATGGAGCCCACCGTCTTCACCGGGTTGAACGAGGAGAGGGGGTCCTGGAACACCATGCCGATGCGGCCGCCGCGCACGGCGCGCCATTCCGCCTCGGTCAGATTGTCGATGCGGCGGCCTTCCAGACGAATCTCGCCGCCCGCGACGCGCACGCCCGGCGGAACCAGGCCGCCGACGGCGAAGCAGGTCAGGGTCTTGCCCGACCCCGACTGGCCGACCAGGCCGACGATCTCGCCACGGCGGATCGTCAGGTCGAGGTTGGGGATCAGGACGCGGCGGTCGGCGACGGTCTCCAGCCTCAGCTTGCGGATATCCAGCACCATTTCGTGTGCCGTGTTCAGGTCAGCAACGCTCATCGGGTCAGGTTCCGCAGGTGCTGCCCCACGCTGTGGGCGGCCACGATGATGATGACCATGGCGAAGGCGGGGCCCAGCGTCAGCCACGGGGCCTGCAGCATGAAGGCGCGTCCTTCGCTCAACATGGCGCCCCAGGTCGCGGCCCCCAGCGGTGCGCCGATGCCCAGGAAGGACAGGGCGCTTTCGGCCACGATCATTTCGGCGAAGTGGAAGACCACCAGCACCGACAGCGTCGGCACCAGGGCGGGCAGGACGTGGTGAGCGTAAAGGCGCACGACGCTCATGCCGGTCATCTCGGCGGCTTGGACGTATTCGCGCTGAAACAGGCTGCTGGCCTCGGCGTAGACAACGCGAGAGAAGACCGGCCAGGTCACCAGGCCGAGCGTCAGGGTGACCGCCCAGAAGCCGCTATCGCCCAACAGGGCGATCACGGTCACCGCCATGACGAAGGAGGGAAAGGACTGGGTGAAGGTGGTCAGCAGTTTCAGGGCGCCGCCCAGCCAGGCGCCCTTGTGCGCCGCCGCCAGGCCGAAGGTCGTACCGATGCAGAAGGCGATCAGGGTGGCACAGAAGGCCGAACCCACTGACCAGCGCATCCCGTTCAGCAGGCGCGCTAGCACATCGCGTCCCAGTTCGTCCGTTCCCAACAGATGGCCCGGCGCCAGCGGCGCGGCCAGACGCATCGACAGATTGATGGCGCGGTGGTCATGGCCGGACAGGGCGTCGCCGAAGATCATGACGGCGAGGCAGAACAGGCCCACCACGCCGGCGCCGACAATGGCGGGGGACAGGCTGCGGCTCATGATGCAGCCCTCGCGCGGCTGCGGATGCGCGGGTCCAGCAGGGCCTGCACCGCCTCGGTGACGGCGTTGCTGAGGAAGACGCTGACCACCATGACGAAGACCACGGCCTGCACCACGGGGAAGTCTAGGTTCAGCGTGGACTGCACCAGCAGCCAGCCGATGCCGGGCCAGGCGAAGATGGTCTCGATGACCACAAGGCCTGTCAGCATGAAGGCCAGTTCAGCCCCGATCAGGGCGACGGCGCCCAGCAGGGCGTTGGGCAGAACATGGCGCCACAGGATCTGGTTTTCGGACGCCCCGGTCGAGCGGGCGGTGCGCACGAAGTCGGCGGCCAGGGCGGCATGAGTGTTGGCCTCGACCACGCGGATCAGCTTGGGGGCCAGGAAGGAGACGACCGAGATCACCGGCAGCACCCAGGTCGCCGGTCCGCCGTAGCCGATCGACGGCAGCCATTCGAGCCCGGCGGCGAACAGGTTGATCAGCAACAGGGCGATGACGAAACCGGGAAAGCCCTGCATCACCGTCAGCACGCCGCGCACCGCACGACGCGCCGCCCCGGTGCGCTTCTGCCCCAGCCAGGCGCCCAGCGGCAGGGAGATCAGCAGGTTCAGACTCAGCGCCATTGCGGCCAGGAACAGGGTGGCGGGCAGGGAGGCCAGGACCTTGCCCAGGGCCGGGCTTCCATCGGTCAGCGACTTGCCGAAGTCGCCCTGAAGCAGCCGCAGCATGGTCTGGCCATACTGGACGATCAGGCTCCTGTCGAAACCGTACTCGACGCGGATCGCCTCGATCTGAGCCGGAGAGGCGCCTTCGCCCGCAATGACCAGGGCCGGGTCGCCGGTCAGTCGCAGCAGGAAGAACAGCACTGTCATTGCGGCGATCAGGACAAAGGCGAAGTCCCGTAAGCCGCCGAGGATACGAGAGGAGGACATCAGAGGCGTCGGCTCGCTTCGACCCCGTTCGAAACGGTCGGATGAGGCTTGGACATGTCCTGAACGGTCTCCGCCGAAGAGTCGTATCTAAGTTAAGACATCATCCTTAGGGCAAGCGAAGCGCCTGTCAACGTTGCTCAGTCCTCTGACATGAGCTCGCGCAACACCGCCAGCGTATCCTGCCCGAGCCTCGGCGGCGGGGCGTCATAGCGCACCGGCGTCTTGGACAGGCGGATAGGCGAGGCGACGGTGCGGACGGGGTCGGCCAGGTCGGGCCGGGTCTGCTCGACCGTCAGGCCGCGATGGATCGCCTGAGGCTCGGCGAACACCTGGTCGATGGTGTTGACCGGACCGCAGGGCACGCCCGCCGCCTCCAGCGCCTGCATCAGACCCTGCATGGTGAAGCCTTCCGTCTTCGCGGCGATCAGCGTCCCCAGCGCCTCGCGCTCGGCGACCCGCAGGGCGTTGCTGGCGAAGCGGTCCTCGACCTCCAGCCCCAGGGCGCCGCACAGGGCGCGGAACTGGCCGTCGTTGCCCACGGCGATGATCACCCTGCCGTCCGAGCACGAGAAGGGCTGATAGGGAGCCAGATTGGGATGGGCGTTGCCCATCCGCGTCGGCGCCTTGCCGGACACGAACCAGTTGGTCGCCTGATTGGCCAGCATGGCCGCCTGGACGTCAAACAGGGCGATGTCGACGTGCTGACCTTCGCCGCTCGCCCGTGCGTGCCACAGCGCCGCTAGAATGGCGTTGGAGGCGTAAAGGCCGGTGAACAGGTCCACGACCGCCACCCCGACCTTCATCGGCTCTGCGCCCGGCGCGCCGTCGGGCTGGCCTGTGATCGACATCAGCCCGCCCATGGCCTGGATCATGTAGTCGTAGCCGGCCCGGTGCGCGTCCGGCCCGTCTTGGCCGAAGCCGGTGATGGAGCAATAGACCAGCTTCGGATTGATCGCCGCCAGCGAGGCGTAGTCGAGGCCGTACTTCTTCAGCCCGCTGGTCTTGAAGTTCTCGACCACCACGTCGCAGGTCGTAGCCAGGCGACGCACGGCCTCGGCGCCGTCTGGGCTGGCGATGTCCAGCTCGACCGACTTCTTGCCCCGGTTGGCGCACAGGAAATAGGCGGCGTCGCCCAGTTGTCCGTCCGCCGTCGTGGTGAAGGGCGGGCCCCAGTGGCGGGTGTCGTCGCCCGCACCGGGCCGTTCGATCTTGATGACCTCGGCTCCCAGGTCCGCCAGCGTCTGCGTCGCCCACGGCCCGGCCAGAACCCGCGACAGGTCCAGCACTCGCACCCCGTGAAGCGGGCCTGTGGGGGTGTCGGAAATCGTGGGGCTGAGGGTCATGACGGGCCCTTAATCAGAAGGCGGCTTCGCCGGTGATGGCGCGGCCCAGGATCAGGGCGTGAACGTCGTGCGCGCCTTCATAGGTGTTGACCGTCTCCAGGTTCATGG
>NZ_JBSHDX010000010.1:0-56808 GCF_053616535.1 Brevundimonas sp. NPDC055812 | reverse complement strand
AGTCGGCGCCGAAGCGGGCGGCCAGGGGCGCGCGGGGCCGGTCGTCCAGGTCGCCCAGCCGCTTCAGGCCCAGACGGCGCAGGGCCTCGTCCTCCTTGTCCGAAAGCTCCAGGGCGGCGACCGGCAGGCGGCGCGCGGCGGCGCGGTCCTGGCCGGGCTCGAACCGGCCGCCGGGGCTGAAGCGGGCCAGGGCGCGCGCGACCTGGGGCGTGCCGGCCAGGGCGCACCGGATTTTGAGACCGGCGCGTTCGGCCCGCGCCTGGACCGTCCGCATCAGGCCTGTCTCTCCGCCGAACAGGTGGGCGCAGCCGGTCACGTCCAGCATCAGGCCGTGCGGCGGGTCCAGCGCGATCATGGGGGTGAAGCGACCGAAATCCTCCAGCACCCGCGTCAGCAGGGCGTCGTCGAGGTCCGCTCGATGGGCGACGACGCGCAGGGCGGGGGTCCGCGCCCGCGCATCGGCCAGGGCCAGGCCGGGGGTCAGTCCCGCCCGCGCCGCCGCCGGATCGACGGCCGTCAGCCTCAGCGCGCCCTTGATCTTCTCGGCCAGGACGACGGGCGGCGCATCCTCAGGCGGCGCGCCGTCCCGCTGCTCCTGGCGTCGCAGCCGGTCGCTGGGCAGCCAGGGGAACCAGACCGCCAGATAGCGGCGCGGGCGGGCGGAAGGTTCGCTGTTCACGATCCCACTCCATGATCCAGGTTCCGGTCGCCCCGCCGCCGCGCCGCCGCAGCAGGGTCGCCGAAAAAGACGGCCGCCCCGGCGCTCCGCCTTCCAGGGCTTCTGAACCGCAAGACGCCACCGACCAGCGGGTCTCGGCCGCGCTGGGGCAGGGCAGGGCGCCCGCCCGCGCCAGGAACAGGGTCGCGCCGCCCGTCTCGGCCGCCAGGGCCAGTCGCCGGCTGGCCGTCAGGCTGAAGGCCTTGGCCTCGCCCCAAGCGCTCAACAGCACGGCGCCCACGGCGGGACTGCGCAGGGCTTCTTCGCCTACGGCCAACAGGGTCTGCACGTCGCGCGTCCGCACCAGCAGCAGGTCGCGCGGCGACAGGCCCATCTCATGCAGGCCCGGACCGTGCGGCCGCCCCGCCTCCTGAGCCATCATCTCATGCACGCCCCAGACGATGGGCCGCCCCGCCGCCGTCCGCAGCGCCATTCCCAGCCCGAAGGCGTTGACGGCTACTGCGTCGGCCGGCGCGGAGGCGTAGAGGTCGTGGATCAAGCCTGTGGCCAAGGGCGCGAAGGCATCGTCGCCCGCATTACGCGCAGCCACGCTGACCCAACGTCCGCCGGACCTCTCCAGGGCCTCAAGACGGGTCTTCAGCGTGGTCAGCGCGTCAGATCGCGAACGTATGTTCTTCATTTGTTCTATATGCGCTCGGCACCCCGGGGGGAGTCAAGCGGGGCTGTCGGGAAGGCCCGCTGTCCTCATGTCCGGTCGCATGATCGCATCGACATTTAGGGGGAAGCCTCTTTTGAAACGTCTCTCCACCGTCGTCCGAAGACGATGTTTCCAGTGGAGTTTTTGTGCTCGATCCAAAGTTTGTAGACGGTTCGTCAGTTGATGCGTCCGTTCAGACAAAAAGGGGCAGGCCGCCGCTGCCCATCGTCACCCATCCCGTCAGCTTATGGGAGGTCCATGAAGACCCAAGGGACTTCCACGCCGCGCTGGATCTCCAGATCCGTCGACATGGTGAGAATTCTCACCGACTGCACCGGGCGATCATGGCCGCCGGCGGTCTGACCGATCGGACCACGCTCGCAGCCTGGCGGCGCGGCCTGAAGGTCCCACAGACGCCCGCGAGCCTCAGGGTCCTCGACATCATCGAGCATCGCTATCGGCTGGAGAGCGGATATCTACGGTCGCGGCTTCAGCGCCGACGCGCCCTGAGGGGGCTTGTTCCGCCCGAGACGCCCTATTCGGAATCGCGCCGTCTCGCTTGGCATCTGCCGGATGATTTCGATGAGAGATCAGCTCGGGAACAGGAGGAAATCCTGGACTGGGTGCGCTCGACCATTCTGTCGGGCGGCACAGCCTATCATCGCTATCATTCGACCGTGTCGAAGCATCGGTTCGCACTCCGTTTCGACGGAAACGGCCCGGAAGACTTGGCTGCTCCGACGCATTTAAGGGAAGAGATGGACGCCCTGCTGCGGTTCAAGTCCGCGACCCTCACCGATATCGGCTATCAGCGATCGGGCGTATGGGGGCCGGAAACGGCAGCGCAACGCGAGGAGCATCTGGCGCTTCTGTTCGGGGCCCTGGCCGCTCTGCCTGATGATGAGGTCAGCGGCCTTGGCGTGGCCAGGGAGGACCTGACCTTCGGACTTCTCGTCGTGCCGTCCGTCTGGGACTGGTATGTCCAATGGCGCGAGCGGCGCCGCGGCTTCTTCACCGGTTGGGAAAGCGAGATGCTTCTGCTCGGCGCCGCCTTCTCGCGTAGTGAGACGGGGTGGCTCAGACAGAGCCCGTGGTTGGCGGAGCGGCTGCGCCCGGTTCCCGGCATCGTCACGCAGCAGGAAATCGACCGGATCAGCGGACATTGGGATGAAGCCTGCGAGCGGGTGCATCGCCACGCCCTGGCCAGGGCCAAGGAGATCGAACGCGTCGCCCGGGTGCATCGGGATCCCTTTGAACCGATCCTGCCCATTCTGGAGGCGGCGAGTCCCGTCGGTGAGTACCGCAAGATCACTGAAGAAGTTCTGCGCCGGATGCCTGATGAGAGACGCTACCCCCGGGCAGCGGCAGAAGCCGTCCGGTCATTCCTCATGCTGCGCCTGGGGTTGCACCTCGGCGTCAGGCAGAAGAATCTCCGGCAACTCCTGCTGCGTCCCCGCGGAAGCCCGGCGACGCCGGAGAGGGAGCTGGAGAGCAGGCGATGCGGCGAGCTGCGCTGGAGCGATAGGGAAGGGGGCTGGGAGGTCTTCATCCCATGCGTCGCCTTCAAGAACTCAGGTTCGGCATATTTTTCCAAACGTCCGTTCCGGCTTCTCCTTCCGGACCTGGGGGGACTGTACCGCTGGATCGACGCCTATGTGAGCCGCCATCGATCGGCCCTGCTGAACGGATCCGGCGATCCCGGCACCTTCTTCGTGAAGACCGTCAAGGTTTCCAGCCGCAACGCCGCCTATAATCAGAACACCTTCTACGACGCCTGGCGACAGGTGATTCAGCGCTACGGGATCTACAACCCGTACACGCAGAAGGGCGCCATTCGAGGCTTGCTTCCTCATGGACCGCACAATGTGAGGGACGTCCTGGCCACACATGTGCTGAAGCAGACCGGCTCCTACGAACAGGCCAGCTACGCCATTCAGGATACGCCGGCGACGGTCGCTGCCCACTACGGACGCTTTCTCCCGCAGGATAAGGCGGCGCTGGCGGCCCAGGTCTTGAACCGCGTCTGGGACGAGGCCGCATGACGCCGTATGAGCGTTTCGGGCGGAATGCGTTCGGATGAACAGACAGAAATGTTCCCATTTTGTTCGCAACTTGCTAGGCGTGGTTCATGGACGTAGCTGCGCCCCGCAAGATCATCCATGTGGACATGGACGCCTTCTTCGCCTCGGTGGAGCAGAGGGACGACCCCGCGCTGCGTGGTCGTCCCGTCGCCGTCGGTCATGCCGCCTCGCGCGGCGTGGTCGCCGCCGCCAGCTATGAGGCACGGAGTTTCGGGGTGCGCTCGGCCATGCCTTCGAGCACGGCCTTGCGCAAATGCCCCGAGTTGATCTTCACGCCGCCGCGCTTCGAGGTTTATCGAGCCGTTTCGGCGCAAATCCACGCCATCTTCGCCGACTATACGCACCTGATGGAACCGCTCTCTCTGGATGAGGCCTATCTCGACGTCACGGCCAACATCCGGGGACTGCCGACAGCGTCCGCGACGGCCGAGGAGATCCGGTCAAGAATTCTCCGGGAGACCGGTCTGACGGCGTCTGCCGGCGTGTCCTACAACAAGTTTCTGGCGAAGCTGGCTTCGGACCAGCGCAAGCCCAACGGCCAGTTCGTGGTCGCGCCGGGGCGGGGAGAAGCCTTCGTGGAGGCTCTGCCGGTCAAGCGCTTCCATGGCGTCGGGCCGGTGACGGCGGCGAAGATGAACCGCCTGGGCATAGAAACCGGCGCAGACCTGAGACATCAGTCCCTGGCCTTTCTCCAGCATCATTTCGGCAAGTCGGGCGCCTGGTATTACGGCGTAGCACGGGGAGAGGATCATCGTCCCGTCAATCCGAACCGCGAACGCAAGTCCAGCGGGTCGGAAACCACCTTCGCCGGCGACCTGGTCGATCCCGTGGCGATCGAGGCCGGGGTGAATCAGATGGCCGATGATGTCTGGGCTTGGTGCGAAAAGGCAGGGTCCCTCGGCCGGACCGTCACGGTGAAGGTCAAATGGGCGGACTTCCAGCAGTCGACCCGCAGCCGGTCTTTCAAGGAGCCGGTCGCCTCGAAGGCGCGGTTGCGTGAGATCGCGCGCCTTCTGGTGCGATCCCTCTATCCGCCGACAAGAGGCGTGCGGCTGGTCGGCGTGACCTTGTCCAATCTGGAGAAGGCCTCGCCGAAGGCGGCTCCGGGCGAGCTGGCGTTGTGACGGCGATGCTCCAGGCCGACCTGTTCGGTCACGCCCCCGGGCCCGTCGTTCCGTCCGGCTTCGACTACTGGCCGGATACCCTGTCAGCACCTGAGCAGGCGGCAGTGGTAGAGCAACTGCAGCGGCTGAGCTTCAGGCCCTATGAGCACATGGGCTATCAGGGCTTCCGGCGGATCGCCGCCTTCGGGCGCCGCCATGATCCGGAGCGGCGCGAGCTGGAGACGGCCGAGCCCTGGCCGGACTTCCTGCAGCATCTGTTACGGCGTCTGGCCGGACGGCTGGGTCTTGATGACGGGCCTTTCGTCCAAGCCCTCGTCAACGAATATGTCCCTGGTGCGGGGATCGGCTGGCATCGCGACCGGCCGGTCTATGGGGAGATCCTCGGCGTCCCCCTTATCGCGCCCTGCGTCATGCGCTTTCGCCGGAAGGAGACGGCTCAGTGGCGTCGCGCCGGCGCGACGCTGGGTCCGGGCTCTGTCTATCGGCTTTCCGGCGAGGCGCGGCGGGATTGGCAGCATTCGATCTCGCCGATGACAGCCCTGCGCTACTCCATTACTTTCAGAACGCTATCCTGAAAAGCGAACCTAATCTGTAAGAATTGCGGCGGCTTCGGGATAGCGCTGGGCCAGGCGTGACTTCCAGTCACCCGACTGTGGCCGGGGCAGCCGGGCTTCACGGGGACGCGCCAGGACGAGCGCGGCCGCCTCCCTGTGGGCGGGCCAGTCCATCAGCAGCCGCATGGCCGCCTCGAAGTCCGGATGGGTCGAGGCGTGAGCGAACGCCAGGTCCAGGGCCTCGACATCATCGAAGTCGGGCAGTCGCGAGAGGTAATCCCGAAGAACGGGCGCCGACAGGCCGCGCTCGAACAGGCTCCAGCGAAGATCCTGGGCCTCCTGGCGGTGTCCTTCGGCGTCGAGCACGTCGATGGATGCGGCTTCCCAGGCCGGGGTCAGGCGCGGGGCGCCGTCTCCTGGGTTGCGGCCGAAGGTCCAGCGGCGGTTGAACGGTGAAGGGCTTAAGGCGGCTTCCAGGGCGGCGCGGGCTTCCGCAACGCGTCCCGCGGCGAGGAGACGGCGGGCGATGTCGGCGGCGATGTCGGGCGACCCGGCCTGCTCGGGCGTGACGAGCGAGAGCCAGAGGTCGAGGTCCTCCGCCTTGTCCGCCAGGCGGCGAAGCAGGTTGCGGCCCGACGGGGTTTTCGTGGCCGAAGCGTCCAGACTGGCCAGCAGCCGGCGCGCCGTAAGCGGGCCGAGGGCCTCGCCGGCAGCTAAGACCCAGCGCGCGTAATCCTGCGGACGTCGGCGCAGAGCGTCGATCAGGTCGCGCAACGCCTGATCGTCGACGGTCTCGGCGAGAGCGAAGAGATCCGGGGCGGCGGCCTCGAAGGCGGCGGGCAGTTCCCCCTTGGTGTCCTTCACGCGGGCGGCCAGGCCAGGATAGAGGTCGAACCAGCGAATGAGGACGGCGAGCGCCTCGCCCGGGGCCTCGGGCGCCAGGCGCTCCACGATCATGTTGCGGTGCGTGTTCAGATCATCGATCAGTTCGCCGCGCTTGCGCCAGGATACACGTGTGCGGGCGACGGAGACGGCGGTGATGCGCTTATCGATCTCAAGGGCGAGGAGGTCGGGGCCGGCTTCAGCCGCCAGTTCAAGACGAAGGCGGCGCTTGAGATTTGCGTTCCCGGCGCCGGCCTCGATCAGCAGGTCCGCCAGGCGAGGCGACCCGAGATGGACGAGGTTGGCTGCGGAAAGCCTGGTCGAGATCCTGGGTTGTCGCGCCATGAGGTCCTTTGGGAGGAGCGGGGTCGTCCAAGGGGCAGCTATAGCACGGGCACCAAGGACGATTCGTCGTCCCCCTTGCTATCCTGGAGCCTCTCAGTGTCGGGCGGGAGGCGCGCCTTCTCCACGCGGAGCTGCGGGGTGAGGACCCAGGTGGGATTCGCTGGTCGATCGATGGAGGCCGCGATCAGCCCACGCGGCAAGGTCTTCCATATCGTAGACGACCCTGCCGCCAAGCTTCCGATAGACGGGGCCTGTGCCGTAGGTGCGATGCTTTTCGAGCGTGCGGCCGGATAGTCCGAGATAACGCCCCGCCTCAGGCGTGCGCAGAAACCGCTTCACCGGAAACTGTCCCATGATGCCTCCCTGAAAAGAGATCGATCATGCCTTGGAAGCGCCGGGGATCCGCCCCGCTACTTCATCACCGTAGCGACGCGGTTGGGCTTCGCGCTCAAGACAATGTGAAGCGAGCGGGAACCTGGGACGATTTCGTCCAAAAGTACCGTTCTAAACGCCGTTCTAAACGCCGTTCTAAACGGCCAAGCTAGAACGGAGCGCTGCGGTCTCGTCGTCAGATTGTTCAGGGATTTCAATCCCCCGAGTGGCTCCGCGGGTAGGATTCGAACCTACGACCAGCCGATTAACAGTCGGCTGCTCTACCACTGAGCTACCGCGGAACATCCCCTCGGGGGAGGCCGGCGTATAGCAGCGCCATTTCGATTCATGCAACCGGTAAAAGGCAGAAATCGCCAAATTTTTTCGGAAAGCCCTGCGCTACAAGGTTCGGCATGACGCCCATTCCTGTTCTTCATCCTGATGACCCGCGCATCGCCGCCTTTCGCGATGTGAAGGAGCGCGACCTGACGGGGCGGCAGGGGCTGTTCGTCGCCGAGGGAGAGGTGGTGCTGCGCGTCCTGGCGTCCGAGGCGTCACGCTGCGCGCCGGTGTCCGTTCTCATCGCGGAGAAGCGATTGGCGGGGTTGAGGCAGGTGCTGGAGCGTCTGCCGGACGATGTGCCGGTCCATGCGGCGCCTCAGGACGTGCTGAACGCGGTGGCTGGGTTCGATCTGCACCGGGGCATCCTCGCCCTGGGGCGCAAGCCGGAACCGGTAGCGCCAGACGTCTTGTTGGACAGTTTGCCCGAGCACGCCGTGGCGGTTGTGGCGTCCGGGATCGGCAACCATGACAATATGGGCGGCCTGTTCCGCAACGCCGCCGCCTTCGGAGCGGCGGCGGTGTTCCTGGATCGAACCTGTTGCGACCCCTTCTACCGGAAGGCGATCCGGGTTTCGGTCGGCGCGGTCCTGCGAACGCCTATGGCGGCAGGGCTGGACGCCGAGGCGATGATCGACCTGCTGCAGGGCAGGGGATTCGAGGTGTTGGCCCTGACGCCGTCGGCGGATCAGGCGCTGGCGGACATGAAGCCGGCGCGCCGCACGGCGATCCTGTTGGGCAGTGAGGGGCCGGGGTTGCCGCGCGAGATCATCGCGCGCTGTCGTCCCGTCGGCATTCCCATGGCGGGAGGGTTTGATTCGCTGAACGTGGCGGCGACCAGCGCCGTGGCGCTGCATCACGTGACGACGGCGAGGCAGGCGTAGGCTGAAAGCAAGAAAGCCGCCCCGAAGAGCGGCTTTCTCGATGTTTCATCGCGATGGAGGCCTGACCGGGAATCGAACCCGGGTGCAAGGATTTGCAGTCCTCTGCGTCACCACTCCGCCATCAGGCCGCGACCCCGTATTTCAGAGGCCCCGCCATCGCGAGGGCCGTCAGCTATCAGATCGGATTGTCCGCTGCAACGCACGGACCTATAAGCGCGTCACATTTCTTCGCCTGAGCCGACCTGAAGGACTTCGGATTATGGATTTCGCCGCCGCCCGCAAGGTGATGCTGGACTCGCAGGTCCGCGTGAACGACGTCACCGACCGTCAGCTGCACGCCGCCATCGGCGCCGTGGAGCGCGAGCGATTCTGCGCCGCCGACCGCGCCTTCTCGGCCTATGCCGACGTCGAGCCGGAAATCGCCGGCGGCCGCCGCCTGATGTTGCCGCGTGATGTGGCCAAGCTGCTGCAGGGATTGGACGCTCGCGCCGGTGAGAAGGCTCTGGCGATCGCCGCGCCTTACGCTGCGGCCGTGCTGGCGCACATGGGGCTGACCGTGACGGCGCAGGAATCGGATGCAGCCGTGTTCGACGTGGTCGGCGCCGCTCTGGCCGAGGCCGGGGTCGAGACCGTCGTGGCGCCGCTGGGCCAGCCGCACGGCGAAGGCTATGACCTGATCATCAGCGAGGGAGCGGTGATCGAGCGCCCCGAATCGTGGATTGCGGCTCTGCGTCCCGGCGGCCGTCTGGCCGTGGTGGAGCGTGAAGGCGCCAGCGGCACGGCGGTGCTCTATGTACGCGGGCGCGAAGGCGTTTCGCGGCGCGAGCTGTTCGACGCGGCGCCGGACCTGCTGGCGGAAATGGTTCCGGCCCCCGCGTTCGCGCTCTAGGCTGACGTTCGCGCCGTAAAAGGCGTTCAGCGGTGCGACGGAAGGGGCGTCGCGCTGCGTGAAAAAAACTTAACTGGCGTCGGGGGCGCATAGCCCCCAACTACGCCGGTACAAGGCAGTACAGGCGCGCCGGATGGGGGCGTCAGGCAGGGACAGGTTCATGTTGAAATGCTCGCGCGCGCTCGCTTCGGTCGCACTGGTCGCATTGACGATGGGGGCGACGTCGGTCCTTGCCGAGTCGCTGCAGGAAGCCATCGGCCTTGCCTATCGCACCAATCCGACCCTGCTGGCGCAGCGGGCGAACCAACGCGCCCTCGACGAGAGCATCGTCCAGGCTCGCGCCGGTCTGCGTCCGACGATCAATGCTTCGGCGGGCGTCGACTACAGCCGCACGCGCAGTGATCGCGTCACCACGACGATCCCCGGTCAGACCTTTCCCATCGACACCGACGGCGACGGCGTGCCCGATGCGACCGGCACGCTGCCGGGCAGCAGCAGCACCACGGGCGGCACGATCGAAAGCGACGGCGCCACCGCCAGCGTCAGCCTGAGCCAGAACATCTGGACCGCTGGCCGCGTATCGCACGGCATTTCCGCCGCCGAGGCCAATGTCCTGGCGGGCCGCGAGAACCTGCGCGACGTCGAGCAACAGGTGATGGTGTCGGTCATCCAGGCCTATGCCGACGTCACCCGCGATCTTGAGATCCTGCGTATCCGTCAGGAGAACCTGGCGGTCCTCCGGCGGCAACTGGACGAATCGAACGCCCGTTTCGAGGTCGGCGAGATCACTCGCACCGACGTCGCCCAGTCCGAAGCGCGTCTGGCGCAATCCGAATCCGACCTGGCCAGCGCTCAGGCGCAGCTGTCGGTTTCGCGCGCGGCCTATGCCGCCGTTGTGGGACAGGCGCCGTCCAATCTGCAGACTCTGCCGATGCTGCCGGGTCTGCCGACCGACTTTGACGGCGCGATGGACGTCGGACTGGCCGAGAATCCCGGCGTACTGTCCGCCATCCATGCCCAGCGCGCGGCTGAGGCCAATGTTGCCGCGGCGAGGTCGGAATATCTGCCTTCGGCGCGCCTGAACGCCTCCTATGGCGGGACGGCCAATGACCTGTCGGGCTTCGACCTGGGCGACCGCACCAGCTTTACGGCCGGGGCCACAGTGTCCGTGCCGCTGTTCACGGGCGGCCTGAACCGTTCGCGGGTGGCCCAGGCGCTGGAACGCGCCAACGCCGCCCAGATCAATGTCGAGGGCGAGCGTCGTGCGGTGCTGCAGTCGGTCAGTTCAGCCTATGCTCAGAGCGCTTCGGCGCGTTCCAGCGTCCTGGCGGGCGAACAGGCGGTGCGCGCCGCCTCGGTGGCCGCCGAGGGCGTGCGTCAGGAAGCCCAGGTGGGCCTGCGCACCACCCTGGACGTGCTGAACCAGGAACTGGAGCTGCGGAACGCGGAGGTCGCCCTGACCAGCGCGCGTCGCAATGAATATGTCGCTCAGGCCCAGCTTCTGGCAGCCATGGGCCGTCTGGGCGGCCCCAACCTGGACCCGACGATCGACGCCTATGACCCGTCGGACAATTATCGCGCCGTGCGGAACCGCGGCGCCTTGCCCTGGGACGGCGTGATCGAAGCCATCGACCGCATCGCCGCCCCGGCGACGACGCCCGCCGTCGATGTCGAGGACGCCCCGGTCGACCGCCAGCTGAAGGGCGAAGTGGTTCGCACTGCTCCCCAGGGCTGAAGGTCGAACGACAAAACGTCCGTTGATTCCGACGGGCGTTGATGCGACGACAGGATTCGAAGGGGGAGGCGAGTCTTGCGGCTCGGTCCCCATCGTCGCCTGCCCTAGTCCGCATCGGTTGGCGATCGTCCCCGTTCGAGCGACCCAGGTTGAGGTTCCGACATGACCGAACAAGCCGCCCAGGAACCGACGATGGAAGAGATTCTGGCGTCGATTCGCCGGATCATCTCTGAAGACGACGCTCCGGTCGAAACCGCCCCGGCGGCGGAGGCGACGCCCGAGCCGGCGCCGGAGCCCGAGCCCGTCGTCACCGAGCCGGAGCCCGCTCCGGTTGAGGACGAAGTGCTGGAACTGATCGAACCCTATGAGGCGCCGGCCGCCGAAGCCATCGGCGATCTGGATGTGGCGGACGCCGCGCCGTTCCCGACCGAGGCCGCGCCAGCCGCGCCGCAGCCCGTAGTCGCTGCGGCAGAGGTCGAAACCCTGGTCGGCGAAACCGCCGCCGCCAGCGCCGCTTCGGCCTTCGCCGGTCTGGCCGCCAGCTTCCAGAAGCCTGAACCTGCGCCGATCGCTTCGGCCGCCGACATGAACTTCATGAGCGGCAATACGGTCGAAGCCATGGTCCGAGAAATGCTGCGCCCGATGCTGAAGGATTGGCTGGACGCCAACCTGCCCGCCATCGTCGAGGCGCAGGTCCGCAAGGAAGTCGAACGCATCGCCCGCAACGCAGGCTGATCGCTTCAGGACATCGCCGAGATTTACGACGCCCCTCAGTCCGCTGAGGGGCGTTCGTTTTTCCAGTCGAACAGGGCTTCCAGCAGGCGCACGGCCTGGCCGCGCTCGCTGGTCAGGTCGGGATCGCGGCCCAGCAGCAGGCGCGCATCGTCCGCCGCCGCCAGCAGCAGCGACCGATGACGGATCGGATCGGCGAAGCGATAGGCCGGGAAGCCGCTCTGCTTCAGGCCCAGCGGGTCGCCGCCGCCGCGCAGACGGAAGTCCTCTTCGGCGATGACGAAGCCGTCCTCGGTGCGGCGCAGGGTCTCCAGCCGCTCCTTCGCCGTCTCGCCCAGGGCGCCGTCCTCGCCGCCATACAGCAGGATGCAGGAACTGGCCTTGGCGCCGCGCCCCACGCGCCCGCGCAACTGGTGAAGCTGGGCCAGACCGAAGCGGTCGGCGTGTTCGATCACCATGATGGAGGCGTTCGGCACGTCCACACCGACTTCGACCACGGTCGTGGCGACCAGAACGGGCAGGCGGCCTGCCGCGAACTCGGCCATCACCGCCTCGCGCTCAGCGCCCGGCATCTGGCCGTGAGCGAGACCGACCTCGGTTCCCAGCAGCTTGCGCAGGTCTTCGGCCCGATCCTCGGCGGCGGCCAGGTCGATGGCTTCGGATTCCGCCACCAGAGGACAGATCCAATAGGCCTGAGCGCCAGCCTCGACCGCCGCCTTCAGACGCTTCGCCACCTCGCCGATGCGCGCCAGCGGCAGGACGGCCGTGGTGACGGGCGTGCGGCCCGGCGGTTTCTCCATCAGGCGGCTGACTTCCAGCTCGCCATATTGGGTCAGCTCCAGCGTGCGCGGAATCGGCGTGGCCGACATGGTCAGCAGGTGGACGCCGCCCAGAGCCGGATCGCCCTTGGCCTGCAAGCGCTGGCGCTCGCGCACGCCGAAGCGGTGTTGTTCGTCGATGACGGCCAGAGCCAGCCGGTGGAACTGCACGGCGTCCTGGAACAGGGCGTGGGTGCCGATGGCGACCTGAGCTTCGCCCGACGCCAGAGCCGCCAGCTTGCCGCGCCGTTCGGCCGCAGTGTCGCGCCCGGTCAGCAGCAGGCTGGACACGCCCGCCTGATCCAGCAGGGGTGACAGCTTGTCATGGTGTTGGCGCGCCAGAATCTCGGTCGGCGCCATCAGGGCGGCCTGAAAGCCGCTGGAGGCCGCATCAGCCAGGGCCAGCGCGGCGACCGCCGTCTTGCCCGCGCCGACGTCGCCTTGCAGCAGCCGTCCCATCTGCTCGCCCGAGGTCAGATCGGCGCGGATTTCGGCAATGGCCTGTTGCTGCGCGCCGGTCAGGGCGAAGGGCAGGGCGGCCAGCATCCGCGCCGACGCCTCGCCCGGTGCGATGCGGGCGGCGGGCGTGATCTGGCGAGCGCGGCGACGGCGCGCCAGAGCCAGTTGATGCGCGAACAGTTCGTCATAGGCCAGGCGCTGGCGCACCGGCGTGTCAGGCGCGAGGTCGGCTTCGTTCGCGGGCGCGTGCAGGGCCTCCAGCGCTGCGCGCCAGCCGACCCAACGCCGCGCCGCCAGCCAGTTCGGCTCCTGCCATTCGGGCAGTACGGGCGCTAGGGCCAGCGCGCCCTGCGCCAGCTTGCGGATCTGCCGCGATGTCAGCCCCTGCGTCGCCGGATAGACGGGCTCTGACAGCGGAATCTCGTCCGCCTTCTCGACGGGCAGGATGTAGTCGGGGTGGGCGATCTGGACTTCGCTGTTGAAGCGCTCGACCTTGCCGGTCACCAGCCGCCGCGATCCACGCGGAGCCAGGCTCTCGATATGGCGCGGCGATCCGGCGAACCAGATCAGGTGGATGAAGCCCGTCTCGTCGATGGCCCGCACCTTGATCGGCGCGCCGTGTTTGTGCGGCGGGATCAGGCGGTCGATCGTCACCTCGAAGACGCCGATCTCGCCGTCGACGGCCTCCATCGCCGTGGTCCGGCGGCGCTGGATCACGCCGCTGGGCGACAGGAACAGCACGTCGCGCACCAGCGAACCCGCCACCTTCTGCACCAGGGGCGCGCTGCGCGGGCCCACGCCTTTCAGCGTGGTGACGTCCGCGAACAGGGGAAAGAGAATCTCGGGCCTCATGATGACGCAGCATAGCTGGCGCAGCGGCGTCTGGAACGCTATCTGATCCGCCTCTTACCGAAATGAACGGACAGGCAAGGAAACCGCGTGGCCGATATCGACGCACGTCCCGAAGACGCCCTGAACTCTGACGATCGCAAGACGCGCCTGGGCCGCATCGCCTTCCGCGCCTGGCGCCGGGGCTTTCGCGAGGCGGACATGGTGCTGGGGCCGTTTGCCGATCAGGTCGCGCCGACGCTGAACGACGATGAACTGACCGAGTTCGAGCGCCTGCTGGACGAAGAGGACCAGTATCTCTACGCCTGGATCATCGAGCGCGAACCGACCCCGCCCGAATTCGAGGGGCCGATGATGGCTCGTATCCGCGCCTTCATGCGCGCCCATGTCGCCGCCGAAGTGGCCAAGGGCATCGGCTGATGGACGCGGCGCTGGCGCGGACCGACATGGAGCTGGGCGGCGCGCCGGAGGGGCTGGACGCCCTGATCGTCGCTGACCGCATCAGGGCGCAGGGCGGAGTCGTCCTGTTCGTGGCGCGTGACTATCAGCGCTCGGGAAACTTTATTCAAGCCTTCCGCTTCTTCGCCAAGGATGTTGAAGTTCTTGAATATCCGTCGTGGGACTGTCTGCCCTACGACCGGCTGAGCCCGACGGCTTCGGTCGCCGCCCAGCGCATGGCGACCCTGACCCGGCTGGCGACGCGCGATCCGGCGGACAGGACGCCGCTGCTGGTGGTCGCCACGGTCGCGGCCGCCGCCCAGCGCACGCCGCCGCGCAGCGCCGTCACTGGGGCCGGGTTTGCGGCCAAGGTCGGCGCTGATCTCGATACGACCGCTCTGGAACGTTACGTTGCGGCCAACGGCTATGTGCGCGCATCCACCGTGTCGGAACGTGGCGAATACGCCATCCGCGGCGGGGTGATCGACGTCTTCCCGCCGGGGTTCGACGAGCCGGTGCGGCTCGACATGTTCGGCTCGGAGCTGGAATCGATCCGCGCCTTCGATCCCGAGACCCAGCGCTCGACGCGCCAGTTGAAGGCGGTTTCTCTCTCGCCGGTGTCGGAAGTCCTGCTGGACGCGGACGCCATCTCGCGCTTCCGCAGCGGCTATCTGAACCTGTTCGGCGCGCCGGGCGACGAGCCGATGTACGCCGCCGTCAGCGAGGGCGCGCGCCGTCAGGGCGTCGAACACTGGCTGCCGCTATTCTACGACCGACTGGACACGCTGTTCGATTATCTGCCGGACACGTCGCCGGTCTTTCTCGACAGCCAGACGGAACAGGCGCGTGCGGAACGCTGGAACCTGACCGTTGATGCCTATGAGGCGCGCAAGGAGGCGGCGCGCGGCAAGGGCGGGGCGGCCTATCGCGCCCTGCCGCCAGCACGGCTCTATCTGGACGACGGCGACTGGAACAGCGCCTTGGCCGGTCGCGCCGTGCGCCGTCTGTCTCCGCTGGCCGCCGGTTCGGGCGAGGACGCGGGCGGCCGTCTAGGCCGCAGTTTCGCCGCCGAGCGGTCGCAGGACAGCGTCAATCTGTTCGCGGCCGTGGCCCAACACGCCGAGGCGCTGAAGGGGCAGGGCAAGCGCGTCCTGTTCGCGTCATGGTCCGAAGGCTCGGCCGAACGTCTGGCGGCCATGCTGGGCGATCACGGTCTGACGCACGTCGTGGCGGTGCGGGACTGGGACGATGTGCGCGGCGCGCCGGAAGGAATCTATCTGCGCGCGGTGTTGCCGGTGGAGCATGGCTTCGCCACCGATGATCTGGCCGTCATCTCCGAGACCGACATTCTGGGCGACCGTTTGGCGCGGCCTAAGCGCAAGCGGCGGGCGTCCAACTTCCTGGCTGAGGCGTCCGCCCTGACGGCGGGCGATCTGGTCGTTCACCTGGATCACGGCATCGGCCGTTATGAGGGGCTGCGGACGCTGGAGATCCAGGAGGCGCCGCACGACTGTCTCGAACTCCTCTACGCGGGTGAGAGCAAACTCTACCTGCCAGTTGAAAACATTGATCTTCTGACGCGCTACGGCACGGACGCAGAGGGAGTTCAGCTGGACCGTCTGGGCGGCGCGGGCTGGCAGGCGCGCAAGGCCAAGGCCAAGGAGCGTCTGCGGGCCATGGCCGAAGGGCTGATCGCCCTGGCCGCCAAGCGGGCGCTGCGGGTGTCCGACGCCATCGTGCCGCCCGCGGGCCTGTTCGACGAGTTCTGCGCCCGCTTCCCCTATGAGGAAACGGACGATCAGCTGAACGCCATCGGCGACGTGCTGGAGGACCTGGGCAAGGGCACGCCGATGGATCGCCTGATCTGCGGCGACGTCGGCTTCGGCAAGACGGAAGTCGCCTTGCGCGCCGCCTTCGTCGTGGCCATGACGGGCCAACAGGTCGCCATCGTCTGCCCGACGACCCTGCTGGCGCGCCAGCACTTTAAGACCTTCAGCGAGCGCTTCGCCGGCTGGCCGATCAAGGTGCGCCACCTGTCGCGCATGGTCACGGCCAAGGACGCAAACGAGACACGCGCTGGCCTGAAGGACGGTAGTTTCGAAATCGTCGTCGGCACCCATGCGGTGCTGGCCGATCAGGTCGGCTTCAAGGATCTGGGCCTCGTCATCGTCGACGAGGAGCAGCACTTTGGCGTCAAGCACAAGGAGAAGCTGAAGTCCCTGCGGGCCGATGTTCACCTGCTGACGCTGACGGCGACGCCGATCCCGCGCACGCTGCAGATGGCGCTGTCGGGCATCCGCGAGATGTCGATCATCGCCACGCCGCCGGTCGACCGTCTGGCGGTGCGGACCTATGTCACGCCGTGGGATCCGGTGCTGGTGCGCGAGGCCCTGCTGCGCGAGAAATATCGCGGCGGTCAGGCCTATTACGTTGCCCCGCGCCTGAAGGATTTGCCCGACATCGAGCGGTTCCTGCGCGAACAGGTGCCCGAGGTGAAGTTCGTCGTCGGCCACGGCCAGATGAGCCCGACCCAGCTGGAAGCGGTGATGAGCGCCTTCTATGACGGCGAATATGACGTGCTGGTCTCGACCACCATCGTCGAAAGCGGCATCGACATTCCGACGGCCAACACCCTGGTCGTGCACCGCGCGGACATGTTCGGCTTGGCCCAGCTTCACCAGATCAGAGGCCGGATCGGCCGCTCCAAGGCACGGGCCTTCGCCTATCTGACGACCGATCCGATCAAGCCGCTGAGCCTGTCGGCCGAGCGGCGTCTGCAGGTGCTCCAGTCGCTGGATAATCTGGGCGCGGGGTTCCAGCTGGCGAGCCACGATCTGGATCAGCGCGGCGGCGGCAACCTGCTGGGCGACGAACAGTCGGGCCACATTCGCGAGGTCGGCGTCGAACTGTATCAGCAGATGCTGGAGGACGCCGTCGCGGAACTGCGCGAGCAGGGCGAGGCGGCGCCGGATCGCGGCTGGTCGCCCTCGATCAATGTCGGCGCGGCCGTATTGATTCCAGAGGATTACGTCCCGGACCTGAACGTGCGCCTGAGCCTGTATCGTCGCCTGTCCGACGCCGAGAAGATGGAGGACCGCGAGGCCATGGCCGCCGAACTGATCGACCGGTTCGGCCCGCTGCCGGACGAGGCGCAGCAGCTTCTGCGGATCGTCGGGATCAAGGCCAACTGCCGCACCGCCATGATCGAAAAGATCGACATCGGGCCTAAGGGCGCGGTGCTGACCCTGCGCAACAACACCTTCCCCAACCCGATGGGGCTGGTGGGCCTGATCCAGAAGAACCACGCCTTCTGGAAGATTCGGCCGGACCAGAAGATCGTCGTGAAGGGCGATTGGCCGACGCCCGACGACCGCCTGAAGGTCGCCGAGCGGATTACGGCCGATCTGGCGCGGGTGGCGGGCGCGGCCTAGCCGGCTCGCGCCTGCATGCTTCGCATCACGGCGCCGAACAGGTTGACGTAGTCGTCGGTCCAGGGCCGCACCTCCGTCGGCGCCAGCTTGCGCCAGCGTCCGTCGGCTCTGAAGTCGGCCAGTCCTTCGGCCGTAGGCGAGATGACCAGGGCTTCGGTCGAAGCTTCGGCCATCAGGGCCGCTTCGGGGTGTTCGATATACACCTGATGCAGTTCGGCCGCGCCCAGTTCGCGCGCGGCGGCGACGGCGGGCAGGGTGATGTCCAGATTGCGGTTGGACAGGTGGAGCACGACCGCGCCCGTGGGCTTGAGCAGCTTGAGATAGCCCTCGATCGCTTCACGGGTGAGCAGATGGGTCGGTACGGCGTCGGAAGAGAAGGCGTCGATCACCAACAGGTCATAAGAACCGGGAGCCTCCCGGTTCAGCGTCAGCCGCGCATCACCCAGAACGGTGCGGATCGGACCGTCGGCGCAATCCGAGATGAAGGTGAACCACTTGGGATCGCGCGACAGGCGATCGACCATGGGGTCGATCTCGAAGAAGCTCATCTGGTCCGAGGCACGCTTGTAGGCCGCCATGGCGCCTGATCCCTGTCCCACGATGCCGATCACGGCGCCTGGACCGCGCGCCTGGATCAGCTCCGCCGCCTGACCGAGAGGTGTGGTCTGCGCATAGTACATGGTCGGGGCGCAGGCGAAATCAGGATTGCGCGCCTGGGCGCCGTGCAGGGTTGTGCCGTGCATCAGCACATGAATGTCGCCTCCCATCTTGGGATCGGCCGTGGCCGCCACGCGCATGACGCCGAAGAAGCTGCGTTCGGTCAGGCTCCAGTCATAGCCGCGCCCGATGTAGTGGGCCGAGAGGGTCATGGCGGCGACGACGGCCGTGAACATCAACGCTCGGTCCCGGATCAGGAAGGCGCAAAGCGCGGCGACGCCCAGGATGATCTGAGCCGTTGTGGTCAGGCCGAAGTCGCTGAAGGCCGCTCTCAGCGGCGGATCGTAACGCAGCATCTCGAACAGCAGGGGCACGAAGGCGGCGAGCATCAGTCCCGCTGTCATCAGCCAGACTGTCCGTTTGGTCGGGCGGTCGCCGAGCCAGGGCCGGGCCAGGCACACCAGCACCATGACCAGCGGATACTCCAGCACCATCTCGAACACGACCGGCGCGATCAGGGCGGTGAAGGCGCCGCCCAGGACGCCGCCCAGCGACAGCAGAAGGTAGAATTCCGTCAGCCGGTCCGGGGCTGGGCGCCGGGCCGCCATCTGCTGATGGCACATCAGGGCGGTGAAGAAGAAGCCCAACAGATGCAGCCCCAGCAGGGTCAGCCACTGGCCGGTCGTCATGCCGACCAGGGCGGCGATCATGACGGTGAAGGTCGCCTGGGCCAGCAAGGTGACGGATAGGGGAATCCAGGGCTTGGCCTGAAAGGCGATGACGAAGGTCAGAAGATAGAGCGCCAGGGGCGCCACCCAGAGGAAGGGCGCAGAGGCTACGTCGGTTGAAAGATGAGTGGTGACGCCCAGCATCAGGCTGGACGGCGCCGCCGCCAGCAGCACCAGCACCGCCTTGCGACGCCAGGGAATGGGCGAGCTGCGCTCCTTGGTCGGACGGGCCTGAATGACGCCGCCGGTGCGCGGCATGAGCGTCAGCAGCCCCACCAGAATGGCGGCGAAGACGCCATAGCCGACCGTCCAGCCCCATCTTTGCCCTGACAGCGAGGCGAGCGGCTCGATCAGGGCCGGATAGGCCAGAAGCGCCAGAAAGCTGCCCAGGTTGGAGGCGGCGTAGAGGACATAGGGGTTGGCCCCGTCGGGCCGCCCTGCGCGGACTCGCGCATACCAAGCCTGTAGCAGAGGCGCCGTGGCCGAGAGCACGGCGAAAGGCGCGCCGACGGACAACGCCAGCGCGCCGAGCAGCCAGCCGATGGGAGCGGACGGGTCGGGATCGCCCAGCACCTGGGTGATGCTCAGGGGCAGAAACAGGGCGGCGGCCGCCAGCAGGCTCAGATGGATCGTCGCCTGGAGCCGGATCGAGGGGATGCGCTGCAGCAGGTGCGCGTAGAGATAGCCCGCCAGCAAGGCCGCCTGGAAGAAGACCATGGCGGTGTTCCACACCGATGGCGAGCCGCCCAGCAGGGGCAGCACCAGTTTCGTCGTCATCGGCTGGACGACGAAAACCAGACTGGCCGAGGTGAAGACGGCGACGGCGAAGGCCGCAGGTGTTATCGCATCGATCCTGCGATGCGCCGGAGACAGGATGTGTTCGGTCATTCGCAGCTTTCGGCGTCGGGCGGCTGATTCCGTTCGACGAGGCTATGACGACTCGAGGATGGAGCGAATTCCCATGTTGCCGCAGGACATCGAGGCGACCGCCCAGACCGTGATCCGTCGGGCGGAAGGGGCGGGCCTGCTGATCGCCACGGCCGAGAGCTGCACCGGCGGCCTGATCTCGGGCGCGCTGACGGCGATCGCCGGCTCCTCGGCCGTGCTGGATCGCGGCTTTGTCACCTACAGCAATGAAGCGAAGGTCGAGATGCTGGGCGTGCCGGAAGAGGTGCTGGAGCGCTTCGGGGCCGTGTCCGAGCCGACGGCGCGCGCCATGGCCGAGGGCGCGGCGGCGCGTTCGCGGGCTTCCATCACGGTCTCGGTGACGGGGATCGCCGGACCGGGCGGGGGATCGCCGCAGAAGCCGGTGGGCCTGGTGCATTTCGCGGCTCACGGCCCGGACGGGCGCACGGCGCATGTCGAGAAACGCTTCGGCGACATAGGACGTGACGCGGTCCGGCTGGAAAGCGTGCGGACCGCTCTGGGGCTTCTGCTGGACGCCATTCCGGCATGAGCATGATCACGACCACCGTTGATGCGCGCGGCCACAAATGCCCGGTTCCCAGCCTGCGCCTGCGCAAGGCGCTGGAGGGCCAGGCGCCGGGCTCCCGACTGATTCTGCTGGCCACGGACGCCATGGCGCGGATCGACGTGCCCTTCCTGATGCAGGAACTGGGCGGCCGCGTGGTTCAGATCGACGAGGCGGACGGCGTCCTGAGCTTTACTGTCGAGACTGGCGCCGCTCGGACAGGTTGACGACCGTGTCGGGCAGGGCGACCGGCTCGGGCGGGGTTGCGTTCCTTTCCCACTCGATCTCGAGCTCCGTGGCGAAGGCGCCGCCGTAGAAGACGGCGTTGACGTTCCATGACAGCCAGATCAGCAAAACCACGACGGCGCCGACCGATCCGTAGGTCGCGCCCAGGTGGACGATCTGCTCGACGTAGATGGTGCACAGCCACGAGAAGAAGCTGGACATGACCGTGGCGACCAGACCGCCGATGATCGCCGCCTTCCACGCGACGCGCTTGGCGTGCGCCATGGCGTAGCGATACAGCATGGTCAGCCCCAGCCACAGGCCGAGCGCGGGCCAAATGCCGTCCAGGGGCAAGGCCAGCCAACCGGCCGGCTGATCCACATAGGCGTGCTCCATCAGGCGCGAGGTCACGACGGCGCCGGATACGATGGTGAACAGCACGAAGGCCGCCAGGGCGACCAGGAAGGCCAGCATGTTGAACTTGAAGAAGCCGAGCGGGTTCGTCTCGTCATGAATCAGGTTCAGTCCGGCCAGCAAGGCCTTGAACCCCCGATGCGCCGCATAGGCGCCGATCACCAGGGCGATGGCGCTCTGGGCCGAGACCGTGCGCGCCGAGGCGTTCGCCAAACGGTCGATCTCGTTCAGGAACAGGGTGCGCGCCGCCGAGGGGATGACGTCAGCCAGGGCGGCGGCCTGCTCGCTGACCTGACCGATGGTCAGGACCGCCTTGTAGAAGCCGATCAGGATGGCGATGGCCGGGAAGAGCGCCAGCAGGGCGAAGAAGGACACGCCGCCCGTATAGAGCATGACATCGCGTCCCCAACTGCGGCTGAAGGCCCGGGTCGTCAGGCGCAGCCAGAGTCGGGGTTGGGCCGTGATCGGCGTGGAAAAGGTCAATCCGCAGTCTCGATCGTCAAAGAAGGGGGCGGATTAACCCCATTCGCCATGCAGTGAGAAGTCCCAATGTCGTCATTGGATGATCGACCTTGCCCATTGCGGGCCTCGTCGGCGCCGGTATCATGGCGGCGTCTGGCGCGGTCGCGGGGGCGAACCGGCCAGGCCAAGGAGACAATGTTTGGAATCTGATCCGCGCGTTCTGGTCGTCGCCGACGCCGACGATCAGCTGGGCTCCCTCTGCGAGGACATGGACCGATTGGGCTGGCGCACTGTCACCGCGCGCTCGCTCGACGCTGCGCTTCTGGCGGTGTCGGACCTGCCCGTCGACGCGGCCGTGGTCCAGCTGGGAAGCGTCCCCGAAGGCGGCCTGAAGCAACTGCGCCGCGCCGCCGCTCCGCGCTATCTGTCGATCCTGGGCCTGGGCGCCGCCTCGGAGGACGTGGCGGACGCGTGCGACCTCGTGGTCTCCACAGATCCTCATCCGTTGCAGATGGCGTTGCGACTGGAGCAGATGACGCGGGCCGCCGTGGCCGAAGAAGAGTTCATGCTGCGCCGGGCCACCTTTGCGGCGCAGGGAGTCGATCTGCCGGAACCGGCCATGAACGACAGGCCGATGCAGGTGCTGACCGCGGGGGCGGCCGACCGCCGCTTTCTGGCCTTGTCGAACGCTCTGGCGGCGGCCGGCGCCGAGGCGGTGGCGGCGCCGACCCCCTATACGGCCTTTGATTATCTCCATGAGAGGGCCTTTGACGCCGCCGTGCTCTGGGGCGATCGGGACCATGCCCCTGCGCTGTCGATCGCGGCCGGTATGCGCCGTAACACGC
Source organism: Brevundimonas sp. NPDC055812 (assembly GCF_053616535.1). NCBI lineage: Bacteria > Pseudomonadati > Pseudomonadota > Alphaproteobacteria > Caulobacterales > Caulobacteraceae > Brevundimonas > Brevundimonas sp. NPDC055812. Next base: position 34,698 of record NZ_JBSHDX010000010.1, on the reverse strand, counting down.
GCCTCTATCACATCCCCCTGACCCTCTATCTGCGGGATGAGGGCGAGCCGGATCTGATCGACCTGTTCGAAAGAGGCTTTGCAGACGTCGCCGCCGCCGAGACATCGGAAGAGGAGGCCGCCGAGCGGGTGCTGGCCCTGGCGCGCAATCATCGCCGGCGGCAGGGGTTGAGGCGCGCCCTGGACGCCATACGCGGGTCTGACTTGATGGACCCGGAGACCGGTCTGTTCAGCCGCGACCTGTTCGCCGCGCATCTGGCCCGGATTGCCAAGGGCGCGGGCGTGCGAAATCGTCGCCTGTCGGTCTGCGTCCTGCGCGTGCCGGACAATGAGACGATGGCGGCCGTGCGGAAGGGCGGTTGGCTGGAGCGGGCCATGCCTCAGATCGGCGCCATGGTTTCGCGACTGGTGCGCGTGGAGGATACGGCCGCACGCCTGTCATCGGAGACGTTCGCCCTGGCCCTACCGGCGACCGACCATGCGGCGGCGCGCCTGACGGCGGAGCGGATCGCGGCGGTGATCGCCTGCACAGCCTTTGACGCGGGGACGAACCGCTCGCCCTTCGTGGTCGAACTGGACGTCGGCGTGGCCGAGATGACGCCGGGCGAGTCGCCGGCGGCCTTGCTGGAGCGCGCTTCGATCCAGGTCCTGGCGGCCTAGGCGTCCGTCTCGTCTTCGAGCTTGTGGCCGTCCAGCATGGCGGAAGCGCGTTCGCGTTCAGCCTTGGTCGCGTCGCGTTCCGCGCGTGTGCGGCCGAAGGTCAGGCGGTTGGCTTCGGCCGTGCGCTTGGCCGCGGCCTTGTCGCGGGCCTTGCGCGCCTTGTTCAGGTTGACGATCTCGCCCATCAGACATGCCCGTCCGGGCTGTCCTTGGCCCAGGCGCGCTTCAGCGCCGGACGGGCGCCGATGCGCTGGACATAGGCGTCATAGGGCTCGCCCGCGGGCATGGCGGCGCGGAACCATTGCAGCAGGCTGCCGAACAGAATGTCGAGGGCGGAGAAGTCGCCCAGGATGAAGCCGCCGTCCTGGATCGCCGTACGCCAGCGCCGGTCCAGTTCGGCATAGGCGGCCTGCTGCGTCTGGCTCCAGCCGTCGGGAGGGCCGGACGTGAGCACGGTCTCAAGCACATTGTTGTAAAGGCCCAGCCACGACAGATACTCGGCCCGGCATGGATCGGTCGGCCCCGGCGCCAGTCCCGCCTCGCCATGCCGATCGGTCAGGAAGAGGAAGATCAGCACCGATTCGATCAGCACCTGACCGTCGACCTCGAGCGCCGGAGCCTGTTTCAGCGGATGCGGATTGGCGGGGTCGGTTCGTCCCTGGCCGTCGCGTCGCAGGATGTCGACGTAATGGACGCGGTAGTCGGCGCCCAGCTCTTCCAGCAGCCACAGAAGACGCGTCGAGCGGGATTGCGGCGCGTGGTGGACGATCATCGACATTGTGAACTCCGTGGACGGCCTTGCGATGAACTCATGACCGGCGGGCTCGTTCTCATGAGGTCCCGCACAGCCATGGAGAAGACCATGATAAACGCCTCGATGATCAAGGAACATCAGGAAGTCGTCGGTTCCGACGGCGCCCATGTCGGCCGTGTCGATCACGTGATGGGCGACCAGATCGAGCTCGCCAAGCTGGACCTGGGTTCAGGCCTCAAGCACCACATGATTCCGGTCAGCTGGGTGTCTCGCGTGGACGAACATGTCCATTTGAGCCTGAGCAAGGACGAAGCCAAGGCGCGCTGGACCGAGAAGCACTAGCGTCGCCTTACCGCGATTTCATCCCAGGCCCCGCTGCAATCAGCGGGGCCTTTCGCCATATGAAGGGGAGCGCAACGCAAAGGGGCGACTGATTTGATCCGACTGATCCTGAACCTGCTGTGGTTCTTCCTGGGCGGCTTCGCCTCAGGTTTGGCCTGGTTGTTCGGCGGGCTGCTGTTGGCGTTGACCGTAGTTGGCCTGCCGTGGGCTTTTTCGGCGTGGCGGATCGCCAGCTATTCCTTCTGGCCGTTCGGACGAGAGATCGTCTGGCGCGATCCGAACCCGGCCGATCTGGGCGCAGGCTGCCTGGGCGTCGGGCTGAACGTGATCTGGCTGGTGCTGGCGGGCTGGTACATCGCCTTGGCGCATATCCTGATCGCCGTGCCGCAGTTCGTCAGCCTGATCGGCATTCCCTTCGCCCTGAAGAATGTCGAACTGGCCAAACTGTCGCTGGCGCCGGTGGGGCGGACCATCCGGGACAAGGGCTGAGCATGAAAAACGCCGGCCGGGACGAACCGGGCCGGCGTCTTCATCTCTGATGATGCGCGTGGCTTACTGCGGCGCGATCATCTTCTCGGGACGGACGTATTCGTCGAACTCGGCGTCGGTCAGATAACCGCCGCCGACGGCCTCCTGGCGCAGGGTCGTGCCGTTCTTGTGCGCCGTCTTGGCGATCTTGGCGCAGGTGTCATAGCCCAGCTTGGCGTTCAGGGCGGTGACCAGCATCAGGCTGTTTTCCAGGCCGTGCTTGATGTTGTCCTCGCGCGGCTCGATGCCGACGACGCAGTTGTCGGTGAAGCTGATGGCCGCATCGGCGACCAGGCGGACCGACTGCAGGAAGTTGTAGGCCATCACCGGATTGTAGACGTTCAGTTCGAAGTGGCCCTGCGAACCGGCGAACGACAGGGCGGCGTTGTTGCCGAACACCTGGGCGCAGACCTGGGTCAGGGCTTCGCTCTGGGTCGGGTTGACCTTGCCCGGCATGATGGACGAGCCCGGCTCGTTTTCCGGCAGCGACAGCTCGCCCAGACCCGCGCGCGGGCCCGAGCCCAGGAAGCGGATGTCGTTGGCGATCTTGAACAGCGATGCGGCGACCGTGTTGATCGCGCCGTGGGTGAAGACCATGGCGTCGTGGGCGGCCAGGGCCTCGAATTTGTTCGGCGCCGTGGTGAAGGGCAGGCCGGTGATGCCCGCGATCTGTGCCGCGACCTTCTCGGCAAAGCCGATCGGGGCGTTCAGACCGGTGCCGACGGCGGTGCCGCCCTGCGCCAGCTCCATCAGGCGCGGCAGGGTCAGCTCGATACGCTCGATGCCCATGGCGACCTGGTGAGCATAACCGCCGAACTCCTGGCCCAGCGTCAGGGGCGTGGCGTCCTGGGTGTGGGTGCGGCCGATCTTGATGATGTGTGCCCAGGCCTTTGCCTTGGCGTCCAGCGCAGCGTGCAGGTGCTTCAGCGCCGGGATCAGGTCGTTGACCACCTGCTCGGCGCAGGCGACGTGCATGGCCGTCGGATAGGTGTCGTTCGACGACTGGCTCATGTTGACGTGGTCGTTGGGGTGGACGGGCTTCTTGGAGCCCATCTCGCCGCCCAGCATCTCGATGGCGCGGTTCGAGATGACCTCATTGGCGTTCATGTTCGACTGGGTGCCCGAACCGGTCTGCCAGACGACCAGCGGGAAGTGGTCGTTCAGCTTGCCCTCGATCACTTCATTGGCGGCGGCGATGATGGCGTCGGCCAGCTTGGGGTCCAGCTTGCCCAGGTCGCGGTTGGTCTCGGCGGCGGCGCGCTTGACGATGCCCAGGGCGCGCACGACCGGCAGAGGCTGCTTCTCCCAACCGATCTTGAAGTTTCCGAGCGAGCGTTGAGCTTGCGCGCCCCAGTAGCGATCAGCGGCGACCTCGATGGGGCCGAAGGTGTCGGTTTCGATACGAACTTTGCTCATGTGCGCGGGACTCGTCTCTCAGGCGTGGCGGGAAGATGCCGGGCGGTGTAGCACGCAGGCGCGGCGGAGCAAGGCGAGCCGCTGATCACGAAAGGCGGACGGCGCGTGGACGGCTGGATCGGAACCGGAAAGGTCAGGGCGCGCGAGCAGGGCGAGGCGGTCGAGATCACCATCGACGGCCTGACCACCCAGGCCAAATACTACAAGCCGCTGGTCTATGAGTTCATGCGCAAGGAATGGACGTCGCGACCATCGTGGGGCGATTACGTCGTCGAGATCGTGATGGAGCACGTCGGCGATCCGCCGTGGATGGACCTGGACAACCTCGCCAAGGCCCTGCTGGACGCCATCAAGGGCTATCTGTTTCACGACGACAGCCAGGTCGCCCGCCTGCTGGTCGAGCGCCGCGAGGGCGAGCGCGAGAGGATCACTATTCGCGTATTTCCCAGAGGGTGACGAAAATAGGGGCCGCGCTGGGCGCGACCCCTATCTGGGAACTCGGATCAGATGAGACGGATCAGCTCTCTGCGTTCGAAATCATCGTCTGGACGTCCTTCGGCTTGGCGATGTTCGAGCCGGGGGTCTTGTAGGTCGTCAGCTTGCCGCCTTCCCACAGGCCGACTTCCAGCGCCTTGGCCGCCGGGTCGATCAGCAGATAGGCCGCGTTGACGCCGCCCTCATGCTGTTTGTTGCCAGAGGTGAACAGGACGGGGCCGTCCTTCTGTAGCGGCGCCTGGGTCTGCATGTTGGCGGCCAGAACGTCGAATTTGGCGCCCAGCAGCGTCTTCAGGTCGGCTGTGATCGCGCTGTCTTCCAGCAGTTTGGTCTCGTTCGGATATTTTCCGACCTGGGCGTTCAGGGCGCTCCAGTCCGATACGGCGGCGTCGGTCGGCGCGGGGGCGATTTCGACCGGGGCGGCGGGCGTCTCGGCGGGCGGCGTCGCTTCCGGCTGGTTGCAGGCGGCTAGCGTCAGAGCGGCGACGGCGACGGATATGAGAGACAGGCGCATCACAACGACCTCGCTTGGATAGGGGAGGTCACGGCAATGCTTGCCCGCCGACAAAGGTTGCGCCTCCTCAAACGAGGCGGCGTTATTTTTTGCGGAATTGATCCAGGGACACGACCTTCGGCCCATCGTCGTCCGAGGGCGGAGGCGGGGCGGCGTCCGGGTCCCGCGCGGGCGGCGACAGGGGCGCGATCTCGGCCTCGACGATTTCCGGTTCGTCGAACTGCAGCAGGAATTGCACGCTGGGGTCGTAGAAGCGGACCACGGCGCTATAGGGAACGGTCAGCACCTTGGGCGCGCCGCCGAACTTCAGCATCACCGAGAACAGGTCAGGCTCGACCGCCAAATCCCAATACTGGTGCTGCAGCACCACCGTCATCTCATCCGGGTATTTGGCCAGAACGTCCGGCGGAACGCTGACGCCGGCCCCGCGGGTCTTGAAGGTGATGTAGAAGTGGTGGGCGCCGGGAATGCCCTCAGGCTCGGCCGCGCGCTCCAGCGCAAGGCGGATCACGCCGCGCAGGGCGTCCTGGGCGAGTTGCTCGTAATGCATCTCGTCGACAGGGGGAGTTTGATCCGTCATCGGCGCCTCAGAAAAGGGGAACACGCGACTGTTACCCGTCCAGGGCGAGCGACGGAAGACACAAGAGTCGCCGTCGGCACAGGAATTTCGATGTCGGGATGAAGCGCCGGGATTCTGTTGCCAGGCTCCCGACAGGCCCCGCCTAAGGATCTGAACCCCTAGGAGTTTAAGTTCGAAATCAACCGAACCGCATTACGCGGCGAGGCGGACTTCTCCAGCGAAGTTATCGTTCGCAGTTAGATAATGGCCCGATACGGTGGGCCAGGACGAGCGAAAGCAATCCTCTTTACACGTCCGTCGATGCTAGTCGGCCCCATGCTGCCTCCGCCGATAACGCGGGGAAGAAGTTGGTGGAGCCGCCGGGAATCGCACCCGGGTCCGGTCCGCTTATTACAGGCGCGTTTATCGCCATAGCTCGGGCGAACCCGAGCAGGTTCAATATAGGTCCTTGCGAGCGCCCATCCAAGAGGGAAGTCGGCGGCGGGAATGATTGACACCGGTGGACAATATCAGGAGCATAAACCGGAGGGGAGATGCGGCATGGGCGATATCACGCGCAGACGACTGGGGCTGGGGCTTGGCGCCGCCGGGGTCGGCGGCGGCCTGGCGGCTGTAACCGCCGCTAAGGCGGAGGCCCAGACGGAAGGCTCGGCCATTGTCCGTTCAGGCTTCATCTATGAGCAGGCGCCCTATCCGCAATGCCACGCCTCAACCATTGTGGAGACGTCCGACGGCGTCATGGCGGCCGCCTGGTTCGGAGGCACGCATGAGAAGCATCCGGATGTTTGCATCTGGTTCGCTCGCCTTGAAGGAGGGCGCTGGACCGAGGGCGCGCGCGTGGCGGACGGCGTGCAGGACGACGGGACGCGTCACCCCACTTGGAACCCAGTCCTGTTTCAGCCGCCGCAGGGCGACCTGATCCTGTTCTACAAGGTCGGACCCGATCCGTTTTCCTGGTGGGGCATGGTCATCACGTCACCGGATGGCGGGCGCACATGGTCGCCGCCGCGCCGGTTGCCGGAGGGCGTTCTCGGGCCGATCAAGAACAAGCCGATCATTCTGGCGGATGGAACCTGGCTTTCGCCGTCCAGCACTGAGGCGGGCGAAGGCATGGGCTCGGCGTCCGGGGCGGATTGGCGACTCCATTTTGAAATCAGCACGGATCAGGGGCGCAGCTGGGCTTTGACCGACCCGGTCTCGTCGCCCCTGAATATCGACGCCATCCAGCCCAGCGTCCTGGTCCATCCAAACGGCGCGCTACAGGCCGTGGCGCGTGCGCGTCAGGGAGCCTTGGCGGCCAGCTGGTCGCATGATGGCGGGCGGACATGGAGCCCCATCGGCGCGGTCGATCTGCCCAACCCCAATTCAGGTACGGACGCTTCCACCCTGGCGGATGGACGCCACGTGATCATCTATAACCACGCCGCCCATGACCCGGATCGGCCGGGGAGAGGTCCGCGCTATCCTCTCAATGTCGGCCTCTCGGAAGACGGTCTATCGTGGCGAAAGGTCTTGACGCTGGAAACCCAGCCTTTGCCGCATGGCTATGCCTACCCGGCGGTGTTTCAGGCGTCGGACGGGCTGATCCATGTCACCTATACCCATGATCGGACCCGAATCCGGCATGTGGTCCTGGACCCGTTACGGCTGACCTAGGTCAGGCGCCGCCAACCGGGAGTCTGGTTGCGGAACCAGGTCAACTGGCGCTTGGCGTAGTTGCGGGTGGACTGCTTCACGGCTGTCACCGCGTCGTCCAGAGATAGCTCCCCCGTCAGATGCGCCGCCAGTTCGCGTACGCCGACGGCCTTCATGGCGGGCAGGCCTGGGTCCAGTTTGCGGGCGGTTAGGGCGTGAACCTCGTCCAGCGCGCCATGCGCCATCATCGCATCCACGCGCATGTCGCAAGAAGCGTAGAGGCGGTCGCGCGGCGGCTCCATTACGACAGCCTCGTAACTGCCTGGGGGAAGCAGCGGCTGAGTCTCTCCTTTCCAGACGCTGAGCGCGCGGCCGCTGGCGCGATGCACGCTCAGCGCCCGGACGAGGCGTTGTCTGTCGCCGGGAAAGATCGCAGCTTCAGCGGCGGGGTCGATCTCGGCCAACCGGCGGCGGAAGGGGGCCTCGCCCTCGCAGTCGAACTCGGCCTGAACCGCGTCGCGGATCTCGATCGGGACCGGCGGAATTTCGGCCAGCCCCCTGGTCAGAGCGTTGAAGTAGAGGCCCGTGCCCCCAACCAGCAGAGCGGAGCGACCCTGAGCCGCCAGCTCGGCCAGCACGTCCATGACCGCCCGGCTCCAACGACCGACGGACCAAGCGTCAGCGGCGTCGGCGACGCCATAGAGGCGGTGCGGGATTTCAGCCTCGTCTTCTATCGAAGGGCGGGCGCTCAGCACGCGCAGGTCAGCGTAGAGTTGCTGGCTGTCGGCGTTGATGATGACGGCGTTCGTTTCGCTCGCGCGCTCCATTGCCAGGCGCGACTTGCCCGAAGCGGTGGGGCCGGCGATCAGGGTGACGAGAGGCTGGGACAAAGGATCAACTCGCGAACGGACGCTTAGGGCGATAGAACGCCCGTCATCGGTCCGGCAAGTCCGTCGGGCCATGAAGGAGTCTCCATCGTGACCGACCGCGCCGCCGTCCTCGCCGCACTCGACGCCGTCACCGATCCGAAATCGGGGCAGGGACTGGCGGCCGCCGGGCTGGTGCAGGGACTGGTCGTGGCTGAAGGCCGCGCGGGCTTCGTACTCGAGGTTCCGGCCAAGGAGACAGCGCTCTACGCCCCCGTCCGTGACGCGGCAGAGGCGGTGCTGAAGGCCCTGCCGGGCGTGGAGCGGGTGTCCGTCGTCCTGACCGCCGAGGCCGTGGCTGCGCCGCCCCGCCGCACGGCGGGTCTGTCGAAGGCCGCGACCGATCAGGGGCGGCCCAAGGCGCCGGTCCCGACCGATCGCCCCGCCCATGTGAAGCGCGTCCTGGCCGTGGCCAGCGGCAAGGGCGGCGTCGGCAAGTCGACGGTCTCCGTCAATCTGGCGGCGGCCCTGGCGGCTCGCGGTCTGTCGGTCGGCGTGCTGGATGCGGATGTCTATGGGCCGTCGCTGCCGACGATGCTGGGGATCTCGGGGCAGCCCGCCTATGAAGACGGCGCCATGGTTCCGCATGTGGCGCATGGATTGAAGGCCATGTCGGTCGGCCTGTTGACCAAGGCCGAGGACGCCATGATCTGGCGTGGGCCGATGGCGTCTCAGGCCATCATTCAGATGCTGACCCAGACGCGTTGGGGGACGGAAGAGCAGCCGCTGGACGTTCTGGTCGTCGACCTGCCGCCCGGCACCGGCGACGTGCAACTCACGTTGATCCAGAAGACGCCGCTTGATGGGGCTGTGATTGTTTCGACGCCACAGGAAGTCGCTCTGGCGGACGCGCGCCGCGCGCACACCTTGTTCGCCAAGGTCGACGTGCCGACCCTGGGCTTGATCGAGAACATGAGCGGCGAGGTGTTTGGAACCGGCGGCGTCCAGGCTGAGGCCGGGCGTCTTGGCGCGCCCTATCTGGGCGACCTCCCGCTAGACGGGGCGTTGCGTCGCGCGGGCGACGCGGGGCGGCCTTTGGTCGCCGTTGACCCGCAGCACCCGGCGTCCGAGCGTTTCCATCAAATCGCCGCGCAGGTCGCCGCGGCGTTGGGCCTCTGAGGGAGGGCGTCATGGCTGAACAGGAAAAGTCCGTCATCGTCTGCGGCATCGACGGCAGCGCGCATGCTGAAACGGCGGTGCGTCAGGCGGCGCGACTGGCCAGGGCGAATGACGCCAGGCTGGCCCTGGTGGCGGTCAATCCGCTCAGTTCGGCCAGCGGCCATCCCGACATCCGGGCCTGGAAGGCCGAGGAACAGGACGCCATCCTTATGCGCGCGATGGCCGAGGCGCGGCGTCATTGCAAGGCGGTTGAAGCGGTGACCACGGAAGGACACGACGTCGCTGACGCCCTGATCGCGGCGGCGGGCGCCCTGGGCGCGGACCACATCATCGTGGGTACGGGAGACCGCAAGGGTCTGGTCAACTGGCTGATGGGCTCGACGGCCAAGGCCGTAGCCGCCCGCGCGCCCGTCAGCGTGACCATCGCCCGCTAGGCGGGTTCGACCACCACGGCGGTGCCGTACGCCAGAACCTCAGTCACGCCGGGCATGATCTCGTTGGCGTCATAGCGCATGGCCAGGATGGCGTTGGCGCCCATCTCGCGCGCATGGGCGATCAAGTCGTCATAGGCTTCCTGACGGGCGGCCTCGGCCAGTTTGACATAGGCGCCGACCTTGCCGCCGATCATCGACTGCACCCCGCCGATGGCGTCGGAGATGACGTTGCGCGAACGCACGGTGATGCCGCGCACCACGCCCAGTTGGCGCACGATATGGTAGCCGGCCAAGTCGTTGGTGGTCGCGACGATCATGGAAATCTCCTCGGCTCAGCGGCGGTCCAGAACGGTGAAGGCGAAGGCGTGGTCATCCTTCTCGCCCGCTTGGTGCGGTTCGAACGTCGTGCGGACGAAGGCGGTTTCGTCGAAGGTCGGGAAGACGGCGTCGCCTTGCGGTTCGGCTTCGACCTCCGTGATGTACAGGCGACGGGCGCGGGGCAGGGCGGCGGCGAAGATCGCCGTGCCGCCGATGACGCAAACCTCGTCGACGCCATCCTCTGCGGCCTGTTCGCGGGCGATGGAAAGCGCCTCGTCCAGGTTGGAACAGACCACCGCGCCCTTGGCCAGGCCTGACTCGGCGTAGGATTCATCCTTGGTCAGGATGATGTTCAAACGGCCAGGCAGGGGTTTCAGCGGCAGGCTTTCCCAGGTCTTGCGACCCATGATGCAGGGTTTGCCGATGGTGACGGCCTTGAAGCGTTGCAGGTCCGAGCGCAGCCGCCAGGGCAGGTCGCCGTCCCGACCGATGACGCCGTTCCTGGCGCGGGCGACGACGAGGGCGATGGTGGGAACAGCCAAGCTGATTGTCCGTTGTTGCGGGAACTTCACCTTCAAATGCCCTCGGAGCCCCGTGTGAACAAGTACGCCAAGCCCCTGATCGTCGGATTCATCGTCCTGCTGGTCGTTTCCTTTGTCGTCGGCTTCCTGGGCGGAGCGGCCGGGGCGGATCTGGGCGTGTTGCCGATGATGGCGGGCCTGTTCGCGGGCGCCTTCACGGCCTACATCATGGCCAACCTTGCGGGGAACCGGGCCGGCGTCGCCGCATCCGACGCCGAACGCGCCGACATCGCCAGCCTGACGCCGCCTTCGGGCAAGGCTCTGGTCATCGTCTATCGCGAAGGGTTTGTGGCCATGGCGGCGGGCATGAACCTGGCGCTGGACCGCCGGGAGTTCGCCCAGATCAAGGGCGGCAAGTTCACCGCCATTGCAGTGGATCCGGGCGAGCATGAACTGTCGGCCGGATTCGGCGGTCTGGCGGGGCCGCAGAACAACGCTGCGACCGTCAGCTTCGTGGCGCGTGAAGACATGGTCTTCGCCTATCGGGCCACGGTGTCTATGGGCGCGGTCAAGAACAGCGTGGTGCTCGTGCCCGCGCCCGAAGACAAGGATGCGCTCAGCGCCCGGCTGGCGCGCATGCCGATGACGGCGCCGGACAGCGCCGTCTCGACCTGATCAGGCGTCCGGCTCGAGCAGTTTCAGGCGGAAGAACAAGCCGCCGATCACGGCGCCGATCGCGGGTGCGACGAAGAAGACCCAGACCTGGCTCAGCGCCTGTCCGCCCGCCAGCAGCGCGGGGCCGAAGCTGCGGGCCGGGTTGACCGACACGCCCGTCACCTGGATGCCGACGATGTGGATGACCGCCAGGGTGATGCCGATGGCCACGCCCGCGAAGGCGCCGTGACCCTTGGCCCCGGTCACGCCCAGGATGGCGATCAGGAAGATGGCGGTCGCCACGATCTCGAACGTCAGCGCCGCCTGCAGGCCGTATCCGCCCGGCGATCCCGCATCGAAGCCGTTCTGGCCCAGATTGGCGAAACCCGTCTTGGCGATCGCGCCCAGAATGGCCGCGGCGATGATCGCGCCGATGAATTGGGCGATCCAATAGAGGATCATGTCTTTCGCGCTCATCCGTCCCGCTGCGAAGACGCCGAGGCTGACGGCCGGGTTAATGTGGCACCCTGAGATGGGACCTATGCCGTAGGCCATGGCGATGAGGGCGAAGCCGAAGGCCAGGGCGATGCCCAACTGCCCCACGTGATCGAATCCGCCCAGCACGGCTGCGCCGCATCCGAAAAGCACCAGAACCAGCGTGCCGACCAGTTCGGCGGCGAACTTCTTGACCATGGAACCCTCCCGTTTCCTGTCACCGCTTCGAAGCGGATCGACGGAGGGTGCGCTCGAATCGACAGGTTCGCCAGTCGGCGTTACTCGAGTTTACGTTTCGGCCTTCAGCCAGCGCAGCCACTTGCGCTCCATCGCAGCGTTCAGGTCCACGCCGGCCCGGTCGCAATAGATCAGCAGCATGCCCAGGACGTCCGCAGCCTCATCGGCCAGAGCCTGGGCGTTGGCGGCGCCGCGTGCGCGGGAGGTCAGGCGCAGGTGCTCGGCGGTCAGTTCGCCCAGTTCCTCCTGCAACTTCAGCAAGGCCCAGTCGCGGTCACGGTCGATGGCGTGCTCACGCGCATAGATGTCGGAGATGCGGAGGACATCCGCCTGAAGTTCGGAGAGTTTCATGAAGAGGCGCTGCGTCAGACCGCGACGGCGGCCTTGATGTGCGGCCAGGATTGATAGTCGTTCACCACGAAATCGGACAGTTCGAAGCCGAACAGATCGTCCTTGTCCGCCACCGTCAGGGTGGGCAGGGGCAGGGGAGCGCGGCTCAGTTGCAGCTCTGCCTGCTCCAGGTGGTTCAGATACAGGTGGGCGTCGCCGAAGGTGTGGACGAAGTCGCCCGGCTCCAGCCCCACGACCCTGGCCAGCATGTGCGTGAGCAGGGCGTAGGAGGCGATGTTGAAGGGCACGCCCAGGAAGATGTCCGCCGAGCGTTGATATAGCTGGCAGCTCAGCTTTCCGTCGGCGACGAAGAATTGGAACAGGCAGTGACAGGGCGGCAGGGCCATGTCGTCGACATCGGCCGGATTCCAGGCGCTGACGATGTGGCGACGGCTGTTGGGATTAGTTTTCAGGCCGTGGACCAACTTCTGGATCTGGTCGATGCTCGCGCCGTTCGGGGCGGCCCAGGAGCGCCACTGCTTGCCGTACACGGGGCCCAGATCGCCGTTCGCATCGGCCCATTCATCCCAGATGCTGACGCCGTTGTCCTTCAGCCAGGCGATGTTGGTCTCGCCGCGCAGGAACCACAGCAGCTCGATGAAGATCGACCGCGTGTGCAGTTTCTTCGTCGTCAGCAGGGGGAAGCCCTTGGATAGGTCGAAGCGCATCTGACGGCCGAAGACGCCCAGCGTTCCCGTGCCGGTGCGGTCGTCGCGTCGCACGCCGTTGTCGAGGATGTCCCGCAACAGATTCAGATACTGCCATTCGGGATGATCGGCGGGAACGGCCGCCGTGCGGGCTTCAAGATCGGCGAGGGCGACGGCGGCGTTCATGAGAAGAGGATGCCGCTGATTCGCCTCTCTGGGCAGTCGCCCGATTCGCTTGCTCACAGAAAAGTCCAACCTCGCGCATCCTTGCCACGTCGGAGGCGATGGCCAAAAAAAGAAAAACGCCCGCCGAAAATCCCGGCGGGCGTCATTCCTAAGTAAGACTGTGAGGTTAGGTCAGCGGCCCGGAGCGAGCCGTTCGTTCTGGACCCAGCCGACGTTGTCGTTGTCGTCCATCACCTCCCACCAGGCGCCGTCGCGGTTGCCGGTCGGGTAGAGGCGCAGGCCCTCTGGCAGGGCGCGCACGACCGAGCCGCCGTTGGGCGTCGAGCGCAGGGTCGCCGCCTGCTGGACGGTGTAGGTCTGGATCGGGGCCTCCTGGGCCGCCGAGCCGCCTTCCAGGCCGCCCATCTGGGTCACCATGTCGGTGTAGGCCTGGATGAACGACTGGGCCACGATGCGGCCGATCTCGGTGTTTTCATAGCTGCCGCCCCCCAGGGCGCCTGCGCCGAATCCGCCCGCGCCCAGGCCCCAGCTCATGTCGCGTTTGGAGGCGTAGCCTTCGGTGACCAACTGGGTTTCCGAAGTGCGGACATTGGTCAGCGACAGGACGGTGTTGGCTTCCATGTTGCGCGTGCGCAGGCCGCCGACGATCGCGCCGGCGCGGCCGCCGAGCGCGGCGCCGGCCAGCCCCGCCAGGGCGTTGCCGCCGGAGTTGGCGTTTTGGCTGGCGATCTCGCCGACGAGGACGTAATCCGCCGCACGGACCTGGCCGCCGCCGACATTGGAGCCGCGCTGAAGGTCGCCGCCCGAAGCCAATTCGCGTTCGCGTTGGGCCACGCTCATGCCCGTGCCGCGATCCACCAGGGTGAAGCAGCCCGAACGCTGGATCACGACGCGCAGCAGGCTTTGCGGCGGCGACAATTGGAGTTCGCGCCAGTAGTCGGACTGCCCGTCCGCGATGGTGATCGAGCCCAGGCTGGCGCTGCAGCGCGGAATCTGGGCCATTTGCGCATCCTGGGTGCGCTGGGCTCCGCTGCGGCGGGCCTGGGCTTCGGCCGGCGCGGCGGCGGTGAGGGCGGTAGAGGCCGCCAGGGCGGCGACGGTCAGTGCAGCGAGTTTCATATAATCCCCCGTTCTTCGAGAACGGGCGGATATAGCCCAGCTTTGTGATCCTCCCAAGACGCCGCGCTGATCGACCTCAGCCCTTGAAGCCGTCGGAGCGCAGGAACTCGGCCTCGTCCTCGCTCGTGGGCCGGGCCAGGCAGGCGTTTCGGTGAGGAAAGCGGCCGAAGCGAGCGATGATGTCGCGATGGATGATGGCGAATCGGTAGGTCTCAGCCTCCGTTTCGGGGTTCAGCAGGGTCAACAACTGCTCCTGATCCTCAAGCGTTTCGGAGTGCATCAGCGGCATCAGCATGAAGGCTCGCAGCATCGGATCGATCTTGCGGTCGTGACCTCGCTGGATCGCTTCTTTTGAAAACCCGAGCGCCAGGGGATCGGTCGCGAACATATGGGCCGTGTCGCGAAACGAGTTTCGCGGCAACTGGTCCAACAGGATGATCAGGGCCAAGGCGGCCTCAGGAGTCTCGATCCAATGATCCAGTTCGCGTCGTGCCGCGGCGTAGTGGCTGTCGCAGCAGCGGTCGGTGAAGGCGCGATCGAAGACGGCGTCCTTGGCGAACCATTTTCCGGGACCAGCGTCGGTCCAGAATTCGATGACTTCGGCGGGGGTGAGCAGTTGGGTCATGACCCAAGCCTAGCAGCGACACGCCAAAAAGCACGGACACGAGCCGTGTCGCCTATCTTCACAATGTAAGGAAAGATGGTCGGAGTGGCAGGATTCGAACCTGCGACCCCCGCGTCCCGAACGCGGTGCTCTACCAGACTGAGCCACACTCCGACTTTCGCAAATCATGCGACCCGTGGGCCGCCGTCTGCGTCGAGGAGGGGGCTTATAGCCATGCCGACCGCCCCCCGCAAGCGGGTAAATGAGCCTCCCGAAAAAAGTCTCGGGTCGATGAAATTTCTTTCGTTTTCAGGTGTTGCATCCCCCGAAACCTTGGCGTAGATGACCGCTCCTCGCCGCGACGCACTGCGGCGGCGGGAACGCCGGACCGCTGGGGAATGGTGTAATGGTAACACTACGGTTTTTGGTACCGTCATTCTAGGTTCGAGTCCTAGTTCCCCAGCCACCGTCCTGTAAGGGTTTGAGCGCTCCGGGCGCTCCCTTCAAGGCTCGAGTTTTACGCCGCATTTTACAGCTGCCTGTCTGTGAAGCCTCTGGGCGCGTGACGCCAGGAGATTACCGCTCCTCGATTGGAGTCCAGTCTATGACCAGTGCGCCAAGCGTGACGTATGGCCTATGCCTGGGTTGAAGCAATTGCAGGGGTCCAGCGCTTTGAAATGCGCTTTCTGGTGTGTTCCCGCTTCGTAGAGGTGGCCCACATTGTGCTCGGCGGGGTATTTAGCGCCGCGTTGAGCCTGGAAAGCCAGCATGCGCTGTTCCAGGGCGTGGGGGTCTTGGCCCTTGGCGACAATGTAGTCCTGATGGAAGACGTGGCAAAGAAAATGCCCATAGTACATCCGGTGCAGAATGGGCGCGGCCAGATCGTCGGGTAAGGTCTCCATCCAGTCGCGGTCATTGCGCCTCAAGGCGATGTCCAGGGCGACGATGTCGGATACATGCTGATGGTGGATCGCCCGAAAACGGACGGCGGCGCCGGCTGCCGCAAAGCGGTGCAGAAAGGCCTTGGCGCTTTCATCATCTGAGCATTCAAATGCGGCGGCATCGTCGTCATCGAGGGCGTGGGCTAGGTATCGGCGCGCTTCTTCGACACCCTCGCCGCAGACCTTGAGCATCAGATGATGTTCGTAGCGGGCGCGATAATCCTCCATTCGTTCCGGGAGGTGATTGGGAAACCAACTGCCGATGACTTGGGCGAGGCGATCGCTCAAGAACGACGGAGCCCAGGGCAGGCGGCCGCAGAGAGCGTCGAGGCGCGCCTTGAATGCTGCGATGTGGCGGATGCTTCCGACGCCCAGAAGGCGGATCGCCAGGAAGGTGTCTTTTCCATAGGTTCGGGCGATGTCGTAGCAGTCGCGATGCATGTATTCCGCCGCGATGGGCAGGGTGCGAAAGCCGCTCAGAATGTCACGACGGATTCGGGTCAGCGTGTCGGGACTGTTGGCGCCGATATAGAAGGTCCGGGCGCCAGACTGTTTGGGGAAGGTGTCCAGCCGAACGGCGAAGACCATGACCTTTCCAGCGCTTCCTGAAGCTTCGAAAAGACGATCAGGGTCTGCGTTGTAGCGGGCGGGGCTGTCCGCTTCGATGTCGCGCACCCGCTCTTCATAGCCTGAATCCGATGCGGCCGTGGCTGGATCGTGCCTGACGTCGCGGTGGGTGAAGTCGCCTGCGTCCAGGCGCTGCAGAATGGCCTCAGGCTCCGTGCCTAAGGCGATGCCCAGATGGTTGATTAGTTCAACCTGACCACGGGCGTCGATGCGCGCGAACAGCGCCAACTCCGTATACGCGGGGCCGCGCTGGACCAGAGAGCCGCCGGAATTGTTGCATACGCCGCCCACGACCGAGGCGCCGATGCACGATGAGCCGATGACCGAATGCGGCTCTCGATCCAGCGGCTTGAGCAAGGCCTCCAGCCTATCCAGCGTCGCGCCGGGCAGGCAAATGGCCTGACGGCCGCTGTCGATCAGGTGAACGCCTTTCAATCGAAGCGTGCTGATGATGACGATGTCACGATCATAATCATCGCCGTGTGGCGTAGACCCGCCGGTCAGGCCCGTGTTGGCGGCCTGCATGAGGACGATCTTGTTGGCGGCGGCGCAGGCCAGCAGGACGCGCCATTGCTCGATCAGGGAGCCGGGGCGGACGACCGCAAGAACCTTGCCTTCGCCATAACGGTAGCCGCGGCGGTAACGCTCTGTCGCGGCGGGGCGAGTCAGTACGTGTCCAGCACCGACGCATTGCTTCAGGTCGGCGATGAAGGCGGCGTTCTCAGCAATTGCCGAGCGGGTCGGGGTCATGGATGTCATGCGAATTTTAACGACCACGGGCAGTCAGCGTCGACGGCGCGAACCGTTCGAGCGGGGAGTAGTCGGTGGCGTGTAGATAGATCGACTCGCGTCGCGCTACGAGCGGGCCGTCAGTTTCCGACGCTGCAGCCGCCGCCTGCCACTCAGGGTCGGCGCGAAATTGCGCCCAACTGCGCTCACGGCTGTCGAGATCCGGATAGGCCAGGATGTAGATCAGCCTCACGTCATCGGAACCATAGGTTTTCCAGTAGCCGACCGAAACTATTCCGTGGCGGGCGAAGAGCCGCATCGTGTGCTCGCGAAAGCGGCATTCCAGCGCCTCCATCCGTCCGGCAGCCGGATGATAGGTCCGCATTTCAAATAGGCGCTGTGGGCTCATCCAACGAGTCTCCCCTCGATATTTCAATGCGCTGGCGCCGTCTTTTTCGGCAGGAATTTTCGCACGCGCCGTGCCGGTGAAACGGTCCGTTGACACGGCGAAATATGCATTTAGTATACAGTTAGAGGGATGGGAAGCTAGGCTTTCCCAATCGGGAAAGGTCTGCGCCGGGGAAGTCGAGCGAGATGTGAGGATTCGCTTCTTCATGATTTCGCGCAACAAGTTCCGATAAAAATCGGAAATTCCATAAATTTTCAGCGCAATATCAGCGATTCTTAGAAGAAAATCGTGAGTGCTGTTGATGAAAAGGGGAGGGAAGAATTGAAGACGGAAAAGTTTATTGCATCACTGCTAGGCGGCGTAAGCGTGCTGGCTGTGTCGTCAGCGGCCAATGCTCAGGAGGGGATTGAGCAGCAGGACTCGTCGGTGGAAACGACCGCGTCCCAAGTCGGGGATATTGTGGTCACCGGCTCGCGGATCGTTAGGAACGGCTACACGGCGCCTACCCCCGTTACGGTGGTGGCTGTCGAACAATTGCAAGCCACAGCGCCCGGCAGCATTCCAGACGGCCTGAATCAATTGCCGCAGTTCACGATGAGCAGCGGGACGCAGAATACAGGCAATCAGGCGACGAGCCCCAATGCCGGCAACTACCTGAATTTGCGCGGCCTGGGATCGATCCGCAACCTCGTCCTGCTGGACGGCCAACGCATTCCGCCGACCAGTTTCCAGGGTACGGTGGACACCAATGTTATCCCGTCAGCTCTGGTTTCGCGCGTCGATGTCGTCACGGGCGGCGCGTCGGCCGCCTATGGATCGGACGCAGTCAGCGGCGTGATCAACTTCATCCTGGACACGGGCTATACGGGGGTGAAGGGCAGTGCGAAGGTCGGCATCTCAGACTATGGCGACGACCTGTCCTCTGGCTTTGACATCGCGGGCGGCTTCGATGTGCTGGACGGTCGCGGCCATGTGTTGCTGAGCTACGATCACTATCAACGCGACGGCATTCCGCGAAACGAAGATCGCCCGCGCGGCGGCGACTGGATCACCCAGGTCGGCAACGGCACAGCGGCGGCGCCCTATCGCAATGCAGGCCCGGTCTTCTACCAGACCGGCACTTTCGGCACCTTGTTCCCTCATGCCGCCAACTTCTCCGAAAATACCGGCAACCCGTTGGCGGGGATGCATTTCCTGCCGGATGGCAGTCTGGTCCCCTTCGATCCGGGCGTCACGCCGGCCGGCAGCAGCAATGTCGGCATCGGCGGAGACGGCTCGCCAAGCATCGGCAAGACGCTGACAGGCGGTCAGGTGACGGACCAGCTGTTCGGGCGCTTCGACTACAATCTGACCGACGACCTGAAGGCTTTCGCGCAACTGAGCTTTGCCCAGACCGAAAACTCATTCGTCACGATCGGCTCGGGTACGCAGACCAACGCCTTCTACATTTTTGCCGATAATCCTTATCTTCCGGCGGGCGCAGCGGCGCTTCTCGACGCCTATGCTGGGCGGGACGGCGTCTGGGGCACGGCGGATGATCGACGTGTAGGCGGCGGACGGATCCATGCCGATCAGCCGTTCAAGGAGGTCGTCGCGCAGAACGTCGCCTATACCTTCCTGACGGGACTTTCCGGCAGCCTGGGGAATTACAGCTGGAAGGCGACCTATGCGCATGGGGATTCCCTGCTGCGCTCATCCCACTCGGGCAACTTCTATCAGGATCGATATTTCGCCTCCCTGGACGCGGTACGGGATGGCAGCGGCAATATCGTCTGCAACATCACTCTCACCCATCCTGGGCTGATGGACGACTGCCGTCCGATCAACTGGTTCGGCGCCAACAGCCCGACGGAGGAAGATTTCGACTGGGTGAGCGGCGTCTCGAAATATCGCGTGTCGCAGAAGATGGACATCTTCGCGGCTGAACTGGCCGGCGAGCTGTTCAACCTTCCGGCTGGTCCTCTGTCGTTCGCCGTGGGCGCAGAGTACCGCAAGCAGAAGCTGGACCAGGTCAGCAACTCCGACCCCTCCATTCCGACGTCGACAGTCGGGCTGAGAACCAACGTTGCGCAGACGATCAACAAGTACAACTCGACCAACGTCGGCTGGGCGCAAGGGCAGTACGACGTCAAGGAGGTCTTCCTGGAACTGGCGGTTCCTGTCCTGGCGGATCAGCCGTGGGCGCGTGCGCTCGATCTGAACGGAGCCGTACGTTACACGGAATACTCCACCAGCGGCGGCGTCACCACATGGAAGGCGGGCCTCAGCTATACGCCGATCGACGATGTGCGACTGCGCTACACCATCTCTCGCGATATTCGGGCGCCGACGCTGTATGAGTTGTTCGCTGGCGATCAGGCGGCGCGCGGCGGGTTCTTTGACGCGCACAGCGGCCGCAATGACAATGTGATCACCCTGTCGAGCGGAAACCCGGATCTGAAGCCGGAGATCGGCGATACCTATACGGCGGGCGTGATCTGGCAGCCGTCCTTCGTTCCCGGTTTTTCTGTGTCGGTTGATTATTTCAGCATCGAGATCACCGACGCTATCGCCAACCTGAACCGCGACAACGCCAATGAGGAGTGCATCGCCAGCAACGGCACGTCGTCACTGTGCCAATACATCATCCGGCCATTCCCGTTCTCGCACGTGCCGGCGAGCGACAACTTCCCGCTTGCGACGCGTGTGTTGCCCTACAATCAGGCGCTCTCCTCGATGCACGGCATCGACTATGAGTTCGCCTATCGAATGCCGGTGACGGTTGGGGCGCTGGATGGTGATCTGAGGCTGCGGCTGATCGGCAGCTATGTGCCAGGACGGAAGACGCGCACCGACATCAATGCGGCGCCGGTTCAGAACGCCAATGTCGGCGTCAACGCCAAGCATCGTTTCAACGTCCAGGCCAACTACATTCAGGGACCCTGGAAGCTGACGACCCAGGCCCGTTATATCGGCGAGACGGAGCGTACGCGCGACCGGACAGTCTTCTATGAAGAGCCGACGGTGCCCTCGGTGGTCTATGTGGATGTCACTGTCGAGCGTGATTTTTCGGTGCGTGGTCACGACCTGACCGCCTTCCTGACGGTGAACAACGCCTTCGACCAGAAGCCGCCTTTGATCGGCAACGGTCAGCCAGGCCAGATGTATCCGACCAATCAGGCCGTCTACGATGTCGTGGGGCCTTACTATACGACCGGTATTCGATTCGCCTTCTGACGGCCTGCTGGACGTCTTCAGGTCCGACGAACTTCAGGTTCGTCGGACCTCCTTTTTGTGAGTAGGGAGGGAGTAGACCATGAAAATGCCGAGCCTTTTGCAGACGGGCGTCCTTATCGCGACCGCTGGTCTGATCGTGTCGAGTTGCGCTGCGTCGCAAGCCAGCGAGCGGGCGGATATGGGGCCGCCGCTTCATCCGTTCGAGAGTGAGCAGACACAGCCGCCGGAGGCGACCGCCAGCCTGTTGCCTGAGGGCGTGGGACGAGACACCACGATCCGCGTGTGTTCGGGCTGTCATGCGGTTGAACTGGTCGCCGAGAAGCATCTGACGCGACAGGAGTGGTTTGACCTGGTTCAGTTCATGGGAGATCGCGGAGCGACGGGAACGGCTGCCGAAATGGCCGAGATCACGGACTATCTGGCTCGATCATTTCCCAAGAAATAGCGCGTCCATCGATGTTCTTGGATTAGGCCGTTCCTTCGAGGGGCGGCCTATTCTTTTGGCCGTTGATCGAGCATGTGTCGCGGTCCCGTTATGGCGCGAAAAAGCCGGCGTCGTTGGGACGACGCCGGCTTGTCGCAAGAGCGGAGGCGCGTCTACGGGAGGGAATAGACGACCAGGGAATCGCTCTCGACGGGTGCGCGAAGCAGACCGCCGCCAGTGGCGACGATAGCGACGAACTGTTTGCCCGAGGCGTCCGAATAGGTGATCGGGGTGCTGTGGGCGGTGGCGGGCAGGCGGGTGGTCCAGAGCTCCTTGCCTGTCCGGGTTTCGAAGGCGCGGAAGCGACTGTCGTCGGTGCCGGCCATGAAGGTCAGGCCGCCGGCGGTCATCGTCGGTCCGCCCAGAGAGGGGCGCCCTGTATTCTGCTTACCTTCCGGAAGCGTGTCCGTGACGCCCAGGGTGGAGCGCCAGGCGACACGACCCGAGTGGACATCGACCGCTACCAGCTGACCCCAAGGAGGGGCGGCGCAGTGCAGGCGCGTTTCGGCGTTCCAGAACCGGTTCAACCCGGCGAATTCGCCGGAGTTGATGTAGGATTTGCCGTCCGGCGTGGGCACCAGTCGCATGGGCTGGCCCATGTTGTTGATGTTGACCACGAACAGGCCGGTGGACGGGTCGTAGGCCCCGCCGCCCCAGTTCACGCCGCCTTGGGTGCCGGGATAGGTCACCGTATACTGGTTGAGCTTGATCGGCGTGTAGGGATCTGCCGACAGATACATGTCGTTATCGTCGACGAGGGCCTCGCAGAATGCCTGGTGTTCAGGCGTTTCCTTGTAGAGGTCCGCACGCGTGATCGAATTGCGCGACAGAGGCTCGGTGATAACCGGGAACGGCTGGGTCGGCGCGGCCTGTTCGCCGGGCACCTCGCTGGGTGGAACGGCCCGATACTCGATCGGGTGGATCGGTTCTCCGGTCACCCTGTTGAGGAAGAACATCAGCCCAGTCTTGTTGACGATGCCCACGGCGGGGATGGTCTGACCGTCCTTGACTACGTCGAACAGGGTGGGCGGAGCCTGGGTGTCGTAATCCCAGATGTCATGTCGAACCACCTGGAAGTGCCAGATATACTCGCCCGTGCGAGCATTGGCTGCGACGATCGAACTGCCGAACAGATTGTCGCCAGGACGGTCGCCGCCATAGCGATCGTTGTTCGCCGTGCCGAAGGGCATGTAGACGATGCCGCGTTCGGTATCGACCGTCATCTGACCCCAGACGTTGACGCCTGAACGATGACGCCAGCTGTCGCCCTCCCAGGTGTCGTGACCGAATTCTCCGGGGCGAGGGACAGAGTGGAAGGTCCAGACCAGCGCGCCTGTGCGTGCGTCCCAGGCGCGAGTGTCGCCCGCCGGACCCACGTCGCCGTTGGTTCCGCCCGGGCCTTCGCCCGGGCCGGCGCCCGTAATGATCAGGTTCTCGAATACGATGGGCGGGGAAGGCAGGATGTATGACTTGTCGACGCCGGTATGCATGACTTCGGGCGTTTTCAGGTCGACGACGCCATTGACGCCGAAGCCCGCCGTCGGTCGGCCGGTTGCGGCGTCGATCGAGTAAAGGCGACCCATGCGACTGCCGAAGACGATGGTCGGGCCATGAGTGGCGTCGCCAGGCCAGTATTCGACCCCGCGCAGCGACGGGCGGTCATCATCCGGTATCTGGAAGACCCATTTCTCTGCGCCTGTGGAGGAGTCGAGCGCTACGATACGACTGTAGGGCGACGCTACGAACATGGTGTCGCCGATGACCAGCGGGATGGTTTGCGACGGCAGGAGGCCGCCGCCAGCGTCGTTCGCCGGTCGCAGATGATAGGTCCAGGCGACCCTCAGTTGATCGACATTGGACGGGGTGATCTGTGCGAGTGGAGAGAAGCGTTGTCCTCCAGCATCTCGACCGATCGTCGGCCAACCTTCCTGCGCGGCGGCCGGCGCCGACAGGCCAAGCGCAAGCGATAGGGTCAGCATCGAGCACCCGATAGTCGCGCGTCGGCGAATTCTTGTTGCCTCTGTTTGTCTCATTCCCTCTCCCCTCGATCGGCGCGCGATCCAATTCGTCCGGCCGCGCTTGCAATCTCAATGTGTATACTATGTTCAGAAAAACCTAATGCAGGTCAAGGCCGCCAGGCGATTACCGACTGTTGCTGCTCACCCAGCTTCTCGATGCCGAGACGCATGGCGTCGCCCGGCTTGAGGTAGACAGGCGTGGGTTTCATGCCGAGACCGACGCCCGGCGGGGTGCCGGTGGTGATGATGTCGCCGGGTTCGAGGGTCATGAAACGGCTGACGTAGGCGACCAGGGCGGCTACGCCGAACACCATGGTGGCGGTGTTTCCGGTCTGCATCCGCTGGCCGTTCACATCCAACCACATGCCCAGGGACTGGACGTCGCCAACTTCGTCGGCGGTGACGAGCCAGGGGCCGATGGGGCCGAAGGTGTCGCAACCCTTGCCCTTGTCCCAACTGCCGCCGCGCTCGAGTTGATATTCGCGCTCAGACAGGTCGTTGATCAGGACATAGCCGGCCACATGATCCAGGGCCTTGGCTTCTTCGACGTAGCGGGCGGTCGTGCCGATGACGACGCCCAGTTCGACTTCCCAGTCCGATTTGACCGAGTCCTGGGGCAGCATGACGATGTCGTTCGGCCCCTGGATGCAACTCGTGGCCTTGGTGAAGACGATCGGTTCTTCGGGCACGGGCGCGCCGGATTCCGCCGCGTGGTCGGCGAAGTTCAGACCGATGGCGATAAATTTCCGCGTACCAGTCACAGGCGGGCCGTACCGAGGCGCGCCCTCGACGATGGGCAGGGCGGCGGTATCAAGGTCGGCCAGGGCGGCCAAGGCTGCAGGCGACAATTGGTCAGGACCGATGTCTGGAATGTGGGCGGACAGATCGCGAATGACGCCGTCTTCATCAAGCAGGCCAGGTCGTTCCTGGCCCATGGGCCCGTAACGCAACAGTTTCATGGACGCTTACCCCTAAGCTTTGATCTTCAATGGTTGTGACGTGGCGTCGTCTTGGCCACGTCGCGGTACTTGACGGCTGTCTCGAGACATCCGCCGTCTGCCAGGCTGCCCACCAGGTTGCGGGAGATCTCCTGCCAGGGTGTCTGACTGGCGGGAACCTGGGGCTGGGGGCCTGCGCGTCGCCGGGCGACTTCTTCATCTGAGACCAGAGCGTCGCAGCGGCCCGTGTTCAGATCGATGCGGATGCGATCGCCGCTGCGAACCCAGCCGAGACCGCCGCCGACTGCGCTTTCGGGCGAGGCGTGCAGAATGGCCGGGCTGTCGGAAGTGCCCGATTGCCGGCCGTCGCCCAATACGGGAAGGCTGTTGACGCCGCGCTTGAGCAAGGCGTCGGGCGGCTGCATGTTGACCACTTCCGCTGAGCCGGGCCATCCGACAGGGCCTGCGCCACGGATCACCAGAATCGAGGACTCCGTTATGCCCAGCGCCGGATCGTTGATCCTGTGATGGTAGTCTTCAGCGCCGTCGAAAACGACGGCGTCGCCCTCGAAGATGTTTTCGGAGCCGGGGTTCCGGAGGAAGCGTTCGCGAAATTCGTCAGAGATGACGCTGGTCTTCATGATCGCGAAGTCGAACAGATTGCCGCGCAGAACGATGAATCCCGCGTTCTCCTTGAGCGGCTGGTCGAACGGGCGGATCATCTCGCGGTCAGGGGTCTCGAACAGGGCGTCGCTGAGGTTGCGGCCGCTGACGGTGATCCGGTCGCCGTGCAGTTTTCCAGCGTTCTGGAGCTCCCAAAGAATGGCGGGGACGCCGCCGGCCCGGTAGAAGCGCTCGCCGAGAAACTCGCCGGCCGGCTGCATGTTCAGGATCAGAGGCAACGGGAAACCGTGTTCGACCCAATCCTCTCTGGTGATCTCCACCCCGGCGTGGCGGGCCATGGCGGTGATATGGGGCTGGGCGTTCGTGGAACCGCCGACGACCGTGGTCAGGGCGATGGCGTCCAGGAAAGCTTCGCGCGTCAGGATGTCGAGCGGCCGCAGATCCTCATAGGCCATTTCGACAATGCGCTGACCTGTCCGGTAGGCCATCTGGCCGCGTTCACGATAGGGCGCTGGAATAGCGGAGCACCCCGGCAGGGACAGGCCCAGCGTCTCGGCGATGGCGTTCATCGTTGAGGCCGTGCCCATGGTGTTGCAATGGCCCAGCGACGGAGCGGACGCGGTCGCAGCGTCGAAGAATTCCTCTTCGGTGATCTCACCGGCGGCCAGGCGGCGGCGGCTCTGCCAGATGACTGTGCCTGAACCGACCTGTTTGCCTTGGAACCAGCCGTCCAGCATGGGGCCGCCGGACAGGACGATTGCGGGAATGTTGACCGTCGAGGCAGCCATGATCCCGGCCGGCGTAGTCTTGTCGCAGCCTGTGGTCAGGACCACCGCATCCAGCGGATAGCCATGCAGGATCTCGACCAGGGTCATGTAAGATAGGTTGCGATCCAGCGCCGCCGTCGGTCGGCGACAGTTTTCGAAGATCGGATGAACCGGGAACTCCATCGGAATCCCCCCCGCGTCGCGGATGCCCGCCTTGACGCGCTGGGCGAGCTGAACATGGATCAGGTTGCAGGGGGCCAGATCGCTGCCGGACTGAGCGATGCCGATGATCGGCTTGCCGCTGCGCAGCTCCTCAGGCGTGACGCCTGAATTCATGAACCGCTCCAGATAGACCGCGGTCATGTCGGCCCGTTCGGGCGCGGCGAACCATTCGCGGGACCGGAAAGGGCGTTTGGGAGTTCGGGCGGACATTTTGGGCTTTCGAGCTGAGGGTTGATCAAGCGGCGCCGAATTGCGCGATGGCCCACTCGAAGGTGTTGCGGTTGTTGTCCTCTTCGGCCTGCAGTCTCTGTTGTGGGTTGAGGCCGGTGATGACCGGCAGGGCTGAGGCCTTGGCGCGGACATCGGCCATGAAGGCCGCCAGTCTTTCGGCGCCGATGCCCGGTAGGGTCTTCCAATAGGCTTCGGTCAGGACAGGGATTTCGAGCGGATCGCGGGTGATGATCTCCTGCACGAAATTGACACGCGGGTTGTGGCTCCGCATGATCTCGAACAGGGCCTTCTGATCGTTGATCCCCTTGCCGAAACGCACCTCTGACAGCAGGAAGCCGTCGGCGTAGGGGGCGACCCCCATGTCCTTCATGGAATTGGCCATGGCGTAAGGGCCGAGCTTGTTGACGGTCTCCTGGGCGGTTTCCATCAGCGACATGTTGTTGCCGGGGTCGATCAGGGCGCCGAGGTGTTCGCTGGAGTAGCGCTGAAGGACCGCTAGGTGTTCGTCGGCGGTGCGGTCCTTGTGGTTCTCTAGCGCCAGGCCGACGCCGATGCGGTCGACGATGGGCATGACCTTCGCGATCACCGCATTGGCCTGGGCTTCCCAGGCGCGATAGTCCTCGAGCGTGGCGAAGGTCTCATAGCGGCGGTTGCCGCCGGGGGGCTGGCGACTGACGGCGCGAACGCAGTTGGCGCCCAACTCCTTGGCTTGAAGCATGGAGTTCTCGAATGCGCTCAGGTCGTCGTCAGGATGCGCGGGCAGGGCGGCCTCGCCCTCATAGAACATGCCCAGCTCTTCCAGCTTGGCGCGAGCTTGCCGCAGGTCCTTTCGGATGGCGTGCTGGACGCCGCCGGCGCCCAGGGAGCGCAGATACTCGATGTAGCGCACGGGATCGTCGCGCATCGCAGGCGCCGCGCCGAGTCCGGACAGATGCATGGCCATGGCGGTGCTGGCCACGCCGATCTTCGACTTCGGGGGCAGTTCGACTTCCTCATAGCCCCGCGCCAGGCCAGGCGCCGCGTAGAGCGCCACGCTGGCCGAAGCCATTGTTCCCAGAAACTGTCGTCTCGTAGCCATGTCCTGCCCCTATGTTGTTGTGAACTCGCCTCGGATCGGGCGCGCTATTTGGTGGTCCAGCCGCCGTCGATGACGATGTCCGTGCCGGTGATGAAACCCGCCAGGTCCGAGCACAGGTAACAGGCGAGGGCGCCGATCTCCTCGACCTTGCCCCACCGTCCGACCGGCAGATTGGCGAGGAAGTGCGCGTTGGCGGTCGGGTCTTCCATTACGGGTCTGTTCAGGTCCGTGCCGAACGGGCCGGGGCTGATTCCGTTGACGGTGATGCCCTGGTCGGCCAACTCCAACGCCAGGGAGCGCGTGAACCCCAGCAGTCCGGTCTTGGCCGAGGAATAGGGGACGCGACCCGGCAGGGAGATATGGCTGAGCATGGAGGTCATGTTGATGACCCGGCCATAGCCGCGCCCCTTCATGCCGGGAGTCAGCGCTCGCGACATCAGAAAGGTCGAGGTCAGGCTGGCGTCGATGACGCTGCGAAAATCCTCAAGCGACAGTTCGTGCAGGTGCTTGCGGACATTATTGCCGGCGTTGTTGATCAGGATGTGCGGGTGACCAAAGGCGTCCTGAATCTGCTGGGCGGCGCGGGCGACATCGGCCTCGTTGGTGACGTCGGCGACAAAGCCCTGCACCGTGACGCCCGTCTCGGCCAACTCGGCGCAGGCCTTGTTCAGCATGCTCTGATCACGCGCGATCAGAGCCAGGTCCGCGCCGGCGCCGCCCAGGGCGTCGGCCATCGCCCGACCCAGGCCGCGGCTGCCGCCGGTGATGACGGCTGTTCTGCCGGCCAAGTCGATATGCATTGTTCTTACTCCTGAACGCTGCGCCGTAATGCGCGGCGTTCGTTTCGCGTGAGACGCCGCCCGACGACCGGGCGGCGTCAGGGGTCAGTTCTTCGAGCCGTCGATCTCAGCGTTCTTTTCAGCCAGCCTGTCAGGATTCAGGAAAAGCCAGCAGACGGCCGAGATACAGGCGGCGGCGACCATCATGTAGAGGAGGGCGTTCCAGTTCCGGCTCTCGGACAACAGAATGTAGCCGCCCAGAACCGGAGCCGCGAAGCCGGCCAGCCCGCTGAACATGTTCATGGTGGCGGCCACGGTAGCGGTGTAGCGCCGACCGATCTCCACACAGGTGTTCCAGGAAATGGGCATGGTCAGATCGCTGCAGAAGCTGGCCAGCGCCATCAGCACCATCGCGACCATGGCGTTCTGCATCTTGGTGACGGTGAACAACAGGGCGGCTGTCGCCACGAAACCGAACAGGGCGATAGCGCGGCGCGGAATGCGGGCTGGAATCATGCCGCTGATCAGGGCGCCGAAGCCGCCGAACAGCAGGGGCAGGATGGCGTAGCCGGCTGCCTGGGCGAAAGTCAGCCCCCAGGCTTCGATCAGATAGGTCGGCAGCCAGGTGACGTAGAAATACCAGACGAACGAAAAAGCCGTGTACTGGATCACGAGAAGCAGGACGTTGACGTCGGTGAAGATCTTCGACCAGCCGCCGCCGCCTTCTTCGGCCAGGGCGCGCGAGCCCTCCAGCAACTGCAACTCGGCCTCGTTGACGCCTTTATGCTTGGCGGGATCGTCCTTGAAAAAGAACCAGAAGGCGGCGACCCATAAGGCGCCCAGCAGGCCGAAGACCGCAAAACCCCAGCGCCATCCGACGGCTGTAATGATCAGCAATGCTATGGGAGGCGTCACCGCCCCGGCCCAGCGTGTACAAGCCCACATCAGCGACTGAGCCTGGACGCGCTCGCGGCGAGGCAGCCAGACGCTGAGCATCTTGGTCAGATTGGGGAAACAGCCCGCTTCGCCGGCGCCAAAGATGAAGCGCATGACCAGCAGGGAGGTGAAATTCCAGGCTGCGCCGCTCAGCGCCGTGAAGGCGGACCAGATGAGCACCAGCGGAGCTAGAACCCGACGAACGCCGAATTTGTCGCCCAAGGCGCCCATAGGGATTTCAAGCAGGGCGTAGGACAGGGCGAATGCGCCGAAGATCCAGCCCATTTGTCCCTTGTCGAGACCCAACTCGGTCGACATGGGCGAGGCGGCCTGTGAAATGGCGACGCGTTGAATATAGGCCAGCATGGCCAAGGTGACGGCGAAGCCGACGACGCCCAATCGGGCCTTGGTCGGGCGCATCATGGGCGCACCGCCCATGTCCTTGCATTCTTGTCGCACCTGCTCATGAAATCCCCTCCCCAGGTATCAAGGTTGTGCTGATGTTCTCGCAGATGGCGGGCCGCGCTCCGAAGGGGGTGCGCCTTGCGCCATTCTGAGGCATTGAGTTCGAAAATTTTTTAGTTCGCAGTGACGATCGAGGTCTCTCGCCCTCTTTCCATCAGGCCGCTAAACTGTATACTAAGTGCGGTATTCGGTGAGGTCAACGGGGAAGGAGCGGGTGCTCGTTTCACCATAAACTCAGCGGAGAGCTTTTATGAATCAGGTGAAATCCCCGGGTATGAGCGTTGATTATGAAAAGGAAACTGCGCCGCCAACTTTGAAGGCGCACGTTCTGCGTCGGCTACGGGACGCCATCATCGCCGGCCGGTACAAGCCGGGTGATCGCCTGAATGAAAGCAAGCTGGCCCGTGATTTTGAAATCAGCCGGATTCCCATTCGTGAGGCGCTGATGACGCTTCAGGAGCAGGGGCTGGTCATGAATCATGAGCGTCGCGGCATGTTCGTGACGATGCTGGAAGAAGAGGATGTCCAGCGAATCAACAGCCTTCGCGTGGTCCTGGAAGCTGAAGCGCTGAAGCTGTGCCGAATCCACATGACGCCGGAGGAAGCCGCGCGTCTAACCGCTCTGGTCAATGAGATGGAGGCCTGGGAGCAGGGCGCCGAGATGGAAGCGGCGGCGTTGGATCTGGCCTTCCACCGGGAAGTCTGGCGCGCGTCGGGCAATCCCTATCTGGTCAAGGCGCTGGATGCGCTGGCTACCGTTCTGTTCGCCCACAAGGCGCTGGAGAACGCCAGCGTCGAGACCAAGCAGTGGCGGCTTCATCACCATCGGGAACTGTTGGATGTGGCCTTGGGGCGATCCGAAGTGTCGCCTGAGGACGCTGTGATCGCGCACCTGCGGACGGGCTACGAGAACCCGGATCGCTACGCGAGCCATACGCTGGAGGGACGAGGCGTCGCGCCTTCGAACTCCGACGCTCCCACACACCAGGCGCTGGGAAAAATCAAAACTGACAAGGGGAAGAAGAATGAATGACGCGTTCGCGACTGAGGCCGCCGAATCCTCGCTGTCTCGGGGGCCGCTAGAGGGGCAGGTCGCTTTTGTTTCAGGCTCGGGGCGGGGGTTGGGCCACATCATAGGGCGGGCTCTAATGGCGCTGGGCGCCGATCTCGCCGTCCACGACATTTCGGAGGACGCGCCAGCCAAGTATGGAGAGTTCCCCAATCTGACGGCGGTTGCGGACTCCATGACGACGTCCAGCGCCCGAGCCGTGGCCGTCACCGGCGACATTTCTCAGGAAGACGCGGTGCGGGCCATGGTCGCCAAGGCCGAGGCGGCTCTGGGCCCCATCACTATTCTGGTCAACTGCGCCGGCGGCGACATCGGCGCCCAGGGCGGAAAGCCGGATCCGAATACGGCGCTCAACTTTCTGCTCGAAGACGTTCAGGCGATCGTCAATCGAAACCTTATCGGCACCATGCTGATGAGCCGCGCTGTCGCACCGGGCATGGCTGCGAGGCAGGCCGGGACCATCATCAATATTTCGACCGTGTCCGCCCACATGGGAGCAGCCAATGAGACGGCCTATGCCTGCGCCAAGGCCGCGGTCGTGCATTACACCCGGTGCCTGGCCGCCGAGCTGAGGACGTCAGGGGTGCGCGTCAACGCCGTCAGTCCTGGCCCGGCCAAGACCGCGCGTTTTTTGGCTACGCGCACGGTCGATCCGATCATGATGGAGGAGGGGCCGTCTCTGAACCGCTATGCCGTAGCGGAGGAGATCGCCGATGTGGTTGGTTTTCTGGCCTCCGAACAGAGCCGTTTCGTCAGCGGCCAAGTGCTCAGGGTCGACGGCGGCGCGAACCTGTTCGCTGCCTGACGCCCTGATCGGGCGAGAGCGACGAACCGCCTCGCTCCTCTAAGCCACATCATGAAACGAGCGAAGATGACCAAGCGTTTGACGGATAAGACGTGCGTGGTGACGGGCGCTGGGCAAGGCATTGGCCGCGCGATCGCCGAGGCTTTGGCGACCGAGGGTGCGACGGTGATCGCCGTCGACTTGTCCGAGCAGCCGTTAGTGACATGGACGGCGGCGGCGGGCGTGACAAGCGCGTTGCTGGACGTCACCGACCCGGTCTCAGTCGCCGACCTGGCGGGCCGCTATCCAGAGACTGCGGTGCTGGTGAATTGCGTAGGCGTGGTCGCGGCAGGCACGGTGCTCGATCACGAACCTGCGGAGATGGACCGAAGTTTCCGTATCAACGTCGGCTCCATGGCTAACACCATCAAGGCCTTCTTGCCGCGCATGCGCGAACGGAAGGATGGGACGATCATCAACATCGCCTCGGTCGTGTCATCGATCAAGGCGGCGCCGGACCGTTTCGTCTATGCGACGACGAAGGCCGCCGTAATCGGCCTGACCAAGTCCGTCGCCATGGATTTCATCGCCGATGGAATCCGCTGCAACGCCATCTGTCCCGGAACCGTCGAAAGCCCGTCGCTGCATCAGCGAATGGCGGCGCAGGCGGATCCGGTTGCGGCTCTGGCCGCGTTCACCGCCCGCCAGCCCATGGGACGGATCGGAAACCCCCGGGAAATCGCCCGCATCGCGGTCATGCTGGCCAGCGGCGAGGCCGATTTCATGACGGGCCACACCCTGATCATAGACGGCGGCATGAGTCTGTAATTCCTTGTTTTCTCCTTGATAATGTGAGGCTTTAGTGATGCTGACGTCAGTGTTGAAGATCGGGTTTGTCGTAGCCGCTCTGACCGTTTCGGCTAACGCCGCCTCGGCTCAGACATCTCCGTCCGGCGAGACCTTGTTCCGCCAGCGGTGCGGCTCTTGCCATACGGTTCAGGGAACTCAGAACCGTATGGGGCCGGCGCTTCAGGGCGTGGTGGGCCGGAAGGCCGGCACGGCGCCGGGGTACAACTACAGCCCGGCTCTGAGAGAGTGGGGGCGGACCTGGACTGTCGCTAATCTGGAGCTCTACCTGGCCGCTCCGCGTACTGCCGTGCCTGGCACCAAGATGTCCATCGTCGCGCCGTCGCCCGCGCAGCGCGCCGAGATCATCCGATATCTGCAGACCCAGCGGTAGGCCGCCAGAGGCCCTTTTTCATTCTCGCTATTCCGGAATTTGCCATGCGCTTTCTGTTGATCGGCCTTGCCGGCATCCTGTCCGGGGCGGTCCAACCGGCGGCTGGAGAGCCTTCGACATCGTTGGAGACTCGTCCGAGAAACGCCGCCGCCCTGGAGCCCGCCTTTAAGGCGCAGACTCGAGCGCCAGAGATGCGGGCGGGGGTGAGATTCGAGACCGAGCAGGTGGCGACAGGTCTGAACAAGCCGTGGGGAATGACCTTTCTTCCGGACGGCCGCCTGCTGATCACCGAGCGCACCACCTTGCGCATCATTACGTCGGAGGGCGAGGTATCCGCACCCGTCCAAGGCGTTCCCGCCGTCGACATCGGGGATCAGGGCGGGGTGCATGATGTGGTTCTTGATCCAGATTACGCCATCAATGGATTGATCTATTTTACGTTTTCGCAGCCGGGCGAGCCGCCGCTGACGGGTTCGGCCGTAGCGCGCGCGCGTCTGTCCGAAGACGGAGATGCTCCATCGCTGCAAGACCTCACGATCATCTTCAGTCAACAGCCGAAGCTGGATTCCCGCCAGCACTATGGCGGGCGCCTGGCGTTTGATCGCCAGGGCCGGCTGTATGTCACGACCGGCGAGCGGTATGTCCCGGAGGGACGACCGCAGGCGCAACAACTCGACAGCCTGCTGGGCAAGGTGGTGCGGATCGATCGGGATGGCGGCGTTCCGCCCGACAACCCTTTCGTCGGCGTGGCGGGCGCGCGGCCGGAAATCTGGTCTTACGGCCATCGCAACGTGCAGGGCGCAGCCATTCATCCAGTTACAGGGCGATTGTGGACCAACGAACACGGTCCGCGCGGAGGGGATGAGCTCAACATTCCAGAATCCGGCGGCAACTACGGCTGGCCGATCGTCACATATGGCATCGAATATACCGGTGAAACGATCGGCGCCGGGATCACCCAGGCGGAGGGGATGCTCCAGCCCATCTACTATTGGGATCCGGTGATCGCCCCGTCCGGGATGGCCTTTTACGACTCCGATGCGGCGCCTGCCTGGAAAGGCAGTCTGTTCATCGCCGGTCTTGCCGGTCGGCATCTTGCGCGGCTGACGCTGGATGGGGACCGGATCGTAGGTGAAGAGCGGTTGCTGACCGAGCGCAAGCAGCGCCTGCGTGATGTCGAGGTCGGTCCCGACGGCGCTCTGTGGGTGCTGACGGAAGGCGCCAGCGACGCCTCCCTGCTCAAGCTGACGCCAATCCCCTGAAAGTGGAGGCTTCAACATGATGGATTCCATGGATCGCCGTGTATTCCTGGCGGCCGCAGGGGCCTTGGGTTGTCTCGGAGCGGCGGCCTCTAGGCGTGAAGAGGCCGGCTTTCCGGTGGTCGGCGGGGTGCGGCGGCTGGCCCCTGCGCTGGACGCCCTGATCGATCCGGACGCTGTAGTGGAGAAGGTGCTGGACGGGCTGATCTGGAGCGAAGGGCCATGCTGGGTCGGCGGGGCTGACGGATATCTGCTGGTGTCAGACGTGCGCGGTAATGCGATCCACCGCTGGTCGTCCGCCGAGGGCGGCTCCATCTGGCGCAGCCCTTCAGGCTATGAAGGCGGCGAGGATCCGGGTCTGCGAGAACCGGGCACCAACGGGCTCATCCTGGCGCGCGGAGGCGTGGTGGTCGCTGACTGCGGCAATCGATCTGTCGCTCGCATCGATCTTCGAACCCGTGAAAAAATTCCGCTGTGCACCCACTATGAAGGTCGCCGCTTCAATAGTCCGAACGATCTGGTGCTGGCGGCTGACGGGTCGATCTATTTCACGGATCCGCCTTACGGCCTGGAAGGCGGGCACGACTCTCCGCGTCGTGAAATGAGCTTTACAGGCGTGTTTCGTTTGGCGCCGGACAACAGCGTGACGCTGATTGATGACGGCGTCATGCCGAATGGGATCGGTCTGTCGCCGGACGGTCGAACGCTTTTCGCGACGGATCGGGTTGGATGGGTGGCCTGGGATCTCGATGAAGCCGGGCGGCCCGGGCCGCGCCGGACCCACATCGACCGGCAGGTCTCCGGCGTTCAAGGCGGAGACGGCTTCAAATTCGATGATCAGGGCTTCCTATGGGCGTCGAGCCGCGACGGCCTGTCCATATTTCAAGGCGATCAACGCCTCGGCGTGATCACGTCCGATGCGGTCATTTCCAACTGTGAGCTGGCTGCAGACGGTCATCTCTACATGTCGTCGAATCATGCTGTGGTTCGAGTTCGGACGAAAGCGCGCAAGCTCATGGCGCAAAGCCGGAGTTGAGGGAGCTTGGCCCGACCAGGGATGCGAGCATGACGCGCCGAGCGGCCCTTGGTCGTACTCTGCACAGAGCCACCGATATCGAGGCAGCGATTGATGGCCTTTCCCACGCGTCGCCGTCGTCTTGTGTTTAGTTTGAGGGGGGTTCCAGGTGATTGTGTCTCAGCCGGTTGTCGTTGACGAGGTTGTGGTGACGGCGGCGCGTCTGCCGGCGGCGGCGGGGGAGGCGGCCTTCTCGGTCATCCGGCTGGACGAGGCGGCGCTGGCGAGGTCGGC
>NZ_JBSHDX010000009.1:0-183090 GCF_053616535.1 Brevundimonas sp. NPDC055812 | reverse complement strand
CGCGCCGATGTCGTCGCTAACCCGCAACCGCCGCGACGCCCGTCGCACCGGCATCCGCGGGACGTCCGCATCCTGCCGGGATCGCGGGATTTCCACTAGGCGCCGGAAGCGGGCCTGCCAACCGGACATCAAGACCCTGGTCTCGCCGTTCCCAAGCCTCTAGCCGACCCGGGCGGCCGTGGGCGGCGCCTGCCGCAGCGCCAGTTCCGCCTTTTCAGGCCGGATATAGATCGAGGTGAGCTGCGGATACCGCTGCTTCAATTCGGTTTCGAGCGCCTCGATCAGGGTCTCGGCCTCCCCCATCGCCAGGCCGTCCTCGAAATCCGCGCTGACCGCGACGAACACCGCGTCCGGCGAGGTATGGATGGTGCGCACATGGTTCACCGCCGCCACGCCGGGGCTTCGCTCTACGGCGGCCCAGATGCCGCCGACCAGTTCCGGGTCGGCGCTTTCTCCGATCAGCAGCCCTTTGGCCTCGCGGGCCAAGAGGGCGGCGACCAGGGCGAGGATCAGGCCGATGGCGATCGAGGCGATGCCGTCGATGCGCGGCTCGCCCAGGGCATGGCTCGTCCATACGCCCAGCGCCGCGATGGCGAGGCCGAGAAGGGCGGCGCTGTCCTCGAACAGGACGATGAACCCCGCCGGATCCTTGGAGCGTCGCACCGCGCGCCACCAGCCGGCCCCCTGCCGCTTGGCGTTGAACGCTTTCACGGCGATGGCCCAGGAGCCGCCTTCGAGCAGGGCCGCCACCGCGAGAACCACATAGTTGATCCGCGGATCGCCCAGAGGCTCCGGATCTCGAATGTGGAGCCAGCCTTCATAGATGGACACGCCGGCGCCCACGGCGAAGATCAGGATGGCGACGACGAAGGCCCAGAAATAGAGCTCGCGTCCGTAGCCGAAGGGGTGAAGCCCATCCGCAGGGCGTTTCGCGCGATGCTGGCCGTAGAGCAACAGGATCTGATTGCCGCTGTCGACGAGCGAATGCACGCCCTCGGTCAGCATGGAGGAGGAGCCGCTGATCGCCGAGGCGACGAACTTGGCGACGGCGATGCCGAGATTGGCGGCCAGCGCGCCGAGGAGGACGATGTTCTCCTTGAGGGGGTGGGTCTCGCCCGGCCCCTCCGGCCTGTCGCTCGCCCGGCTCACCTGCGGTCAGACCCGCCGTGAGCGCCGCTCTCCATCGGGAAAGGTTCAAACATCAGGTCGAACGCATCCGGCGCCGCCTTCAGGAGGCCGATGTCGCCGTCCGGGTGCGCGGGCGAGGGAATTTGAGCCACGGCGACCTCCTTCCCGGGAGCAGCGCGCGTCGCGGAAAGGAGTTCCCCCGCGCCGCCGGTTCAGGCTGACCTCCAGGCGGCTTCGCGAGGGACGCCCCGTGTCGCTGCGTAGTTTGACTGAGCCCCCTTCTCAACCGGAGCCTGTCATGTCCTTCCTTCGCCCCCTCGCCTACCCCAGCCTGGCCGCCGCCGTCGCCCTGGCTTCTGTCGTCCTGCCCCCCGTCTCTGCTCAGGCGCACGCTCGCCTGGTCAGCGCCACGCCCGCCGCCAAGTCGACCGTCGCGGCGCCGCGCACGGTGACCCTGATCTTCAGCGAGCGTGTGGCCCCGGCCTTTTCCAGCTTCGACGTGGTCAACGCCGCCGGGACGAAGGCGACGATCCGCACCGAGGTCAGCCAGGACGGCAAGACCATTACCGGCGCGCTGGCGCGTCCGCTGGCCGCCGGCGCCTATGTCGTCAACTGGCGCATCGCCTCCGTTGACGGCCACCGCATGACCGGCAGCTACGACTTCGTCGTCCGCTGAGATGATCGAGGTCTGGATCGTCATCCTGCGCGGCGTGCAATACGCCGCCGGCGCATTTCTGCTCGGCCTGCCCGCCTTCATGCTCTACAGCGCGCGAGCGATCGGGCCGCTAAATCTGCGCTGGCCGCGCCCCGCCCTGATCTGGGCGGCGGCCGCGCTGACGCTGGCCGCGCCCGCCGCCTTGCTGGCTCAGACCGCCATGATGGCCGGGTCGTTGAGCGAGGCCGTCAAACCCGCCTCGCTGAGCTTCATGATCACCGGCATGGGACTAGGCAAGGCCATGGTCGTGCGGACGCTGGCCGCCGTTCTGGCGCTGGCGGCCGCCCTGCTGCTGCGATCGGGTCGTCTGATGTGGGGCGGGCTGACGCTGCTGGGCGTCATCATCTCGGCCAGCTTCGCCTGGACCGGCCACGGCGCGGCGACCGAAGGGTCAGGCCATGCGGTGCATCTGATCTCGGACATCGTCCACGCCGTCGCCGCCTCGGTCTGGATCGGCGCCCTGGCCGCCTTCGCCGTCCTGATCCTGCGTCGACCATCGGGCGACGCCGCCTGGGACGCAGGCGTGGCGCGCAGCCTGACCGGCTTCGCCGGGGTCGGCGCGGCGGCCGTCGGCGCCCTGCTCGTGACCGGCCTGATCAACAGCGCCTATCTGGTCGGCCTGTCCAGGGCGCTCAGCCTGGGCGACAGCCCCTACGGCGTCCTTCTGATGATCAAGCTGGCGCTGTTCGGCCTGATGGTCGCCCTGGCGGCGGCTCACCGCTTCCGCCTGGCGCCCCTGATGACCAGGGACGCCGGCCAGGCCTTGCCGCACCTGAAAAGGAGCCTGGCGGTCGAATTCGTCCTGGCCCTGACGATCCTGGCCGTAATCGCCGTCATGGGGACCCTGCCGCCCCCAGCGGCGCTGTAACGACGTCTTCCTAGAGGGCGGCCTTGCGACGGGCCGCCCGCACCGCCCCCGCCGTCTTCAGGTCGCGCGCCAACCGGATCCACAACAGGATGAAGCCCGTCACCACCATGCTGAGCGTCAGCACGGTCAGGCCGATCAGCAACGGATGATTGAAGTTGTCGCCGTCCTTGAAGTCGAGGATGTGGAGCCGCCAGAAGAAGTCATAGAAGCGCCAGATCGCCGAGCGCCGCGTGACCACCTCCCCCGTCTGCGGCGACAGATAGAAGGCCGTGCGTTCCGCATCGTCGAAGTCCACGCGCCAGATCGGCCCGTCGCGGCCGGTTTCCTTCGGCGCCTGATCCAGCAGGACGGCCGACCTGGGCGCCGCCTCGCCACGATAGGCTGCGGCGGCCAGGGCCGAGGCTTCGCCCGCCCTCATCCCCGCGAAAGGCCGGCCGGTCTCGGCGTCCAGGGTGACGGACGCGCCCTCGACCGGCGTCATGATCCAGGCGGGCCCGCGCTGTGTCATCTTCAGTTCGGCCCGCACCGGCGTCACCCCGGAAAGACGAGAAACCTCAGCCAACGGAAGAATTTGCTCCAGCGGCAGAGCCGCGGGCGTCGACGCCTTCAGCCGGTGTTCGCTGCGCACCGTTTCGATCGGGATCGCGGTCATGACCAGGCCGCCTCCGACCCAGAACAGCACCTGCAGGCCCACCACCAGGCCCACCCATTTGTGAATCTGGGTCGAGTAACGCAGAACCTTCATCGCTTCCCCTCAAGCTCAAGGCGCCGCGGCCGCAACGGCCGAATGAAACCTATACGCCTATCGACGCGCGCGCCCTCATGCGCTTTCAAGGGAAACAGCGACAGGCCGCGTATTCTCCGTCGAGGCCGCGAGGATTTTGCAATGACCGACGACATCGAGCGGATGCTGACGAGACCGTTTCCCGGCGACGACGACGCCCGGCTGGCTGATCTGGAGGGGCGCGTCTGGCGCCGGATCGAGGAGCGCCAGGCGCAGCGCAGCGCAGGTCAGGTGCGGCTGGCGGTCATGGCTGTCGCCCTGCTGGTCGGCGTGACAAACGGCGGCGTCCTGGGACAGGCGTTCAAGCCGCGTCCCTCGGACATTCACGTCTTCAGCGTCTCGGCGGGGCTGTCGCCGATGACCAGCTTCGAGGTCGGCGGATGACGACCAACTGGAAGTCGATCGCCCTGACGGTCGTCCTGGCCGCCCTGGCCAGCGCCGGCGGCGCCTGGCTGGGCGCAGGCTGGATGATGAGGCAGCATGAGACCCCCGGCCTGCACGAGATCGTTCACCGGAAGCTCGACCTGACTGCGGACCAGGACGCCCGCCTGGACCAGATCGAGGCCGGATTCGCCGAACGACGCGAAACGCTGGAGGCCGACGTCCGCGCCGCCAATCGCGAACTGGCCAATGCGATCGCCGCCAGCCAGGGCGACAGCCCCGAGGTCCGCGCCGCAGTCGACCATTTCCACGACGCCATGGGCGCCTTGCAGAAGGCCACCATCGCCCATGTGTTCGAGATGCGCGCGGTCCTGACGCCGGAACAGGCCCGCGTCTTCGACAAGGAAATCGCCGGCGCTCTTACGCAAGAGCCTCGGTAAGGCCGAGGTGGCGGCCGACGACGACACAGACGAGGCGCGCGCAGCGCGCGGGGACCGCCAGGCCTTCTCCCGCCTGATGGCCGCGACCAGCGGCGACCTGCATCGCTTCGTTCGACGCTATGTCGGCGATGCGGACGAGGCTCACGACCTGCTGCAGGAGGCCTATGTCTCCGCCTGGCTGGCCATCCGGCGCTACGACCCGACCCGACCCTTCGCGACCTGGCTGCGCTCGATCGCCGTCAACAAATGCCGCGATTGGGGCCGCAAGCGCGCGGTGCGCCGCATCGTGCGCGGCGTCATGGGCCTCGACACGCCTGAAGCCATGGCTGTGGGCGAGGATGCGCCGGAAGCCGAAACCCGGCTGGACGACCGCCGCCGCATGGCCGAAATGGATCGCGCCCTGGCCGACCTGCCCGACCACCTCAAGGCGCCCCTGCTGCTGGCTTCGCTGGAGGGTCGCAGCCACGCCGAGATCGCCGAGGTGCTGGGCGTCACGCCCAAGACGGTGGAAACCCGCATCGCCCGCGCCCGGCAAAAGTTGAATCTGCGGCTTTTACGCTGAGATCGGGCCTGCGACGTCCTGACGCTCGCGGACGCCATCCGTCGAATGAGGGATGACGGCCAGGGCCGCGTATTCCCGACGAACCCTCCTTTGCGCTCCGCCTCGTGGCGAGCGGCCTGCTCCGAGACCCTCATGGCGACAACATCACTGGACCGGCGAACCCTATTGCGAGGCGCGGCCATGGGCGGCGGCATACTGGGCCTGCAGGGCCTGTTGCCCGCCTGGGCCCAGACCGGATCGCCGGGCCTGCGCGCCGATCTGCCGACGCTGACGGGGTCGAACATCGACCTGAGCGTGGGCCACGCCGACTTCACCGTCGGCGGCCGCACCGGCCACGCCTTCATGGTCAACGGCCTGCTGCCCGCGCCCCTGCTTCGTATGCGCGAAGGCCAGAACGTGCGCCTGTCGGTGACCAACCATCTGGAGGAGGACACCTCCATCCACTGGCACGGCCTGCTGCTGCCGTTCCAGATGGACGGCGTGCCGGGCGTCAGCTTCCCCGGCATCAAGCCGCACGAGACCTTCGTCTATGAGTTCCCGATCAAGCAGTCGGGCACCTATTGGTATCACAGCCATTCGGGCCTTCAGGAGGCCATGGGCCACTACGGCCCCATCGTCATCGACCCGGCCGGCGCCGACCCGGTCGCCTATGACCGCGAACACGTCCTGGTCCTGTCGGACTGGAGCTTCCTGCATCCGCACGAAATCCTCGACAAGTTGAAGAAGAGCCCCGGCTACTTCAACCAGCAGAAGACGACCCTGGCGGGCCTGCTGGACGGTTCGGACCGCATGAGCCTGTCCGAGCGGCGGATGTGGGGCTCGATGCGGATGGACCCGCGCGACATCCTCGACGTCAACGGCACGACCTACACCTATCTGGTCAACGGCCATGGCCCGGAAGAGAACTGGACCGGCCTGTTCCGGCCCGGCGAGCGCGTTCGTCTGCGCGTCATCAACGCCTCGGCCATGTCGATCTTCAACGTTCGCATTCCCGGCCTGCCCATGACCGTGGTCCAGGCCGACGGCGAGCACGTCCGCCCGATCGAGGTGGACGAGTTCCAGATTTCGGTGGCCGAGACCTATGACGTCATCGTCCGCCCGCTTGAGGACCGCGCCTACACCATCGTCTCCGAAGCTATAGACCGCTCGGGCATGGGTCGCGCCACCCTGGCCCCCCGCCTGGGCATGACGGCCGAGGTTCCGCCCCTGCGCCAGGTTCCGAACCTGGCCATGAAGGACATGGGCATGGGCGGGGGCATGGGCGGCATGGATCACGGCTCAATGGCGGGGATGGATCATTCGGCCATGGGACATGGCCCTGCCGCCCCCATGGATCACGCAGGCATGGATCATGGCGGCATGAGCATGCGTGATCCGAACAACGCCCCGGCCGACATGGCGGTCGGCGTCGGCGTGGACATGATCTCGCCCGCCCCGTCCAACCGGCTGGCCGACCGGCCTCAGGGCCTGGAAGACGTCGACCACCGCGTGCTGGTCTACGCCGACCTGCGCGCCCTGACGCCGAACCGGGACCGCCGCGCGCCGTCGCGCACCATGGAAATCCACCTGACCGGCAATATGGAGCGGTTCATGTGGGGCTTTGACGGCCGCAAATTCTCGGAACTGGTCGAGCCTATCCGTTTCGAGCTGAACGAGCGGGTGCGCGTGACCCTGGTCAACGACACCATGATGGCCCACCCCATCCACCTGCACGGCCACTTCTTCGAACTGGTCAACGGCCACGACGGCCATCAGCCGCTGAAGCACACGGTCAACGTCGCCCCCGGCGGCAAGGTCACCTTCGACCTGACCGCAGACGCGCCCGGCGACTGGGCCTTCCACTGTCACCTACTGATGCACATGCACGCGGGCATGTTCAACGTCGTCACCGTTCGCCCGCTGGATGGAGCCGCCCGATGAGCCGCGCCCTGTTCGCCGCCGTCGCGGCTCTGCCCCTGATGATCGCGGCCGGATCCGCCGTCGCGCAGAACCATGCCGGTCATGCTCCCGCGGCGTCGCCGACACCTGCCGCCCAGACGCCGGCCGCCGCCCCCGCGCCCGCGCCCGACTGTCCCATGATGCGCGACGGAAAGCCCTGCCCCATGCACGGCGCCGCCGTCTCCGACGCTCAGGCCGATCCGCACGCCGGTCATGACATGAGCGGCCATGCCGGACATGGCGCGGCTGCGGCCGATCCCCACGCCGGCCACGACATGGCGTCGGCCCAAGCCCAGGCCCAGGCCCAAGCCGCTCAAACCGATCCGCATGCCGGTCACAACGCGGCCCCGACCGACACCCACGCGGGTCACAATATGGCTCCAACTCCGGCGGCTCAGGCCGATCCGCACGCCGGGCATGGCGCTGCGCCCGCAGATCCGCAT
The DNA here is from genome assembly GCF_053616535.1 of Brevundimonas sp. NPDC055812. Classification (NCBI taxonomy): domain Bacteria; kingdom Pseudomonadati; phylum Pseudomonadota; class Alphaproteobacteria; order Caulobacterales; family Caulobacteraceae; genus Brevundimonas; species Brevundimonas sp. NPDC055812. Next base: position 175,831 of record NZ_JBSHDX010000009.1, on the reverse strand, counting down.
GCGGGTCACGACATGAGCGCCGCGCGCGGCGGGCCGAACATCCCGACCAGCGTGGACGCCGTCGGCGGCCGCATGGTCGAGACACCGCCTCCGGCCGCCGCTCGCTCGGCTCCGGCCCACGCCGCCGACCTGCTGTTCGACCCCGCTGTCATGGCGGCGGCGCGCAAGCAGCTTCTGGCCGAGAACGGCGACATCCGCTCGACGGCCGTGCTGATCGACTCCCTCGAGGCCGGGTTCGGCGACGGCGCCGACACCTACAACTGGGGCGCCCAGGGCTGGACCGGCGGCGACATCAATCGCTTCTGGTGGAAAACCGAGGGCGAAGGCGAGATCGACGGCAAGCTGCACGAAGTCGAGGTCCAGGCCCTCTACAGCCGCGCCATCGCGCCCTTCTGGGACGTGCAGGCAGGCGTGCGCCAGGACTTCCGTCCGGATGGCGAGGACGCCACCCACCTGACCGTCGGCGTCCAGGGCGTCGCCCCCTATTGGTTCGAGATGGGCGCGGCCGCCTTCCTGTCGACCGAAGGCGACCTGACCGCCCGCGTCGAGGCCGAGTACGACCAGCGCATCACCCAGAAATGGATCCTGCAGCCGGCGATCGAGATGGCCTTGTCAGCCAGCGACATCCCGGAGCTGGAGATCGGCTCGGGCCTGACTTCGGTCACGGCGGGGCTGCGTCTGCGCTATGAAATCCGCAAGGAGTTCGCCCCCTACGTCGGCGTCGAATGGAGCCGCTCGCTGGGCGAGACCGCCGACTACGCCAGGGCCAGAGGCCAGGATCCCGAGGACACGCGCCTCGTCGTCGGCGTCAAGGCCTGGTTCTAAAGCCCTTCTCGCAGAATTTCAGGATCGGTTGGCGTGCTGGAGCATTGCTTCTCGGAAGGAGAGCGCCATGAACGACCACTCAGCACGCCCCGAACCGCACTACATCCTGATCGCCATTCTCGCCGCGCTGGTGATCGCGGACGTCGTCTTCATCGTCGAACTCGGATCCTACCTGCTGTTCTAAGCCCTCGCCCGACCCCGCTTTTCCCGCATGGCCGAACAACGTCAGGCGAGGCGCGAAGATTAGCCGCATGACCGAGGCGGCCCGACATCCGTTCCCCCTCCATGTCCACGGGAGGATCAGAGGGATGATCGACTACAACGCCCCCATCTACGTCGAGTGGGACAACGCCCTTGAGGGCCTACGCGCCGCGCATGAGGCGTACCGCCGCCAGTTGGACGAGCCGTCGGCCAAGACCCAGGCGCGCGCCACCCTGGCGGTTGCACGAGAACGGTATGATCGCGCCCTGGAGAAGATCGTCTAGAGCCCGCCTGGCTTCGGCCCAACCGGAGCCCGGTTCGCGGCCTGTCGACCCGCCCGGATCCGTCGAAAACAAAGGGGAATGGCGACCCCGGGAGGACTCCAACCTCCGACCTCGGCTTTAGGAAAGCCTTGCTCTATGCAGCTGAGCTACGGGGCCACGGCGCACTGCCTAAAGGAGGTTGCCGCCGCAGGGAAGCCCTCGGGGAGACTTGGCGAGCGCCAAGGCGCCCGCCCCGGTTTCGTCTTGTGGTTAAAGGCCGTTAAGCTACAATCCCTAGTAGGGAACAAAGCCTGAATCGGCGAACGTCGCTGATTCGGTCATGATTCGTTTCGCCCGTGTTCCAGGCGCCGGTAAGGTTCCGCTTACCCTTCACTCTCCGTTCGCATCCTACCGCTGCGGCGCTTGTGAAAGCCGACGCGGTTCGCCACCTTGGGTCGGTCATGAGCGACCGTTCCGCAGGCATGGCCCCTTCGCGCGTCACGGCGATCCTGGGCCCCACCAACACCGGCAAGACCCATCTGGCGGTCGAGCGGATGCTGGGCCACGCCTCGGGCATGATCGGCCTGCCGCTGCGCCTGCTGGCGCGCGAGATCTATGAGCGGATCGTCAAGCGACGCGGGGCGGCCTCGGTCGCCCTGATCACCGGCGAGGAGAAGATCGTCCCGGCGCGTCCCGCCTTCTTCGTCTGCACGGTCGAGGCCATGCCGTTGGAGCGGTCCGTCGATTTTCTGGCGGTGGATGAGATCCAGCTGGTCGCCGATCCCGAGCGGGGCCACGTCTTCACCCAGCGACTGCTGCACGCGCGCGGCCGGTTCGAGACCATGTTCCTGGGGGCCGGGACGATGGCGCCGTTGATGCGGTCGCTGGTTCCGGATGCGGAGATCGTCACCCGCGACCGGCTCTCGACCCTGAGCTACGCCGGATCGAAGAAGCTGACCCGCCTGCCCCGCCGCAGCGCCGTCGTCGCCTTCTCGACCGAGCAGGTCTACGCCATCGCCGAACTGCTGCGCCGTCAGAGGGGCGGGGCGGCCGTGGTCATGGGCTCGCTCAGTCCGCGCACCCGCAACGCCCAGGTCGAGCTGTTCCAGTCGGGCGAGGTGGACTTCCTGGTCGCCACCGACGCCATCGGCATGGGGCTAAACATGGACGTGGACCATGTGGCCTTCGCCGGTTTGCGGAAGTTCGACGGGCGGCGCACGCGCTGGCTGCACGCCGCCGAGATCGGCCAGATCGCCGGGCGCGCGGGGCGACACCTGCGCGACGGCACCTTCGGCGTCACCGGCGAGGCGGAAGAGCTGGACGAGGATCTGGTCGAACAGGTGGTCGAGCACCGCTTCGATCCGGTCGAGGCGGCCGAGTGGCGCTGCGGTCGGCTGGATTTCGATACGCTGCCCGACCTGCTGCGGTCCCTGACCGTGACGCCGGATCGGCACGGCCTGCGGCTGACGGCCCAGGCGCTGGACGAGACCCTGCTGCGGCGCTTCGCGGTCGATGAGGACGTCAGGAAGATCGCCCGTTCGCGCGGAGCCCTGATGCGGCTGTGGGAGGCGTGCCAGTTGCCGGACTTCCAGAAGACGACCCTGGACGAACACGCCCGCCTGTCGAAGGAGATCTTCACCGCCCTGACCAGCCGTCGCGGGCGGCTGACCGAGGACTGGGTGGCGCCGCGCTTCAACGATCTGGACCGCGACGACGGGCAGATCGACCAGCTTTCGGCGCGGCTGTCGGGGGTGCGGACGCTCAGCTACATCGCCAACCGGCCCGACTGGATGGCAGGGGCACAGGAATGGCGCGACCGGACCAAGGCGTTGGAGGAACGACTCAGCGACGTGCTGCACGAACGGCTGACGGCGCGTTTCGTCGACCGGCGCACGGCGGCCCTGATGCGGGCGCTGAACGTGCGGTCGGACGTGGTGGCGGGCGTGGCCGAGGACGGCGAGGTCACGGTCGAGGGCGAGGTCGTCGGTCATCTGGACGGCGTCTGCTTCACCGTCGATGCGGGCGGTTCGGCCATGGCCGACCGGGCGCTGCGGCAGGCGGCGACGCGGGCCGTGGGACCGGAGGTGGCGCGGCGGTTGGGACGGCTGGCGGCGGACGACGACGCGGCCTTTTCCCTCACACCCGACGGCGGCGTGCTGTGGACCGGCGCCCAGACCGGGCGCATCACCAACGAAGACCCCTTCTCGCCGCGCGTGCGGCTGCTGGGCGAGCTGGGGCCGGTCCCGGCGCGTGAGCGGGCCGAGCGGCGCATGGAGGCCTGGCTGGCGGGCGAGGCCGGGCGGGCGCTGAAGCCGCTGAAACGCCTGCGCCACGCGATCGAGAGCGGCGACCTGACCGGCCTGCCGCGCGGACTGGCGTTCCGACTGATCGAGGCGGGCGGCCTGATCCCCCGGCGCGAGGTCGAGCGCGATCTGGCGGCCCTGAGCCAGCATGAGCGGCGCACGCTGAAGACCTTCGCCATCCGGGTCGGCGCCCATTCGGTGTGGCTGCCCGGCGTGATGAAGCCGCGCTGCGCCGCCCTGGCTCAGGCCTTCCTGCCGCGCGAGGCGACGAAGGGGCTGGCGGGCGATGGCCTCCTAAATCTGCCGGAGCCGCCGCCGTCAGCGCGCGCCCTGTCGGCGTTCGGACGACGCGCGGTCGACCGTTGGACCGCCCCGGTCGAGGCGTTGGAGGCCTTGGCCGAGGCCCAGCGCGCGGCGGGCAAGGCGCCGCTGTCGGATGAAGCGCTGAACGCGCTCGGCTGGACGGCGGATCAGGCCAGGGCGATCCACGCCGCCCTTCGCACTCCGCGCGCCGAACGGGCGCCGCGCCCGGGCAAGCCGACGCCGCCGCCCAAGGATTCCCCCTTCGCCGCCCTGGCCCAACTGACGCAGCCCGTGCGCCCCGCCGCCAAGCCCAAGACGGCGCGCAGGCCACGTCGGCGTCCTCGGCGGACGGCGGGCGGCAAGGCCGCTGAATGAGCCTGGAGAGCTGCCGCATCGACGTCTGGCTGTGGCGAGCGCGCTTCGCCAGGACGCGCAGCCTGGCCGCCGCCATGGTCGAGAAGGGCGCCATCCGCCTGACGCACAACGGCGCTCAGACCCGCCTCGACAAGCCCAGCCGCAGCGTCCATCCCGGCGACGAGGTGATGTTCGCCCAGGGCGGGCGGCTGATCGCCGTTCGCGTGGTGCAGATGGGCGAACGGCGCGGACCTGCCGAGGAAGCCCGCGCGCTTTATGAGCCGCTGGACACGGCGGACTAGCCCGCCGCCCTCACGAACTCGCCCTCGATGTGCAGCTTCACCTCGTCGCCCAGGGCCGGCAGGCCGAAGGTGATGCCGAAGTCGGACCGCTTGATCGTCGCCTCGCCGTCGAAGCCGGCCTTGTAGCCGCCGCGCGTCGGGCCGGCCTGGTTGAACTCGACCTCCATGACCACCGGGCGCGTGACGCCGTGCAGGGTCAGGTCGCCATGGACCGTGGCCTCGTCGCGGTCGTCGGGGTCGACCACGATCCGGGTCGATCGGAAGGTCGCGACCGGGTGGTTGGCGGTGTCGAAGAAGTCCGCCGTCTGCAGATGACGGTTCAGCCCGTCCGAATTCGACGCCACGTCCGTCAAGGGAATGGTCGCGGTCAGGGTGCTGGCGGACGGGTTGGCGGGGTCCAGCTTCAGCTCGGCTTGGACGTTCACGAACTGGCCGACATAGGTGGAGAAGCCCAGGTGATCGACCGACCAGGTGATCTTGCCGTGCTCGGGATCCAGCTTGTAGTCGCCGGACTGGACCTCGGACGGAACCCTGGTCAGGGCGGCCTGGGCGACGACCGCGCCGCCGGCCAGAAGGCTCAAGGCCAGACTGGCCGCGCCGATGCGGCCAACGGCGGAATGGGTGATGAAACCTTGGTTGAAACGCATGGGGACAGGCCTCCGAGCGGATGGTGATCCGGCGTCACGAAGATGAAGCGCGGCCCGGCGCCGTCGAGCCTGAACAGCTTTGCAACAGCGCCTTCGGTTGACAGTTGGTTCCGTCGGGGCCATGTGCCCGCCCTCGACCTCCTCGCTGCCACAGGCCCGCCCGAACGCCATGACCTACATCGTCACCGACGCCTGCGTGAAATGTAAGTTCATGGACTGCGTCGAGGTCTGTCCGGTGGACTGCTTCTATGAGGGCGAGAACTTCCTAGTCATCGCCCCCGACGAGTGCATCGACTGCGGCGTATGCGAGCCGGAATGCCCCGTCGACGCCATCGTCCCCGACACCGAGGACGAACCCGACGGCAAGTGGCTGCAGGTCAACGCAGAATACGCCAAGGTCTGGCCGAACATTACGGTCAAGGGCGTGCCCCCGGCGGATCGCGAGCAGTATGAGCGCGAAACCGGCAAGTTCGAGAAGTATTTCAGCCCCAAGCCGGGCAAGGGCTCCTAAGAATTCGCCACAATGCAGTCACAATGTGCCGGCTGTCGTCGACCGCCCTGTGGATGTTTTGAGATTTCCTAATTTTATGATAGGTTCCTCCCTATTCGAAACGGGCGGTTCCGCAGTCCTGCGCGCCGCCCGCATTTACGACAGAACCTCGCCGCGAGGACGGGGTCGGCCAGAGGTTCGGTGATCCGCTTTCGCGTCTGACAATGCGACCTTCCGCTCAACCGCCTGACCCAGGTCCGGCGGAAGGGCGGTTTTTGCTTTCGAAAGACGCGGCGACGATCTCTCCCTTCGGTTCGGGAAAGGAATGACATGACGAGCAAGACCGGTCTGGAATTCAAGGTTGGCGATGCGGTGGTCTATCCCGCGCACGGCGTCGGCAAGGTCGCCGCGATCGAGACTCAGGAAGTCGCCGGCATGGCGCTGGAAGTCTATGTCGTGACCTTCGAACACGAGAAAATGACCCTGCGCGTCCCGACCAAGAAGGCCAAGACCGCCGGTCTGCGCACCCTGGCCGCCGACGACACCGTGTCCAAGGCCCTGACCACCCTGAAGGGCCGCGCCCGCGTCAAGCGCACCATGTGGTCGCGCCGCGCCCAGGAGTATGAAGCCAAGATCAACTCGGGCGACCTGATCTCCATCGCCGAAGTGGTCCGCGACCTGCACCGCGCCGAGACCCAGCCGGAACAGTCCTATTCCGAGCGCCAGCTCTATGAATCGGCCCTGGACCGCATGGCTCGCGAAGTCGCCGCCGCCAACAAGATCGACAAGGACGCCGCCATGGCCCTGCTGGGCAAGTCGCTCAGCGCCAAGAAGCCCGTCCCCTCGGCCGCCGAGGCCGAAGCCGCCTGATTTCAGGCGCGATGGCGTATCGACAAAAGGCCCGGCGGCGACGCCGGGCCTTTTTCATGGCTGAGGCCGAATCCAGCGCGCCCACGCGCCGCCGAAGAAACGAAATGGTCTGCTCAACTACGCCTAAATGGACAGGCTGGACCGGCCATTGATCCTCTAGGAGCGCGCGCATCGTCGTTCGCAGAGGCTCCGCTCCATGTCCATACCCGCCCCCTCTCCATCCCTGCGATGGAGCGATCTGCTGCACCCGGTCGTCGCCGGGCTGATCTCGGTCATCGTCAACTATGGCGGGACCTTCATCCTGGTGTTCCAAGCGGCCAGGGTCGCGGGTCTCAGCCCTGAACTGACCGCGTCATGGGTCTGGTCGATCTCCATCGGCGTCGGGACGACGGGCCTGTGGCTGAGCTGGCGCTACAAGGCGCCGATCATCACCGCATGGTCGACGCCGGCCGCAGCCTTTCTGGTCACGGCGCTGGCCGCCGCATCCTATGCCGAGGCGATCGGCGCCTATCTGATTTCAGCGGCCGCCTTCGTGGTTCTGGGGCTGTCGGGCGGGTTCGACAGGGTGATCCGCCTGATCCCGCCCGCCATCGCGGCCGCCCTGCTGGCGGGGATACTGCTGCCGTTCGGAGTTCAGGCCTTCGGCGGCGTGGGCGTCGATCCTCTGCTGGCGGGTCTGCTGATCCTGACCTACGTCGTGCTGAAGCGGTTCACCGCCCGCTATGCGGTGGTGGGCATACTGGTGCTGGGGCTGGGCTTCCTGTTGACGCAGGGACGAGTCGACCTGTCAGGGCTGGAACTGAAGCTTGCGGCGCCGGTCTTCACCATGCCGGCCTTCTCGTTCAAGGCCCTGCTCAGTCTGGCCATTCCGATGTTCCTGATCACCCTGACGGGCCAGTATATGCCGGGGATGCTGGTGCTGCGGAACGACGGCTATCAGGTCAGCGCCAGTCCGCTAGTGACGGTGACGGGGCTGGGGTCGCTGCTGATGGCGCCCTTCGGCTCGCACGCCTTCAACGTGGCCGCCATCACCGCCGCCATCTGCACCGGCAGGGAGGCGCATGAAGACCCGTCCAGGCGCTGGATCGCGGGCGTGGCGGCGGGGGTGTTCTACATCCTGATCGGGGTGTTCGGGGTGACGCTGGCGGCGGTCTTCATGGCCCTGCCCGCCGTCTTCATCACCACGCTGGCGGGACTGGCCCTGTTGGGCGCCATCGGCGGCAGTCTGGCGGGCGCCCTGAGCGAGCCGTCATCGCGCGAGGCGGCCCTGATCACCTTTCTGGCGGCGGCGGCCAATATCCAGCTGTTCGGGATCGGCGGGGCCTTCTGGGGGCTGGTGATCGGCCTGATCGCCTATGCGGCGTTGACCGGCGGACTCGTCACATGGGCCAAGGGCCTGTTGTCCAGTCGCGTCACGCCGGAACGCCCGGCCCGCTGAGACGAAAAAAGAGGCCGGGACACCCATCCCGGCCTCCGTGCTTTTTGCGTAGATCAGAAATATTCCGCCCCGGCCGGGCACTGGGCGGCCAGTCGTCGCGCGGTGATGCTGGCGGGGATGTAGGGCGTGCCGCGCGCCAGCTGGGCGCCGCCGTTGAAGCGGAAGGCCTGTTCCTCATAGGTGCCGTTCAGGCGCACATTGATGCGGCGACCCTTCCGGTCCTGACAGCTGCCTTCAAAGCGGGCGCGGCCGTCGCCGACCTGACGCGTCGGATAGGTGCACTCCCACTTGCGCGTCGACAGGCCGCCGAAGAAGCGGTTGATCTCGCTGGGCCGCACGCACTTCTGCTCAGTGTCGCGCGCGCCCATGACGCTGGTGGTGTATTCCCAGTATCCGGGCAGGACTTCGGACTGGGCGGCCGACTGCGCCTGGGGCGCCGACGCAGGCGCGGCCAGCATGACGGCCCCGGCGACCACCGGGGCGGCAACCGCCATCAGGCGGGCGAAGGGGATCAAGGTCTTCATCGATTTGCCGTTCATGGGACTCATCATGGGTCTGCTCTATATAGTCACGGCTTGAACGACTGCTGAACGAAGGCGATCCCTCGCCTTCACAATGACTCTGTCGCTCGGGATGACGACTCCAGTCTTGACGCCCAGCGAGTCCTTCCTCTATACGGCCCCCTCTCGCGCGGGCCCCGTCGCTCGCTGCGTCCCTGTTTCATGCGTCCGCACCGGTATGGCGGATGTGACCTTGAGGATCTTAAGATGTCGCGTCGCTGCGAACTCACCGGTATCGGCCCCATGGTCGGCAATCACGTGAGCCACTCCAACATCAAGACCAAGCGCCGTTTCCTGCCGTCGCTGAAGACGGTCAAGGTTCAGTCGGACGCTCTGGGCCAAACCTTCTCGCTGCGCATCTCGAACGCCGCGCTGCGCACCCTCGACTTCAAGGGCGGCCTGGACGCCTTCATCGTCAAGGCCCGCGACGAGCAGCTGTCGACCGCCGCCCTGCGCATCAAGCGCCAGGTCCGCGCCAAGCTGGCCGAGCAAGCCGCCGCCTGATCGGCGTCGACTGACGGATTTTGAAGAGGCCGGTGGAAACACCGGCCTTTTTCTTTTGCGCGCGCTCCCGCTACCCTCAGGGCTCGTCCAGCCGGAGCCTCAGCCTTGCGCCCTCTCGCCGCCCTCTGCCTGACCACGGCCCTGCTGACCTCGCCCGTTCTGGCGCAGGAGGCGGCGCGCGAAACCACCGCCTTCACCCTGTCCAGCGGCACGCCGCGCACGGCGGAACAACTGGCCCTGCGCTTCGACAAGGCGGACCTGTCGTTCAGGCTGCTGCCGGAAGGCCAGTCGCTGGAAGGCGTCGCTGTCCTCGACTTCACCGCCACGACGCTGACGGCGGCGGTCGTGGTCGAACTCGACGCGGTCTTCGCCATCGCCGCCATCACCGTGGACGGGCAGGCGGTCGCCGACTGGTCCAACCCCGAGGGACGGCTGACCATCCCCCTGCCCCGGCCCCTGACAGCGGGCGACAGCGTTTCCGTCCGCATCGCCTATTCCGGCCGCCCGCATCAGGCCAAGCGCGCGCCGTGGGACGGCGGCTTCGTCTGGACCACGACGCCCGACGGCCAGCCGTGGATCGCCAGCGCGGTTCAGGGCGAGGGCTGCGACCTGTTCTGGCCGTGCATCGACCATCCACAGGGCGAGCCGGAGCGGGTCGACCTTCACATCACCGTCCCCTCAAGCCTCAGCGCCCCCGCCAACGGCCGCTTTCTGGGCAAGGCTGACAACGGCGACGGCACGACCACCTGGAACTGGACCGCGCGCCAGCCCGACACCTACGCCATCAGCCTGAACGTCGGTCCCTATGTGGAAATGGCCGCCGACTATCAGAGCCGGTTCGGGAACGTGATTCCGTTGCGCTTCTGGCGGTTGGCCTCAGCCGACCCGGCCAAGGCGCAGGCGCTGTTCGACGAGTTCCCGCAGATGCTCGACTTCTATGAGGCGACCATCGGCCCCTTCCCCTTCGGCGACGAGAAGATGGGCGTGGTCGAGACCCCGCACCTGGGCATGGAGCACCAGACCATCAACGCCTATGGCAACGGCTACAAGCTGGACGGCAAGGGCTACGACTGGCTGCTGCAGCACGAGTTGGCGCACGAGTGGTTCGGCAATCAGCTGACCAACGCCGACTGGGACGACATGTGGCTGCATGAGGGGTTCGGCACATACATGCAGCCCCTCTACGCCCGCTGGCTGAACGGCGAGCGGGCCATGCAGGCCGAACTTCAGACCATGCGGCTGACGCTGGCCAACCGCTTCCCGGTCGTGTCCGGCCAGCCGCAGGACGCGGGGACCGTTTATGACGACAAGACCGGCCCGGCGCTGGATCTCTATTACAAGGGGGCGCTGATCGCCCACACCCTGCGCCTGCATATCGGCGACGACGCCTTCTATGAGAGCCTGCGTCGCCTGGTCTATGGCCGCCCCGATCCGCGGCCGGGGAACTTCCAGCCGCGCTACGCCACGACGCCGGAATACGTGACCATCGTCAACGAGGTGACCGGGCGCGACCTGGGCTGGTTCTTCGACGCCTACCTCTATCAGGCCGCCCTGCCCGATCTGATCATGACGCGGCAGGGCGACCAGGTGACGCTGGAGTGGAAGACCGGAAACAGCCGCCCCTTCCCCCTGCCGGTCGAGGTTGAGGTGGATGGGCTCTTACGCGCCCTGCCCATGACCGACGGCCGCGCGACGTTCGAAGCGCCGCCCGGCGCGCACATCCTGCTGGACCCCGGCTCAAAGGTGCTGAGGCGGCTGGAGTATCTGGAGCGGTGGAAAGCCTCGACCGCCGACTGAGGCTCAGGCTGGTTCCAGCGTCCGCAGGGCCTCAGCCGCGAACCGGCGCCAGTCGGCGTTGTCGGCCCAGACGGCGGCCAGCGCCCCCAGCAGATGATCCTCGTCGTCGTCGCTGTGCAGCGGCGTCGGCGTGACGCGCAACCGCTCGGTCCCGCGCGGCACGGTGGGGAAGTTGACCGGCTGGATATAGACGCCGTGCTCATCCATCAGGGCGTCCGTCACCGCCCGCGCCGTGGCCGCATCGCCGATCATCACCGGCAGGATATGGCTGGGGCTGGGCAGGACCGGCAAACCTAGTCGCTGCATCCCCGCCTTGATCGAGGCGGCGCGCGCGACCAGCGCCCGGCGCGGCGCGGCGCCAGCCCTCAGATGGCGCAGGGCCGCCCGCACCCCGGCCACCACCGAGGGCGGCAGGGCCGTGCTGAAGATGAAACCCGGCGCATGGCTGCGCACGAAATCGACCGCCGCCGCATCGCCCGCCACATAGCCGCCCATGGCGCCGAACCCCTTGCTGAGGGTGCCCTGAATCATGCTGATGCGGTGCGACTGGCCGTCGCGTTCGGCCACGCCCGCGCCGCGCGCGCCGTACAGGCCCACGGCGTGAACCTCGTCCAGATAGGTGAAGGCGCCGTGCTTTTCGGCCACATCGCAGATGGCGGCGATGGGGGCGAAATCGCCGTCCATCGAATAGCAGCTCTCGAAACAGACCAGCTTGGGCCGGTAGCGGCAGACCCCGCTCATCAACCGGTCCAGATCGCGCCAGTCGTTGTGCGCGAAGATGTGCTTCTCCACGCCCGAGCGGCGCATCCCCTCGATCATGGAGGCGTGGTTCAGGGCGTCGGAAAAGATCACCGCTCCCGGCAGGCGCGACGCCAGCGTCGACAGGGCCGCGTCATTGGCCGCATAGCCCGATGTGAACAGCAGCGCCGCTTCCTTGCCGTGCAGATCGGCCAGATCGCGCTCCAGCAGGACGTGCTCATGGCTGGTGCCCGAGATGTTGCGCGTGCCGCCTGCGCCCGCGCCATAGGTGCGGATCGCCCCTTGCGCCGCCTCGACCACCTCGGGGTGGACGCCCATCGACAGATAGTCGTTCGAGCACCAGATGATGATGGTCCGCCCGCGTCGGTGATCGCGCGCATAGGGGGTGTCGGGGGCCAGCCGCTCCAGATCGGCGAAGACACGATAGCGGCCCTCCTGCTTCAGATCGTCCAGATCGCGGCTGAAGAAGTCGGCGAAATCGAAAGCGCCCATGACATCACATCCCATCACAGGACGGGCGGCGATATTGCCATCCCGCCGGGGGCGTGACACCTAACGCTAGATTGGCCGGATCATTCCGGCCACTTTGGAAAGAAGCCGCAGACCATTGCTGAAGCGCGCCCAACTGGAATCGGTTCAGGCTTTCATGGACCACCCGGCCCAGTCCGGCCTGCCCCTGCACGCCCGCATCCAGCGCGCCGTGCGCCAGTTGATCGTCGAGCGGTCGCTGACGGCGGGGCGACCCCTGCCCTCGTCGCGGACGCTGGCCCGATCGCTGGGCGTATCGCGCGACACGGTCGAGACAGCTTATGCCCAGCTTCACGCCGAGGGCTTCATCGAGCGGCGCGTCGGCAGCGGCAGCTTCGTCTGCGAGCTGACCGAACTGGGCCTGAAGCGCGGGGTGCTGCGCCCGGCGGGCCGCCGCCCCGCCCTGCAGCCGACGACAGCGCCGCCCCTGAGCAAGCGCGGGCAGGCGATGGCCGACAGTGGGGGTCTGCGCGACCCTTACGCCCCGCTGGCCTTCTCGCCCGGCGTGCCGGAGACGCGGCTATTTCCCTTCGCCCAGTGGGACCGACTGCACCGCCAGACCCTGCGCGAGGAGGGCGCCGCCGCCCTGCACCACGGCGATCCGCAGGGCCATCCACGCCTGCGCCGCGCCATCGCCGGCTATGTGAACCTGGAACGCGGGGCGCGGGCCGATCCCGACCAGATCCTGATCCTGACCAGTTCGCAGCAGGCCCTGTCCCTGTGCGCGCGGGTGCTGGCCGATCCCGGCGACGGCGTCTTCATCGAAGACCCGGCCTATCAGGGCGCCGCCAAGGCGCTGGATGCGGCAGGCTTGAAACGCCTGCCCGTGGCGGTCGACGCGCAGGGACTGCGGACCGACGACCTGCTGGCGCGTCGTGAGGACGGGCGGGCGGTCTTCGTCACCCCCTCGCACCAGTTTCCGACGGGGCGCACCCTGTCGCTGGACCGGCGGCTGGCGCTGATCCAGTGGGCGACCGAGCATGACGCCTGGATTCTGGAAGACGATTACGACAGCGAGTTCCACTATGCCGGGCGACCCACCGCCTGCGTTCAGGGCTTGGACCCGCATGACCGGACCCTGTATCTGGGCACCTTCACCAAGTCGCTGTTTCCGGGTCTGAGGCTGGCCTATCTGATCCTGCCGCGCCCGCTGGTCGAGCCGATGGTCGCGGCGCGCAGCCTGATGGACGGCTTCACCGCCTCGGTGGCGCAACTGACGCTGGCCCGCTTCATCGAGGACGGCCGGTTCGGCGCCTATGTCCGCACCATGCGCGGCGTCTATGCGGAACGGCTGGACGCGCTGGAGGCGGCGGTGACGGCGCGCCTGCCCCACGTCGTCACGCCCGACCGGCCCGCCGGAGGGTTGCAGATGCCCTGCTTCCTGAAGGACGGCTTCGACGAGGCCGAGGCGGTGCGCGCGGCCCGGCGCGTCGGCGTTCACCTGACCGGGCTGACGCCCTTGCACGACGCGGGCGCGGGCCGTCCCGGCTGGCTGATGGGCTTCGCCGCCTCGACCCCGGCCGAGATCGACGCCGCTGTCGATCGGCTGGTAAAAATCTTCCCCGCGTGATCGGCGCTTACAAAGCGGTCTGACGATCTGCGCCGACGTGGCGGGGAATGGCCGGGACAGCGCCCGCTAGGGTGCGGAGGTCGGCGGTCAGCCGACGCCGTGAAAGCTTCTGTCCCTTGCCTGCCCTCGCCCTGTTCCCGACCGACCAGCCGGGCCGCCGATCCGACCACGGCGGCGGCCGGATTCGCGTATCCTTAAGCGCCGTCGCCGCCAACTATCGCGCCATGCGCGACAGGATCGCGCCCGCCGCCTGCGCCGCCGTGGTCAAGGCCGACGCCTATGGTCTGGGCGCGGCCCGCATCGCGCCCGCCCTCTATGACGCCGGGTGCCGGGCCTTCTTCGTCGCCCATCTGTTCGAGGCGGTGGATCTGCGCCGCGTCCTGCCCGCCGACGCCGAACTGTTCGTGCTGAACGGCCTGGCGCCGGGCGCCGAATACGCCGCCTTGGCCGCCGGGGCGATCCCGGTGCTGAACAGCCGCGAGCAGATGGAGAGCTGGGCGCGTCTGGGCCGGGCCGTCGGGCGGCCGCTGGCGGCGGCGATCCAGTTCGACACCGGTATGTCGCGGCTGGGCCTGCCGCCCGAAGACGCCGCATGGGCTTTCGACCCCGATGGCCCGATCCGCTGGATCGAACCGCGCCTGATCCTCAGCCATCTGGCCGTCGCCGACACGCCCGGCCACGCAGGCAATGCGCGCCAGCGTCAGGCCTTTGAGCGCATACTGGCCCACGCGCCACCGGGTATCCCACGCTCGCTGGCCAACTCGGCCGGGTGCTGGCTGGGCGAAGACTATCACTACGACCTGTGCCGGGTCGGGGCCGCCCTGTTCGGGCTGGACGCCTCGCCCTCGGCCAAGGCCATGCAGCCGGTGGTCGAGGTGACGGGCCGCGTCATCCAGACCCGCGCCGTGCCTGCGGGCGCGGGCGTCGGCTACGGCTGGGCCGTCACGGCGGCGAAGGGAATGCGTCTGGCGACCATCGGCGTGGGCTATGCCGACGGCTGGCCGCGCCAGTTGTCGGCGAGCGGCGCCGCTGCATTCGAGGGGCGATTGCTGCCCTTCGTCGGGCGCATCTCGATGGACAGTCTGGTCGTGGATATCAGCGCCCTGCCGCCTGATGCGCTGAAAGCGGGCGATCAGGTGGAGCTGCTCGGCCCCAACCGCACGCCGGAACAGCTGGCGCTGGACGGCGCGACCATCGACTATGAAGTCATCGCGCGGCTGGGCCGCCGCCTGTGTCGGGAGTATGTTTCGTGACCCTTTCGCCTGAAAATCTCGAACGCTTTGGTTCTGATCCGCGCGAGCGGTTCGCCGCCAATCTGGCGCTGGTCCATCGCCGCATCGCCGCCGCCTGCGAACAGGTGGGGCGGCCGATCGACAGCGTCCGCCTGTTGCCCATCACCAAGACGGTTCCGGCCGAGATCCTGCGTCTGGCCTGGGCGGCGGGCGTCACCGACTTCGGCGAGAACAAGCTGCAGGAGGCCCGCGACAAGGCCGAGGCCATGGCCGATCTGTCGATGCGCTGGCACGTCGTCGGCCACCTTCAGTCGAACAAGGTCAAATACCTGACCCGTCTGGCGGACGAGTTTCATGCGCTGGACAGCCTCAAGCTGGCCGAGGTGCTGAACAAGCGACTGGAGACCGACGGCCGCGACATGAAGGTCTATGTCCAGGTCAACACCTCGGGCGAGGAGAGCAAGTTCGGCCTGCATCCCGATGATGCGCTGGACTTCATCGAACGGCTGGAAGCCTTCCCCCGGCTGAAGCCGCAGGGGCTGATGACGCTGGCCATATTCAGCGACGATGCGGATCGGGTGCGGCCCTGCTTCACCCTGCTGCGGTCCCTGCGCGACCAGGCCGAGCGCATCGATGCACGCATCACCGGCCTGTCGATGGGCATGACCGGCGACTACGAACTGGCCGTGCGCGAAGGCGCGACCGTGGTGCGCGTCGGCCAGGCCATCTTCGGCCCGCGCCCGACGCCGAACGCCCACTACTGGCCCGGTCTGGCCTGAAAGCCGGGCCGGCTTTTCTCCCCCTCCCCGGAGTAATCGACGCGTGACCATTCCCTTCATCGATCTTCTCAGCCAGCGCCGCCGCATCGGCCCGGCCATCGACGCCGCCCTGATGGAGGTCGCGGCCAGCGGCCAGTACATCATGGGTCCGGCGGTCGGCGCCTTTGAACAGGCCCTGTGCGACTTCGGCCAGGCGCCGCACGCCCTGTCCTGCTCCAACGGGACGGATGCGCTGGTGCTGCTGATGATGGCGTGGGACGTAGGGCCGGGCGACGCCGTCTTCTGCCCCGCCTTCACCTTCGCCGCCACGGCCGAGGTGGTCGCGCTGGCGGGCGCCACGCCGGTCTTCATCGACATCTGCCCCGACACCTGGACGATGGACCCCGACCACCTGCGCGCCGCCGTGGAGGCGGTCGAGCGCGAGGGCGTGCTGAAGCCCCGCGCCGTCATCGCCGTGGACCTGTTCGGCCAGCCCGCCGACTATCCCGCCCTGTCGCAGATCGCACAAAAACACGGGCTGAAGCTCATCGCGGATTCGGCGCAGGGGTTCGGCTGCACCCTGAACGGCCATCACCCGATCCACTGGGCCGACGCCACGACGCTGAGCTTCTTTCCTGCCAAGCCGCTGGGCGCCTACGGCGACGGCGGGGCGGTGTTGCTGAAGGAACCGGCGCTGATGGATCAGCTCGTTTCCCTGCGCGTCCACGGTCAGGCGACAGCGGCGGACGCAGCGGCGCAGGGCTTCGCCCACGACCCCAAATATCTGAACCCGCGTCTGGGCATGAACGGGCGGCTGGACACGCTACAGGCCGCCGTCCTGCTGGAGAAGCTGAAGATCTTCCCGGACGAGATCGAGCGCCGCAACCGCATCGCCGAACGCTATGTGCAGGGGCTGGCCGGTCATGTGGCGGCGACGCCGGTGGTCATTCCCGGCGGCCGCTCGGTCTGGGCCCAGTTCACCGTCGAGCATGACGACCGCGACGCGCTGGCTGCCCATCTGAAAACGCGAGGCGTGCCCACCGCCGTCTATTATCCGATCCCGCTGCACCGCCAGCCCGCCTATCGCCAGCACCCGGTCGGCCCCGGAGGTCTGGCCGTGACCGAGGCCAAGGCCGAGCGCGTCATCAGCCTGCCGATGAGCGCCTATCTGGACGAGGCCGTGCAAGACCGGGTGATCGCCGCCGTTGCTAGCTTCGGCTGAGGGCTTTCAGCCCTCGGTCAGGCGCATCTCGAAGGCGCCCGCCGCCTGGGTCCGCAGCAGAACGGTCTGGACCCCGGCGGTGGCGCGGGCGGCGGCCTGCGGCAGGCTTTCGCCGCGCATCAACCAGCCGGTCAGATAGGCGGTGAACAGGTCGCCGGTGCCGCTGGGACGGATCGGGATGCGGGGGATGGAGGTGCGATGGGCGACGCCGCCCTCGACAGTCACCGTCTCGACCTCGCCGGGCGCGGTGTCGGTCAGGACGCAGCCCGTCACCACCGTCCGCTCCGTGCCGCGCGCGTTCAGGATGTGTGTCGCCTCGATCACCCCCTCGACCGTATCGGGCCGTTCACCGACCAGTCGGCCCAGTTCGAACTGGTTAGGCGTGATGATGTCGGCCATCGGCGTCAGCTCGTCGCGGAACTGTTCGATCAGGCCCTCGGCGACGAAGACGCCCAGATCATCGTCGCCGATCACCGGGTCGCAGATGTGCAGCAGGGCGGGGTTCTTCGCCTTCCAGCGCCGCAGGAAACCCGCCGTCGCCGCCGCATTGGCGGCCGAGCCCATATAGCCCGTCACCACCGCCCCGGATGTCATGGGCAGGTCGCGCTCTTCGACCCCCAGCAGCAGGTCGGCGACCAGTTCCGTCTCCAGAATCCGGCCGCGCATGGTGGGATAGTGCGGGTGATTGGACAGCAAGGTGGTCGGCACCGCCGCCACCTCCAGCCCCATGGCCTGCATAGGCTGGACGGCCGCACTGTTGCCGACGTGGCCGTAGACGACCTGACTTTGAATCGAGATGACCCGCACGCGCGTTCGGAACCTCCTTAAGCGGGCGTCAGCGCCGGTCCGGCGATCGGATAGGCCCGCGTCAGTTCTCTTCCCTGCGCCTTCACCGCCGCGCTGTCGAGATCGCCGTCGCGCAGACCCTTGAGGATGGCCAGAATCATGCCGCCGACCGTGCGGAACGCCTCGGCGTCGAACCCGCGCGAGGTCGAGGACGGCGAGCCCAGCCGCAGCCCCGACGTCACCATGGGTGAGGCCGTGTCATAGGGGACCGAGTTCTTGTTGGCGATCAGGCCGTGATCCTCCAGCGCCTCGACCGCCGCCTTGCCGGTCAGGCCGAAGGGGCGCAGGTCGACCAGCACCAGATGGCAGTCCGTCCCGCCCGACACGAGGCGCAAGCCTCCGTCAGCCAGCGTCTGGCCCAGCGCGCGGGCGTTCTCGATTACCGCCTTGGAGTATTCGACGAAGTCCGGTTGCAGCGCCTCGTGGAAGGCCGCCGCCTTGCCGGCGATGACGTGCATCAGCGGCCCGCCCTGGGTGCCGGGGAAGACCGCCTTGTCGATGCGCCGCGCCAGTTCCGGGTCGTTGCACAGGATCAGGCCGCCGCGCGGGCCGCGCAGGGTCTTGTGCGTAGTCGAGGTGGTGACATGGGCGTGCGGCGTCGGATTGGGATAGAGGCCCGCCGCGATCAGCCCGGCGTAGTGTGCCACGTCGGCCACCAGGTATGCCCCGACCTTGTCGGCGATCTGGCGCATCCGGGCGAAGTCGATGCGGCGCGGATAGGCCGAGCCGCCCGCATAGATCAGGCGCGGCCGGTCCTGCAGAACGCGCTGCTCCATGTCGTCATAGTCGATCAGGTCGTCATCCTCGCGCACCCGATAGGCGCTGACCTCGAACCACTGGCCCGACAGGCTGACGGGCGAGCCGTGCGTCAGGTGGCCGCCGCAGGCCAGGTCCAGCCCCATGATGCGGTCGCCCGGCTTGATCAGGGCGAACAGCACGGCGAGGTTGGCGTTGACGCCCGAGTGCGGCTGGACATTGGCGTAGGCCGTGTCGAACAGGGTGCAGGCGCGCTCGATGGCCAGCTTCTCGGCGATGTCGACCGCCTCGCACCCGCCGTAGTAGCGGCGTCCCGGATAGCCTTCGGCGTATTTATTGGTCAGGACAGAGCCCTGCGCCTGACGCACGGCGGCGCTGACGATGTTTTCGGAGGCGATCAGCTCGATGCTGTCCTGCTGGCGTTTCTGCTCCAGGGCCAGGGCATGAGCCAATTCCGGGTCCAGAGCCCGCGTCGCCAGATCGAAAACCATGTCGTCTCCGCCGTCCAAATGAAAAAGGGGCGGGTCGGCCTGTGAGGAGGAGGGTCGCCGACCCGCCTAGCGGCCGGGCTTCGGGGGAGTGAAGCCGGGCCGAAGAGCGTCAACGCAGGGCCGAAAGGTCCGCGCCGTGATTGATGTGATAGACGGCGCCGCCCATGACGATGGCCGGAACCGATTGCACGCCGGCGGCCTCGGCTTCGGCCAGACGCTGCGGCGCCTCGCCCAGGTGAACCACCTCGACATCATAGGCCGCCGGGTTCAGCGCGCCGACGAAGCGCTGCTCGGCGTCGACGCAGACGGTGCAGCCTGCGTGATAGAAAACGGCTTTCTCGGCCATGGCCTATCCCTTGTTTCTGATCCCGCAGCGGTGTTGCTGCCTGGGAATGCGCGTGGGATACCCGGCCTATCGGCCCTGTCAGAAGAGCCGCTTTACTGAAACCTGATAGGCCGGATTATGGGACGCAGCGCCGTCGTCATTGAACTGATCGAAGACCCCGCCCGGCCCCTGTTCATCAATCTGGCGGGGTCGGTGATACGCGAGATCGAGCGTGGACGGCTGAAACCCGGCGACCGTCTGCCCGGCACCCGCGCCCTGGCCCGCACGCTGGGCGTTCATCGCAACACCGTCGACGCCGCCTATCAGGAACTGGTGCTGCAGGGCTGGCTGACGGCTGAGGCGTCGCGCGGCACCTTCGTCGCCCGCGACCTGCCCGATCTGGGTACGCAGAACTGGGGCGCTCGCCCCGCCGCCGCGCGCTTCGCCTCGCCCCTGCCGCAGACCCGGCCCGCGCCGCCGCCGATGCAGTTCTCCGACGGGGCGCCCGATGCGCGCCTGATGCCGGGACTGGAGCTGGCCAGAGCGTTCCGCCGATCGCTGACCGGCGCCGAACTGAAGTCGCTGCCCGGATACGGCGACCCGCGCGGGGCGCCGTCGCTGCGGACGGCGCTGGCCCGCTATCTGTCGGCCGAGCGCGGCCTGACGGTCAGCGCCGACGACATCCTGATCACGCGCGGCAGCCAGATGGCCCTGTTTCTGGCCGCCGCCGCCCTGAACCCCGGCGACGCCATCGCCGTCGAAGATCCCGGCTATCCGCTGGCCTGGAAGGCGTTTCGCGCCGCAGGCGCCCGCGTGGTCGGCGCCCCGGTCGATGCGCAGGGGCTGGACGTCGAACGGCTGGAGGCGCTGCTCGCGCGCGACCCGGCCATCCGCGCCGTCTATGTCACGCCCCATCATCAGTTCCCGACCACGGTGACGCTGGGCGCCGGGCGGCGCCTGCGCCTGCTGGAAATGGCGCGTCGTCATGGCCTGATCCTGATCGAGGACGACTATGATCACGAATACCGTTTCGAGGGCCGCCCGGTCCTGCCGCTGGCCGCCCGAGCCCTGAATCAGGTTCGCGATCAGGACCGCATCATCCATATCGGATCGGTGTCCAAGCTGCTCTCGCCCGTGGTCCGCATCGGCTATGCGACAGGCGCGCCAGACCTGGTCCAGGCCATGACCGCGCGGCGCGAAGCCATCGACCGTCAGGGCGACCTGCCGCTGGAACGGGCGCTGGCGCGGCTGATCGACGACGGCGACCTGGGCCGCCACGCCCGCAAGGCGCGCAAGATCTATGAGCAGCGCCGCGACCTGCTGTGCGCCGAGATCGCCGCCCGGCTGGACGGCGCCGTCGCCTTCGACAAACCGGCGGGCGGGCTTGCCCTGTGGCTCCGCGTGAACCCGGACATCGACGCCGCCGCCTGGGCCGCCGAGGCTGAGCGATCCGGCTTGATCCTGACCCACGGCCGCCAGCTCCAGCTTGAACCCACCCCCAAGGGGAGTCCCGCCGCCAACGCCTTCCGCATCGGCTTCGCCAGTCTGGATGAGACGGAACTGGTGCGCGCCGTCGACCGGCTGAAGGCGGCGCAACCGGCCTGATCGATCAATCCAAACTGGAACTTCTGGACCATCCGGCTTGTCGCCACCCTCAGACCTGATCGCGGCCGTCGCCGCATGGGTCTGAAAGGGTTCAAGATGATGCCGCCGTCCAGCCGCAAGACGACCTCGCCCCGGCCACGCCGACTCTTCGAGGGCGAGGACAAGCCCGAGGGCGGCGCCACGCGGCGCACCGCCCTGATCCAGATCTTCGTCCTGCCGCTTTCGGTGGCGGTCGCCGCCGCCGTCATCGGCGTCGTCGCCGTCTGCTCGGGTTGAAGCCGTGATCTCCGGAGGCCGCAACCGGCCAATGACTTGCGTCATTCCAGGTCAGGGCGCATGAACCGGCCCTGACGAAGCCGCCCGAGAGGTCATCCGTGTCCGACGCCGACAAAGCCGCCGCCCTGTTGCCCGAAGGCCAGCCTGTCGGCCGCGTCATCGCCATGCCCGCCGACACCAATCCGGAAGGCGATATCTTCGGCGGTTGGCTGCTGGCGCAGATGGACCTGGCCGGGGCGACCCCGGCGTTCGAGCGCGCGGGTGGCCGTTGCGCCACCGTGGCCCTGGACGGCATGGTCTTCCACCAGCCGGTCTCGGTCGGCGACGAAGTCTCCATCTACGCCAAGATCATCCGCGTCGGCCGCACCTCGATCCGCGTCCACGTCGAGGCCTGGAAACGAGCGCGCGGCCAGGCCGAGGCCCAGTCGGTCCGCGTGACCGAGGGCGTCTTCACCTATGTGGCCATCGATCAGGACCGCAAGCCGCGCGAAGTGCCCCCGGCCTGACGCTGATCGGAAGTCCCAGCCCGACAGTCGGTAATTCTTGACGTTCGGGGGCGGCGGCCCTACCTCCCCCGCATGGCCATTCGTCGTATCCTGACTATCGATAACGCCGCCGATCTGGCGATCCTGAAGACTGTCGCCGCGCCCGTGGAAGGCGGCGTCACCGACGCCGTGCGCGCCCTCATGGATGACATGCTGGAGACGATGTACGACGCGCCGGGCATCGGCCTGGCCGCGCCGCAGGTCGGCGAGCTGACCCGCGTGGTCGTCATGGACCTGGACGACAAGCCGGTCGAGGGCGCCTCTGACGAGCCGCAGACCGAGGAAGAGGCGCTGGAGCGCCGCAACCCGCGCTTCTTCGTCAACCCCGAGATCCTGTGGTCGTCCGAGGAGATGTTCTCTTATGAGGAAGGCTGCCTGTCGATCCCGACCTATTACGACGCGGTCGAGCGTCCGGCGCGCGTGCGCGTGCGCTACATGAACTATCAGGGCGAGACGATCGAAGAAGAGATCGAAGGCCTGTACGCCGTCTGCTTCCAGCACGAGCTGGACCATCTGAACGGCGTCCTGTTCATCGACCACCTGTCGCGCCTGCGCCGAGACCGCGCGGTCGCCAAGGTCAAGAAGCAAGCGAGGATGGCCGCCTGATGGCTCGCAAGACCCGCAACATTGATCCGAGAACCGTCAATAGAGGGGGCCGTCGCCGCCTGACCCGCAACGAGAAGGTCGGCGCGGCCAGTCTGGCGACCCTGCTGGCTGTCGCCGCCGTCGGCGTGGTGGCGGGTCTGGTCATCGACCGCCTGCTCGATTTCGACGACGCCCTAGACGCTGGCGGCGAGTGGGACGAGGGCGGCGGCGTCTATACCCGCTGGATGTAATCGGCCCCACGGTCTAAAGGCGTGCCCATGCGCCTAGCCTTCATGGGAACCCCCGACTTCGCCGTGCCGTCCCTGGCCGAGCTGATCGCCTCGGGGCACGAGATCGTCGCCGTCTATTCGCAGCCGCCGCGCCCCAAGGGCCGGGGCCAGAAGCTGACGCCGTCGCCCGTTCACGCCTTCGCCGAGGCCATGGGTCTGCCGGTGTTCACGCCCGAGAGCATGAAGGCGGCCGAAGCCATCGACGTCTTCAAGAGCCTGGACCTCGACGCCGCCTGCGTCGTCGCCTACGGCCAGATCCTCAAGCCTGAAGTGCTGGAGGCGCCGCGTCTGGGCTGCTTCAACCTCCACGGGTCGCTGCTGCCGCGCTGGCGCGGGGCCGCTCCGATCCAGCGCGCCATCATGGCCGGAGACCGTCAGACCGGCGTCCAGATCATGCGGATGAGCGAAGGCCTGGACGAAGGCGCCATCATCCTATCCGAACTGATGGACATCCACGCCGACGACACGGCGGCCTCTCTGGGCGACCGCATGGCTCATGTCGGCGCCGCCCTGTGGCCGCGCGCCCTGGCCGCCATCGAACGCGGCGGCTTCACCGAGACGCAGCAGACGGGCGAGCCGACCTACGCCAAGAAGATCACCTCGGCCGAAGCCCGCATCGACTGGAGCCGCCCGGCCGCAGAGGTGGACGCCCACATCCGCGGCCTGTCGCCCTTCCCCGGCGCCTGGTTCGAGGTCGAGGCCGACGGCGAGCCGGTCCGCGTCAAGGCGCTGATGTCGGTCCTGGCTGAAGGCGAAGGCGCGCCCGGTCAGGTGCTGGACGACGCCTTGACCATCGCCTGCGGCGACGGCGCGGTGCGCCTGACCCGCGTGCAGCGTCCCGGCAAGGCGGCGCAATCGGCCGAGGAAATGCTGCGCGGCTTTCCGGTTCCGGCAGGTGTGGTTCTGGACGGGCCGCATCGGGTCGAGAAGGCGGAGCCTTCTGATCGCGGCCCCCAGGGATAATGCCCCGTTACCGCTTCACCATCGAATACGACGGCTCGGCCTACAACGGCTTTCAGGCCCAGGTCGGCCAGCCGACCGTGCAGGGCGCCATCGAGACGGCGATCGCCGCCTTCAGCGGCCAGAGCGTGCGCATCGCCGCCGCTGGGCGAACCGACACGGGCGTCCACGCCACGGGCCAGACCTGTCATGTCGATCTGGAGCGCGACTGGCCGGCGCAGACGGTGATGAACGCCCTGAACGCCCATCTGGTGAAGGAGGCCGTGGCGGTGCTGGACTGCACGCCCGTCAGCGACGACTGGCACGCCCGCTTCACCGCCAACGGACGCAAATACCTGTATCGCATCCTGAACCGGCCCGGCCGTCCGGCGCTGGACCGGGGCCGTGTCTGGCACGTCAGGAAGCCCCTGGACGCCGAGGCCATGCACGCCGCCGCGCAACACCTGATCGGCCATCACGACTTCACCACCTTCCGCGACGCCGCCTGTCAGGCGGCCAGCCCGCTCAAGACGCTGGACGTCGCCCGCGTCTCCCGCGTCGGCGAAGAGGTGCATCTGGTGTTCGAGGCGCGCAGCTTCCTGCACCGTCAGGTGCGGTCCATGACGGGCAGCATCGTCGAAGTGGGCCTAAATCGCTGGAGCCCGGCCGATCTGGCCGATGCCTTGGCGGCCAGGGACCGCGCGCGATGCGGCCCGGTGGCGCCGTCAGACGGTCTCTATCTGACGGGCGTCACCTATGAGGCCGAGGCCTGACCCCAGGCTTCAGCGCTTGAACAGGCCGCCCAGGGCGCCGCCGAGGCCGCCTGGCAGGTTGTTCAACAGACCGCCGAGCATGTCGTCCGCGCCCTCCGCCGAGCCGTTCGGCGTCAGGCGGTCAATGGCTTCCGGCAACAGCCCGGCCAGGGTCTCGCTGGCCTGTTCCGGCGAAACGCCCAGCTTCCGGGCGAAGTCGGCGATCGGGCCGGAGCCGATGACGGCGGCGATCTGCTCGGGGCTGATCGCGGCGTTGCCGCCCTTGCCGATCCACGAAGCGGCTACGTCGCCCAGACCGTTCTGGCCGAACTTTTCAGCCAAGCCCGCCACGCCGCCCTGCCCCTTCAGCAGGTCGGCCAGGCCGCCGGCAGCGTCATCGCCGAGGCCGCCCAGAACATTATCCAGAAGTCCCATCTCAATTCCTCCGATTTGCGCCGCCAGAATGACAGACTTCCTCTGCGGATTTGTGGCCGGAAGGTAAAAGACGGCGCCGCGATCACGGCGACGCCGTCGACGTCAGCTCTTGGCGCGTTCCGAACCCGAGGTGACGGCTTGGCCGGCGGCGGACAGATCGCGGCCGATGCCCGAAACGGTGTTGCAGGCTGCGGTGGCCAGGGCGGCGGCGATGACGCCGAAAACAATGAGCTTGCGCATGATGAAATCCCCGTGGTCGATTTGGCGCTT
Organism: Brevundimonas sp. NPDC055812; assembly: GCF_053616535.1. Taxonomy (NCBI): domain Bacteria; kingdom Pseudomonadati; phylum Pseudomonadota; class Alphaproteobacteria; order Caulobacterales; family Caulobacteraceae; genus Brevundimonas; species Brevundimonas sp. NPDC055812. Next base: position 150,790 of record NZ_JBSHDX010000009.1, on the reverse strand, counting down.
CAACGTGAAGCTTGGCCATAAGGTTGCATGGCCAATTCATCCTCCAATCTGCTAACGGCGAAACCATGACGCAAGCTTCCGGAACCGCCGCCCGCCGTTTGGTCGAAACCCTGGTGATGAACGGGGTCGACAAGGTCTTCTGCGTGCCGGGCGAGAGCTATCTGGCCGTTCTCGACGCCTTGGCCGATGTCCGCGACCAGATCCAGGTCATCGTCTGCCGCCACGAGGCCGGCGCCGCCAACATGGCCGAGGCCTACGGCAAGCTGACGGGCCGCCCCGGCGTCTGCATGGTCACGCGCGGGCCGGGCGCGACCCACGCCAGCATCGGCGTGCATACGGCGCATCAGGATTCGACGCCGATGATCCTGTTCGTCGGCCAGATCGCCCTGACCGACCGCGGCCGCGGCGCCTTCCAGGAGGTCGACTACCGCGAAGTGTTCGGCGGCCTGGCCAAATGGGCGACCGAGATCGAGAGCCCCGAACGCACGGTGGAAGTGGTCGAGCGCGCCTTCGCCACGGCCCAGCAGGGTCGCATGGGCCCGGTCGTCGTCGCCCTGCCCGAGAACATCCTGCACGAAGACGGCGGCCCCGCGCCGATCCGCCCGGTCGCGCCCGCCAAGGCGGCCCTCGACCCAACCTTTGTCGAACAGGTGCGCGAGCGCCTGTCGCGCGCCGAAAGCCCGATGCTGATCCTCGGCGGCTCGGGCTGGACCGATGAAGCGACCGACGCGATCTCCGGCTGGGCCGAGCGTCTGGGCCTGCCGATCGCCCTGTCCTTCCGCCGCAAGGATCTGATCCGCAACGACCATCCCGGCTATGCGGGCGACCTTGGCCTTGGGCCGAACCCCAGGCTGGTCGCGCGGGTCAAGAACGCCGACCTGCTGCTGGCAGTCGGCGCACGGCTGGGCGAGAACCCGACCCAGGGCTACACCCTGCTGGACCGGACGAAGACGGCGCAGACCCTGATCCACATCCATCCGGGGCCGGAAGAGCTGGGCCGCGTCTGGGCGCCCGCCCTGTCGGCGGCGGCGGACAATTCGCTGGCGGCCCTGGCTCTGTCGACCATCGATCCGGGGCGCGTCTGGACCGAACAGGGCGCGACGGCCCATGCCGACTTCCTCGCCTTCTCCTCGCCCATCGAGGTCGAGAGCGCGGTCAATATGAGCGAGGTCATCGCCCATCTGGCGCAGGCCCTGCCGGAAGACGCCATCCTGACCAACGGCGCGGGCAATTTCGCCGCCTGGCTGCACCGCTTTCACCGCCATCAGGCCCGTCGCACCCAGCTGGCCCCGACCTCGGGCGCCATGGGCTACGGCTATCCGGCCGCGCTCGGCGCCAAGGCGACCCAGCCCTCGCGCGAGGTCGTCTGCATCGCCGGCGACGGCGACTTCATGATGAGCGCCAATGAAATGGCCACCGCCGCCCAGTACGGCCTCGGCGTCATTGTCGTGGTCGTGGACAACGGAACCTTCGGCACCATCCGCATGCACCAGGAACGGGAATACCCGACCCGCGTCATCGCCACCGACCTGAAGAACCCCGATTTCGTGAAGTACGCCGAGGCCTTCGGCGCCTTCGCCGTGCGCTGCGAGACGACCGGCGACTTCCCAGCGGCCCTGACAGCGGCGCGCGAGGCGGCGGCGAGCGGCCGCCCCGCCCTGATCCACCTGATCACCGACGCCGAACAGATCGCGCCGGGCCGCACGATCACGGATTTACGCGGGCAGTAGTCCTTACCCCCTCCCAACAGGAGAGGGGCGGCTTCCGCGCTTGCGTCCCGCCACGCTTCGCGAAAGAGTGCGCCCCTTATTGTACCGAGGGGGTCTTTCTCATGCGTCGTCTTCTGATTTCATCCGCCGCCGTGCTGGCGCTCTGCGCCGCTGCGCCCGCTGCTATGGCCGAGGGAGCCGCGTCCGCCGCCGCGACCATCCAGGCCCAGAGCGAGGACGCACGGCTCAACGCCTTCTTCGAACAGGCCTTCGAGGCGCGCGTGGCCCTCAGCCCCCAGCGTATGACCTCGCTGGGCCGCAAGACCGACTATGACAAGCTGGACGACGTCTCCGACGCCGCCGCCGAACGCTCGCTGGCCCTGCAGGAAGCCCAGCTGGCCCAGATGAAGGCCCAGTTCGACCCGACCAAGCTGAGCGAGCAGAGCCGCCTGTCCTGGCGCCTGTTCGAACACGGGGTGCAACAGGCGCGCCTGTCGAACCAGTGGCGCGACTGGGGCTTCCAGTTCGCCGCCAACGGCAACCCGACGACCAGCCTGCCGGTCTTCCTGATCAACAACCACCGCATCGGCAGCGTCTCGGACGCCGAGGCCTATGTCGCCCGCCTGAACGCCGCCGAACGCTATATGGGCCAGGTGGCCGACACCCTGACGGCGCGCGCCGGCAAGGGCGTGGTCTCGCCGCGCTTCGTCTTCGAACCCTCCATCGACAACACCCGCGCGGTGATCGCCGGGGCCCCGTTCGACGGCGGCGCCGACAACCCGGTCTGGGCCGACTTCCAGAAGAAGATCGCCGCCCTCGACGCCGATCAGGCGACCAAGGACCGCCTGCTGGCCTCGGCCCGCGAAGCCCTGACCGGCCCCTACAAGCGCGGCTTCGACACGGTGCTGACGGCGCTCGGCCAGGTGCAGACGAAGGCCGACAGCGACGCGGGCGTGTGGCGCCTGCCCAACGGCGAGGCCTATTACAACGCGCGCCTGCAGCTCTCGACCACCACCGACCTGACCGCCGACCAGATCCACCAGATCGGCCTGGACGAGGTCGCCCGCATCCAGCGCGACATGGAAACGATCAAGACCCAGGTCGGCTTCACCGGCACGCTGCAGGACTTCTTCGCCTTCCTGAAGACGGACCCGCAGTTCCAGTATCCGAACACGCCCGAGGGCAAGGAAGCCTATCTGACCGACGCCCGCGCCTTCGTGGCCCAGGTCATGGCCGTGGCGCCGCAGTGGTTCTCCACCCTGCCCAAGGCCCCGCTGGAGGTTCGCGCCGTCGAGCCGTTCCGTGAGGCGACGGCGTCGATCGCCTTCTACAACTCGCCCGCGCCCGACGGCTCGCGCCCGGGCATCTACTACGTCAACCTGTCGGACATGACCCAGGTGCTGAAGCCCCAGATCGAGGGCATCAGCTATCACGAGGGCGCGCCGGGCCACCACTTCCAGATCGCCTATGCGCAGGAGATGGAGCACCTGCCCAGCTTCCGCCGCTTCGGGGGCTACGGCGCCTATTCCGAAGGCTGGGGCCTGTATGCCGAGCGCCTGGGCAAGGAGATGGGCTTCTACCAGGACCCCTATTCCGACTTCGGCCGCCTCTCGACCGAGTTGTGGCGCGCGGTGCGTCTGGTGACCGACACCGGCCTGCACGCCAAGCGCTGGAGCCGCGAGCAGGCGATGGACTATTTCCGCCACAACTCCCTGCTGTCCGAGCGCGACATTCAGAAGGAAGTCGAGCGCTACATCACCAACCCCGGCCAGGCGACCAGCTACAAGATCGGCGAGCTGAAGATCGAGGAGTTGCGCGCCAAGGCCGAGGCGGCGCTGGGCGACCGCTTCGACATCAAGGACTTCCACACCGTCGTCCTGGGCTCGGGCGCCGTACCGCTGGACGTGCTGGGCGACCTGGTCGACGCCTGGATCGCCAAGGGCGGCGGCAAGCCGGCCGCCTGAGGCTCGCGTTTGCGACAGTAGAGCGGTAAAGGGCCGCCATGCCCTTTACCGCCACCGTCCTGACCATGTTCCCCGAGGCCTTTCCCGGACCGCTGGGGGTGTCGCTGATCGGCACCGCCTGGCGCGAGAAGGGGCTGTGGGACCTGCAGACGCTGGACATTCGCGCGTTTTCCGAAGATAAGCGCGGCTTCCTGGACGACACCCCTGCGGGTGGCGGTCCCGGTCAGGTGCTTAAAGCGGACGTGGTGGCCAGGGCTCTCGACAGCCTGGAAGGCCCGCCTAGGCCGCTTTTGTACATGAGCGCACGCGGTCGACCCCTGACGCAGGCGCGGGTTACGGAATGGGCCAAGGCCGACGGCATCGTCGTCCTGTGCGGCCGTTTCGAGGGGGTGGACCAGCGGGTGCTCGACGCCCGGGGGTTCGAGGAGGTCTCCGTCGGGGACGCGGTGCTCGCCGGCGGCGAGGCGGCGGCCATGGTGGCGATCGAGGCGTGCGTCCGGTTGGTTCCGGGGGTTCTGGGTGCGGCGGAAAGCCTGTCCACCGAGAGCTTCGAAGACGACCTGCTTGAGCATCCGCAGTACACTAGGCCGCGGACGTTCGAGGGCCACGACATCCCGGAAGTCCTGTTGTCAGGCGATCACAAGAAGATCGCCCAATGGCGTCAGGAACAAAGGGAAAGAACGACGCGGGAGCGGCGCCCGGATCTCTGGGAGCGGCATCTCGCCAACTTACAGGTAAAGAGCAAACAAGCTCCGGAGAAATGACATGAACATCGTCCAGCAACTCGCTGCCGAAGAAAAAGCCCGCCTGCTCGAAGGCAAGACCATCCCCGACTTCCAGCCCGGCGACACCCTGCGTGTCCACGTGCGCATCAAGGAAGGCGAGCGCGAACGCATCCAGGCGTTCGAAGGCGTCTGCATCGCCCGTGACGGCGGCGGCGTGAACGAGACCTTCACGGTCCGCAAGATTTCGTTCGGTGAAGGCGTGGAGCGTCGCTTCCCGATCCTGTCGCCGAACGTCGACTCCATCGAAGTGAAGCGTCGCGGCGTCGTCCGTCGCGCCAAGCTGTATTACCTGCGCGACCGCCGCGGCAAGTCGGCCCGGATCGCCGAGCGCCAGACGGCCCGCAAGGTCGCCGTCCCGGCCACCGGCACGACCGAGAAGGCCGGCGACGAGGCCTGATTTCAGGCTTCGGCTTCGCGCTGAAGATCAAAAGCCCCGGTGGAAACGCCGGGGCTTTTTATTGTTCGCGAACGCCCCTCGCCCGTCGGGAGGAAGGCGCGACTATTTCGGATATAGCGGATCATCCGCCTCGCGCCGGGCGTCGAGACCGCGCTTCAGCGCGCTCGTCTGATCGCGCCCCGCCCGAACCTCCCCGTAAGCGCGGCGAATGCTCTCCTTGGTCGTGGCCGACAGGGCGTCGTCCGCCAGCGCCCGCTCGAACCGCGCCTTCAACTGCTCCTCTCCGTTTTCGATCGTGTCGATCATGGAGACCTCGCTGCGCAGCAAGGCGTGGCTGACGTCCCTGAAGGCGCGCTGCGCCTTGGCCAGGATGGAGCGATCTTCCTCCGGCGAACCGCCGCGTTCGCGCACCGCCGCCTTGAACGCTTCGGCCAGACGCCGCCGCTCGCCCGCCCGCGCCTCGAACCAGGTGCGATAGGCGTCGTCGGCCGCCTCCAGAGCGGCCTGGTGATAGCCGTCGGCGCTGTCGACCAGCCCCTCGACCAAGCCGTTGAGGATCTTGATGTCGTGGCTGTTGCCGGCCATCGGAAACCTCCGTTGCTGTCCCAGAGGAAAACCCCTGCCAGCGGCGAAGGTTGCGCCTTGCGCCCCGCCCTAAAGCTTGGTGCGCAGGGACCACAGCTCGGGGAAGCAGCGGCGCTTCAGCGTCTCGACCAGATAGCCCACGCCGTCGGTGCCGCCCGTGCCCTGACGCCGGCCGATGATGCGCTCGACCGTCACCACATGCTTGTGCCGCCACGTCAGCAGGGCGTCGTCCAGATCGACCAGCTTCTCGGCCAACTGATACAGGGGCCACCAGCGCTCGGTGTCGCGATAGACCTCCAGCCAGGCGGCCTCGACGCCTTCATTCGCCTCATAGGACTGGCTGACGTCGCGGTTCAGCACCGCGTCGGGCACCGGCAGGCCCGCCTTGGCCAGTTGGCGCAGGGCGTCGTCATAGAGGCTGGGCGATTCCAGCGCCGCCTGCAGCGCCGCGTGGGCGGCCGGACGCTCGGCGTGGAAGCGCAGGAAGCGCGAGTCCTTCAGGCCCAGCATGGTCTCCAGGCGTCGGAACTGGTCGCTCTGGAAGCCCGAACTGGCGCCCAGATCGCCGCGGAACTTCAGGTAGTCGGCGGGCGTCATGGTGGCCAGGATGTCCCAGCTCTGGGTCATCACCGCCTGGATGCGGCTGACCCGCGCCAGGCTCTTGTAGGCGGGCACCAGATCGCCGGCCCGCACCAGCGTCTGCGCCAGCGCCACCTCGTGCAGGATCTGCTTGAGCCACAGTTCCTTGGTCTGGTGGATGATGACGAACAGCATCTCGTCATGCTGGTCGGAGCGCGGCTTCTGGGCGGACAGGATGTCGTCGAGGGCCAGATAGCCGGCGTAGGTCACGCCCTGCGGCTCATGCTTGGCCGTTTCAATTGCGTGTCCGCGAATGTCGTTTGCGTCGGTCATACGCCAGCTATCGCCCGATCAGCCGGGCGGGGCCAGACCCTTTTTGACTTGAGAAACTAGTTGGCGGCGCGGTCTTCGGCGACGGCGTTGGCGGCCATCTGGCGACCGTTGGCGAAGGCGTCACGGGCGTTGTTGTAGATGAAGCCGTAGGTCGGATAGACGGTGGTGCCCAGATCGTTGATCGGGTTGTACCAGACCTTCACCCGGCTCCAGTCGCCCGAGGATGAGACGTCGACGACGGTGACGTTCTCCTCGACCTTGCCGCGGCTGCCGCCCCAGTTGGCGTGGGTGACGCGGATCACGCGGTCGGTCAGGACATCGGAGACGACGGCGACGTGGCCGGCGCTCATTCGGCCGTGCGGCTGGAACACCAGCACCGAGCCGGTCTCAGGCGCGTCGCCGGTGCGGAACTTGCTGACGGCCTGACGCCACCAGGTCCAGGCGTCGCCGAAGATCTGAATGCCCGAGAACATGCGCGCGAAGGTCACGCACTGCCAGTAGGGGTCGCCGGCCTGGGCCGGGGTGGTGCTGAAGGCGAAAAATCCCAGGGTCGCCGCAAGGGCGGCGGCTGTGAGCCGTTTCATCATCTGGCGTGCTCCCGACTGAACGCGGACAAGCCTTAGACGATAGGGTCAGAATGTTGAAGAACTGTTTCCGACTGTTTCCCCGACTGATCCACAGATGATCGCCGCTTGGTCGCCCAGCCGCGCAGGAACGTACGGGCCGGACGCTCGATCAGTTGATGAACAATCGCGGCGGCGACAATCAAGCCTGCAATGATCGCCAGCCACAGTACGAGCGGAAGCTGCTTGTCCTCCGCCCCCGTCAGGCGCGCCACGACATTGACCGCCAGAATCTGCCACGGGGCGCACAGCATATAGACCGCATAACTGATCTCGCCGAGATAGACTGCAGGGGCGGAACCCAGGACGCCCGCCCTGTCCGCCGGAATGCCGGCCAGGGCCAGGATCAGCAGGCCGCCGGACAGGACGGTGATCCCGTCCCAGCTCATCAGGGCGGCGCTGAACGCCATCACGACCGCCGCCGCCAGGGCCAGCAGGCCCGCGCGCGGCAGGGGCGCACGCCGGTAAACCAGGTAGAGGGCGCAGCCGTAGGCGAAGCAGGGCACGATCCGCAGCGCCCCCCACTTGAACGTCGCCTCCGTCAGGCGATAGCCCGCGACGCGTTCGAACCCGACATAGAGGGCCACAAGGAACAGGGCCGCCGCGCCCGTCGCCAGCCAGGGCCGGTTCCGCAGCTTCCACGCTGCGGCGGCGAAGAGCGGGAAGGTCAGATAGGCGAACCACTCGGCCGAGATCGACCAAGACGGATGGTTCCAGCCCGCCTCGCCCGCGAAACCCCAGGCGTGAACCATCAGCAGATTGGGCAGCAGCGTCTTCCAGCTGAGGATGCCGGAATCGATCGCCATGCCCGCCGCCGTCGCCGCCAGCCCCAGGGCCATGACGCCGAACAGGGTGAACAGGTGCAGCGGATAGACCCGCGCGATGCGCGCCCACAGGAAGCCCCTGTAGCCGAAGCGCTTCTCGCCGAACGCCTGGAGATAGACGTGGCTGAGGATGAAGCCCGACAGGACGAAGAAGAGCTCGACCCCCAGATAGCCCTTGGCCGCCAGGGCGGGCATGCCGCCGACCGCCAGATTGGGCCACATCAGATAGACCACGACCCACAGGGCCGCGAGGAACCTGAGCGAGGTCAGGGGACGGATGTCGATCGGCGTCGCTACGGGCGTCATGGGACCATCCTGGCCGGTGAACCGACCGGGGACAGCCCGGCCGCGCAACAGCGCTCAATGCAAGCCGGGCGCCAGCTTCGCCTTACTCTACGCGACCGCTCTCCCCGGCCCTCTCGATCGCCGCCGTGGCCGCGGCGCAGCCGGTCAGGGTCTCGTCGCCGATCTCGACCTTGGCGGTCAGGGGATAGGTGCGGTCGCTCATGCCGTCCGAGCAGTCCGTCGCCGTCAGGGTGACGGCCAGATCCGCGCCCGCCTCAGTCTTGGTCGTCCAGGTCGCGACCGTGCCCTGCAGGGCCGGGCCGGGGTTGGCGGCCTTCTGCTCGGGCCGGTCGACGCCGGAATAGGTCAGGCCCTGCGGCGTGATCTCCACGGCCCAGAAGGGCTCGGTTCCCAGCACCCGTAGCGGCTGATCCAGATCGACGCCGGCCAGGGCGCGCGGCTCGGCCTTGGCGGGCTCCGCCGCCTTTTCAGCAGGCGGCGAGCAGGCGGCCAGGGTCAGAGAAACGGCGAGAGAAACGGCGGCGGCGGAGAAGAGGGCGACGCGCATGGCGGTCCTTTCAGAAGGTTTCCGGCCAAAGTCCGGGTTTGCCTTCACCCCGTCAAGACAGGCGCCAAAGCGGCTCGCCTGGGTTAGTGTGTCCTCATGCCGATTCGCCCCGCCCCCGACGCTGACCTGACGGCCTGCGAGTTCTTCGCGGGCGGCGGCCTGGCGGGTCTGGGACTGAGCCTGGACGGTGCAGGCTTCCGCACCGTTCTGGCCAATGACATCGACGCGGCCAAGGCCCGCGCCTTCCGCGCCAACCATCCCGATACGCCGCTGATCCACGACGACGTCTGGACCGTGACGCCGGATCAGATTCCCGGCGCGCCGGACCTGTGCTGGGCCTCATCGCCATGTCAGGACGTCAGCCTGGCGGGCGCGCGGGGCGGTCTGAAGGCGCAACGCTCGGGCGCCTTCTGGGGCTTCTGGAAGCTGATGCAGGGGCTGGACGCCGAAGGCCGCGCCCCGCGCATCATCGTGCTGGAGAACGTCGTCGGCCTGTTGACCTCGGGCGAGGGGCAGGACTTCGCCGCCGTCTGCGGGGCCATGGCCGAGGCTGGCTATACGGTCGGCGCCCTGGAGATCGACGCCGGACTGTGGCTGCCGCAGTCGCGCCCTCGCCTGTTCATCGTCGCCATGCGCGGCGTCGAGGGGCCGCGCCTGCCCGCCCCGACCCAGCCCTTCCATTCCTCGCGCCTGATCGCCGCCTGGGAGCGCCTGCCGGAGCCGGTTAAGACGAACTGGGCCTGGTGGCGGCTGGCCGTTCCGCCGCGCCGCAACCTCGACCTGGCGACCGTGCTGGAAAGCGACGCGCCCTGCTTCGCCCCAGCGGAGACACAAGCCTTGCTGGCCATGCTGTCGCCGCTGCACCGCGCCCGGCTGGAGGCGATCCAGGCCTCCGGCGAGCGGCGCGTCGGCGCGGCCTTCCGCCGGGTGCGGGTCAAGAACGGCGAGAAGCTGCAGCGGCTGGAGATGCGCTTCGACGGATTGGCGGGCTGCCTGCGCACGCCGTCCGGCGGGTCGTCGCGCCAGTATGTCGTGATCGTCGAGGGCGGACGCATCGCCATGCGCCGCCTGACCGGACGCGAGGCCGCGCGGCTGATGGGTGTGAGCGACGCCTATCGCCTGCCCGCCAGCGAAAGCGCGTCGCTGAAGCTGATGGGCGACGCTGTGGCCGTGCCTGTGGTCGAGGCCCTGACGCGCGGCCTGTTCCTTCCCGCCCTGACCGGACGCCGGGCCGAAGCCGCCGCCTGAAGCCTCAATAGTAGAGCTCGTCGTCCTTGCGGTCCTCGGCGCTTTCGATGCCGGGATCCAGATGGTTGTCCACCCGATCGTCCCAGCCGTCGCGATCGGACCGGAAGGCCAGGGCCATCAGCCCCCAGGCCAGGCCGACCGTGCCGAGCACGCCCAGCCCCATGGCGATCCAGCCATGCAGGCTCATCTCGCCCCCGCCGATCAGACGCCAATAGGCCGCCAGCCCAAGCGTGCTGACGGCCGATATGGCGACGGCGAGAACCAGCGACCGCAGAAGCCGGACCAGTCGCCCGCCTCTGGAGGCCTTCGTCATGGCTCAGCTCAGCGCTGGACCCACTGGCCCTGGGCGTTCTTGTACCACTGGCCCGAGCTGATGCGCGGCAGCAGCTGGGTCTCGAACATCCGGGCGCCCGCCACCTCGGCCGAGGTGCCGGCGTCGGAGGCGCTGCGGGCGTAGGCCTGGCGGCGACCGGCGTTGGTCGCGCTGATGGCGGCCTGGGTAGGGCCGTCGACCGAGGTGCGCACGCCGACGTAACCGTCGGCCTGCTCGCCGGCCGCGCCGGCGGCCTTGGCCTGATCGACCAGGGCCTTCTGCGAGGCGGTCTGCGCCACGGCGGCGCCGGCGGCGACGCCCAGAGCAGCGACAGCGGCCACGGCGACGAAGAGTTTGCGGTAAGTCATGTCTAAAGCCCCCTTTCGTATCAGAACAGGTTGGGGTTTTCGCGGAGCAGGTTCTGCAGTTCCTGGTCCAGCTTGATGCGGATGTCGGCGTCGAGCTTGGCATAGATCTGCAGCGGCTCGCTGAACTTGATGTTCACCGTAGGCGCGCATGCGGCCAGGCTGACGGCGCCGAGGCCGAGCATGGCGACGATCTGACGCTTGCTGATCATGAGGCCGATCTCCGAAGGCGGCGTTGGAAGTCACCGCCACTAAACGCTGCGGCGTGTGAATGGGTTCTGAACAAAGCGCAGCCGTGACTCAAGGCGTTTCATCCGTCGTCAGCACGGGCGTCTCCCCCCGACGCGCATATTCCAGCAGGTCGGAAATGATCTGGTTGGCGTTCCAGGTCGTGTCCAGCGTCAGGTCGATCGGCGTGTCCGACGGCAGGTTCAGCTTCTTATTGAGGAAGTCGCGCCGGATCAGCTCCATGAAGGTCAGGCGAAGCTGCTCTCGCTCGGGCGGATCGTGGCGGCCGTTGATGCGGAACCGGACGCCCAGGCGCCCCTCATCCAGGCTGTTGACCTCGGCGGTCAGGTCGCTGATCGCTAGGTCCTGCATGGCCTGATAGGCCAGGTCCTGCATGGTGTTGGGCGGAACCCCGGCCTCGCCCCCGCCGCCTGCGGCCAGATCGTCGAACACCTCGGGCTGGATCGACAGACGGCCGGGCCGCACCCCGTTCAGCACCCCGCCGACGATGCGCCAGCCGTCCTTGGGGTCATAGGTGAAGGGCAGTCGCCCCGACACCACGGCGTCGAACTCGGCCTTGTCCTGAAGATTGGCGCTCTTCAGCAGTTCGTTCAGTTGCACGCCCTCGACCACGACCACGCCGCCCCAGCCCTCGCCCGGCGTCAGCGGCAGCGACAGGGGCTCGACGCTGATGCGCCCGCCCGCCGCCTGGATCTGACCGCCGCCGATGGTCAGGGCCTTTTCGTCCAGACCGAAGGAGAGCTGAAGATCGGTCAGCGGCGTCACCGTCTGCACCCGGTCGGCCGTCAGCGTCTGGTTCGGCGCGGTGATCAGCGGCGTCAGGCTGGTGAACTCCACCCGCCCCTTCAGCCCCTGGACCTTGCCCGCCGGACTGGTGAAATCCAGATCGGGCACAGTCAGGACGCCTGAACTGGTCGCGCTCTCGGCCGTCCAGTCGAAACGCCCCTCGAACCCGGCCGAGCCCTCGACCGGCGACTTCACATAGTCGGCGACGAGCGGGCTGAGGTCGTCGGGCTGCAGCCCATGCTCGGTGAAGGTCAGATTGGGCGCCGAGATCACCGCCCCGCCCGCCTCGGCCCTCACGTCGTGACGCACGTCGACCCGCCCGACGGCGTGGTCCAGGCGGCTGAGGTCAAAGGCGGCCGTCCAGACGTCATCCGCCAGTTGCGCCTCGCCCTTAGCCTGAAGCGGCAGGAAGCGGACCGGATCGGCCCTATCCGCGACCTGGGCCTTGGCGACCCCGACGCGCATCGACACCCCTTTTGGCCCGCCGTCGACCGTCAGTTCGCCCTCCGCGTCGGAGAGGCCCGCCTCGAAGACAGGCACGGAGGCCGCCACGTCGACCAGCCGCGTCCGAGCGCGCCAGAGGCCGTTCTGAACCACGACCAGCGGGTTCGATGTCGGACACGCCCGGCCGGTCACGGCCTCAACCGAGTTCTCGCCCAGGTCCAGCTTGCGCACCGTCAAGGGAATGCAGTCGTCCGTCGTATAGGTCAGCCGTCCGCCCGTGGAGACCAGTTCACCCCGGGTGCTGAAGGCGATGTCGCGCGCAGGCCCGAAATCCAGAGCCGCCTCCCCCTTCAGCGTCGCGGCGAATCCGCCTGGCGTCATCCGCCACTGCACGCCGTCGAAGCGCGCTTCCGGCAAGCCGCCGCCGCGTCTGGACGCCACGCTGAAGGCGCCCTGCGCTGCGCCGCCCGCCCTCATGGACAGCGCCGGCGCCCTCGCCGAGGACAACTGCAGCTCGCCGCCGTTGGCCGGGCGGGCGGTCAGCGGCCGCAGCAGGACAAGCTCCACCCCGGCGTTGTCGCTGACCAGCCGCACCTGGGGCGCATCCAGTGCGAAGGCCCCCAGCGCCCGCTTCAACTCGGCGAGTTCGGGAATGTCGTCGGCCTGAGGCGCGCCGAGCACTGGCGCCGAAACACGATCCGCCGCCAGGGCTCCGGCGGCGCTGATCCGCGTGATGGAATCCCGCACCAGATCGACGTCCAGACGCCCGCCCGCGCCATCCAGCGTCACATCGCCCGTCGTTAGGCGCCGAACGGTCAGGGTCGCCGGCCCCTGGACCTCGAAGGCTTCTCCCTTGCCGCCGGCCTCCAGGGCGGTCGAGACGAGGACCGCCTGGGTCAAACGGGTCTCGCCGAACCGGCCCGACGCCGCCGTCAGCCGCAGGGGCGAAGCCGCCCGCCACTTCATCTCCTCGGCTTCCGTCCCGCCTGAGGTCGACAGGACGAAGCGGCCGAGATCCAGCGCCGCCTGACGAATTTCCATTCCCTCGCCCTGGAGGCGGTCCGCCGTCGCCGTCCCCTTCGCCTCGCCCTTGAGGCTGTAGGCGTTGAGCCAGCCCTCGACCGCCCCGGCGAACTCAATCGTCGCGACCGCCTGGCGCGCCGTCGTCCCGGCGCCGGCCAGTTCATCCGCCGTGAGTCGCGCGTTGAGGCCGACCCGACCGTCGCCGCGCCGGGTCTTCATGTCCGGGTAGGGCAGGTCGCCGCTGAGACTCAGCGCCGCCCCCTGGCCGCCGACGCCCGCCACGGCGAAGCGCTCGGCCTGGGCGTCCAGCTTCACCGTCGTACGGTCGCCCGCGGTCGTCACATCGATCACGCCGGCCAGGCCGCGCGCCTCGGTCTCGCCGCTCTTGAGCGAGGCGGCCGGCATCCGTCCCGACAGCCGCATCAGCTTGCCGTCGTCGATCCGGGCGTCCGCCAGCAGACGCAGCGGGCCGTATTCGGTGTCGAGCCGCGCCTGGCCGCCTTCAACGATGACCAGGGGCGCGCGGGAATCCGGCCTGGGCGGCTTGCCGGTGAATTCCTCGACCAGGGGATCGAGACTGCCCAGCGACAGCTTCCCGTCCTTCCACGCCGCTCGAACGATCGGACGGACCAGGCGGATGCGGCTGGGCGTCACCCCCAGTCCGGCCTTCGACCACGGCAGGCCCACGGCGTAGTCGACCTCGACCCGTTCGACCTTGAAGTCGGGGTTCTCTGGATCGCCGATGGAGACCTTGCCGACAAAGCCGTTGAGCTCCAGCCGCTCGACCTCGACGTCGGCGTCGATGCCCTTGCGATCCAGCCAGCCGACCAGCAGCTCGCGCGCCGCCGCCCGCCGGTTCAGATAAAGCGTCGCCGCAAGCACCAGCAGCAACGCCAGAATGATCAGCACCGTCCTGGCCAGCCGTCGTCGCGGCCTTCCCTTTCCGGACGGCGCGCCAGGGGACTGGGCGGATCCGGCGTCGGACCCTGAAGTGGCTATGTCGTCGGTCAAGGGGAGCGGCGTTCAACTTAACAGGAAGGGGAACAACGCCACAGAATGCGCGACAACAACAGTCGTTGCAGAATGAGCACTGCGACGTGACACCTGCGCCACTACCAGCCGACCTCGACTACAAGAAGGCGAAGTTTGGCGAGAGACTCACGCAGAACGGTAAATTACTGCAGATCATCGCGGCCATGTTAACCAATCGTAACATTCCATCTTCCCAAGATGGGACGTGCGGGCTATACGGCTCGCTTCGCGTTCGCCGGACGATCGGCAAGCGCGTCGAGATTCGACTGTTTTGGCGCGGAACGCGTCGCCGACTTGCCGGGGACCCATGGCTCAGTTCGATCCTCGCCGCCAGCCTGTCCGGCTCGCGCCGCACCTGCTGACGACCTGCGCCGCCGTGGGCATCGCCCTGTTCGCCGGTCGTGGGTATGAACAGGTCAAGGCCGAGGAAGTTCCGGTCCTGACGGCGGAGCAGATCGAATCCCTGGAGGCCCAGGCCTACGCCGCCGCCGCCGCACCGGCCGGCATGACCACGCCGGAAGCCATTCCCGTCCAGATTCGCCGCGGCGAAACCTTCGAGCAGGCCGTGCGCCGCACCGGCATCGGCGCCGACGAGGCCAAGGCCGTGGCCGCCACCGTCGCCAGCGCCTTCGACCTCAAGGATCTGCGCGCGGGCCTGCGTTTCGAAACCGCCGTGTCCAAGCCGCGCGGCGGCCTGGGCGACGCCCGCCTGATCGGCCTGACCATGCGCACCGGTCCGGCCAGCCAACTGACCGTGTCGCGCAGTTTCGACGGCGCGCTGCGCCTGCGCTCGCTGGACGAGAAGATCGCCCAGGAAACCGTCGTCGCCAACGACAAGGTGCAGCGCTCCCTGTCGGCCAGCGCCCGCGAACTGGGCGCCACCTCGGCCGTGGTGCGTCGCGCCAGCCAGCTGTTCGCCCACAAGTTCGACATGCAGCGCGACGTGCGCGCCTCGGACGAATTCACCCTGGTGTTCGATCGCACGGTCACGGAATCGGGCCGCACCGTCGAAACCGGCGAACTGCTCTACGCCGAGTTGAAGGGTCACGCCTTCTACCGCTTCCAGCCCGCCGGCTCGAAGACGGCCCAGTATTTCGACGCCACGGGCAAGAACACGCGCACCGCCATGATGCGCACGCCGCTGCAGAACTTCCGCCGCGTCAGTTCCAACTTCGGCGTTCGCACCCATCCCATTTCCGGCTATCGCAAGATGCACCAGGGGATGGACTTCGCCGCCTCCACCGGCACGCCCGTGGTGGCGCCCGCCGACGGCGTGGTGGTCGAGGCCCGGCGCTGGGGCGGCTACGGCAACTGGCTGCGCATTCGCCACGCCAACGGCCTGGAAAGCGGCTACGGCCACCTGTCGCGCTACGCCTCGGGCATGCGCGCCGGCCAGCGCGTGACCCAAGGCCAGGTCGTGGCCTATGTCGGTTCGACCGGCGCCTCGACCGGTCCGCACCTGCACTATGAGATCTGGCGCAACGGCCAGCGGATCAATCCCTCGGGCATCAAGACCCAGGAAGGCACCGTCCTGGCGGGCGCCGACCTGAACGCCTTCCGCGCCGAGAAGGCCCGCATCGATCGCATCATCGCCGCCGGCGGCCAGCGTCGCCCGGTGGTCCAGCAGGCCTCGACCGGCCTGCGTCCCGCCGAAGGCTGATCGCACTCTCTTCGACCGCTCAGCCGACCAGTTGCGGAACACCGCCCTGGTTGGGACAGCGCACGCCGTGCACCCACACATCCGCCTCTCCCAGCCGGACGCCGAGCAGTTCCAGCAGAGGCTGAACCACGCCGTCCAGCACCGGCCCGAGCGGCGTCAGCACGCCCGCCAGCAACTGGGTGACGAGGTGCAGGGGTATCCCCAGGGCCGTCAACCGCGTGTCCCGCAGCAGGGTGACGATCAGGCCGTTCACGAAGCCCTTGGCGCGGACGCTCTTGGGCTGGCTCGACCCGATCTCGCTTCCCGTGAAGCGCAGCTCGCTCCAATCCAGATCCGCCACCTGGATGTCCGCGACGCCCTCCACCGTGATCAGCAATACGGACACCAGCCTGGCCGGGCTGACCTTGAGCTCGGACTTGAAGTCCCGCAGGCGTTTGGGATCGATCTGGCCCAGGCGCACGCGCGCCACGCCGGGCCGCGCCTCGATCAGAACGCGCGGCGTTCCCTCGCACTCGATCGCCTTGAGCCGAGCCTCGGCGCTGGCCGCTTCGATCAGGATGGGAACCTTCACCTGCGCCAGCAGCCCCACGAGCGGAACCTTGTCCAAGGCCGTCGCCTCAAGATAGAGGCGCGTCTGCACCGTGCGGATGATCGGTTCGCCTGTGCCGGTCACCGTCAGCCAGGGCGCGCGATTGGGACGTTCGCCGATCGCCAGCATGACGTCGAGGTCCGCCAGTCCGGCGCGCGCCCCCACATCAAGGGCCAGCTGACGATCCTGATTGGCGGTCTGCAGCGTCGCCATCAGCAGGTCCATGGCCGAGACCTCGGCGTCCAGCCCTCGCCGCAAGCCGCCGCGCGCATCTGCATCCACGCCGATCAACTCCTCGAGCTTGACCACGGCGTTCACCGGCAAGCGGGTCAGCTTGCTCAGAGCGCTTTCTGCGCCCGACCCGGCGACGGCCTCCAGCGCCCTCAGCACCTGGCCCGTCTGGGCTTCATGCGTCAGCAAGGCGTCATAATCTCCCGCCGTCACCCCTAGCTCAGCCGCCAGGGCGTCCGAGAACTGCAGCAGGTTGACCTGGGCGTCGGCCAGGGCGCGATAGTCCATCACCGTCAGGGACACCTTGCTCCCCAGCAGGCCGGACAGCAGGGCGTTCGCCAATCCGCCGTCCAGCCCCGCCAGGCGCGAACCGATGGAAAAGACGGCGCTGGGCGGGCCGCCGGGCAGCGCCGCCGTGGCCGATTTCGACACCGTCACGCTGTCTCGCCGCAGTATCCAGCGACCGAAATAGAGGGGCGCCGGGGCGCTCAAGGTCACGCGGGCGGCGTTGGGTCTGGACCCGCCGTCGGCGAAACGCGCGCGCGGCTTCAACCGGGGGTCAGGCGTATAGACGCCCCGCTGGACCCGCGCTCCGGCCAGATCGACCAGATTGTCCTGGGCTGTGAGGCGGGCGGCGGCCTCGGTCCGTTCGGGCGGGTCGGATAAGGTTTGAGCGGCCGCCAGCGCCGACAGGTCCGCCGCCCCCTGGACTTCGCGTCCCTTCAGAACCATGGATCCCACATCGACCGCCAGGGCCGCCAGGACGCAGATCAGGGCGCCGAAGACCGCGGCCATGACCGCAACCCCGCCCCGGTCATCGCTGGAAAGGCGGCGACGCCGGCCCATCTCACGCCTCCTCCACGCGGATGACGGCCGTGCGGCGAATGATGCGAGGCGGCGGCACGGTCAGCGGCGACAGGGCCATCAACGGATGTCCGCCCGCGTCATAGGCCACCTCGACCCGGAAACGCCCCGGCTCAGCGCGGACCGCCACGACGGCGTCGGCGGCCTTGAGCCCGAGGTCCTTCAGCTGGGTCTCCACGACTTCGCGCGCCAATTGTTCGCGTTCGACGGCGTCCAGCCCGGCGATCGCGGCGCGTGCGCCCTCGGACACGGCCGCCTGGACCGAATGCGCCATCCAGAACCAGCCGCCGTACACGATCATTCCCGCCAGCAGCAGAAAGAACACCGGCCCGACGATGGCGAACTCCACCGCCGCCGCCCCTTGCCGCTTCGCCATCCTGATACGCTGTTCATGTCGCATCATCGCACCTCGTGACACGAGCAGGATCAGCATCACAACTTAAGAGAGAATGTAGGCGCGTGATGAACGCTTCGACTCCGTCCCTCGGGCCGCATCGCAAACCGTCGGCCGTATCAGGAGGCTTCTCGACCTTGCTCCCTCGTCGGGAACCATTTCCGGGGCTCCCCGCCTCACTCTGAGTGATCACGACAGGAGAGAGCCATGCGCGACAGACAGCAATCCAAGGGACGGGAGCGCAACGCCGCCATTCCAGGCGGGAAGCCTGACGCCGACACGCCCGACGAAGCGGTGCGCCGGGTCGGGCGCGAGTCTCAACGTCGCGCCGGACCGGACGGTCCTGACGCGCGGGAGATCGGGGACACCTTCAAGAAGCAGGGCGGCGGCGGCGACCCTCGCCCCAAACCGAGCAAAGGATAGGGACTCGCCGCGTCTAGGGCGCAGGACGGAAGCATTTAACGACCGCAGCGCCGGTGTCATCGGCTACCGTTTCTCGCCATACAAATAGAATTTCTAAGTTATGCAAGCCAGCTTGGCATGCCTTATTGCGCGCCCAATTGTGACACTTATTGCGGTGCAGCATCCCCATGATCAGGCCCTCCCTGACCGTTCTCGCCTTTCTTTCGGCCGCAGGCGCGTGCGGCGCCGCACAAGCCCGAAGCGATGAAAATCTAACGGACCAGGCCCAGGTTGCGGCGGCTCATTCGGTCGCGGACGTCGTGGTGACCGGGTCCAACATCCGCCGCGCCAACACCGAAGGCTTCAACCCGGTCCAGGTGATCGGGCGCGAGGAGCTGGAAAGCTCGGGCAAGTCGACGACGGCGGACCTGCTGCGCTCGATCTCGGCCAATACCGGAAACGGCTCGAACGAGACGCAGAACAGCGGCTGGTCGTCAGGCGCGGCGGGCATCGGCCTGCGCGGTCTGTCGCAGAAGAACACCCTGGTGCTGCTGAACGGGCGCCGCGTGGCCAACTACGGCTTCCCCGGCGGCGGCCTGTCGGACACCTTCGTCAATCTGAACGCCCTGCCGATGGTGGCGACCCAGCGGCTGGAGGTGCTGAAGGACGGCGCCTCGGCCGTCTACGGCTCGGACGCGGTGGCGGGCGTCACCAACATCATCACCCGCCAGAATTTCCAGGGTCTGGAGTTCGGCGCCAGCTACGGCCTCGCCGATCAGGGCGGGCTGGAGACCTCCACCGCCAAACTGGTCGCCGGGCATGGCGACCTGGAGACGGACGGCTACAACATCCTGCTGTCGCTGGAAGCCTACACCCGCAATCGGCTGGATCAGGACCAGCGCGACCTGACCAAGTCGGGCATCTATGACGACCTGCCCGGCGGCCGCTGGAACGGCTGGTCGGCCAAGGGCGCGCGCTTCCTGGTCGACGGCCGGTCCGTGCCCTTCCTCAACGCCCAGGGCCAGTGCCCCGAGGGCATGGTGCTGACCGCCAGCGCCCCGATCGACGGCCTGTCCGGCGACACCTGCGCCATCAACCTGGCGCCGCACACGACGCTGATCCCTTCGACCGACCGCTATCAGGCCTATCTGTTCGGAACCAAGCGCCTGACGCCGCAGATCGAGGCCTTTGGCGAGGTGCTCTATTCCTATGTCGAGGGGGCGTCCCTGTTCGGCTCCAGCCCCTTCTTCACGCTGGAAGGGGGGCGGTTCGCACTGAACGCCGAGACCGGGCTGGCCGAGCCGGTGTCGAACCTGCTGCCCGCCAACAACCCCTACAACCCCTACGGCGTCGCCACGCCGATCGAATACACCTTCTTCGACCTGGGCCGGACGCTGAAGACCAATGAGTCCAAGTCCTATCGCGCCCTGGCCGGGGTGCGCGGGCGCCATGACCGCTTCGACTGGGAGGCCGCCGTCTTCGCCTCGGGCAGCGACGAGCGCGAGACGGTGTCCGGCGGCTTCGCTCATCGCTGGAACCTGGCCGACGCCCTGGCCAACGGCACGCTGAACCTGCACGAGCCGGGCGCCACGCCGCAGGCCGTGCTGGACGGCATCCGCCTGTCGACCCTGCGTCCGGCGGAGTCGCGCCTCTATGGGGCCGACTTCAAGATTTCCGGCGAGCTGTTCAACCTGCCCGCCGGTCAGGTCGGCTACGCCGCCGGGGTTGAGTTCCGGCATGAGAGCCTAGTCTCCAGCAATCCGTGGCAGATCGACGCCGGGCTGCAGATCCGCCCCGCCATCGCCGCAGTGGACGGCGAGCGCGACGTCTGGGCCGCCTATGCCGAGTTCAACATCCCGGTCCTGAGCAATCTGGACATCCAGGTCGCGGCGCGGGCGGACGAATACAGCGACTTCGGCAGCGCCTTCTCGCCCAAGGCGGGCGTGCGTTGGAAGCCGCTGGAGTGGCTGGCGCTGCGGGCCTCGGCCTCACGCGGTTTCCGGGCGCCGTCGC
This sequence comes from Brevundimonas sp. NPDC055812, assembly GCF_053616535.1. Classification (NCBI taxonomy): domain Bacteria; kingdom Pseudomonadati; phylum Pseudomonadota; class Alphaproteobacteria; order Caulobacterales; family Caulobacteraceae; genus Brevundimonas; species Brevundimonas sp. NPDC055812. The sequence continues at coordinate 130,525 of NZ_JBSHDX010000009.1, read as the reverse complement.
TGTCGGAGAACTCGGCCTCGACCATGATCTCCTACGGCTCGGTCATCGACCCCTATGATCCCGACCTGCCCAACTCGCGCCAGAGCCCGACCTTCTTCACCGTCGGCAACACTGATCTGGAGCCGGAAAAGACCCGCTCCTACAATCTGGGCATCGTCTTCACCCCGACGCGCGACACGGCGCTGAGCATCGACTGGTATCAGATCAAGCTCGACAACCTGATCGGCACGGGCAACACCACCGCCATCGTCCAGGGCAACGACCCCGCCGACGTCGTCCGCGACGAACGCGGCAAGCTGCAGGCCGTCTACAACCGCTATCGCAACCTGACGGCGCTGGAGACGTCGGGCTTCGACGTGGACTTCAGCCAGCGCTGGCGCACAGACGGTTGGGGGACCTTCACCGCCTCCAGCGCCTATACCCACCTGCTGGAATACAAGCGGCCGAACGCGGCGGGCGGACCGCTGCTGGACTACGCCGGGTCGAACCGGGGCGCGACCCTGCCGGCGCACAAGGCGACGACGCGGCTGGCCTGGAACCGCGACGTCTTCGACGCCAACCTGACCTGGTACTACACCTCGGGTTATGATCAGGTGCCGGAAGTCGGGGGACAATCGCGCGTGGACGCCTATCACCAGTTCGATCTGTATGCGGCGTGGTCCGGGCTGGAGCGCGTGACGCTCTACGCCAAGATCGAGAACCTGCTGGACGAAGCGCCGCCGCACGACGCCTCCTTCCCCGGCGTGCGCGCCCCCTACGACTTCGGCCAGTACGATCTGCGCGGGCGCTACTTCCGCGTCGGCTTCGACGTCCGCTTCTGATCCCTTTTTCGCATCGAGACCTGACACCATGAGCGTTCAACACGCCCGTTCATCCCTCCGTCGCATCCTGACCGGCGGCGCGGCGGCGGCGATCCTGCTGGGCGGCGTCGCCCTGACGGCGCCCGCTCCAGCCCTGGCCCAGAGCGCCTATTTCTTCCCTCAGGCGCCGGCGGGCGATTTCGACTCAGCCATCCCGACGCCGGAAGCCTTCCTCGGCTATCCGATCGGCACGCACTACACCCGCCACGACCGCATCGTGGACTACCTGCGCGAACTGGCCCGCCTGTCGGATCGGGTGACGGTCGAGGAAATCGGCCGCAGCTATGAACAGCGGCCCCTGCTGTCCGTGGTCATCACCTCGAGCGCCAATCAGGGCCGGATCGACCAGATTCAGCGCGCCCATATCGCGGCGGGCGATCCCGGCGGTCCGGCGGCGGGGGCCGACGCCCCGGTCGTCGTCGGCCTGTTCTACAGCGTCCACGGCAATGAGACCTCCAGCGGCGAGGCGGCCCTGCTGACCGCCTACTACCTCGCCGCCGGGCGCTCGCCCGAGGTGCTGGACTGGCTGGACAAGGCCGTGATCGTCATCGATCCGGCCCAGAACCCCGACGGCCGCGACCGCGCCGCCAACTGGCACAACGCCTGGAAGAACCAGCCCGCCGTCTCGGATCCACAGGACAAGGAACACGTCGAGGCCTGGCCCGCCGGCCGCACCAACCACTATTTCACCGACCTGAACCGCGACTGGCTGGCGGTGACGCAACGCGAGACCCGCGCCAAGCTGGAGGCCTTCCACCGCTGGCGCCCCAACATCCAGATCGACTTCCACGAGATGGGCGCGGGCAGCACCTATTATTTCGAGCCCTCGCCCGCCAGCATGGAAAGCCCGCTGCTGCCGCGCGCCAGCTATGAGTGGAACGTGACGCTGGCCCGCTATCACGCCCAGGCGCTGGATAGCCTCGGCTCGCTCTATTACACGCGCGAGGTTTTCGACAACTTCTCGCCGGTCTACGGCTCGACCTATCCCGACTTCCATGGCGGGGTCGGGGTGACGGTCGAACAGGCCAGTTCGCGCGGCCTGGTGCAGGACACGGCCAACGGCCCGCTGACCTTCCCCTTCACCATCCGCAACCAGACCAATGTCGGCCTGGCCACCATCCGCGGCGCCGTCGCTGAGCGCGCCGGGCTGCAGGCCTTCCAGCGCGACTTCTTTCGCTCGGCCGTCGAACAGGGGCGGCGCCATTCCAGCCAGGCCTTCGTCTTCGGCGACGCGGCCGATCCGGGCCTGACGCGCCAGACGCTGGACCTGCTGCTGGCCCACCACATCCAGGTCCACCCCCTGACCGAGCGGGTGACGCAGAACGGCCGCGCCTATGAGCCGGGCAGCGCCTATGTCGTGCCCTCGGCCCAGCCGCAGTTCCGCCTGGTCCACTCCATCTTCGACCGGACGCCGCCGACCAAGGGCAGCGTCTATGGCAGCACCTCCTATTCCGTCGCCCTCGCCTATGGCCTGAAGAGCGACGGCCTGCGCCGCGTCCCCGCCCACGGGTCCGCCGTGACCGAAGCGCCCGTCGCAACCGGCGGCGTCAGCGGGCCGCAGGACGCCTACGCCTATGTCGTCAACTGGCGCGACCTGAACGCCCCGCGGGTTCTGGCGGCCCTGCTGCGTCAAGACGTGCGCGTCCGCGCCGCGTTCGAGCCGCTGACCGCAAGGACGGCGGCGGGCGACAGCGCCTTCGGGCGCGGCTCCCTGGTCGTGACCACGGCGGGACAGTCGCTGGACGCCGCCGCCCTGCGCACCGCCGTCGACACGGCCGCACGCGAGGCGGGCGTGGTCGCCCACGCCGTCTCGACCGGCGCGAGCGTCGCGGGCGTCGATCTAGGCAGCGACAACGTGAAAGTCGTGCGCGCGCCGCGCATCGCCCTGGTCATGGGCGAGGGCGTCAACGCCACCGAAATCGGCTCGACCTGGTTCGCCCTCAGCGAACGCCTGAACTATCCGGCGACGCGGCTGGACCCGTCCCAGTTGGGCCGCGTGCCGCTGGGAAGCTATGACAGCATCGTCCTGTCCGGCGGGCGCTACGACAACCTGGGCCAGCCGACGGTGGACGCACTGAAGGCCTGGGTGCGGGCGGGCGGGTCCCTGGTGGTGTTCGGCAACGCCGCGCGCTGGGCCGCCGCCAACGGACTGGCCCCGCAGGCCGCCTCAGAAGACGAGAAGAAGGCCGAGGTCGAGCGCCGCGACTACGCCGACCGCAGCGCCATCCAGGGCGAACAACGGACGGCGGGCAACGCCCTGTCGGCCGACGCGGACATCAGCCACCCGCTGGCCTTCGGCCTGTCGCGCCGCGAGCTGTTCGTGAACAAGGAGACGGACGTCGTCCTGGCCCCCGTGGCCGATCCCTTCGCCAACGTCGTGCGGATCGAGACCGACCCGCAGGTCAACGGCTACCTGCCCGAAGCCCTGCGCGCCCGCTCAGCCGGTTCGGTCTGGGCTCAGGTGAACCCGATCGGCGCGGGCAACGTCGTCCTGTTCGCCGACGACCCGGCCCACCGCAAATACTGGCTGGGGACGGAGCGTCTGCTGATCAACGCCCTGTTCCTGTCGAACCACCTCTCCTCGCCTTCGCGACGTTAGGCCGGGTTCGACAGGAGGCTGTCCGCCTTCAGGTTCTGATCCCGCTCAGAACCTGAAGGTCAGGAAGGTCCCCAGGTAGGACTGATTCTCGGCCGTGCCGGTTTCCTTCAGGAAATCGCCGGCCTTGGTGTAGTTGGCGACGCCCATCAGCGAGACATAGGGCGTCAGGGCGTAGCGGGCGAAGACGCCCGTGCGCCAGCCGACATAGGACGACTCTCCTTCATCCGCCCCGCGCAGCACCAGACCCGACAGGGCGTAGAGACCGTCGTCCTTGCTCTGGCGCCACAGGCCGGCCGTGTTGGCGCCGAGCGTCAGCTTGGGCGACGGACGCACCGTCACTTCGGGCTGCAGCAGGATCAGGTTGGCGAAGCCCAGATCGGTGCGCAGGGCGGCCGGCTGCGGGAACAGAGGGTTGAAGCTGTTCAGCTTGCCGTCGTTCGGGTTCTTGTCGCCCGAGCCGACGTCCAGGCGCACGGCCACCCGCGGCGACCACTTCACATCCGCGAAGGTGCGACCGCCGACGGCCGAGATGAACCAGGCGTCGATGTCGAGATCGCGGAACGAGCCCCACTGTTTGACCGCCTCGACCTCATAGTCCCAGGGCGCGACCTTGCCCGACAGGCGCACCGACAGGGTGTCGCGGTCGTCGCGGCCGGGAAGCTGACCATCGAACGGCGTCGTCAGGCGATCGGTGTTGGCGTAGAGCAGCTCCAGCTTCGGCGCCGTCGCCCCCTGCCCCAGCGTCTTCGCGGCTGTCGCGCCATACAGGCGATAGTCGAAATTGGTGGCGTCGTCCCACGAGGCCTTGCCCTCGCGCAGCGCATAGCCGGCGAAGGCGCCGCCGCTCCAGCCGGTCGGGCTGTCGTACATGACCCAGACCATGTCCAGGGCCGCCCGGGCGTTGGCGCCCTCGCGCATGTCGAACAGGCGGAAGCCGCCCTGGCCGAACTCCTGACGGCCGGCGCGGACGCGCAAGCTTCCGCCGCCCAGACCCGTCTTCGCCTCGATGAAGGCCTGATGCAGGTCGGTGCGGTTCTCCTCGATCACCGGCTCGCCGCTGGCCAGACCCGAGGTGCGGGCGTCCTGCACGTCGACGAAGGCGCGCAGTGAAGAGCCCAGGTTCAGCTCGCCCCACAGGCGGGCGCGGGTCTGGAAATCGCCGCCGGTGTCCTGCGGACCGCGGCCGAAGCGTTCGTTGTCGCGATGCTCGGCGCGGAAGCGCAGTTCGCCGCCGAAGCTGGCCCATACGGGGCTGTCCTCCCCGCCGACCGGGACATATTTGAACCTCGACCAGGTCGAGGTGCGCTTCGCCGGGTCGGCCAGGTAGGCGTAATTCTCATCGTGGTTGATCAGCTTGAACGGCGGCGGCGAGACCGGAGCCGCAGGCGTCGCAGCAAGCGCGGCGGCCGGCGCGGTCTGGATCGGCGCCTCGGCGTCGGCGGGCATGGGGGCGTGCGAAAGCAATGCGGCGGCGGCCGCAGCGGCGATGGTCATGGTTTCCTCCGGGAAAGGGCGCAGTTGGCTCCGCGCTCGGTTCGATTGGGATGATTATTCGGCGTCGGGCTGCTGGCCGGGCGCGGCGTTCTGGAAGGTGGGCAGTTCGAGACAGGCCGCCTCAAGCGCCAGCAGGCGCGGCCAGCGCAGTTCGACGCCGAAGCGGCGAGCGTTGCCCAGCTGCGGCACGATGCACAGGTCGGCCAGGCTTGGGGCGTCGCCGAAGGCGAAGGGACCCGGCTGATCCGCCAGCAGTCGGTCGACGGCGTCGAGACCTTCCTCGATCGTGGTCGACGCCCAGGCCTGGACCAGCTCTTCACCCAAGCCCAGTTCGCGCAGGCGTTGCAGCACCTTGAGATTCTGCACCGGGTGGATGTCGCAGGCGACCGCCTGGGCCACGGCCCGGACCTTGGCCTTCAGCACCGGCTCGGCGGGCAGAAGGGCCGGCTCGGGCGCGAGCTCGTCCAGGTATTCGATGATGGCCAGGGACTGGGTCAGGACCGCGCCGTCGTCGGTGACGAGCGACGGCAGCAACCCTTGCGGATTGAGCGCCAGGTACGCCGGCGCCCGCTGCTCGCCCTTGCGCAGGTGGTGGGCGACCTGCACGGCCTCCAACCCCTTGAGGCCGAGAGCGATACGAACGCGCCAGGAGGCCGTGGAGCGGAAATAGCCGTGCAGGATCATGGGGTCAGACTCCGGCCCGGCGGCGCACGCCGCCGAGGGTGAAGACGGCGATCGAGGCGATCGCGGCGGGGATGACGGCCAGCAGGATCAGCGACTGCGGCGTCCAGCCGGCGGCCAGCAGCACGCCGCCGACCAGCGGGCCGACAATGGCGCCGATGCGGCCGACGCCCAGGGCCCAGCCCACGCCCGTGGCGCGGATGGCCGTCGGGTAGACCGCCGCCGTCAGGGCGTTGCAGCCGATCTGGGCGCCGACGACGCCGAAGCCGGACAGCGCCGCGCCGACCAGCAGGACCGGCAGATTGGCGCCGCCGAAAGCCAGCAGGGCGATGAAGGCGGCCGATGCGGCGTAGGCCGCGCCCAGGACGACATAGGGGCTGATCCTGTCGATCATCCGGCCCAGGACGATGGCGCCGACGACGCCTCCGAGGTTGAGGATCGAGGTGGACAGGATGGCCATGCTGAGCGGCAGGCCCGCTCCCTTCAGCAGGGTCGGCAGCCAGTTCACCAGGAAGTACATGACCAGCAGGTTCATGAAGAAGGCGACCCACAGCAGCAGGGTCACGGGCGTGCGGCCCTCACGGAACAGCTGGAAGACCGAGAAGCCCTTGGCCGCCGAAGACTGTTCATGCTTCAGGCCGGCGATGAATTCGTCGACCGAGGCGCTGGCGTCGATCTTCTTCACGATGGGCGCGATCCTGTGCTCCGGCGCGCCCTTGGCGACCAGGAAGCGCACGGATTCCGGCAGCATGAAGTAGAGAACCGGCAGCAGCAGAAGCGGCAGGACGCCGCCGACGACGAAGACCGAATGCCAGTCCCAGGTCGCGATCAGCCAGGTCGAAACCAGGCCGCCGATGGTCGATCCCAGCGGGAAGCCGCAGAACATGACCGTCACCAGGGTCGCGCGCAGCCGCGCCGGGCCGTACTCGCTGGTCAGGGCGATGATGTTGGGCATGGCGGCGCCCAGGCCGACCCCGGTGATGAAGCGGTAGATCAACAACTCGTTCATCGAGGTCGAGAACGCCGTCAGCAGGGCGAACAGGCCGAAGATCAGGGTCGAGATCAGGATGACCGTCTTGCGGCCGAACTTGTCCGCCGCCGGGCTCAGGGTGAAGGCGCCGACCGTCAGGCCCAGAAGGCCGATGGCGAAGATCGGGCCGAACGCCGACGGGGCCAGGCCCCAGTCCTCGGCGATCTTGGGCGCGACGAAGGCGATCGACTGGGTGTCGAAGCCGTCGAGCATGGCGATGATGAAGCACAGCGCCGTGACGCCGAACTGCAGCGGGCCGAATCTGGCCCGGTCGATGACGGCGTTGCCGCCTCCTTCGCCCATGGCTGCCATATGTGTAGTCCTCCTGCGGAGGGCGCGTCTGACGCGCGCCTCTCCGTGATTGCTGATGATGCGTTGAAGGGGATCAGGCGGCCTTCGGACCGACCTTGATATTGAGCGGCGTCAGGCCGTCGATGGTCACCACCATCTCGTCGCCCTCGACCACGGCGCCGACGCCCGCCGGCGTGCCTGTGTAGATCAGATCGCCCGGCTGGATCTCCCACAGGGTCGACAGATAGGCGATGATGTCCGCCACCGGCCAGATCAGGTCGGCTAGGTCGGCGTCCTGCTTGACCTCGCCGTTGACGGTCAGCTTGATCGCGCCCTTGTTCGGGTCGAAGTCGCCCCCGCCCGCCTTCAGGATTAGGCCCAGCGGCGACGACTGTTCGACGTTCTTGCCGGTGTCCCACGGACGGCCCTGGGCGCGAGCTTCCAGTTGCAGGTCGCGGCGGGTCATATCCAGGCCCGTGGCGTAGCCCCAGACGTGGTCCAGCGCGTCCTCGACGGCGATGTCGCGCCCGCCCTTGCCCACGGCGACGACCAGTTCGGCCTCATAGTGGAAGTTCTCCGTCTTGGACGGATAGGCGATGGTCGTTCCATCCGGCACGACCGTCTCGGCCCAGGCGGTGAAGAAGAAGGGCGGTTCGCGGTCCGGGTCGCGCCCCATCTCGCGCGCATGGGCGGCGTAGTTGCGGCCGACGCAGAAGATGCGGCGAACCGGGAAATCGTCGCCCGTCGAAGTCTTGGCCAGGACCGGCGCTTGCGGTTGGAACAGCAGGCTCACGCGTTTTCTTCCTTGTAAAGATTCAGTTTTTCCTGACAGGCCTTGTCCGAGTAGCCGAACAGCACAAGCTGGCTCTCGGCCTTGAACACCACCTGTTTCCACGACGGGACGACGACGATGTCGCGGGGGTTCAGGGCGACGGTCTCGCCCTCGATCACGGCCTCGCCGGTTCCTTCCACGACGACGAAAATGGTCCCGTCGGTCGCGCGACGCGGACGCGTCTGGAAACCGTTCGGCAGCAGGCGGACATGGGCCGAGATGGTGGCCATGATCGGGCCGCCGTCGATCGGATTCATGAACTCCAGCGCATGACCCAGGTGCGGGTCGATCTCGGCGCCGCTCTCGGCCAGGGCGTCCAGGGCCGGACGCCACTCGGCGTAGGGGTAGTGGAACAGCGGCTGGTGCGCCGGGCGGCGGTCCGCCGTGTGGCCCTTCAGCGGACGCATGTTGCGGCCGTAGCGGTTCAGGCTGTCGCCCGCCGGGGCCTGCTCCGGGAAGCGGTCCTCGTGATAGTGCTCGGCGAAACTGGCGTCGAAATGGCGCACGGTCGGGATATCCAGACCGTCCAACCAGATCATCGGCTTGTCGGTCGGATTGCCGTGGTCGTGCCACTGGCCGCCCGGCGTCAGCACCAGATCGAAGGGGCGCATCACCGCCTTCTCGCCATCGACCGCCGTATAGGCGTCCTCGCCTTCCAGCACGAAGCGCAGGGCGCACTGGGCGTGACGGTGGGCCGGGGCGACCTCGCCCGGCAGGATCAGTTGCAGGCCGGCGTAGAGGCTGGGCGTAATGCCCGAATGGCCCGGCAAGCCGGGGTTCTCCAGGATCAGCACCCGTCGCTCGGCGTCCTTGGCGCTGATCAGGTCGCCGGCGCGCATCAGATAGTCGCGGGCGTTGGCATAGACCCATTTGTGCACCTGGGCCGGCGACTGCGGCTGGGGCAGAACCAGGGCGGCCAGCTTCTCCCACAGAGGGTAGAGCCCTTCCGGCTCCATCTGCTGATAGAGAGTCTCGAGCTGGGCGCGGTTGTCGTTGGTCAGCTGCGTCATGTGATCAGGCCTCCATGCCGACGTGCAGGACGCCGTCTTCGAGCTTCACCGGGAAGGTGCGCACGGCGACCGAACAGGGCGCGTCCACGGCCGCGCCGGTCTTCACATTGAAGGTGCCCTGATGCAGCGGGCACTCGATCAGCTCGCCGTCCAGATAGCCGTCGGAGAGGCTGGCCTGGCCGTGGGTGCACAGGTCGGCGGTGGCGAAATACTCGCCGTCCACGACATAGAGGGCGACGCTCAGGCCGTTGACGACGGCCTTGGCCACGCCGTGTTCATCCAGGGCCGAGGGCGGCAGGGCGGCCGCCCACGACAGGGTCGCGACATCGGTCATGCGGGATACACCAGACTGTTCGGGATCATTTCGGAATCGAAGACGACGATGCGCTCGACGAAGCGCAGCCGGTCGCCGTCGCGGACGATGCGGTCATGGCAGACGGCCGACAGCACGATGTCCGAGGGCTTGTCGATCAGCGTCTGCACCACCAGCAGGTTGTGGCGGACGCGCACGCCCTGTTCGTCCTGCTCGACGATGCGCGGCGCGGTGGGAAAGCGGCGGTAGTATCGCGGGGCGTACATCTGCGTCCGCGTCAGCCCCGTCACCCGGTCTTTCAACATGCCGCGGCTCTCGGCCTGCATGGTGCACAGGGTGTAGCCCGCCTCATGGTTCTCGCGCGGGATCACGCGATAGAGGCAGTCCTCGGTGAAATACTCGGGCCAGGCGTGCAGATCGACATCGTCAAGCGTCGCATAATAGGCGTCGTAAAGGTCGCGGACCTCGTCGCGGGTGATGGTCTCGCTCATGCTCACAGCCCCATCACCTTGCGCCAGTAGCGCCACATGCCGCGCACGGCGGTCTCCGTGACCTGGTGGTCGGTCGGGGCGATCTCGCGGCCGCCCATCTGCAGGATCATGTTGGCGTCAGGCGAGCCCATAGCCCCCTGCTGGGTCATCTCCAGAACCTCGCCGTCGTCGGCCGAGACGAAGCCCGCCGGTCCGAACAGATTGGCCTGGCGCGTGCGCCGCAGCTTCATCTCGTCGGTGTCGTCGGCGTAGCACCAGTGGGTCCAGTGGAAGTCGAACCCGCCCGGCCCCTTGGGCACGATCTGGCGCGTGGTCAGGCTGTTGACCTGCTGCTGCAGGATGACGCTGGGGAAGATGGTGATCATCCCGACGGTCTCCTCGCCGGGGAACTCCTGCACCACGTCCATGACGCGCGGGTCCTCCAGCACCAGGTCGCCCTGGAAGTTGCGGATGTCCGCCATGTCCTCGGTCTTTTCCTGCTCGCCCTTGCGCGAGATCAGGATGCCGTGGCGGCCCTCGTCGTCGATATCGACGGCCGACTTCTGGTCGGCGCGGAACAGGCCGAAGGTGGCGAAGAACACGTGCAGGAGCCCGGCGTGATACGGGTCCTTGATGTTCTCCTGCATCTGCTTCCAGTTGGCGGGAATGTGCTGGCGGTTGTAGCCCAGCACCTGCAGCTTCCGGCCGTCATAGACGCGGGTGTAGTGCTTCCAGAACTTGTCGCCGAGGTAGTCGCGGAACGGCGGCGTCTCGTCCGAGAAGGTGGCCCAGACCACGCCGTTGACCACCTCGACCCGCAGCTTGGTCAGGCCGTTCTGCTTCAGATCGAAGTCGGCGGGCATCCCGCCCTGGCGCTTCACGCCCCGGCGGAAAGGCACGCCCTGCAGGTCGCCGTTCAGGGCGTAGGACCACTGGTGATAGGGGCAGATCAGCTCCTTGGAGTGGCCGAAGCGCGACTGGCAGAACTTGACCCCCTTGTGGGCGCAGCGGTTCTCGACGACCGAAATCTCGTCCTCGCCCGAGCGGACCATGACGCAGGGTTTCTCGCCCAGGGTCGTGGTCTTCCAGTCGCCGACATCGGGGATTTCACATTCCAGGCCGACGTACAGCCAGTGGGGGCCGTACCAGATCTTCTGCAGCTCCTCGGCGTAGATTTCCGGGTCCGTATAGACCCAGTAGGGCACCGCGGCGTCGACATCGGCCGGCCAGGCGCGCGCTTGACGGCCCTCTGGAGGGCGCATGGCGATGGTCACTGAAAAGCTCCCGAACTGACAATTCGAAGCGGCGATCTCACGTCGCCGTTGACCGCCTTGGTGTCGTGGTTTTTGATCTATGTCAAATGCGTTGCATGTAGTGCAATGACCTGAGGAGATCACAAATGACGGAGCGCATCGTTGTCGTCGGCGCCGGCCACGCTGGCGGAATGGCCGCCATCGCCTTGAGAGAGTTGGGTTTTTCTGGGATCCTGACCCTCATCGGCGATGAGCCGCACCCCCCCTACGAACGTCCAAGCCTGTCGAAGGGATTCCTGAGCGGAGCCGAACCGGAACCCGTCTGGCTGGCGCCGGCGGAACGCTGGAGCGCGCTGAACGCCGTCCTGAAAACCGCCAGTCCCGCCGTCGCGATCGACCGCGAAAAGGGCGAAGTCCGCCTGGCCGACGGATCGGCCGAGCCGTTCGACGCCCTGATCATGGCGACCGGCGGGCGGGTGCGGCGCCTGCCCCTGCCCCACCATCCCGCCGTCCATTATCTGCGGACCACGGACGATGCGCGCGCCCTGGCCGCGGGCGCTCGGCCCGGCGCGCGCGCCCTGATCGTCGGCGGGGGCGTCATCGGTCTGGAAGCGGCTTCGACCCTGCAAGGCATGGGCCTGTCCGCCGTGGTGGTCGAAGCGGGCGAGCGGCTTCTGGGGCGCAACATTCCGGCCGAGGCGGCCCAGTGGCTGGCCGAGGCTCACGCGCGCATCGGCGTCGACGTCCGCCTGGGCCGCTCGCTGACCGGCCTGGACGACACGCCCGACGGCGGCGTCACGGCGACGCTGGATGGCGGGGAGACGCTCGACGTCGACCTGGTTGTCGTCGGGATCGGCATCATCCCCTGCGTCGAACTGGCGGAAGCGTCCGGCCTGCCGATCGACGGCGGCGTGCTGACGGACGACGACTATCGCTCGCCGGGCGATCCGCGCGTCTTCGCCATCGGCGACGTGGCGGCGCGGCTGAAGGACGGCGCGGCGAGACGCATGGAGACCTGGGCTCACGCTCAGACCTCGGCCCGCAAGGCGGCGCTGGCGATCCTCGGCCTGCCGTCCGAACCCGAACCGGCGCCCTGGTTCTGGACCGACCAGTGCGGGCATAACCTGCAGATTCTCGGAGACCCGTCCGCCGCAGACGTCGTTGTGGAGCGTGGAGAAGGCGTGCGTCTTTACCTGCGTCAGGGCGCTCTGGTCGGGGCCGTCTGCCTTGATCGACCGCGCGATTTCGCCGCCGCCCGCCGGCTGATCGGCAAGACTCTCAAGCCCGAAATCGCATCCGATCCGTCCGTCGACCTGCGCAAGGCCGCCTGAAGCGCGCTCGCGTCAGACCTGGGGACGTATGCCGCCGGTCGCGGCGGTGATCTGGTCGCACACCTCGATCAGACGATCGCGCGCCTGATCGTCGTTCTCCGGCTTGAACAGATCGGTGGCCAGCACCGTGGCGGTGAAGACCGCCTCGCCCTGCAGGTCGAAGATCGGCACGGCGGTGGCGCGCAGACCGGGGATCAGGTCCCCGCGAATCGCGGAATAGCCGTCGCGGCGGACCCGCGCGCGCAGGGCTTCAACGTCGATGGGCTGGAACTGCGGCTGGGTCTCGCGCTCGACCATGGCCCGGGTCTGGTTCTCGGGCCTGAAGGCCAGGAAGACATGGCCCGTCGCCGAACTCAGCAGCGGCAGCGGAGCGCCGACGGTCAGCGAGGTCGAGATCGGCGGCGTCCCCATGATCCAGCGCACCACGATGGGGCCTGACGGCCCCAGGGCGGCCATCTGCACCGTACGGCCTGTCTCGCGCACATAGTCGCCGATGGCGATGGCGGCCTCGCGGAAGACATCCATGCGCGACAGGGCCGCCAGCCCCAACCGCAAGGCGCCCGGCCCCAGTTCATAACGTCCCGTCGCGGCGTCCTGCCGCGCCATGCCCGCCGCGATCAGACTGGCCAGATAGCGGTGCGCCTGCGACGCCGACAGATCCGACGCCTGGGCGATCGCGCCCAGGGCCGCCGCTCCGTCCAGCGACGCCAGCACGTCCAGCACGCGCAGGCCGATGCCCACCGACTGTATGCCCTGTCGCCGATCCGTCGTTTCCACCATTCAACCGCCCCCTCATGCCGGCTCGTCTTCGGCCCTTCTCTCTCATGCGGAGTCAGCCGCTCACTGACAAGGGAAGGGCTGATCGCAGCCGGTCATATCCGGCCGGTCCGGCCGATGCGCGCAGCCGTCTCCTTAAAATTAACTTAAAATCAACGTTTTTGCGCCTTGGCAGGAACGACCGTCGTGCGGTCGCCGTTTCCCGTCCCGGAGGAACGCCTGAGATGGTGTGGGAGAGGGACGCAAGCCGGACCGCCGGAGGGGGTCGGTCGCGCCTGCCCGTAAGGGCATGGTGACGCGCGCGGTCAGCGTGCGCCGTTCGGCGTCCACGCCAGGCGACCTGGCGGCGCTGCGCAACCTCACCTCCATCAACCGGCTGAGCGATGAAGAGCGCGCCCTGGTGCGGCGCCTCTGCGTCTTTCAGGAAGTGGTTCCTGCGGGTCAGGCCTTCGATCCGGACGGGCGGGCCGCCTCGCCTCGCCTGATTCTGAGCGGTTGGGCCTGTCGGCAGCGCATCCTGGCCGACGGCCAGCGTCAGATCTTCGGCTTCCTGCTGCCCGGCGATTCAATGGGGCTGAGCCTTCATCCGCGGCCGCTGGACGAGACGACCGTCATCGCCCTGACGCGGGTCGAATATGTCGACGCCCTGATGCTGCGCGAAATTCTCGCCTTGCAGGATCCGCGTCACGACCGGCTGCGTCGGGCCCTGGCGACCTCTCGCCGCTACGAGGAAGCCTGCCTGCTGAATCATGTGGTACGCCTAGGCCGGCAGTCGGCCCAGGCCCGCCTGGCCCACCTGCTGCTGGAACTGCGCGATCGGCTGCAACGCGCCGGCCTGTGCACCAGCGACCGTCTGCATCTGCCCCTGACCCAGGAGACCCTGGCCGACGCCCTGGGGCTGAGCCTGGTCCATGTCAGCCGCACCTTGGGACAGATGCGACGCCAGCGATTGATCGCCATGCAGAGCGGCTGGGTGACCCTGCTGGACGAAGCCTATCTGCGCGCCGCCAGCGACTATGGCGTCGACGAACACGCCCTTCACTGAAACCGAAGCGAAAAGAGAGAGCGAGCGTCATGAGCCTTTATCGACAACCGTCTCGGCCCCGTCCGCCTCTCTTCCCCCGCCGCCCGCCGGGACGCGCCGGCTCCGCCCTGCGGATGATCGGCGTTTCGGCGGCCATGGCGGCCTTGTTGGCGCCCGGCGCCGCCCTCGCCCAGGACGAGGACCTTACGGCCCGGGTCGCGCGGCTGGAGGCTCTGGTCGTCGAACAGCAACGTCGGATAGAGGCGCAGGAAGCCCTGTTGGCCGAACGCGCCGCCGTCCCTCCGCCCGCCGTCGATTCCCGCTGGCAGGTGCAGACCGACGCCTCGGGCCGGGCGATCTTCGCCGATCGCACGCTCGACCAGTTGCGCGCCGGCCGGCAAGTCGCCAGCACCATCGCGCCCAACGGACCGGCTCAGCCGACCCTGCCCCCGACCGAGGGGCCGCCGCCGCCCGCGCCCGAGGTGCGGCGCGAACAGTTGGCCGCCATCCCCGAGGGCATCGCCGTGCTGAGCCAGCCGGGCAAGCTGACGGTGGACCTGTCGACCGAATACACGCGCTCCAGCGCCAATCGCCTGGTGTTCCGCGGCATTGAGATCGTGCCCGGCGTGCAGATCGGCGTGATCGAGGCCAATGAGGCCGACCGGGACACCGGCGTCGTCACCCTGGCGGCGAAATACGGCATCGCCCCCCGACTGGAGGCCGAGATCCGCGCGCCCTACGTCTGGCGCAACGACACCATCACCACCGTGCAGCAGCGCGACGAGGCGGTGACCCGCACCATCGACCTGAGCGGCGACGGCGTCGGCGACGTCGAGGCCGCCGTCCGCTATCAGATCAACGGCGGCGAGCGCGGCCGCCCCATCTTCATCGCCGGCCTGAGGGTCAAGAGCGACACCGGTGAAGGCCCCTTCGACATCGATCGCGACGAGTTCGGCATCGCCACGCGCCTGGCCACCGGCTCCGGCTTCTGGGGCGTCGAGCCCAGCATCAGCTTCCTCTATCCCAGCGACCCGGCGGTCATCTTCGGCAGCCTGAGCTACTTCGCCCACCTGCCGCGCGACATCGACAAGACAGAAGGCGAAATCCACATCGGCAAGGTCGATCCGGGCGACGCCATCGGCCTGGCGATCGGTTTCGGCTTCTCGCTGAACCCGCGTTTCTCCTTCTCTCTGGGCTATAAGCACAACTACATCCGCCCAACCTCGAGCCAGTTGAACGACATCACGGAAAAGTCTGACGAACTGCAGGTCGGAGCCCTTCAGTTCGGCATGTCCTATCTGATCAACGACCGATACAGCCTGAACGGCAATTTCGAGTTCGGCGTGACCGAGGATGCGCCGGACATGCGCTTCATCCTGCGGCTGCCGATCGTGTTCTGACATGAGAAGGGGCCGCCGCGGCGGCCCCTGCCCTGGCTCGCGCCGCCAACCAACCTAGCCGCCGGGGCTCCGAAGACCCGCCCAGTCGATGTCGCGGGCGATGTTGGAGCCATAGTTGTACCGCTGACTGTTGGTCTGGATCATCCCCAGGTCGGGCAAAACCAGATTCAACTCCATATCCTGACGGATGTCGCGGTTGTCGGCGTTGTTGATGATGAGGTTCTGCAACTGGCTGGTCGTGATGTTGTGCAGGATGGCCGTGGCGCCGTTCCCGTCGATCACCGCCACGCCGCCGGCGTTGTTCAGTCCGCGAAGATCAACGCCGCCCGCCATCAGGCCGGCCATGGCGCCCGCCAGGTCGGAGACGCCGGGGACGTTGTGCTGGACCTGTTCGGTCATGGCGCCGGTCGGCGTCCAGGTCAGCTGGGTCTGCAGGGCCAGTTGGTCATTGACGTAGGAGCGCACCACGACGCCGAAGCCGAAGGTGAAGCCCGCCACCGTCATGAAGCCCCCGCGCGCCTCGGCCATGTCGGCGTCCGTCATCATCCGGGGACCGTCCGAGACCGTCACGGCCAACGCCGGCGGCGCCGACGCTTGCAGCGGCGCGCCCGAAGGCTCCGACAGAGGACCGCCCGCAAGTTCGGCGGCGAAGGCGGCGGACTGGGCGCCGGCCGGCGCCGCAACGCAGATCGGCGCCGCCAGGCTGATGATCATAAGGAGGCTGGATCGCGCGCGTCGCATGGCGTCACCTCAGATAAGGATCGAGGGAGAACCGCGTCGTCACCTGATAGAGCGGCGGCAACTCCCGCGTCAGTTCCGCCAGGGACATGGGTTGCAGCGCCTGACCCGGCCGCGACCGGTTCCACACGCGCCATTCCTCGGCGTCGTTGAAGGTGTCCGCCGGCTGACGGACGACGAAGGCGACCCCGTTCCACATGTCGGTGAACTGGTCGCGCGAATAGATCTTCAGCCCCAGGGCCGGATCGCCGACCAGGACGCGCCCCGCGTCGTCGCCCTTGAAGACGACGAAATGCTTGTAGCCGGCGGTGTCGATCATCACGATCGCCGGGGCGTTCATCTCGATCAGCTCATCCAGGCTCAGCCGGAAGCCGTCGGCGGGATAGCCCCGCGCATCCAGATACCGCTTCATGTCCAGCAGGGAGAAGCCGACGCGGCGAATGGTCTCCTGATCGCCGTCGGCGAACATGGCGCGGAAAATCTGAGCCTCGCCGACATCACGTCCGTAGTGGTGCCGCAACAGTGTGGCCAGGGCGGCCGAACCGCAGCTGAAGTCATACTGCTGGCGCACCACTGTGCGGAACGGCAGGTCGCGATAGCTAACCACCTTCACCCGCCCTGCAGCCGGGCCGTTGTTCAGCAGAATCTCAGCCTGAGCCGAGGGCGCGGACAGGACCGCGACGCTGACCCCGACAGCCAGCCCCAGGCCGGGCGGAAACCGGGCGGTCCAGCGTGTCACGGGTTCGGCGCCGTCGTCACGATATTGATCGTGATCGCGCCTTGCAGGTTGTTGTTGTTGCCGCTGTTCATGACGAAGTTGCCGATGCCGTTGAAGCCGGAAAAGGCGTTGGCGTCGATGCGCATGGCGCCGGTCGTGACCGTATTGGCGTTGACGCTGTTTCCGCTGTTCGTCGCCTGCAGCAGCTGGTCGCTGGCGATGAGGACGGATGGCGCGCCTTGGCGGCCGTGCAGGGCGTCCAATTCCTCAATCGCCAGCGAACGCGGAGCGCCCGCGACAGCAGCCGAGGGGTCGGCCTGGGTCGGCGCGATGATGATCAGGGGCGGAGGGGGCGACGGCGGAGAGGCCGAATTCGGATCGGCCGCCCCCAGCAGCGCCAGGGTCGACAGAAGGCTGAGCATGGTTCCCTCCCAGGAAGAAGTTCGGCGGCCGGAGAACCGGCCGCCGAAAACGAAGGCCTAGTTGCCGCCGCCGCCGAAGGTGACGTTGGCGTTGGCGCTGATCGCCGTGGCCGCCTGACCAACCGAGGCCAGACCGGTGTTGTTGCTCACCGTCTGGATGCCGGCGAAGCCTGCAAAGGCGCCGCCGCTCTGGTTGATGTCGCCGGTGCGGATCCGGCCGTTTTGCGGGCCTTGGCCGTCTTCCGACATGTCGAAGCTCAGGTCGCTGACGTTGGCGCTGAGTTCCTGCATGTTCAGGGAGACGCGGATGTTGCCGATGTTGGTGGAGTTGTCGTTGCCCGAGTCATTCACCGAATTGTCGTTGAAGGAATCAGAGACCCCCAACTCCAGGTTGGTGTTCACCGAGTTGTCGGTATTCGTCGAGGCGTCGGTGTTGAACGAGTCGGAGATGCCGACCTCGGTATTGGTCGAGTTATCCGAGTTGTCGTTGAACGAATCCGAAACGCCCAACTCCAGGTTGGTGTTGGTGGAATTATCCGAATTATCGTTCAGCGAATCCGAAATGCCGACATCGAGGTCGGTGGAATTATCGGTGTTGAACGAGTCCGCGACGCCCAGATCCACATCCGTGCTGTTGCCGCCGCTGTTGTAGGAATCGGTCGCCGAAGTATTGCCGCCGACCGCGCCGTTCGGCCCGCTCGAGGACTGGGCTTGAGCCATGCCCGCAAAGGCGAGGGCTCCGGCCAGGACCGCAGCGGACGTCATCAATTTGGCACGCATTTCTTTGCCTCCAATCAAAAGGGTTTCAAAGGAGGCTCCTCCACCTCCGAAGGCCCAAATCGTCGGATGACAGCCGTCGTTCCCCTGAAGAGAACCTCTGATTTTTCTAGAGAATTCTTGCAGCACGACCGTCAGCCGGGCGGAAATTCGATCAAATGGAGTGGCAAGTCCGGCCTACGACGCAGAACGGCCTTTCATTTGATCAAAACGTCACCCGGAATAAAGTTGGCGAAGTCGTGACTTTTTTCGGGCGACGGCGTCATTATTCGCCCAGAGGCCGCCATACGGCTGACGTGGCGCAATCTCTCCAGCCGTGCTACGCGCGCCGAACCATGACGACGCCCCCTATCGAACGCATCCGCAACTTCTCGGTGGTCGCCCACATCGACCACGGCAAGTCGACCCTGTCGGACCGCCTGATCCAGTTCACGGGCGGCCTGACCGCGCGCGAAATGTCGGAACAGGTCCTTGATAACATGGACATCGAGAAGGAGCGCGGCATCACCATCAAGGCGCAGACCGTGCGCCTGAACTACAAGGCCAAGGACGGCGAGACCTACGTCCTGAACCTGATGGACACGCCAGGGCACGTCGACTTCGCCTATGAGGTGTCGCGTTCGCTGGCCGCGTGCGAAGGCTCGATCCTGGTGGTGGACGCCTCGCAGGGCGTCGAGGCCCAGACCCTGGCCAACGTCTATCAGGCGATCGACAACAACCACGAGATCGTCCCGGTCCTGAACAAGATCGACCTGCCGGCCGCCGAGCCGGAGCGGGTCAAGGCCCAGATCGAAGACGTCATCGGCCTGGACGCCTCGGACGCCATCGAATGCTCGGCCAAGTCGGGCCTGGGCATTGAGGACGTGCTGGAAGGCATCGTCGCCCGCCTGCCGGCGCCCAAGGGCGACATCAACGCCCCGCTGAAGGCCATGCTGGTCGACGCCTGGTACGACCCCTACTTGGGCGTGGTGCTGCTGGTGCGCGTGTTCGACGGCGTGCTGAAGGCCGGGATGCGCGTCAAGATGATGCAGACCGGCTCGACCCATCTGGTCGATCGCGTCGGCGTCTTCCTGCCCAAGAACACCCCGGTCGAGCAGCTCGGCCCCGGCGAGGTCGGCTTCATCACCGCCCAGATCAAGGAAGTCGCCCACGCCGCGGTCGGCGACACCATCACCGACGAGAAGAAGCCCACCGCCGAACCGCTGAAGGGCTTCAAGGAAGTCCAGTCGGTGGTCTTCTGCGGCCTGTTCCCGGTCGACGCCGCCGATTTCGAGGACCTGCGCGCCGCCATCGGCAAGCTGCGCCTGAACGACGCCAGCTTCACCTATGAGATGGAGAGCTCGGCCGCCCTGGGCTTCGGCTTCCGCTGCGGCTTCCTGGGCCTGCTGCACCTGGAGATCATCCAGGAGCGCCTGAGCCGCGAGTTCAACCTCGACCTGATCGCGACGGCCCCCTCGGTCGTCTACAAGATCGGCCTGCGCGACGGGACCGAGATGGACCTGCACAACCCGGCCGACCTGCCGGACGTCATGCAGATCGAGACGATCAGCGAACCGTGGATCAAGGCCACCATCCTGACCCCCGACGAATACCTCGGCGGCGTGATCAAGCTGTGCCAGGACCGCCGCGGCAACCAGATCGAGCTGTCCTATGTCGGCGCGCGCGCCCTGGTGGTCTATGAGCTGCCGCTGAACGAAGTGGTGTTCGACTTCTACGACCGGCTGAAGTCGATCTCGAAGGGCTACGCCTCGTTCGACTATGAGATCACCGACTACAAGGTCGGCGACCTTGTGAAGATGTCGATCCTGGTCAACGCCGAGCCGGTGGACGCTCTGTCGATGCTGGTCCACCGCGCCCGCGCCGAGACGCGCGGCCGCGGCATGGTGGAGAAGATGAAGGAGCTGATCCCGCCCCACATGTTCACCATCCCGATCCAGGCGGCCATCGGCGGCAAGATCATCGCCCGCGAGACGGTGCGCGCCCTGCGCAAGGACGTGACGTCCAAGTGCTACGGCGGCGACGCCACCCGCAAGAAGAAGCTGCTGGAGAAGCAGAAGGCCGGCAAGAAGCGCATGCGTCAGTTCGGCAAGGTGGAGATCCCGCAGGAAGCCTTCATCGCTGCGCTGAAGATGGACGAGGATTGAGGATCAGTCCAAATCTGCGGCATTACGAAGAAGATTCAATTCCTCGTCCGACCTGGGCTTCACAGCGACGAAATCGTCGGTCGCCAGCTGAAAACCGAGTTTTCGGGCCAGTGGCGCATCATAACGCCCTGACAACAGCGCAACTCCCAGCGGTCGCAGAACATCGGGCGCGCCGCCGTTCGCCCGGAGTCGCTTCATCGGGTCCTTTTGGTCGAAGAGCAGCGCCGCAAGAACAGTCCGGTGTGTGATCCGTCGATCATTTTCGAGAAAGAACATCGCGGCTCGCCGCCTCCCGATCTTTATCTGACGGAGTTCACGAAAGCGCTTCATATCGAGGCCCGCCCAGCGATTGGGCGGCCAGGCGACACCCGATGCCAGCCAGAGGATGTTAGCGTAAGCTGAAGAAAGCACCCCGCGTTTGCCGTCCCGATTAGGCGCACCGAGGTACGCTTCGCGCGCCACCATCAAACCCATCCAAGATTTGCGCTCGTCTTCGTCGGCTGCGAGCAGAATGACGGGCTCCTCATCGCGATAGGTTTCCGGCGGGATCATCCAACTCCACGATCGGCTGACCGTATTCTTTATATCCACATCGTGATCCAAGAGCGTGAGGTCACGAACGCCTTTAGGCGCATCGAGCAGATCTCGGACGAAGTGCTCAATTTTCAAGCCGATGAATGTCTTTTCGACATTATCAAGTTCTGAAAGTGTCGTGCGGCCGGTCCGTATGGGATCGAGAACAAACTCAATCGCTTCGATCACCGCACCCACGAAGGCGTCTGCAGGCCGTGTGCCGAGACGCCCGGCGATCTCTCTCGCCAACCGGTCAAGAAAGACATGGTCGGGGTGGCCCGGCAAAACTAAGGATGGAGGCACTTTTCGCATGCCGCCATCTGGACGGCAGATTGGTTACGAAACGCTTCCCGTTCGGATAACGACTATGCAGCCATTGAACGGTCAGTAAGCGCCGTCAGCACAGTGGCAGCGAGCGCGCCCGCCAAGTTCGGCGGCACGGCGTTGCCGATTTGGCGGGCCACCTCTACCTTCGTACCGGAGAATTTGAACTCATCCGGAAAGCCCATGAGGCGCGCGGCTTCACGGTGAGTGATCGGGCGATGGGCCTCCGGATGGAGATACCGCCCCTTCTCAGGCTTATAGAATTCCGTGCGGATCGTGACTGAAGGGCGGTCCCACCACAGTCGGCCGAACAGATCTGTTCCCCCACTGGTCTTCCTAATCCAGCAGTTGGGAGTGATGTCCGGGCGATTGGATTGCAGATCGAAACGATTGCCGCCGGGCGGCACCGCCCGATAACGCTGCATGCTTTTTTCCGTAGGATTGCGCCCGAAGTGCAAGTCGAAGGTCTTAGCCTCGCCGATCTCCGTGCCGAACGGGTCCGTGGGAAGATCTCCGATAACGTCGCGGACCGTCCTCCAACGCGGGAGATTACTCTTCAGTTTAGGGTCGGCGTGCGTCGGCAAGGGCGGAAAATTCGGGAGATTGTTCGCATCCCGCCAGCCCAGGATGATCGTGCGCTTGCGCGTTTGCGGCGCCCCGTAATCCGCGGCGTTCAAAATGGCGGCCTGTGTCTGAAAGCCGTGTTGACGCGCCTTCTTCTCAATTAGAATGCGCTCGGGCGAGCGGTAGAGTTCCGCCACATTCTCCATCACGAAGGCGCGCGCGCCCGAACGCTCGGCGATTTCGATGAAGGGCTCCCACAAGGCGCGACGAGCGTCGCCGTCGCGCTTCTTGTTCAGCAAGCTGAAGCCTTGGCAGGGAGGGCCTCCGATCACCACGTCGGCCGGCGGCACTTCATTCTGGAGAAGCCATTCCTCGATATTGGCTTTAACGGCCTCGCCTGGGAAGTTGAGCTCGTGAGTTTTGACGGCGGCGGCGTCATTGTCGATCGCCAGCACCGGGGTGAACCCGCCGCAAAACAGCTCGTCGTAGAAGCCCAAGCTCATGCCGCCGGCGCCGCTGAAAAGGTCAATCAGGCGCAATGTCATGGCGGCTTCGCCCTCCTTAAATACACGCAAACAAAACGCGAACACGATTCGCGTGTCAACAGCATACCATCCAAGGGTTAGGCTCGGATGAAGCCCTTATCTGAGGTTGATCAATCTCTCCACAAGAGCGGCGTGATGGCGGGTCTCGCACTCCCAGACCGTGACCACCTCAAAGCCTATGCCGCGCAAGTCAGCCTCGACGCGTTGATCCCGCACTCGGTTCGCCGCGAACTTAACCAACCACTCCTCCCGATTGTTGACCGGCACCGTTCCTCGCTTGCAGTCATGATGATGCCAGAAGCACCCATGAACCTGCACGACCCAACCCTTGGAGCGGTTGGCGAAGTCCGGTTTCCCCGGCAAGTTACGGACATTTCGCCGGTAGGCCTTGCCCAGTTCACGAAGAACCTTTGCGACGCGCTCTTCAGGCGTCGTTCGCACTTGTCGGACCTTAGACATCGCCGACGTGGTGCGGGCGTTCAGAGGCTGCATGAGCCTGAGTATAGCCGCCCAGTCGCCCGCAGCGATCGCAATCTGTCGTAATTGACGCTTTCATTTCATCGGAGCGGCCTGTTTTCCGCCGCCGCAGCCCGCCTGAGTCGGCGCCGGTCCTATCCTTGCGCGCATGGAGGAGACCTTGGACGCCAAGCCCGCGCACTATCGCCTGTCGCGGGCGACGTGGGAGATCATTCTGGAGGCCTATCGCAACGGGGCGACCGTGCCGGAGCTGAGCGAGCGGTGGCGGGTGTCGCAGCACGCCCTGCGCAAGCGGATCACCGTCCATGGCGCGACCAAGCGCGACTGGGGCGACGCGCGGGCGCGCGAACAGGCCGAGGCGCGCGAGCGGATGCAGGCCGAGCGGGCGGCGGCCGAGGCGGTTCGCGCCGAGGCTCTGTTCGCCCCCTCCGAAGAGGAGGCGGATGAGACGGCGGAGGTTCTGGCCGAGACGGCGATGCGGGCCTCGGCGCGAGCCATGCGGGGACGGATGTGGGACGAGGCCAAGGCCCTGGCCCAACTGGCCGAGGCCTATGGCCGGATGGCGCAAAGGGGCGAGCGGGCGCGGGCGCGCGGCGAGGTGACGCTGGACGACATTCCGCTGGAGCTGATCAAGGCGCTGGCGCTGAACGAGGATCAGTGCGCCTCCAGCCGACTGGCGATCTGGGACGAGGCGGACCCGCATCCGGCCAAGCAGGAGTATTGGGCGGTCAACGCCGCGCAGCGCGAGGCGGGCATGGAAGAATGGCTGGCCCTGATGCGAGAGCGCAAGACGCTGCGGGATCGGGTGCGCGAACTGGAGGCGGCGGCGGGCCTGGCCCCCCGCTCCGATCAAGCGCAGGCCGAGCGCGCCGAAGAAGATGAAGAATTCTTCATATAACAATGTGTCGCGTTGCAGCGCCGGCGTGCGCGGTTAAGGTCCGCCTCAACATGATCCGTTGGGGACTGAAAACATCATGCGCCTTGCCGCCTCTTCCGTTGCGCTCGCCGCCCTGCTGGCCGTGAGCACGCCCGTTATCGCCGCGCCTGCGGCCGCCGCCGCAACCGTGACCGCCGCCCAGGCCGAGCCCCTGCGCGGGGCGCCGGTGTCGGAGTTGATCGCCCGCGTCGACATTCCGTGGAAGCGCTTCCAGCTCGACAACGGCCTGACCGTCCTGGTCCACGAGGACCGCAAGGCCCCCGTCGTCGCCGTGTCGGTCTGGTACAATGTCGGATCGAAGGACGAGCCCAAGGGCTCGACCGGCTTCGCCCACCTGTTCGAGCACCTGATGTTCGGCGGGTCGGAGAACTCGCCCTCCAGCCACATCCAGACGATGAACGCCGCCGGGGCGACCAGCCTGAACGGCACGACCTGGTTCGACCGCACAAACTATTTCCAGACAGTGCCGACCCCGGCGCTGGACTACACCCTGTATCTGGAATCCGACCGCATGGGCTATCTGCTGGGGCAGGTCAGCCAGGAGGTGCTGGATCTGCAGCGCGGCGTCGTCCAGAACGAGAAGCGCCAGGGCGACAACCAGCCCTACGGCATGACCTATTACGCCACGCTGGAAGCCCTGTTCCCCGAGGGGCACCCCTATCGCCACTCGACCATCGGCTCCATGGCCGACCTGGACGCGGCCAGCATGGAGACGGTGCGCGACTGGTTCCGCCAGAACTACGGCCCGAACAACGCCGTCCTGGTCCTGTCGGGCGACATCGACGAGGCGAAGGCCCGCGAACTGACCGAGAAGTATTTCGGCGTCATCGCGCGCGGTCCGGTCAACACCCCGGCGGCGGCCCCCGTGCCGACCCTGGCGGCGCCGGTCGAACAGGTGCTGCACGACCGCGTGGCCCAGACCCGCATCAGCCGCACCTGGGTCGTGCCGGGCCTGGGCGACCCCGACTCCGTGCCGCTGAGCGTCGGCGCCTCGGTGCTGGGCGGCCTGGCCAGCTCGCGCCTGGACAATGTGCTGGTGCGCGACGAGCAGACGGCCTCCAGCGTCTCGGCCGGCAATCAGGTGTTCCAGCGGGTCGGCATGTTCAGCTATTCCGCCATGGTCAAGCCGGGCGCCGATGCGGACGCCGTAGCCCGGCGCATGGATGAGGTGCTGGCCGACCTGATCGCCAACGGCCCGACGCAGGACGAGATCAACCGCGTCGTCACCCGCTACGCCTCGCAGCGCATCCAGGGACTGGAAACCGCCAACGGCAAGGCCTCGGTCCTGGCCGAAGGGCAGCTGTATTCAAACGATCCCGACTTCTACAAGAAGGAGCTGGCGGCCTATGCGGCGGTGACCCCGACCCAGGTCCAGGCCGCCCTGCGCAAGTGGCTGAGCCGCCCCGTATACAGCCAGATCGTCATGCCGGGCGAGCGCGAGGCCTACGCCGAGGCCGCCGCCGCCCCTTCGGGCGCGACCCCGGTTCCGGCCGAGCCGATCCAGCGCGTAGCCCGCGACGCCGCCCCGACCATCGGCCAGGTCTCCAACGTCGACTTCCCGGCGGTGGAGCGCGCCGCCCTGTCGAACGGCATCGAGATCGTCTACGCCCGCTCGACAACCGTGCCGGTGACCCGTGTGGCGCTGGAGTTCGACGCCGGGGTCGCGGCCGACCGCGCCGACCGCCTGGGCGCCCACACCCTGATGCTCAACGTCATGCAGGAAGGCACGACGACGCGCGATTCCAAGGCCCTGGCCGAAGCGCAGGAGCGCCTGGGCGCCAACGTCTCCGTCGGCTCGTCGATGGACCGCACCGTGGCCAATCTGTCGGCGGTGACGACCAATCTGCAGCCGTCGCTGGCCCTGCTGTCGGACGTAGTGCGCAACCCGGCCTTCGCCCCGGCCGAGATCGAGCGCCTGCGCGCCACGCGCCTGGCCGCCCTGGCCAATGAGAAGACCCAGCCCGCCGCCATCGCCGGCCGCGCCCTGCCCCCGCTGATCTACGGCGAGAGCCACCCCTACGGCCGCCCGTTCGGCGGTTCGGGCGACGAGGCGGTGATCCGCGGCCTGACGCGCGACGACCTGGCGGCCGAACACGCCCGCTGGATCCGCCCGGACAACGCCAGGCTGTTCGTCGTCTCCGACCTGCCGCTGGCGGAACTGAGGCCGCAACTGGAGGCCGCCTTCGGAAACTGGCGCGCCCCGACGACGGCCAAGGGCGTCAAGGGCTTCGACGCCGCCCTGCCGCAGACCTCGGCGCGGGTGGTGCTGATCGACCGGCCGCAGTCGCCGCAGTCGCTGATCTACGGCGGCCAGGTGCTGCCGGTGTCGGGGACGGACGACATCCTGACCCTGACCACGGCCAATACGGTGCTGGGCACGGACTTCCTGTCGCGCATCAACGCCGACCTGCGCGAGACCAAGGGCTGGTCCTACGGCGTGCGCGGCACGATCAGCCAGTTGCAGAACCGCGCCCCCTACATCGTCAACGCCCCGGTCCAGGCCGACCGCACGGGCGAGTCGATCGCCGCCCTGATCGGCCAGTACGAACGCTTCCTCGGCGCCGAGGGCGTGACCCCGGCGGAGCGCGAGCGCACCGTCCTGGGCGACACCCGCGCCCTGTCGGGCAGCTATGAGACCTCGTTCCAGGTGCTGAACGCCCTGCGGTCGAACGCCCTGTTCGGCCGACCGGACGACTATCAGGAGACCCTGGCCGGCCGCATCAACGCCCTGACGGCCGAGCAGATGGACGCCGCCGCCCGCGCCGCCATTCAGCCGTCGCGCTTCGTCTGGGTGGTGGTCGGCGACGCCGCCGTGGTCAAGCCGCAGCTGGACGCCCTGGGCCTGCCGGTCGAGGTGCGCGCCGCCGAGGCGCCGAAGACGGCGCAGTAAGCGCTTCATACCAGGCCGGACATGGAGACGGCCGGCGGGGCGACCCGTCGGCCGTTTTCCTTTGCGGTTGACCCCGAGCGCGGCCGGGGCGAGCCTTCGCCCCTCTCCTCCCCTCGCCGGAGCCTTCATGCCGACCGACGCCTTCAACCCCGCCGCCCGCGCCCCGCGCCTGGCCGTGCTGATCGACGGCGAGAACGCCTCGGCCCGCATCGCCGAAGCCCTGTTCACCGAGATCGCGACCCTGGGCGAGGCTTCGGCGCGGCGCATCTACGGCGACGCGGCCAGCCCGGCGCTGCGCGGCTGGATCGACGTCCTGCCCCGCTGGGCGATCCAGTGGCAGCAGAATTTCCAGAACACCAAGGGCAAGAACTCGGGCGACATCGCCCTGGTCATCGACGCGATGGATCTACTGCACTCGGGGCGGTTCGACGGTTTCTGCCTGGTATCGTCGGACAGCGACTTCACCCGACTGGCGGCGCGCATCCGCGAACAGGGCGTGCCGGTCTACGGCTTCGGCGAGCGCAAGACGCCAGAGAGCTTCCGCCAGGCCTGCACCCGTTTCATCTACACCGAGAACCTGACCGGCAGAGCCGCCGCCGAAACTGACGCCGACGCCGCGCCCCCCGCCGAACGCAAACCCGCCGAGGCGGCCGCCCTGATCGCCGCCGCCATCACCGACATGGACGAGGACGGCGACGGCTGGGTCAACATCGGCGGCGTGGCCAACCGCCTGCGCAACACCTACCCCGACTTCGACCAGCGCACCTACGGCCACGCCAAGCTGTCCGAACTGGTCCGCGCCACAGGCCGATTCGACGTCGAGGTCGGCCCCGGCGGCGTCATGCGGGTACGGCTCAAGCAGCAATAGGACGCCTCGTCCCCTTCCCCCCGGCGCAGCATGGTCTATGTGTGGCCCATGGCCGCTGCAGAGACTCCCGTCGAGACGTTCAAACGCGCCCTGTCGCATGCGGCGAGGGCGCTGGCCGAGCAGGCTGAGCTGGAAGTGCATTTCGGCAGCGACGGTCCGCGACTGTCGAACGGCGTGCTGACCCTGCCCCACCCGCCGCGCGACCCGGCAGCGCCCGAGAGCGCCGCCCTTCGCGGTCAGGCGGACCGGCTGGCGCTGCGTCTGGCCAACCATGACCCGGCGCTGGACGCCAAGCTGCGCCCCGTCGACATGAATGCGGCCGAGGTCTTCGACGCCGTCGAACAGGCCCGCGTCGAGGCCGTCGGCGCGCGCGAGCTGAAGGGCGTGCGGCGCAACCTCGACTCCGCCCTGGTCACCCGGCTGGAGAAGTCGGGCGCCCTGCGCGCCGAGGCGGCTCAGGTGCCGGTGGCCGAGGCGGCCGCCCTGTTGCTGCGCGAGAGGATGACGGGCGAGCCGGCCCCCGACGGCGCCAAGACCATGCTGGACCGGGTCCGCGCCGAACTGGAGGCCAAGGCCGGCGCCGAGCTGGACGCCCTGGCCGCCCTGGGCGACGACCAGGCGGCCTTCGGCGCGCGCATGAAGGATCTGCTGCGCGCGCTGGACCTGGACCCCGGCGACGCCGACGGCGGCGACTCGCCCGAGGAGAACGGCGAAGACGACGCCGACAAGCCCGATCAGGACGAGGCCGATCCGGACGAGCAGGAAGAACAGGACGGCGGCGACGGCGGCGAGTCCCTGGACGGCACGGCCGACGACCAGTCCGCCGAGGACGAACGTCAGGCCCGCCCCGACGGCACGCCCGGCGAACCGGACGGAGAGGGCCAGGAAGACGCCCCGGAACTGAGCGAAGGGGATCGCCCCAACCATCAGCAGACCCAGGACGACGGCCGGGCGGTCGAAGTCTATCACGCCTTCACCACCGCCTATGACGAGATCATCGACGCGGCCGAACTGTGCGATCCGATGGAGCTGGACCGGCTGCGCGCCCTGCTGGACGCCCAGTTGTCGACCCTGGGCAGCGTCGTCTCACGCCTGGCCAACAAGCTGCAGCGGCGCCTGCTGGCGCAACAGAGCCGCAGCTGGATGTTCGATCTCGAGGAAGGGATGCTGGACACGGCGCGCCTGACCCGCGTCATCACCGACCCGACCAGCCCCCTGTCGTTCAAGATGGAGAGCGAAAGCCCCTTCCGCGACACGGTCGTGACCCTGTTGCTGGACAACTCGGGCTCGATGCGCGGGCGGCCGATCATGGTGGCGGCGGTCTGCGCCGACATCCTGGCGCGGACGCTGGAGCGGTGCGGGGTCAAGGTCGAGATCCTGGGCTTCACCACCCGCGCCTGGAAGGGCGGACAGAGCCGCGAGGCGTGGATCAGCGCGGGCAAGCCCGCCAATCCCGGCCGCCTGAACGACCTGCGCCACATCATCTACAAGAGCGCCGATGCGCCCTGGCGCCGGGCCAAGAAGAACCTGGGCCTGATGATGCGCGAGGGTCTGCTGAAGGAAAACATCGACGGCGAGGCGCTGGAGTGGGCGCATGACCGTCTGCTGGCCCGGCCCGAGGCGCGGCAGATCATGATGGTCATCTCGGACGGATCGCCGGTCGACGACTCGACCCAGTCGGCCAACGCCGCCCTCTATCTGGACAAGCACCTGCGCCAGGTGATCGAGAAGATCGAGACGCGCAGCCCGGTCGAGTTGCTGGCCATCGGCATCGGCCACGACGTGACCCGCTGGTATCGCCGCGCCCTGACCATCGTCGACGTGGAACAACTGGCGGGCGCCATGACCGAGAAGCTGGCCGAACTGTTCGAGGCCGAGCCCAAGACCGTCAGCGGCCAAAGACTCGGCGGCCAGGGCGGGCGCGTTCCGCACAAGCGCGCGGCGTGAATCGCCGCCTCTATGTCGCCGCCCTGATTTCTCTCGCCCTGGCCGCCTGCGCCGGGGCGGCGGTCTCATCTCATCCCTGGACGCCCGAAGCGACAGCCGACGGCTGGGCGCCGGCGGGCGGGTCGACGCGGCAGGTCGGCCTGGGCTGGCCGGGCGGCGCCAAACTGGCCGAGGGCGTGCGCTATGCGGGCGGAGTGCAGTTGATCGCGGCGCCCGCCTCCAGCCTGCATAGTCTGTCGGACCTGAAGCTGACCGGCGACGACGGCTTCGTCGCCGTGTCGGATTCGGGCGATCTGGTGCGCGGGCGGCTGGAGTTGGATGCGGACGGCAAGCTGTCGGGACTGCACGATCTGCGGGTGCGCCGGCTGACCACGGCCGAGGGCGAGCCGATCATCGACAAGGTCGCGGGCGACGCCGAGGGGCTGGCCCTGACCGAAGAGGGCGAGGTGCTGATCAGCTTCGAGCGCCAGCACCGCATCTGGAGCTACGGCTCGCTGGACGGCCTGCACGCCCGCCCCGAAGCGCGGGCGTATCCGGCAGCGGACTTTCCCCCGAATGAAGGCATGGAGGGCCTGGCTGCGGCGCCCGGCGGCTGGCGTGTCGGCGGCGAAGGCGGCGGCGTGTGGGACTGTTCGCCGGAAGGCTGCCGCACCGTTGTCGAGCCGACGCCGCCCGCCGACAGCTGGCGGCTGACCGGGCTGGAGCGCGATCCCGGCGGCGACGGCTGGTTCGCCATGCAGCGGTCATGGCGTCCGCCGTTCGACGTGCGCGCGCGGGTGCGCCGTATGGACGCCGACGGGACGTTGGGACCGGTGCTGGTCGAGCTGAAGCTGCCGGGCCTGACGGATAATTTCGAAGGGATCGCCGCCGAGGCTAAGGGCGAAGGCGTGCGCCTCTACATCCTGTCCGACGACAACGCCAATCCGGCGCAGAAGACGCTGATGCTGGCCTTCGACGTCCGCTGATCCTTCTCCCCTTGGGGGAGAAGGGCTTAGATCCGTTCGCTGATCTTGATGGCGGCCTTGCAGCCGACCTTGATGACGCTGCTGAGCAGACGGTAGGCGGGGGCCTCGCGGCTGCCGTGCTCGATGGCGTGGTCGTGGTGGGCCAGTTCCTCTTCGCGGAACTTCGCCAGTTCGGCGGCCAGGTCGGGGTCGCGGTCGCGGATCTCCTCGATCTGGTCGGCGTAGTGTTTCTCGATGACGCTCTCGACCGCCTCGGTGCAGGCGTGGGCGGCCTTTTCCGAAATCAGGGCCGTGCCGGCGCCGAGCGCCGTGGCCGCCAGCTTCCACAGCGGGATCATGGCCGTGGGGCGCACCCGGTTCTCGTTCAGCAGAGCCTCGAACCGCGCCAGGTGGACGGCTTCATGCCCTTCCATCTCGGTCAGGTCGGCGGCGATGACGTCCTTGCCCTTGCGGCCTTCCAGCACGGCGCGCTGGGCGCGGTAGATGTGGACGGCCGCGAATTCACCCGCGTGGTCGACGCGCAGCATCTCGGCCAGGCGGGCCTTGTCCTGCCCCACGCCGGGGCGGGCCAGGGGAATGCGGCGGGCGGCGGAAACGGTTGCGGCGGCTTCGGTCATGACGCTTCGATCCTAGCTTCTCGGCGCGCGAGCGTCCTTGGGACGTTTCGCCGCCAGCAGGCTGAAGATAGCCAGCGCCAGGGAGATCACAAAGTTCCAGCCCGCCATCGACAGGCCCGCAAAGCTCCACGGAATATCGCCGCAGGAGACGAAGCCCGCGCTTCCCCCCGTGCCGTCGACCAGGGCCGTCAGCGCCGACAGGTCGATGGTGGTGCTGGGCGCGGCCATGCAGGTGGCCGGCAGGGCCCACCACTTCAGCTCGCCCCCGGCGTGATAGCCGGCCGTGATCGCCCCGGTCAGGAAGACCGCCGCCAGCAGGAAGGAGGCGATGCGCGGCGTGCCCCGGCTGGCCCGGCTGAACAGGGCCCAGAAGGTGGCCGCTCCGGCGATGGCGACGGCGGCCCAGTAGACCTCGCGCTGTTTCAGGCACAGGTTGCACGGCGCCAGGCCGCCGAACCACTCGAACGCATGGGCGGCGGCCAGCATGGCCAGGGCCGCAGCCAGGGCGAAGGCCGTCCACCAGCGGGTCAGCAATTTGTAGATCGCGCTCATGTGCGCCTCACAGGAACCAGGCGCCTCTCATAAACCGGGCCGAGACCGGCGTCGATCAGTGTCCGATCAGCTTGACCATAAAGAAGGCGCCGACCAGCAGGACCAGGAACAGGACGGTGAACAGGGCCAGCCGCTTCTCGACGATCGCCAGCATGGGCGGCCCCCAGCGCTTGAGCACGAAGGCCACCAGGAAGAAACGGGCGCCGCGCGTCACGACGCACAGGGCGATGAACAGCGCCAGATTGAACTGGAAGATGCCCGAGGCGATGGTGATCAGCTTGAAGGGGATGGGGGTCAGCCCCTTGATCAGGATGACCCAGGCGCCGTGCTGCTGGAACAGGGCCTTGGACGCCTCGAACGCATCAGCCTTGCCCAGCCAGGCCAGCATCTGCAGGCCGACCGGCTCCAGGAAATAGCCGATGGCGTAACCCGCTATCCCGCCCAGCACCGAGGCGACGGTGCAGACCATGGCGTAGAAATAGGCGCGCTCCGGCTTGGCCAGCACCATGGGCGCCAGCATGACGTCCGGCGGAATCGGGAAGAAGGAGCTTTCGGCGAAGGACACCACGGCCAGCGATCGGGTCGCGTGGCGATGGCGGGCCAGGGAAAAGACCCAGTCATAGAGCTTGCGAAGCATTCAGGCGTCCCGGTCGAGGCCCCCGCCTCTCGTCTCCCGCCCGATAGCAGGCCGCATCGGCGGGGGCGAGAGGCGAAGGGCGGCTGCGACACTGGAACGTGCGCCGTTTCACTCCAGAGCCGCCTTGCGCGCCATGCCGCCCCGCCAGTAGGTTCCGCCCCAATCAGCGGCCGCGCCATGACGGCCCCGGCCGCGTTAAACCATAAGAGAGAGGAGACGCGTCATGCAGGACGCCGCCAAACTCGACCAGGAAAACCCCCTCGGCGTCGACGGCTTCGAGTTCGTCGAATTCACCGGCCCCGAGCCCGAAGCGATGATTTCACGTCTGGAGCTGATGGGCTTCACCCCGACCCATGTGAATCCCGCCAACGACGTGGTCCGCCTGAAACAGGGCGACATCACCATGCTGGTTCACCGCAAACCGGCCGGACAGGCGGCGGACTTCGCCGGGGATCACGGCCCCTCAGCCAACGGCATGGCCTTCCGCGTCGCTGACGCCAAGGCGGCTTACGATGGCGCGCTGGCGCGCGGCGCCCGCCCCGCCGAGGACGTGCACGGCG
Source organism: Brevundimonas sp. NPDC055812 (assembly GCF_053616535.1). NCBI lineage: Bacteria > Pseudomonadati > Pseudomonadota > Alphaproteobacteria > Caulobacterales > Caulobacteraceae > Brevundimonas > Brevundimonas sp. NPDC055812. Next base: position 97,905 of record NZ_JBSHDX010000009.1, on the reverse strand, counting down.
GGGCGTTGGCGAACGACTACCCCTATGTGCTGCAGGGCATCGGCGGCAGCCTGCTCTATGTCATCGACCAGTACGGCGAGACCGGCTCCCTCTATGACGCCTGGGACGAGATCGAGGGCTGGGAAGAGGCCGAACGCAGGAACAGCGTCGGTCTGGAGATTCTGGATCACCTGACCCACAACGTCCGTCGCGGCGAAATGCGCACATGGTCGGGCTTCTACAACTCGGTGTTCAACTTCGAGGAACAGAAGTATTTCGACATCAAGGGCAAGGCGACGGGCCTGTTCTCCCAGGCCATGATCGCGCCCGACCGCGCCATCCGCATCCCGCTGAACGAGAGTCAGGACGAGAATTCCCAGATCGAGGAATTCATCCGTCGCTACAACGGCGAAGGCATCCAGCACATCGCCCTGACGACCGAGAACATCTTCGAGACGGTCGAGGCCATGCGCGAACGCGGCGTCGACTTCCAGGACACCATCGAGACCTATTTCGAACTGATCGACAAACGCCTGCCGGGCCATGGCGAGGACGTGGAGCGGATGCGCAAGAACCGCATCCTGATCGACGGTTCGGACGAGGAGGGCCTGCTGCTGCAGATCTTCACCCAGGACACCTTCGGTCCGATCTTCTTCGAGATCATCCAGCGCAAGGGCAATGAAGGCTTCGGCAACGGCAACTTCCAGGCCCTGTTCGATTCGATCGAGCTGGACCAGATCCGCCGCGGCGTCATCAAGGTCGACGCCTGAATGCGGTTCCGACCGCCGCACTGGCTGCCCTGGCTCGGCCCGCTTCTGGCGGCCGGGGCCGGGGCGCTCGCGGGCGAGTACTGGCTGGGAGGCGGCTTCTGGATGGTCCTGGCCGCCGCCCTCGTCTGCGGCTTCGCCCCCATCCTGGCCCACCGCCTGTGGCGACGCCTGCATCATAGACGCTAGACTTCAGCGGCGGGCGCCGTCAGGCGCCGCCCTCCGTCCGCTATCGCCGCCGATCCGCCTCCCGGCAAAGGGGAGGAAAAGAACAATGGGGAGCTTGAAATGAAATCCATCGCCTTCGCCGCCGCTGCGGCCGCCGCCCTGCTGGCCGCGCCAGCCCTTGCTCAGATTCCGGGGGCTCAAGAAGCGCCGCAGTGGTCGCTGGCCATCCACGGCGGCGCCGGCGTGATCGAACGCGCCCAGCTGAGCCCCGAGCGCGACGCCGCCTATCGCGCCGGACTGCAGGCGGCGCTGGACGCCGGTTCGGCCGTGCTGGCGCGCGGCGGGTCGTCGCTGGACGCCGTCCAGGCTGCGGTCGAGGTGATGGAGGAGAACCCCCTGTTCAACGCCGGGCGCGGCGCCGTCTTCACCTCGGCGGGCAAGAACGAGCTGGACGCCGCCGTGATGAACGGCCCGGACCTGACCGCCGGGGCCGTGGCCGGCCTGACCCGCACCCGCCATCCGATCGCCGCCGCCCGCGCCGTGATGGAGAAGTCGCCCCACGTCATGATGATCGGCGAGGGCGCCGAGACCTTCGCCCGTTCCGTCGGCCTGGAAGAGGTGGCGCCGTCCTTCTTCTTCACCGAGAGCCGCTGGCAGGCCCTGGTCAAGGCCCTGACCGATCGGGGCGAGACCGTGCCGCCGCGCCCCGAAGGCGCCCCGGCCGAACCGGCTCGCCTGGGGCCGGCCGCGCCCCTGGCCTTCAACCTCAATGAAGCCCCCCTGGACGAGCGCAAGTTCGGCACCGTCGGCGCCGTGGCCGTGGACAGCCAGGGGCGTCTGGCGGCGGCCACCTCGACCGGCGGCATGACCGCCAAGCGCTGGGGCCGGGTCGGCGACGTGCCGATCATCGGCGCCGGGACCTACGCCTCCAACGCCGACGGCTGCGCCGTCTCGGCGACAGGCTCGGGCGAGTATTTCATCCGCGCCACCGTGGCGCGCGACATCTGCCGCCGCACCGCCGAGGGCGCGACCGTCCAGGCCGCCGCCGACGCCGAGATCGCCGAGGTCGGAAGCATCGGCGGCGACGGCGGCGTCATCGTCATGGGCAAGGACGGCGTCCACGCCTTCTCGATGAACACCTCGGGCATGTATCGCGGCGCCGTCTCCTCGACCTCGCCCGCCCGCGTCGCCATCTACGGCGATGAAGAGGGCGCGCGTTGAGCGTCAGGAGCGACCATGCGGGGGTCCTCGCGCCCCCGCCGCTGATCTACCTGGCCTTCCTGCTGGTCGGGTTCGGGATCGGCCGCCTGATCGGCGAGCCGTCCCTGGGCCTGGCGGTCGAATGGCGGCGCGTCCTGGCCTTCGTTCTGGTGATCGGCGGCCTGCTGCTGGACGGGATCGCGGCCGGGACCTTCCGTCGCCTCGGCACCCCGCCCGAGCCGTGGAAGCCGACGACGGCGCTGGCGACCGGCGGCCTCTATCGCTTCAGCCGCAACCCGATCTATCTGGGCTTCGGCCTGACCTACATCGGGTTCGCCGTGGCCATGGACAGCCCGATCGCCCTGGCCATGCTGCTACCCTGCCTGATCGTGATCGACCGCTTCGTCATCGCCCGCGAGGAGCGGTATCTGTCGGCGCGTTTCGGCGCCGAATACGAGGCCTATAAAGGAAGGGTCCGCCGATGGCTGTGAACCCCGAGACGCCCGCGCCCCACGCCGACGAACTGTCGGAGATGGCGATCGAGGAGTTGGACGCCGCCTGCGGCCTGCGCTGGAACGAGATGAAGGCCGTCACGCCCTGGGGCGACGCCTATGAGGGCATGGCTCCGTCCGGCCGCACGGTCGAGATCGAGCGCCGCTACCTGTGGGCGCACGAGCCCGCGGGCGCCGTCATCGTCGAGGTCGAGGTGCGCGACCCCGCTCAGCGCACCGGCGCCGAAGCGCGGGCCGTGATCACCCCTCCCGAATAATTCCGAGCTGCAACGGCGCCGGCGCCGTCATCTCCCCGCTTTCCAAGCGCCTCGGCCGAGACTAGCCTCCTCTCCATGAAACTCGCCTCGCTCAAGCACGGCCGTGACGGCCGCCTCGTCATCGTCTCGAACGACCTGAACTGGTTCACGGACGCCTTCCTGATCGCGCCGACGCTGCAGGCGGCGCTGGACGACTGGGAGCGCTGCGAGCCCCAGTTGCGCGCCCTGGCCGAAAGCCTGGAGCACGAAGCCGTGCCGCGCGGCCGTTTCCGCGAGCATGAGGCCGCCGCCCCCCTGCCCCGCGCCTACCAATGGGCCGACGGCTCGGCCTATGTGAACCACGTCGAACTGGTGCGTAAGGCCCGCGGCGCCGAGATGCCCGAAAGCTTCTGGGCCGATCCGCTGATGTATCAGGGCGGCTCCGACGGCTTCCTATCGCCGCGCGACGCCATCCCGCTGAAGGACGAGGCCTGGGGCTGCGACCTGGAGGCCGAGATCGTGGTCGTCACCGGCGACGTGCCCCTGGGCGCGACGCGCGACGAGGCCCTGGCGGCGATCCGCCTGGTCGGCCTGGTCAACGACGTCTCGCTTCGCAACCTGATCCCGGCTGAACTGTCCAAGGGCTTCGGCTTCGTCCAGTCCAAGCCGGCCAGCGCACTGTCGCCGGTCTTCGTCACGCCGGACGCGCTCGGCGATCGCTGGCAGGACGGCAAGCTGTCGGGCGCCCTGCTGGTTCAGGTCAACGGCCAGGACTTCGGCCGCGCCGACGCCGGCGTCGACATGACCTTCGACTTCGGGACCCTGATCGCCCACCTGGCCAAGACCCGCGCCCTAGGCGCCGGAACCGTCATCGGCTCAGGCACGGTGTCGAACAAGGACGCCGACGGCGGCCCCGGCAAGCCGGTGTCCGAGGGCGGACTGGGCTACAGCTGCATCGCCGAGATCCGCACGGTCGAGACCATCCAGACCGGCGCGGCCAGGACTCCCTTCCTCAAGCACGGCGACAGCGTCCGCATCGAAATGCTGGACGAAAAGAACCACAGCCTGTTCGGCGCCATCGAACAGACGGTGGAGCCGGTCTAAGCGGCTCGATAAAAACTGGCGGCGGCTGCGCTTCATCGATTGACGCGACCTCAGCCGCCGCTAGATTGCGCCGCCTTGAGCCTAGCCGTGCCGGTGTGGTGGAATTGGTAGACGCGCCGGACTCAAAATCCGGTTCCGCAAGGAGTGTCGGTTCGAGTCCGACCACCGGCACCAGCTGACTTTCAAGCCCCCTTGAGGATCAGAGCGACGCTTTCCCCGGCGTCCCCCGTCCAGACAGACGACCGGTCGGCGGGATGGCGGACGCCTCGACGGACATCGGCGCCGCGCCGACCAGGGCGCCTCGCTCGACGCAGAACGGATTCATCTGCCGCTCCCAGCCGCCGTTGAGCGAGCAGGAATAGCAACCCGACAGCATCACGCAGGCGCCGACGACCGTCAGGGCCTTCCAGGTGCGAGCCGACATCATCGTCCTCCATGGCCTTCCACGCGACGTGTAGCATGGCGATCCCGCCTCGACAGGCCGTCGCGGCGCAGCTTGCGGGCGACTTGCGCATTGAAAGGGGCGAGGCCCCCTTGATTAACCGGACACAAGTGTCCACTTAGCGCGCCATGACCCGTCCGTTGCGACAAGACGCCGCAGAACGTCGCGAGAAGCTGCTTCTGGCGGCGGAGACCGCTTTTGCGCGTGATGGGCTGGACGCGCCGCTGCATCAGATCGCCGAGCAGGCAGGGGTCGGCCGGGCGACCCTGTATCGAAACTTCGCCGACCGCTCCGAGCTGGCCCTGGCGGTCTTCCTGAAGCAGATCGACGACCTGGCGCGGCGCACCCGCGCGCAGTTGGACGATCCGGACGTCTTCATCTGGTTTCTGGAGCAGATGACCCGGCTGATGCTGGACAGCGCGGGCCTGTCCAGCGCGATCCGCGATCTGAAGGACGAGGCCCTGGCGCCTATCCGTCAGGGCCTGAAAGCCGCCGGGGCCGAGGCCCTGGCCGTGTCCCAGGCGGCGGGGCGGGTGCGTCCGGACCTGACGGTCGAGGATATCCGCGTCCTGGCCCTGATGCTGGGCGCTCCGTCGCGGACGGCCCCGGCGAAGGCGCGCGAGGCGCTCAGCCTGCGGTCCCTGGCCCTGGTGCTGGACGCGGTGCGGCCGCGCGGCGAGGCCGCATGAGCCGCCGTCACTGGGACCTGCCGTGGGAGGAATTCCTCGCCACCCTGAAGCCGCACGAGCGGCCGGTCCTGCCCGGTTCGCCCGCAACGCCCGATCATACGACGCCCTGGCGGCTGGCCTACGCCTTCGTCGGGGTGCTGGTGGCCCTGACCGGAAGTCTGGGCAACGCCGCCGTGACGGCCGATCTGCCGCAACTGGCCGGGGCGCTGGGCGTGACCACGACGGAGGCGGCATGGCTGCCCGTGGTCTTCGTCATGACCAACGCCTGCATGAACCTGCTACTGGTCAAGTTCCGGATGCAATACGGCCTGCGCCTGTTCACCGAGATCATCCTGGTCGTCTTCCTGGCCACGGCGGCGGCGCATCTGTTTCTGGAAGACTACGGCTCCACCCTGATTGTGCGCGGCGTGGCCGGGATGGCGGCGGCGGGGATGTCGACCCTGGGCATCCTCTACATCATCCAGGCCTTTCCGGCGCAGCACCGGCTGAAAGGCATCATCATCGGCGTCGGCCTGTCCAGCCTGGCCATTCCCCTGGCGCGGCTGGGCGTCATGCGCCTGCTGGACCTAGATCAGTGGCGGGCCTTCTACATGTTCGAGCTGGGGCTGGTGCTGGTCGCCCTGCCCGCCGTCTTCGCCCTGAGGATGCCGCCGTCGCAGCGGGTGCGGGTGTTCGAGAAACTGGACTTCGTCACCTTCGCCCTGTTCGCGCCGGGCGTGGCCCTGCTGACGGCCGTGCTGGGTCTGGGCCGCATCGTCTGGTGGACCGAGGCGGCGTGGATCGGCTGGGCCCTGGCCGGGGCGATCGTGCTGCTGACCGCCGCCGTCCTGATCGAATACAACCGGACCAACCCGCTGATCGACCTCAAGTGGCTGGCAGGCCGCGACCTGGTGCGGCTGCTGCTGGCGATCCTGTTGGTGCGCATCGTGTTGTCCGAGCAGACGACCGGCGCGGTCGGCTTCCTGCAGCAGATGGGGCTGGTCCCGCAGCAGATGCAGGGCCTGTTCGTGGTCATGCTGATCGCCACGGCGGCGGGGACCCTGGTCAGCGCCTTCACCCTCAATCCGATGAAGCTGTGGAAGCCGATCTCGATCGCCCTGGTCATGATCGCCGTCGGCGCCTTCATCGACAGCCACGCCACCGTGCTGACGCGCCCGACCCAGCTCTATTTCAGCCAGGCCCTGCTGGCCTTCGCCGCCGCCTTCTTCATCGGCCCGACCATGATCCTGGGCTTCGGCAAGGTGCTGCAGGGCGGGGGCAAGAACATGGTCAGCTTCATCGTCCTGTTCTCCATCGGCCAGAACGTCGGCGGACTGATGGGCTCGGCCCTGGTCGGCACCATCCAGACCCTGCGCGAGAAGTTCCACTCCAGCCAGTTGTCCGAAAGCATCAGTCTGGGCGATCCCGAGACCGTGCTGCGCCTGCAGCAGTTGGGCGGCGCCTACGCCCATGTGATCGGCGACGCGGCCCAGCGTCAGGGCGCGGCCCTGCGCCTGCTGCAACAGCAGGTCAGCCAGCAGGCCCAGGTGCTGGCCTACAACGACGTCTTCCTGCTGATCTCGGGGGCCGCCGCGATCGGCGCCGCCTGGGTCGCCCTGAACCACTATCGGCCCAAGCTGGAGGCGCGCCGCGCCGCACGCCAGGCCCAGACGCAAGCCTCCGACGCCGCCGCCTCCGTCGCGACGGCCGTCGATTGAACCGGACAAGACCATGACCGACGCCGCCCCCTCGCCGTCCGCTCCCGCCGCGCCCCCTGCGCCCCCTCCGTCTGGGCCGACCCCTGCCGCGCCGCCGCCGTCCAGCGGCCGCCGCGTGATGTGGAGCGTGGCCCTGATCGCCATGGCCGTGGTGGGGATCAGCCTGATCCTGCACGCCTGGCGCCTGCCGCCTTTCTCGGGCGGGCCGCAGACCACGGACAACGCCTATGTGCGCGGTCAGGTGACCATCATCAGTCCGCAGGTCAGCGGCTATGTGACCTCGGTCGAGGTGCAGGATTTCCAGACGGTGAAGCAGGGTCAGCTGCTGGCCACGATCGACGACCGGATCTATCGCCAGCGGCTGGAGCAGGCGCAGGCCTCGCTGCATTCGGCCGAGGCGGCGCTGGCCAACTCGGCCCAGAGCCAGGCTTCGGCCCGCGGATCGGTCGCCCAGACGCGCGCCGCCATCGCCGCCGCCCAGTCGGCCGCAGCCAAGGCCCGCGCCGATGCGACGCGGGTTGGCGCCCTGTTCGAGGGCGGCTGGGTCGCCCAGGCCCAGGTCGACACAGCCCAGAACGCCCTGCGCGCCGCCGAAGCCCAACTGGCCGAAGCCCACGCCGCCGAGGACGTGGCCCAGACCGGCGTCACCTCGGCCGTGGTCAATCGAGGCTCGCTGGAGGCCGCCGTCGAGAACGCCCGCGCCCAGGTGCGCCTGGCGCAGATCGATCTGGACAATACCCGCATCGAGGCTCCGCGCGACGGCCGCCTGGGCGAAGTGACGGTGCGTCAGGGCCAGCAGGCGGCGGTCGGCACGCAGTTCATGGCGCTGGTCCCCGACGTGGTCTGGGTCACGGCCAATATGAAGGAGACGCAGATGCGCGACGTGCGCGTCGGCCAGCCGGTCGAGATCACCGTCGACGCCCTGGGCGGACGCGTCCTGACCGGCAAGGTCGAGCGCATCTCGCCCGCAACCGGCTCCGAGTTCAGCGTCATCCGCCCCGACAACGCCACGGGCAACTTCACCAAGGTGGCCCAGCGCATCCCCGTCCGCATCGCCGTCGATCCGGGCCAGGAGGGCGCCGAGCGGCTGGCGCCGGGCATGTCGGTGACGGCGCGGATCAAGGTGAAGGGCTGAAGGCGCCGCCCGCTCTTCCCGACTTCGGCCCGGATGAGCGGGTGACAGGAACGAACAGCCCCGAATCCGCAGCCCGCCGCCTGACTTATTGTTGCGGTGCGCAAATCTTGACCTTTGCAGGGTTGCGTCAGCCTGTCGCAGGCCGCATCTGGAGCCGATGACCAGCGCCCCCTCCTCCGCGATCAAGGCTCCGCCCAAGGGGCCGGGCTTCGCCGAATTCGTCTGCCTGATCGCCGTGATGATGGCGCTGAACGCCCTGGCGATCGACGCCATGCTGCCGGCCCTGCCCTACATCGGCGAGGATCTGGGCGTAGCCAATGAGAACAGCCGTCAGTGGGTCATCACCGCCTATCTGCTGGGCTTCGGCGTGGCGCAGCTGTTCTACGGCCCGCTGTCGGACCGTTATGGACGCCGGCCTGTGCTGTTCACGGGCATCGCCGTCTATGTCGTCTTCAGCGTTCTGGCCGCCTTCGCCCACACCTTCGACATGCTGATCCTGTCGCGGATCGGCATGGGGATCGGGGCGGCGGCGACGCGGGTGCTGGCCGTCTCGATCGTGCGCGACCGCTATGCCGGGCGGACGATGGCGCGGGTCATGTCGCTGAGCTTCCTGGTCTTCCTGGGCGTGCCCATCCTGGCGCCCGCCGTGGGCCAGACGATCATGCTGGTCGCGCCCTGGCCGTGGATCTTCGGCGTCTTCGCCCTGTCGGGCGGCGCCTTCCTGATCTGGGCGGGCCTGCGCCTGCCCGAGACCCTGCACCCCGAAGACCGGATGCCGATCGACATGGTCCGCATCGCCGGGGCTTTCCGCTTCGCCCTCAGCAACAGGATCGGCATGGGCTACGCCCTGGCCATGACCGTTATCAGCGGGGCGCTGTTCGGCTTCATCAACTCCTCGCAGCAGATATTCTTCGACGTGTTCAAGGCGCCGGGCCTGTTCCCCGTCGTCTTCGCCCTGGTGGCTGCGGGCATCGCCGTGGCTTCCGTCCTCAACGCGCGCCTGGTCGAGAAGCTGGGTTCGCGCCTGATCGCCCACACGGCCCTGTTCGGCTTCATCGGCTTCAGCGCCCTGCACGCCCTGATCGCCTGGACCGGACACGACAGCCTGTGGGTGTTCGCGGCCCTGCAGGCCTGTAAGATGTTCTGCTTCGGCTTCATCGCCGGCAATTTCGGCGCCATGGCCATGGAGCCGATGGGCCATATCGCGGGCACGGCCTCCTCGGCCCAGGGCTTCATCTCCTCGATCGGCGGGGCCCTGCTGGGCTTCGCCATCGGTCAGCAGTTCGACGGCACCACCGTGCCGATGACCGTGGGCTTCGTCCTGCTGGGCGTCGCGGCGTTGGCGCTGGTTCTGGCGGCCGAGAAGGGGCGGCTGTTCAAGGCCCATCACCTGCCGCCGACCGCAGCAAAGGCTTGATCTTTCGGGCGCAAGGGAGCCTTTTCGGGCGCATCTGATACGGAGCGTTCGATGACCCTGAAGCTGGTCGGGCGGGTTTCCGCCCTCGCTATAGCCGCCGCCCTCGCCACGTCCCTGGGCGCCTGCGCCACGACCGGAGACACGACGCCGATGTCGCCCCTGGTCCCGGCCGCGTCGGCCCAGGCGACGGCTTACGTCAACGACCCGCACTCCTGGGCCCGGCCCACCGAGGCGCGGGTGACGCACGTCGATCTGGACCTGGCCGCCGACTTCGCGGCCAAGACCCTGACGGGCACGGCGACGCTGGACGTGACCGGCCGCCCCGGCGCGACCGAGGTGGTGCTGGACGCCAAGATGCTGGACATCAAGGGCGTGACCGACGCTGAAGGCCGCCCGCTGGACTGGAGCCTGGGCGCCGCCGATCCGATCAAGGGCCAGCCCCTGAGCGTGCGCGTCCCGGCCTTCCAGGGCGGCGAGACGCAGAAGATCGTCGTCGCCTACGCCACCCGCCCCGACGCCTCGGCCCTGCAGTGGCTGAGCCCGCAGCAGACGGCGGGCGGCCAGAAATCCTATCTGTTCAGCCAGGGCCAGGCGATCCTGACCCGCACCTGGATTCCGACCCAGGACAGCCCCGGCATCCGTCAGACCTACAGCGCCCGTATCGTCGCCCCCGCCGATCTGACCGTGGTCATGTCAGCCGAGCAGCTGACCCCGCAGGGCGAGGCGGCCGGCGCCGGAACCAGGGCCTGGCGCTTCAAGCTGGATCAGCCCATCCCGCCCTATCTGATCGCCATCGGCGCGGGCGACCTCGCCTTCGCCCCCTTCGATGAACGCACCGGGGTGTGGACCGAGCCAAGCCGGTTGAAGCCCGCCCAATGGGAGCTGGAGCCGACCGCCCAGATGGTCGATGCGGCCGAGGCGCTGTACGGCCCCTATCGCTGGGGCCGCTATGATCTGCTGGTCCTGCCGCCCAGCTTCCCCTTCGGCGGGATGGAGAACCCGCGCCTGACCTTCGCCACGCCCACCATCATCGCCGGCGACCGGTCGCTGGTGTCGCTGGTGGCGCACGAACTGGCCCACTCCTGGTCCGGCAATCTGGTGACCAACGCCACCTGGGCCGACATCTGGCTGAACGAGGGCACGACCACCTATTTCGAGAACCGCATCATGGAGGCGCTCTACGGCCGCGAGCGCGCCCTGCAGGAACAGGCCCTGGCCTGGAACGATCTGGTCGCCGAGATCGCCGTCACCGATCCGGGCGACACCCGCCTGCATCTGGACCTGACCGGACGCGACCCCGACGACGGCCTGTCGGGCATCCCCTATGACAAGGGCGCCGCCTTCCTGCGCACCATCGAGCGCATCGTCGGGCGCGAGCGGTTCGACGCCTGGCTGCGCGGCTATTTCGACCGTCACGCCTTCCAGCCGATGACCGACGTCGGCTTCCTGAAGGACATCCGCGAGAATCTGGTCAAGGGCGACGCGGCGCTGGAGGCGGAGCTGCAGTTGGAGAACTGGATCTATCAGCCGGGCCTGCCGTCCAACGCCCAGGCGCCGGTGTCGCACGCCTTCGAAGCCGTGGATGCGGCCGCCGAGGCCTTCTACGTCGCCAAGGGCCCCGCCTCGGCTGCGCCGTGGAAGGACTGGAACACCCAGCAGCGCCTGCGCTTCCTGTCGTGGCGGCCGCAAGGCCTGGCGGCGGGCGCCGACTGGCTGACCCCGGCGCAGCTGGCCGATCTGGAAAGCACGTTGAAGCTGGACAGCGAAGGCAACGCCGAACTGACCTTCGCCTGGCTGCAGGCGGCCCTGGCCAACCGCTACGAGCCCGCGGTGGCCACGGCCGAGCGCTTCCTGACCAGCCAGGGCCGACGCAAATTCGTCCTGCCGCTGTTCCAGACTCTGTGGGCCGAAGGCGACTGGGGCCGCCCCATCGCCACGCGCATCTACGCCGAGGCGCGACCGCTGTATCACCCGGTCACCTCGAACTCCGTCGATCAGGTGGTGGGGCGGCCGTAGTCGCCCCTCCGCTTTCGTCATCCTCCGGCGAAGCGCAGCGGAGACCGGGGGACCCAGCGGCGCCGAAGGCGATCTTGCTGCAAGCGCCGCGGCGGCGTCTTTCGCGCTCACGCGCGCTGGGTCCCCCGATCAGCGCCGCTTCGCGGCTTGTCGGAGGATGACGGAGGGAGAGGAGCAAGCTTGACGACAAGCCCGGCTGAGGCTCCCCTGCGCCGCGACTGGAGGCGCTGATGATCCGAACCGTGAAGACGACCCTGCCGCTGGCGGCCGCGCTGATGCTGGCGGCCGCGCCTGCGGCCTACGCCCAGAACCTGTTGATCCGGGGCGGGACCATCCATACCGGCGTTGAGGCCCGGCCGACCGCCGAGGTCGTGGTCGTGCGCGACGGACGCATCGCCTATGTCGGGGCGGCGGACGCGGCGCCGTCGGCCGAGGGGCTGGAGGTCGTGGACCTGAAGGGGGCGACCCTCTTCCCCGGCTTCACCGACGGCCACGCCCACCTGGACGGCATCGGCTGGCGCGAGATGACGCTGAATCTGGAAGGTTCGGCCTCGGTCGCCGAAGCCATGCAGAAACTCAGCGCCTGGGCCGAGGCCCACCCCGAGGGCGTCATCGTCGGGCGCGGCTGGATCGAGACCCACTGGCCCGAGAAGCGCTTCCTGACCGCCGCCGATCTGGACGCCGCCGCGCCGGGACGGGTGGTGGTGCTGAGCCGGGCCGACGGCCATGCGCGGGCGGCGTCCAGCGCCGCCCTGACGGCGGCCGGGATCGATGCGACGACGCCGACCCCCTCGGGCGGCGAGATTCTCAAGGATGCGGACGGCCAGCCGACCGGCCTTCTGGTCGACGGGGCCATGGCACTGCTCGAAGGCCTAGCCCCCGAGGCGGATGCGGCGGCGACGCGCGAGGCCTATCGCGCCGGGTTCGGCGTCTACGCCCGCTATGGCTGGACCGGCGTCCATTTCATGAGCGCGCCGTGGAAGGACGTGCCCCTGCTGGAGCAGATGGCGCGCGAGGGCGAGGCGCCCTTGCGGGTCTACAACAGCATCGACATGGGCGACGCGCGCGCCCTGATGGCGGGCGGGCCGCGTGACGCGGGCGACGGGCGGATCATCACCCGCGCGATCAAATTCTACGCCGACGGCGCCCTCGGCTCGCGCGGGGCCAAGCTGTTCGAGCCCTATTCCGACCGGCCCGAGACGTCCGGCCTGATGCTGGCGTCGCGCGAAGAGGTCATGCCGCTCTATCAGGAGGCGCTGCGCGCCGGAATCCAGATCGCCACCCACGCCATCGGCGACCAGGGCAACCACGACGTCGCCGCCTGGTATGAAGAGGCGCTGCGTTCCGTGCCCAAGTCCGAGTGGAAGCTGGCCGATCCGCGCTGGCGCATCGAGCACGCCCAGATCATCCGGCCGCGCGACTATCACTATTTCAACGACCTGCCGATCATCGCCTCCATGCAGCCCAGCCACGCCATCGGCGACCTGCATTTCGCCGCCGACCGCCTGGGCGACGCCCGGCTGGACGGCGCCTACGCCTGGCATACGCTGGTGGATCGCGGGGTGATCGTGGTCGGCGGTTCGGACGCGCCGGTCGAGCGGGGCGACCCGCTAATCGAGTTCTACGCCGCCGTGGCGCGCCGCGACCTGAACGGCTTTCAGGGGCCGGACTGGCGGCCGGACGAGGCGGTGGACCGGGCGACGGCGCTGAAGATGTTCACCCTGTGGCCCGCCTACGCCAGCTTCCGCGAGAATGAGCTGGGCACGATCGAGGTGGGCAAGCGCGGCGACTTCACCGCCTTCGACATCGACCTGATGACCGTGCCCGCCGCCGACATTTCCAAGGGCCAGGCCGTGCTGACGGTGGTCGACGGGCGGATCGTGCATCAGGCCGACTGAGAGGCGGACGGATCAGACGGAATCCCGCCCCTTCTCGTTGCGGGCGGGGGCCGCTTCGGTTAAGCCCCGCGCATAGGATTTCGTCTCCGGCCGTCGGTTGCGGCCGGGGCTTGGCGTTGGAGCGTCTGAGATGGCTGATTTCGCCCCCGGTCTGGTCACCGTGTTCGGAGGCTCGGGCTTTATCGGAACCCAGGTGGTGCGCGCCCTGGCCCGTCGCGGCTGGCGCGTGCGCGTCGCCGCGCGCAACGCCAAGAGCGCGCCCATGCTGCACATGGCCGGCGACGTCGGCCAGGTTCAGGTCGTGCGCTGCGACATCACCGACAAGGCTGCGGTGGCCGAGGCCGTGCGCGGCGCCGACGCCGTGATCAACCTGGTCGGCATCCTGTTCGAAACCGGCGGCCGCAAGTTCCAGACCCTGCACGTCGAGGGCGCGACCAATGTCGCCGAGGCGGCCAGGGCGGCGGGCGCCAAGCGTCTGACCCACATCTCGGCCCTGGGAGCCGACGCCAACGGCAAGGCCGACTACGCCCGCACCAAGGGCGAGGCCGAGGCCGCCGTGCGCGCCGCCTTCCCCGGCGCGGCAGTCGTGCGCCCGTCGATCGTCTTCGGTTCGGGCGACCAATTCCTGAACCGCTTCGCCGCCATGGCGACCTGGTCGCCGGTCCTGCCGCTGATCGGCGGGGGACAGACCAGGTTCCAGCCGGTCTATGTCGCCGACGCCGCCGAAGCGATCGCCCGCGCGACCGTCGCCCCCGAGGCCCAAGGCGAGACCTATGAGCTGGGCGGCCCGTCGGTCTGGACCTTCGAGGACATCCTGAAGTTCATCCTGCGCGAGACCAACCGCCGCAACATCCTGCTGCCCCTGCCCTTCCCGGTCGCGCGTCTGATCGGCTCCCTGGCCCAGATCCCGGCCATGATCGGACTGCGTCCGGCCCTGACCAGGGATCAGGTCGTGCTGCTAGAGACGGACAATGTCGTGACGCCGGGCGCCAAGGGCCTGGCCGATCTAGGAGTCGAACCCTCTGGCCTGGAAGCCATCGCGCCGGCCTATCTGTGGCGCTACCGCAACGGCGGCCAGTACGCCGAGAGCCCCGCCGCCTGATCTCAACGACGGCTCAAGAAAAACCCCCCGAGACCGGCGTCCCGAGGGGTTTTTGCTGCGCGCTGTGCGACGGCGTTACAGCGCGCCCGTCACGCCCAAGCCGATGATGCCGACGACGCCGACCACGATCCGCCACCAGGCGAAGGGGCCGAAGCCGCGCTTGGACACGAAGTCGAGCAGGAAGCGCACCACGGCCAGGGCCGAGATGAAGGCGGCGATGAAGCCGATGGCGATCAGGCCGACGTCGCTGAAGTCCAGCACGTTGCGGTTCTTGAACAGGTCGTAGGCCACCGCCGCCCCCATGGTCGGCAGGGCCAGGAAGAAGCTGAACTCGGCGGCCGACCGCTTGTCCGTGCCCAGCAGCAAGCCGCCGGCGATGGTGGCGCCCGAACGCGAGACGCCGGGAATCATGGCCAGGCACTGGAACAGGCCAATCAGGAAATAGACTCGGAACGGATAGCGGTCCGCATCCAGATAGGTCGGAATCTTGTTCATCCGGTCCAGCCACAGCAGCAGCACCCCGCCGACGATGAGGGCGATGCAGATCACCAACGGCGTCTCGAACAGCACCGTCTTGATGAAGCCATAGGCCAGGAAGCCGATCACCACGGCGGGAAGGAAGGCGACCAGCAGGCCGATCAGGAAGCGCCGCGCCTCCGGATCGAAGGGCCAGCGCGTCGCCAGCGTCCACAGCCGCTTGAAATAGACGCTGATGATGGCCAGCAGAGCGCCCAGCTGGATGACGATCTCGAACGTCTTGCCGGTGCTTTCAAAACCGAGGAAATGCCCCAGCAGCAGCAGGTGACCGGTGGAGGACACCGGAATGAACTCGGTCAATCCCTCAACCAGACCCAGAAGGATCGCCGTCAGCCAGTCCGCCATGAATGCTCCGCTCGGTCTCTTTGTCGGGCGCGCCGCAGCCTGCGGCCTCCCGTCCGCCTCTCCTTAGCGCCCCGCCTCCGCCGCCGCCATTGGCGCGGGCGCTGTTTTGGGCGACAAGGGCGAGGAAATGTCCGCCTCTCCTCTCGACGCCGCCCATGAGACCACCCGCCGGATCACCACCTTGTCGGTGGCGACGGCGGTCCTGCTGATCATTATGAAGGCCTTCGCCCTGGGGGCGTCCGGCTCGGTCTCCATCCTGGCCAGCCTGGCGGATTCGGCCCTGGACCTGGTGGCGTCGCTGGCGACCTTCTTCGCCGTGCGCTGGGCCGCCGCCCCGCCCGACGACGAGCATCGCTACGGCCACGGCAAAGCCGAAGGCCTGGCCTCGCTGGTGCAGTCGGGCATGGTGCTGGCCTCCGGCGTCTTCATCGGCTGGGAAGCGACTCAGCGCATCTTCGATCCGCGCCCGGTGACCGCCGGCGGCTGGGCCGTCGGGGTGGTCGTCCTGTCCATCGCCGTCACGGCGGGCCTGGTGTGGATGCAGACCCAGGCGATGAAGAAGACCGGCTCCCTGGCCGTGGCGGGCGACCGCGCCCACTACGCCGCCGACCTGGCCGCCAATGTGGTGGTGCTGATCGGGGTGATCTCGGGCGCCTTCCTCAAGGCGCCGGGACTGGACGCGGCGGCCGGTCTGGTGGTCGCCGTCTGGCTGGCCTGGGGCGCGGTCAGCCTGCTGAAGGACGCCGCCGGCCATCTGCTGGACCAGGCCGCCTCGGACGAGGATCGCGCCGCCATCGTCGCCGCCGTGACCGAGGACGCCCGCATCGCCAACGTCCACCAGCTTCGCACCCGCATGGCCGGCCAGGCCCTGATGGTGCAGATGCATGTCGACCTGGACCCCGAGCTCAGCCTCAAGGCCGCGCACGACATCCTCCTGGACGCCGAGAAGCGGGTGCTGAAGGCCTTTCCCCACGCCGACATCCTGATCCACGCCGACCCGCGCGGAGCCGCCGAACCGCACGGCGGCGCCTTCGCCCCCGCCCGCCCGACGGCGTCGGAACCGGTCGCGCCGGACGCGCCCTCGTCGCGTATGGGCCCCTGGTCCTGAGCCTGCGACAATCGCGCGCGGTAAACGGAGCCTTAACGCGCGCGGGCGCATGAAGGCGGACGATGTCCACGCCCGCCGTCCTCTATCATTTCGCCTATCATCCCGCGTCGCGCACGGCGCGGCTGGCGCTGGGCGAGGCCAAGACGGCCTATAGCGAAGAAGCCGTCCGCCCATGGGAGGACGACTGCCCCCTGTTCGAGATGAATCCGTCGGGAATGCCGCCGGTGCTGACCGTGACGGAGAAGAACCGTCCGCTGGTCCTGTGCGAACTGGACGCCATCCTGGGCTGGCTGGAGGACCGCACCAAGGGCGACTTCCTGCTGCCGTCCGACCCGGCCGAGCGCGCCGAGGCGCGCCGCCTGGCCACCTGGTTCAGCCGCCGTTTCACAGATGAGGTCGACGCCGTTCTGCTGCATGAACGGATGGAGAAGCCCCTGCTGCGGCTGGGGTCGCCCGACGCCCGGATGCTGCGGGAAGGCCGCGAGGCGCTCAAAAGCCATCTGTCGACGCTGGAGCCTCTGGCGGCCGGGCGTGAATGGCTGGCCGGACGTCGTCTCAGCCAGGCCGATCTGATCGCGGCGGGCCATCTGTCCGTGCTCGACTATTTCGGCGAGGTCGCCTGGGCCTCCTGGCCGTCGCTGAAGCTGTGGTATTCCAAGCTGAAGTCCCGCCCCTGTTTCCGCCCTCTTCTCGGCGATCGCTTCCCCGGCGTGCAGCCTGCGCCCTGGTACGCCGACCTCGACTTCTGAGGTCAACGGGAGCTAAAGCGCCCTCATGGCGGCCGATCCCCGCATCTTCATCCGACAGCGCGCCGCCGACCTGGGTTTCGGCGTGTGCCGCTTCGCCTCGGCCGGCGATCCGTGGAGCGCGGGCGAGAAGCTGGCCCATTTCGTCGATGCGGGCCGCCACGGCGACATGGGCTGGATGGAGACGACGCTGGAGCGCCGCGCCCACCCCACCGCCATGTGGGACGGGGCGAAGACGGCCATCGTTCTGGGCATGAACTACGGCCCCGACGAAGACCCCCGGCCCGAGCTGGAGATAACGTCAGCGGGCTATATCTCCGTCTATGCGCGCGGCGACGACTATCATGAGGTCATCAAGGGGCGGCTGAAGATCCTGGCCGGTCAGATCGCCGCGCGGCTGGGCCAGGAGGTCAAGGTCTTCGTCGACACCGCCCCCCTGATGGAGAAGCCGCTGGCCCAGCGGGCGGGCCTGGGCTGGCAGGGCAAGCACACCAACCTCTTGAGCCGCACCCACGGCAACTGGCTGTTCCTGGGCGTGATCCTGACCGCCGCCGAGATCGAGCCGGACGAAGCCGAGGTCGAGCACTGCGGCCGCTGCACCGCCTGTCTGGACGCCTGCCCGACGCAGGCCTTTCCGGCGCCGTTTCAGATCGACGCCCGGCGGTGCCTGTCCTATCTGACCATCGAATATGCGGGCGCCTGGCCGCGCGAGTTCCGCGCCGCGACGGGCAACCGCATCTACGGCTGCGACGACTGTCTGGCCGCCTGCCCCTGGAACAAGTTCGCGCAGGGCGCGTCGGAGGCGCGGCTGCACGCGCGCGACGCGCTGAAGTCGCCGCCGTTGGCGGACCTGCTGGCGCTGGACGACCCCGCCTTCCGCGCCCTGTTCACCAAGAGCTCGGTCAAGCGAATCGGCCGCGATCGGTTCATTCGCAACGTGCTGTATGCGGCGGGGAACTCGAGCGAGCCGGCGTTGATCGAAGCGGTCGAGCGGCTGCTGGACGACCCTGCGCCCGTGGTGCGCGGGGCGGCGGTCTGGGCGCTGTCGCAGCTATCGCCGGAGCGGTTCGAGGCCGAACGCGCCGAGCGGCTGGCGGATGAGGCGGATGAAGAGGTCAGGCAGGAATGGTCCTTCTCCCCTTGAGGGAGAAGGGATTAGACGGCGGCCTGGCCCACGCCGCGGCCGCCGCCGGGCACCGGGGCCACGTCCAGCAGCTTCAACCGGAACACCAGCACGGCGTTGCCCGGGATCATCGGCGGGCCGCCCTGCTCGCCGTAGCCCAGCTCCGGCGGCAGGAAGAGAATCCACTCGTCGCCGGGCTTCATCATCTGCAGGGCCTCGGTCCAGCCGGGCACCACGCCCTCGGGCGAGAAGACGGCGGGCGCGCCTCGCTTGAACGAACTGTCGAACACCGTGCCGTCGGTCAGCGTGCCTTCATAGTCGACCTTGACCAGATCGTTGCGATCCGGACTGACGCCGCCCGCCGGGCCGGAAGCCACGACCTTGTACTGCAGACCGGAAGGCAGGGTCTGGACCCCCTCCTCCGTCGCGTTCTGTTTCATGAAGGCGGCGGCTTCGGCGGCGTTCTTGGCCAGGTCTTCGGGCGCGGCGGCCGGGCGGCCGCAGGCGGCCAGGGCCAGAAGGGCGGACGCGGCCAGGGCGGCGCCGAGGGGGCGCTTAGCCCATGCGAAGTTCATAACCCTGGTCCTTCAAGGCGGCGCCGATCTCCTCGGCATGACGGGAGTCGCGGGTCTCGACCATGATGTCGAACTCGGCCCCCTTGGCGGGCACGTCCAGCGCCAGCCGGTTGTGCACCACGTCGATGATGTTGCCGCCCAGACCGCCGATGACGGCGGCCATCGCCGACAGCATGCCGGGACGGTCATCGCCCAGGATGCGATAGACGATCAACCGCTTTTCGCGGACCATTTCGCGGTTCAGCACCACCGCCAGCATCCGGGCGTCGATGTTGCCGCCGGTCAGCTCGACGCCGATCTTCATGCCCTTGAAGCGTTCCGGGTTGGCCAGGATGGCGGCCAGACCGCCGGCCCCGGCGCCCTCGGCCACCGTCTTCTCCAGCGTCGCCAGCAGGGCCACGCCCTTTTCGAAATCGGCCTCTTCGCAGACGAAGACCTCGTCGACCAGCGCGTCAGCAAGAGCGAAGGGGATTTCCCCCACCGCCTTGATGGCGATGCCCTCGGCGATGGTCTGGCCGCTGCATTGGGCCGGTTCGCCACGACGGCGCGCGGTGAAGGACGGATAGCGCGCCGCCTCGACGCCGAAGACCTTGATGTCCGGCTTGACCGCCTTGGCGGCGATGGCGCTGCCGGCGATCAGTCCGCCGCCGCCGATGGGGATGATCAGGGCGTCGAGGTCCGGCGCGTCCTCCAGAAACTCCAGGCCGCAGACCCCCTGCCCCGCGACGATGCCCTCGTCGTCGAAGGCCGAGACGAAGACATAGCCGTGCTCGGCCTGAAGCCGCCTGGCCTCCTCGGTCGAGCCCGAGAA
The DNA here is from genome assembly GCF_053616535.1 of Brevundimonas sp. NPDC055812. NCBI lineage: Bacteria > Pseudomonadati > Pseudomonadota > Alphaproteobacteria > Caulobacterales > Caulobacteraceae > Brevundimonas > Brevundimonas sp. NPDC055812. Next base: position 78,298 of record NZ_JBSHDX010000009.1, on the reverse strand, counting down.
GTCGAGGCCGTGGATGACGACATTGGCGCCGTGGGCCCGGGTGCCGTCCACCTTCACGAAGGGGGTGCCCTCGGGCATGACGATGGTCACGGGCACGCCCAGACGGCCGCCGTGATAGGCCAGGGCCTGGGCGTGGTTGCCCGCCGAGGCGGCGACGACGCCGCGCTTCTTCTCGTCCGGCGTCAGCTGCAGCAGCCGGTTCAGGGCGCCGCGCTCCTTGAAGCTGCCGGTGAAGTGCAGATTGTCGAACTTGATCCAGATCTCGGCGCCGGTCAGTTGCGACAGGCGGCGGGAATAGCGGACGGGCGTGCGGTCGACCTGGCCGGCGATGCGTTTTTGCGCCGCGCGGATGTCGTCGATGGTGACGGTCATGAAGTCCCTGATTTTGTTTGCGGCCGGCCTCTTTCGTCCGGTCTACGGTCCTCTTGTGGAGCAGCACGAGACGGCGAGCAACCTTGACTCGCCCCGTCCCCCAAGGTCATGCCGGGTCGACGCCTGAACTGAAACCGGGAGCCGCCCTCATGACCACCTCCTCGCGCTCGCCCGTCCCCTTCAAGAGCCTTGTCGCCGTCGCCCTCGGCGGGCTGGCCCTGTCCGCCTGCGCCACCACGCCCATGGGCGGCGCGGCCGTCGGACCGGCCGTCTTCAACGCCGACGACTTCGCCTGGTCCGCCCGTGCGGGTCAGGCCTCGATCGAGGGCCGCGTGGCCTTCGTCCAGGACGGCCGCGCCTTCCAGTGCGCCGGCAACGTCGGCCTGATCCCGGACACCCGCTACACCCGCGCCCGGATCGATCGCCTGTACGGCGCCTCGGACCGCGCCGCCGTCCCGGCCGCCGTGGTGCGCGCGCGTTCGGCGGGCGAACAGGGCGCGGACTACCGGTCCTTCGAGCGGGCCGAGCCGTGCGCCGAGGGCGGCTTCCGCTTCTCGAACCTGCCGGACGGAAGCTGGTTCCTGATCGCCCCGGTCAAGGCCGACGACGACGTCATGGTGTTGATGCGCCGGGTCCAGACGCGCGGCGGCCGGGCGGTCAATGTGACGCTCGGCGGCTGAAACCCGCCCCGGCTGAGCCGTTAGCGTAGCCATAAACTGAGCCGTTAGCTGAGCCTTTTTCGACGGCCGCGTTCCTCGCGCGGCCGTCGTCGTTTGACCGGCGTTCGCCATCCTTTGGCCCCAAGAAGCCGCTCTGTGAGCCGCTCCGTTCAAGGAAAGTCGGGAGCGTCTTCTTGTCCCAGCACAACATCATCGGCTCCGAAGCCTTCACGAACCGCCCCTATGTGCTGGTGCGCAACGTGCGGCCGGGCGGTTTTCGCCGTCGTCGGTCGCGTTCGCTGATCGCCTATGGGGTGGTGGCCGTGCTGGCGTTGTCGGCGGGCGCCGCCGTCGCGGCCTTCGCCATGGGGCCGTTGCTGTTCGACAAGACGGTCGAAGCTCCGGCCGCAACCTCCGCGCCGGTCGAAGGCGGAGCGGCTCCGCTGACGGCGCCGACCGCGCCCTAAGCCCCTTCGTTCAGGGCACGACGAAGGCCAGGGCCTGGGCGAACAGTTCGCCCCGGCTGCGCACGCCCATCTTCTGATAGGCCCGCTTGAGATGGGAGCGCACGGTCTCTAGCGAGACATCCATGATCTGGGCGATGCGGCCGGTCTCATGTCCCGCCAGCAGCATCTCCACGATCCGCCCTTCGGAGGGCGAAAGCAGGTGGGTCTCGATCAGGGCCTGGAAGCGGACAGCCCCGCCGACGCATTGCACGGTCAGGCCGATCAGGCAGTTCGGCGCCGAGGCCACCTCGCGCGCCCACAGCACCCAGGTCCGGCCGTCCGAACCCGGCGCGGTCAGGCATCGCGCCTCATCCGCGCGCGCTTGCGACATCAGACGAGGCAGGGCGCGGGAACGGGTCGCCAACCGACCGCCCTCGACCTTGAACAGGTCGTCGTCCGCCTGAAGCATGCGGGCCGCCTCATTCATCCACGCCACCTCCAGCGCCCGCGTGACCAGCAGACGCGCGCGCGCCTCATGATCGATCCAGGCGGCCAGAGCGCGATTTCGCTGGCCTTCGGCGTCATCCGCCGGCGCCGACCAAGGCCGTCGGCGACGGTCAGGATTCAATCTTCGATCCGGGGCGAACAGCGGCCCCTCCAAAGCCCGGCGTCCCGCCCGGCTCTCCCACACAGCTTGTTCCAACGCCAACGCTCCAGGACTGGCGCACGGCCTCACGAAGAAGCCGGCCGCGTTTTGAAGACAACGCCTGAGCACTCATGAATTCTTAACACATATCCACAGGCGGCGCACTCCTATTGCGCCAAATGGGTCGTATTTCGCATTCTACGGCCAAGCTTTCGCGGCGATTGGCGCAATTTTCGACACATATGGGCGCGACCTGTGAACGGGAACGCTGGCTATAAGGTTGGATCGCAATTGAAAACGGCGGCCTTCGCAGGCCGCCGCTTCCATCTGAATGTCGAAGAGGCCCTCAGGCGACGGCCGGTTGCTCCGCCCCGTCGGCCCCATCCACGGGCATATCCTCCAGTTCGCCCTCCCACTTGGCGACCACGGCCGCCGCGACCGAGTTGCCGACGACGTTGGTGGCCGAGCGCCCCATGTCGAGCAGGTGGTCGACGCCCAGGACGATGGCGATCCACGCCTCGGGCAGGCCGAAGTAGGTCAGGGTCGCCATGATCACCACCAGCGAGGCGCGCGGCACTCCGGCGATGCCCTTGGACGTCACCATCAGCAGCAGCAGCATGAAGATCTGCTGCGACACGCTGAGATGCACGCCGTGGGCCTGCATGATGAACATGGTCCCGAAGGTGCAGTAGAGCATCGACCCGTCGAGATTGAACGAATAGCCCAGCGGCAGGACGAAGCTGACGATGCGGCGACGCACCCCCACCTTGGGCAGGGCTTCCAGGATGCGGGGATAGGCGGCCTCCGAACTGGCGGTCGAGAAGGCCAGCAGGGTCGGGGTGCGGATGGCCCGGAACAGCGGGACGACCCGCTTGCCCAGCACCACGGCGCCGGCCAGGAACAGCAGGAACCACAGCACGCCCATGGAGCCGTAGAAGCCGAAGACGAACTTGGCGTAGGTGCCCAGCATCTCGAGGCCCTGGGTGGCGATGGTCGAGGCCAGGGCGGCGAAGATGGCGAAGGGCGCCAGCCTCATCACGAACTCGGTCACCTTCAGCATGATGGAGGCGGCCTGTTCGACCAGATGCAGCACCGCCGGCGCCTTGTCGTCGAGGGCCGCGACCGCCGTGCCGACGAAGACGGAGAAGACGACGATCTGCAGGATCTCGTTCCTGGCCATGGCGTCGAAGATCGACGTCGGCACCAGGTGAGCGATGAAACCATGCAGGGAGAAGGCGTCGGTCGAGGCCGCCGGGGCCGTCGCCGCCACCGCTTCCGGCAGATGCATGCCCGAGCCCGGATGCAGCAGTTGCACCATCACCAGGCCCAGCACCAGCGACACGACCGAAGCGCCGATGAACCAGGTCATGGTCTTCACGCCGATCCGCCCCACCGAGGCGGCGTCCTCCATATGGGCGATGCCCGCCACCAGGGTCGTGAACACCAGCGGCGCGATGATCATCTTGATCAGCCGCAGGAAGACATCCGTCACCACGTTGAGATTAGAGGCCGCGGCCGAGGCCTGGTCAGCCGTGAGAAAATGATTGAGGCCCCAGCCCGTCAGGACCCCCAATATCATCGCCCCGACGATGAAGTAGGCGAACAAACGTTTCATACAAAAGTCGTCCAGCTTTGCAGGCCCGGCGCCGCCGGACCCCAGTTACAAACCGATGGAGGTTCCCCACCCGCCCAAAAGGAAGAGGCAGCGAATAAACGAAAATCCCCCGACCTCCAACGAACTCCTCGAGATCTAGGCGCGCCGGTCAGGGATTGGCCGTCGAATTTCGATCGAAAAGCGAAGGGTTTTCCGATCGAAATCGGAAAATTCGCCAACTCCAGAAGAAGATTCGGAAAAGGGGCGATCTCGCCCTCATCGCCCGAAACCGCGAAGAAAATTGCGCCCGCGCGGCGCTCGAAAACGGTTGAAGGCAAATTGCGTCTGCGGCTCGAAAACGCCAAGCTGCAAATCAGGCCTCGCAGAAGGCTCGCCGAGTGAACGCATCAGGAGTCTTCAATGTCCCGACCCGCCCTTGCTCCCGCACGCCGACTGGCCGCCGGGCTGGCCGTCCTGGCTCTCTCTTCGACCAGCGTCCTGGCGCTTGAAGCCGCCGCCTCGCCGGCCCCGGTCGCGGCCACGGCCGCCCCCGCCCGCACCCTCACCACCCCGCTGGAGGCGTTCGGCCATGAGGTCGGGGCGGACTATCATCTGATCACCTACACCCAGTTCGAGCGCTATCTGCACACCCTGGCCGGCCAGTCGGACCGGATGAAGCTGCTAGAGATCGGCAAGTCCTCCGAAGGGCGGACGCAGTATCTCTCGGTCGTCTCCTCGCCGCAGAACCTGGCGAACATCGACCGCTATCAGGAGATCGCGCGGCGCCTGGCCAAGGCCGAGGGCGTCAGCGAGGACGAGGCCCGCGCCCTGGCCGCCGAGGGCAAGGCCGTGGTCTGGATCGACGGCGGCCTGCACTCCACCGAAACGGTGCCGCCCCAGGCCCTGATCGCCGCCCTGTATGAATGGCTGACCGCCGAGGACGCGGAGGCCAAGCGCATCCTGGACGACGTGGTCATCCTGTTCGCGCCGATGAACCCGGACGGGTGGGAGCTGGTCTCGACCTGGTACATGCGCAACGCGGACCCGCTGAAGCGCGAGTACGACAGCATCCCGGTGCTGTATCAGAAGTACGTCGGCCACGATAACAACCGCGACTACTACCTGTCGGCCATGACCGAGACGACCAACGTCAACCGGCAGTTCTTCCGCGAGTGGTTCCCGCAGATCATCTACAACCACCACCAGACGGCGCCGGCGGGGACCGTGGTCTTCATGCCGCCGTTCCGCGACCCCTTCAACTACAACTACGACCCCCTGGTCATGAGCACCCTGTCCGAGGTCGGGGCCGCCATGCACAGCCGCCTGATCGAGGAGGGCAAGCCCGGCTCGACCATGCGCAGCGGGGCCAACTATTCGACGTGGAACAACGGGATGGAGCGCTCCGTCACCTACTTCCACAACGCGGTCGGCCTGCTGACCGAGATCACCGGCCATCCGACTCCCAGCCAGATCCGCCTGATCCCGGACAACCAGTTGCCGCGCAACGACCTGCCCATGCCGATCGCGCCCCAGACCTGGCGTTTCGCCCAGTCGATCGAATATTCGCAATCGATCAACCGGGCGGTGCTGAACTACGCCTCGCGCAACAAGGATCGGGTGCTGTTCAACATCTGGCGCATGGGCCAGAACGCCATCGACAAGGGCAATGCCGACACCTGGCGCGTCACGCCTGCGAGCGTCGAGGCCCTTCAGGCCGTCGCCGGCCCTTCGGACGCCCGCCAGGGGGCCGATCCGGCGCTCTATGACAGCGTGCTGCGCGACCCGGCCCGGCGCGACCCGCGCGGCTATGTCATCCCGGCGGACCAAGCCGACCTGCCCACCGCCGTCGCCTTCCTCAACAGCCTGATCAAGACCGGCGTGGATGTGGATCGCGCCACCCAGGCCTTCACCGTGGGCGGCAAGACCTATCCGGCGGGCTCCTATGTGGTGAAGACGGCCCAGGCCTATCGCCCGCACGTCCTGGACATGTTCGAGCCGCAGGACCACCCGCACGACCTGCAGTATCCGGGCGGCCCGCCCAAACTGCCCTATGACGCCACGGGCTACACCCTGGCCATGCAGATGGGCGTGCAGTTCGACCGCATCCTGGACGGCTTCGAGGCGCCGACCGAACGCGTCGCCGACGTCATGGCCCCGCCGCCGGGCCGGATCGAGGGATCGGGCCGGGCGGGCTGGCTGATCGATCATGCGCCCGTCAACGGCTACATCCTGACCAACCGCCTGCTGGCTGCGGGTCTGCCCGTCTACTGGCAGGAGGGCGAGACCCGCGCGGGTCGCGCGACCCTGCCGCCCGGAGCCCTGTGGATTCCGGCCGACGACAAGGCCCGCCCGATCGTCGAGGCGGCCGTGCGCGACCTGGGCCTGAACGCCCACGCGGTCGCCCGCGCGCCGGGCGGCGAGCAGATCGCCCTGAAGCCGGTGCGCATCGGCCTGGTCGATCGCTACGGCGGCTCCATGGCCTCGGGTTGGACCAAGTGGATGCTGGAGCAGTTCGAGTATCCGTTCGAGGTGGTCTATCCGCAGCGTCTCGACGCCGGGGACCTGAACAAGGATTTCGACGTCCTGGTCTTCGCCTCGGACATGATCCCGGCCGACCTCTCCGCCGCCGCCCAGCGCCCGCAGCCGACGCCCGAGAGCATCCCCGCCGAATACCGCGGCTGGCTGGGCCACATCACCGCCGAGACGACCGTGCCCCAGTTGGACGCCTTCGCGCGGGCGGGCGGCAGCGTCGTCACCATCGGCTCGGCCCACCGCCTGGCCGCCGCCATGGGCGCGCCGGTGCAGGACGTACTGACGGGCGCCGACGGCAAGCCCCTGGCCTCGACCGACTTCTTCATCCCCGGCGCGGTGCTGAAGACCGAGGTCGACAACAGCCGCCCCCTGACCTTCGGCGCCCCGCGCCAGATGAACGTCTTCTTCAACCGCAACACGGGCTTCCGCCATGCGGGCGAAGGGGCCGGCCTAGTGCGGTATCCGCAGCAGGTCGCCGTCTCCAGCGGCTGGGCCATCGGTCCGGAACGGCTGTCGGGCGCCGACGCCGTGCTGGACCTGGAGCACGGCCAGGGCCGGGTCATCGTTCTGGGTCCCGATGTGGTGAACCGCGCCCAGGCGCGAGCGTCGTCGCGACTACTGTTCAACGCCCTGTTCTACGGCCCCGCCGTGACGAAGGAGGCAGGACGCTGATGAGTATGAGAACAGGACTGACGCGCCTGACCCTGGCGGGAGCGCTGCTGACGATGGCCGCCTGCGCTCCGCCGAAGGAGACCGAGCCTTCGTCGCCCCAAGCCGTCGGCATGGCCAATCCCGCCTCGGTCCATTGCGGACAGGAGGGCGGCCGGTCGGAAATACGTCGCGACGCCCAGGGCGGCGAATACGGCGTCTGCATCTTCGAAGACGGCCGTCAGTGCGAGGAATGGGCCCTGTTCCGCGACAAGCGCTGCGTGGCGCCCCCGGCGGCCGACAAGACGGCGGAATGACGATGAAGCTCTACATCACCACCCCCTCGCCGTTCGCGCGCAAGGTCCGCATCGTCGCTCGGGAGAAGGGGCTGGCGGACCGGATCGAGGAGATCGTCGTCGATCCCTACGCCAATGCGCCCGAGCTTCTGTCGACCAATCCCGTGGTGCAGGTCCCGACCCTGATCGCCGAGGACGTCCGGCCGCTGACCGACAGCCCGGTCATCGCCGAATATCTGGACGCGCTCGGGTCCGGACCGCGCCTCCTGCCGACCGAAGGAGCGGAGCGCCTGAGAGTCAAACGGCTGGAGACCCTGGCCAACGCCGCGCTGGAGATGGGGGTCAAGCTGGTGCTGGAGAAGCGTCGGCCCGAGCAGGAGCGCTCGTCGTCCTGGATCGAGCGCTGGACGGTCAACATGGGCCGCGCCCTGGATGCGCTGGAGGCCGCCTCGCCGGACGCCGAGGCGTTGGACATGGGCGTCCTGACGGCCGGGATCGCCGTCACCTGGATCGGCTTCCGCCATCCGGACTATGACTGGAAGACGGGCCGCCCGAACCTGGTCGCCATGCAGTCGGCGCTGGAGCGACGTCCCAGCTTCGTCGACACCTTCCCGCGCTAGGCGGGTTCAGCCGATCAGCTTCAGCAGTTGGACGGCCTGGAAGGCGGCCAGGATCAGCAGCAGGACGCCGACCGCATAGGCCAGGGCCTTGCGCGGCACCTTCTTGACGATCAGGCCGGCGAAGGGAGCGGCGATCAGGCCGCCGACCACCAGGCCGCCGACGGCCGCCGCATGGTTCTGAAGCGCGCCTGCCTCTTCCCAGTGGCCGGTGACCAGGGCCCAGACGAAGGTGGCCGAGATGGCGACGGTCAGGAAGAATTCGGCCGTGTTCACCGTGCCGATCGCCTTGCGCGGCTCATGCCCGGCGCCGACCATGGTCGAGGAGACGGTCGGCCCCCAGCCGCCCCCGCCCACGGCGTCCAGAAAGCCGCCGACCAGGCCCAGCGGCGCCGTAACCCAGGCAGGCAGATGGCGCGGGCGGACGTCATGTCCGGCGCGCCACAGAATCCATACGCCGACCAGCGCCAGATAGCCGACGACGAAGGGCTTGATCACCGCCGCCTCCAATCCGGTCAGAACATAGGCGCCCAGAACTCCGCCGATCACGCCCGCCACGGCCAGGGGCGCCAGCAGCCGCCACTCGACATTCCGGTGCCAGGCGTGGCTTCCAGCCGAGGCGGCGGTGGTGAAGACCTCGGCGGCGTGGACGCTGGCCGAGGCCGTGGCCGGGGGCACGCCCAGCGCCAGCAGCACTGAGGAGGAGATGACGCCGTAGGCCATGCCCAGGGCGCCGTCGACCGCCTGAGCCAGGACGCCGACCAGCAGGAACAGGAAGAAGGTGTCCATTCAGCGCCTCGACGACGGATGTTCGGCGACCATCAGGCGCAGGTCGCGACGCGCCTGGCAATGGCTCGCGCCACGACCTCAGGCGACCTCAAGCCGGGCGATGGCGTCCAGCACGTCGCGGCCGCTGTAAGGCTTGATGACCATGGCGGCTGCCAGTTCGGCGTTGTGCGCCGCCGCCGTCACGTCGCCGGACAGGAAGATGACCGGCACGCCCCAGCGCGATTTCAGACTGCGGGCCAGGTCGACGCCCGTCGCCTCGCCTGACAGATTGATGTCCAGCAGAGCCAGGTCGACAGGGTGAAGAGCCGTCGCCGCCTCGGCCGCCTCGGCGCTGTGGAACGGGCCGACCACGCGGTGCCCGGCGGCGTCCAGAGCCTCGGTCAGGTCGGCCGCGGCGTCGGCGTCGTCCTCGACCAGCAGCACGGTCCGAGGCTCGACCTCGGCCGGCGTCGAAGCGGTCTCCGGCGGCGCCTGGCGCACCAGAACGGCGCGGACATAGGGCCAGAGTTCGACAGCGGGCCGCTCGGCGTCCAGGTCGAAGATCTTGGCCAGGGCCTTCAGTTCCTGTTCGGCGGCCGGGCTCAGCGCCGCCCCGCCCGGCGTCAGAAGCCCGTCGTAAAGGGCGCAAAGGCGCGCGACGTCGGCGCCCGGCGCAATGCCCGCCGAGACCCCCTCCGGGGGCTTTTCATGGGTCATGCCCTGTCTCCGTTTCGTTTCAGCCCGGTTAATCTGGAGTGGGAGCTAGGGCGTTTGAGACGGTGACGAAACCGAGCTGACAAGCTTGTGACGGCTGTTCACAATCGCTCCATGCGCGCGTGTAGAGGCGTTTTTATCGACACGGCGGCGCGTCGCAGGTAAGGCTCCGCCCTCGATTTTCTCTGCAAGGACACGCCGTTGCGACTGCCACAGGCCCGGCTCGATCAGGTGCTCGACCGCTTCCATCAGGTGGAGGCCCGGATGGGCGCCGCCACGGACGGCGCCGAGATCGTCCGCCTGTCGAAAGAGCACGCCGAGTTGAAGCCGGTGGCCGATGCGGTCCAGGCCCTGGCCCGCGCCCGCGCCGAGGCGGACGACCTCAAGGCCATGGCCGCCGATCCGGAAATGGCCGCCCTGGCCGCCGACGAACTGGACGAACTGAGCGAGCGCCTGCCCGGTCTGGAGCGCGATGTGGCCCTGCTGCTGGCCCCGCGCGACGCCGATGAAAACGCCTCGGCCGTGCTGGAGGTGCGCGCGGGCACGGGCGGGGACGAAGCCGCCCTGTTCGCCGGCGACCTGTTCCGCATGTATTCGCGCTACGCCTCCACGCGCGGCTGGCGGGTCGAGATCGACAGCGCCGCCGAGGGCGACGCCGGCGGCTTCAAGGAGATCATCGCCACCGTCAGCGGCGAGGGGGTCTTCGGCCGCCTGAAGTTCGAGAGCGGCGTCCACCGCGTCCAGCGCGTGCCGACGACCGAGGCGGGCGGGCGCATCCACACCTCGGCGGCGACCGTCGCCGTCCTGCCCGAGGTCGAGGACGTCGAGATCGAGATCCTCGACAAGGACATCCGCATCGACACATACCGCTCGTCCGGCGCGGGCGGTCAGCACGTCAACAAGACCGACTCGGCGGTGCGCATCACCCACCTGCCCACCGGCATCGTCGCCACCTCGTCGGAAAAGTCGCAGCACGTGAACCGCGACAAGGCGATGAAGAACCTGCGCATCCGCCTGTACGACATGCAGCGTCAGGCCAAGGACGCCGCTCGTTCCGACGCACGCAAGTCCCAGGTCGGCTCGGGCGACCGCTCCGAGCGCATCCGCACCTACAACTTCCCGCAGGGGCGGGTGACGGACCACCGCATCGGTCTGACCCTGCACAGCCTGCCGCAGATCCTCGAGGGCGATCTCGACCCCATGCTCAACGCCCTGATCGCCGAGGACCAGGCCGCCCGCCTGGCCGATCTGGAAGCCGAACTGGGCTGAGGGCGCGCAGGCGCGTCCGCACCTGACGTCGCCCCGCTTTAACCTGGCTCCGACTCCCGCTAGGAACGGAGCATGAACATGCTGGAACTCATCCTGTTGGCCTTTGCAGCGGTCGCTGCGGGGGGCTTCCTGTGGGCCTATATGGGCTGGCAGAAGACGCGCGGCGCGCTGGACGCCGCCGATGCGCGGCTGGCCCTGATGGAGGAGAGCCGGGACTCCATGGCGGAGTTTCTCAAGGCCCAGGCCTCCCAGTCGGCCGAGGCGGTGGCGTCCAAGCTGGTCGCCCGCGCCACCGAGACCTTCCAGGCCCAGGACCGCGTCGCGCGCGAGCGGATGGAGGCTCAGCTCAAGCCGGTGTCCGAGACCCTGGCCAAGTTTCAGGAACACGTGACGGCGCTGGAGAAGGCGCGCGCCGACGAGACCGGCGGGCTGAAGGAGCAGCTCGGCCTGCTGATGGCCGCCTCCACCGCCACCCGCGACGAGGCGCGCCGCCTGACCGAGGCGCTGAAGGGCAACACCGGCCGTCGCGGCCGCTGGGGCGAGCAGACCTGCCGCAATGTGCTAGAGGCGGCGGGCATGGCCGGCCGCTTCGACTTCGAGGAGCAGAACTCTTCCGCCAATGACGAGGGCCGCCAGCAGCGCCCGGACTTCATCGTCAAACTGCCCGGCGGCGGCATGTTCGTCATCGACGCCAAGGTGTCCCTGGCCTTCGCCGACGAGGCCGACGGCGACGAGGAGGCCCAGGCCCGCGCCATGTCGCTGCGCACCGCCGCCAGCATGAAGACCCACGTCCGCCAACTGTCGTCCAAGGCCTATCAGGACCAGTTCAAGCCCAGCCCCGACTTCGTCGCCATGTTCGTGCCGGGCGACGCCTTCCTGGCTGCGGCTCTGGATCACGAGCCGGACCTGATGACCACGGCCATGGCTTCGCGCGTGGTGATCGTGACGCCGACCACCCTGTTCGCCCTGTGCAAGGCCGTCGCCTACGGCTGGCGCGCCGAGGAGCAAGCCAAGAACGCCGAGGATGTCGCCAAGCTGGGCAAGGAGCTCTACAAGCGCCTGTCGGTCATGGGCGGCCACGCCGCCTCGGTCGGCAAGGCGCTGGACGCGGCCGTCAGCCGCTACAACCAGTTCGTCGGCTCGCTGGAGAGCCAGGTCATGGTCTCGGCCCGCCGCTTCGAGGACCTGAAGGTCGACCATGAAGGCAAGGAACTGCCCGAACTGAATGCGGTCGAGCAGTCGCCCCGCGCCCTCAGCCGCCCGGAGCTGCTGAACGCTCCCACTGCTGAGTAGCCGACAAAGAGACAAAGTCGCTTGACACTGAGATCGGCGCCACTGTAAAACTTCCTTGTCAGTTTCGGGAGGGGCCAGTGGCCGACGCCAAGCGTAAGCTCATTGTGAAATCTATCGTGGCCATCCTGGTCATGCTCGTTGTGCTTTTCACAGCCGGGGTGGTGGTCGGCTACCTGGAAGGGTCAGGCCGATTGACCGGCAACGGCCCGGCCATCTGGATTTTGGGGGCCTTCGCGGTCGCCGCTATGGGAATCTCCCTCTGGATCGGTCTGCAGTGGATGCGGTCGATCGATGAGGCCGCCCGCGAGGCTCACAAATGGGCTTGGTACTGGGGCGGCAACACCGGCATGGCGGTCGGCGGAGTTCTGGTCATTCTTGCGGCGCTGCCTCAGGCGAAGATGGTTCAAATTCCTGCCTGGTATGCGGGGAGAAACGACCCTGCGGCCTATGCCGCCACCGGTGCGTTCGGGATGTTGCTGCTGATGCTCATCGGCTATCTCATCGCCTGGGCCTGGTGGTGGTGGTCGCACCGGTAGGGGGCATTCCATGAAAAACCGTCTCAAGGTCTTGCGCGCCGAGCGCGATTGGAGCCAGGCGCACCTGGCCGAGGAACTGGGCGTGTCGCGCCAGACGGTGAATGCGCTGGAAACCGGCCGCTACGACCCCTCCCTGCCGCTGGCGTTCAAGATCGCCCGCCTGTTCCAGATGCCCATCGAATCCATCTTCATCGACGAGGAAGGCTGAGCGTCTTCCTTTCCTCTTGCGCCCCTGGGAGCCTGACATGATCCATCGACTCTGGAGCCGCGCCGCCGCCTCCGTCTCCGCCGCCGCCCTGGCCGCCGTCCTGCTGGCCCCCACGACGCCCGCCCTGGCCCAGACGGCGCCCGCCGCCGCTGATCCGGCCGCCGTGGTCGCCGCTCCGGCCGGGTCCGGCCCGCGCCTGTGGGTGGTCAAGGACGAGGACTCCACCCTCTATCTGTTCGGCACCGTCCATGTGCTGAAGCCCGAGACGCCCTGGGGCAGCGCCACACTGGACCGCGCCTTCGCCAGCGCCGACGAATACTGGTTCGAGATCGCCGATCTGAACGACGCGGCCGGCGCCGTGCCGATCATCCAGGCCAAGGGGGTCTCGCCCGATCGCCCCCTGTCCAGTCTGCTGACCGCCGAGGAACAGGCTGACCTCGACGCAGCCGCCCGCTCCATCGGCGCGACGGCCGCGCAACTGGACCCGCTGCGCCCGTGGTTCGCGGCCCTGCAGCTGGCTATGGCCAGCATCACCAAGGCCGGCTACCTGCCGCAGAACGGCGGGGACCAGGTGCTGCACGCTCGCGCCGCCGCCACCGGCAAGCCGATCAAGGGCTTCGAGACCATGCCTCAGCAGATCGGCTTCATCGCCGACATGTCGGAAGAGGCGCAACTGGCCATGCTGAGGTCGGGCCTGAAGGAGTTCGATCAGGCGCCGGAGTTCCTGGGCCGTATGGTCGGCGCCTGGTCGACCGGCGACGTCGACGGCCTGGACGTCCTGATAGGCCAGGAGATGAAGGCGGAATCGCCCGAGATGTACGAGGTCATGCTGACGCGCCGCAACACCGACTGGACCAATCAGATCGTGACCCTGCTGGAAGGCTCGGGCACGGCCTTCATCTCGGTGGGCGCCGGCCACCTGGCGGGCTCCGACAGCGTCCAGGCCATGCTGGCCAAGCGCGGCGTCGCCGTCGAGGAAGTTCGCGACTGACCCGAGGCCGTCGCCGTGCAAAAAAACGGAAGGCCCGGTTCGCCGGGCCTTTTCTTTTGCCCCGCGCCCTATATCTTCGCCGTCCGCCTTGGCGCGGCGCGGGTATAGTTCAGAGGTAGAACGTCAGCTTCCCAAGCTGAATGTCGCGAGTTCGATTCTCGCTACCCGCTCCAACACTCAGCCGGCGTTTTCCGCTTTCACGACTATTCGGCGGCCTTGCGGGCGGCGTCCAGTTCAGCGGCCTTGGCTTCCACCTGGGCGACGATCTCGTCGATCATGCCGTCATTGGCCTGCTTGTGGGCGATCTTGCCGTTCAGATAGACCATGCCCGCGCCCTTGCCGCCGCCGGTGAAGCCGACGTCGGTGTAGAGGGCCTCGCCCGGTCCGTTGACCACGCAGCCGATGATCGACAGCGACATGGCCGTCGAGATGTGCGCCAGCCGCTCCTCCAGAATCCCCACCGTCTCAATGACGTTGAAGCCCTGACGGGCGCAGGACGGACAGGCGATGATGTTCACCCCCCGGTGACGCAGGCCCAGGGACTTCAGGATGTCGAAGCCGACCTTGATCTCCTCGACCGGATCAGCCGCCAGGGACACGCGGATGGTGTCGCCGATGCCCGCCCACAGCATGTTCCCCATGCCGATGGCCGACTTGATGGTGCCGGTGCGCAAGGGACCGGCCTCGGTCACGCCCAGGTGCAGCGGACAGTCGATCGCCTCGGCCAGCTGTTGATAGGCGGCGACCGTCAGGAAGGGATCGGAGGCCTTCACCGAAATCTTGAATTCGTGGAAGTCGAGGTCCTGCAGGATGCGGGCGTGGTTCAGCGCGCTCTCGACCATGGCGTCGGGACAGGGCTCGCCGTACCTCTCCAGCAACTCCTTCTCGAGGCTGCCGGCGTTGACGCCGATCCGCATGGAGCAGCCATGGTCGCGAGCGGCCTGGACGACTTCCTTCACCCGCTCGATCGAGCCGATGTTGCCGGGGTTGATGCGCAGGCAGGCCGCGCCCGCCTGGGCCGCCTCGATGCCGCGTTTGTAGTGAAAGTGGATGTCGGCCACGAGCGGGACGCGAGCTTCGCGCGCGATGGTGCGGAAGGCCGCCGTCGACTCCTCATCCGGGCAGGAGACGCGGACGATGTCGGCCCCGGCCTCCTCCAGCTGACGGATCTGCTCCAGCGTCGCCGCCGCATCAGCGGTCGGCGTATTGGTCATCGACTGGACGCTGATCGGCGCGCCCCCGCCGACAGGAACGGAGCCGACCATGATCTGGCGGCTCTTGCGGCGCTCGATGTGACGCCAGGGACGGATGTGGCCGAGTTCGGAATGGTCGCTCATGACGCCGGGAACATAGGACAGGAAGAACGGCAAAACCACGACAGGCGGCGAAAGATCGCGCCTTGGCCGGCAGAGAGGGTCAGGCGGCCGGCGGGGGAGCGGCGGTCGCCGGCGCAGATTGATACGGCTGCGGCCCCGTCGTCGCGCTCGCTGCCGCAGCGGCGGCCGCAGCGGCCTGAGCCGCGCGGGCGCGGGCCTCGACGGCGGCGGCGGCGCGGGCCTCGGACTCGCGCGCGGCGGCCTGGGCGCGGTTGTTGAGCGCGCCGAGCGGAGACTGAGGCGCGGGCAGCACGCCGCCGTGCTCGCCGTTCAGATAGACGTCGAAGGCCTCTGGATCAGGCGTGTCGATGGTGACCGACAGGCTCGGCGGCGCGCGCCAGGCCTCGCCCGCCGCCAGCTGACGCGCGAACAGGATGCGGCCGTCGCCCTGGCGGATGACCAGGATGGCGGGCTTGCGGGCCTGAAGGGTCACCTGCGACACCGTGGCCGAGGCGCCGTAGATGGCGCCGCGCGGGTTGAAGGCCGCCTGGACCGGCGGGGCGGGCGGCGGGACGGCGTTGGGGTCGTCAGGATCGACGCCCGTCAGCTGCGCCTCCAGACCCGGCGTGACGTACATGGCCGGCGTGGTCTGGTCCGGCGGAGCGGCCCTGGGCGCGCCGAGATAGAGGGCCCGGTCCCGTTGGCGGTCGGCCTGCTCGGCCCAGTCCTCGGGCACGGCGACCAGATCGGAAGGATGCGGCGCCTCGATGCGGTTGATGCGCTGGAAGACGTTCCAGCCGATCACCACCGCCAGGAAGACGCCGATCACGCCCAGGATCTTGGGCGAGTTCTGACGCATCTGCTGCAGGGCGGCGCCCGTCGGCGGCTGCAGCGGCACGGCCGCGTCGGGGTACTCCTGCTTGAACCGTTCGACGGCGTTCAGCTCGTCCAGACCCAGGGCGCCCGCATAGGCGCGCACATAGCCCATGGAGAAGATGCGCGACGGCAGGACTGCATACTCGCCCTGCTCCAGCGCCGTCAGGAAGCGCGCGTGCACCCGCGTCATGGTCGATAGCTGGGCCAGCGACAGTCCCGAGGCCAGGCGCGCGGCGCGCAGGGAGGCGCCCAGGGAATCATCCGAGGGATCGTCCGACGCCGCCTGGGGCGTCGGCTCAGGGGTCTGATCCAGCGTCGCGTCGGCGTCGAAGTCGAACGCGGCTTGCCGATCCTGGTCCATAGGGTCGGGGTTCCGTCACGCCGGGCGCCCGTGCGCCCGTCATCCCCGCTTAGACGAGGCGAAGAGCGCGGGCAACGCGCGAAAGCGGCAGCGCTTGTTCAGACTTCGACGTTCAGCTTGCGCGCCAGCGACTCGATCTCGCCGCGCACCGACCCGGCCGAGGAGCCCAGCAGGACGTTCATCCCCCGCCGCGCCGCGTTCAGATCGGCCGACAGGATCATGCGCTTGACCGGCCCCACCCCGCCCGCCGGGGCGGACAGGCGATTGTAGCCCAGGGTGATCAGGGCGAAGGCCTCCAGCGGGCGGCCCGCCAGTTCCCCGCACACGGAGACGGGCGTGGCGCTGTCGGCGCACTTCTGCTGGATCTCGGCCAAGGCCCGCAAGGCGGGCGGCGACAGGGGATCATAGCGGTCCGACACGCGGGGGTTCGTCCGGTCGGCGGCGAACATATACTGCAGCAGGTCGTTGGTGCCGATGGAGACGAAGTCGGTCAGCGGCAGCAGGGCGTCCAGGTGCCACAGCAGGCTGGGGCATTCGATCATGGCCCCGACACGCAGCAGGGACGGCAGGGGCCGACCCCGGCGCCGCGCCCAGTCGCACTCGACATCGACCAGTTCGCGGGCGGCCCGGAACTCGTCCACCGTGGCGATCATCGGGAACATGACCCGCAGCTCGCGCCCGGCGGCGGCGCTGAGCAAGGCGCGCAGCTGCATCCGTAGCAAGGCAGGACGATCCAGACCCAGACGGATGGCGCGGCGGCCGAGCGCCGGGTTCTCCTCCCGCTCGTTGTCGAGATAGGGCAGCACCTTGTCGCCGCCGATGTCGAGCGTGCGGAAGGTGACGGGCCGGTCGCCCGCCGCGTCGAGCACCAGTTTGTAGAGCGCCGTCTGGGCGTCCAGGCGCGGCAGCTCGTCCGAGACCATGAACTGGAACTCGGTGCGGAACAGGCCGATGCCCTCGGCCCCTGTGGCGTCCAGATTCTCCAGATCCACCGCCAGGCCGGCGTTGGTCAGCAGCATGATGCGCTTGCCGTCCTTCGTGACCGCCGGCGTGTCGCGCAGTTGGTCGAACTCGGCGCGTCGCTGCTCGCGCACGGCCATGCGGCTCTCGACCGCCGCCAGCATGTCGGGGCGGGGGCGCAGGTAGGCCTCGCCCGTCTCGCCGTCGACGATGACCTGATCGCCCTCGGTCAGGCGGTCGCGCAGCCCCTGCAGGCGGCCGACGCAAGGAATCTGAAGGGCGCGGGCGACGATGGCGGCGTGGCTGGCGGCCGACCCTTCCTCGAGCAGCAGGCCGCGCAGCCGGTCGCGCGGATATTCCAGCAGATCCGCCGGGCCCAGGTTCTTGGCCACCAGGATGGCGTCGTCGGGCAGGTCGCGCTGGCCCGGATGGTCGCCCGCCATCAGCCGCAGCAGGCGGTTGGCCAGGTCCTCGAAGTCGTGCAGCCGCTCGCGGATATAGGGGTCGCGGGCGTTGGCGAAGCGGGCGCGATGCTCGTTGCGGACGCGGTCCACGGCGGCCTCGGCCGTCAGGCCCGAGCGCACCGCCTCCTCCAGCGACCGGTTCCAGCCCCGGTCGTCGGCGAACATGCGATAGGTCTCCAACACCTCGTAAGGGGTGCCGCCCAGCTTGCCCTGGCTGCCCTCCAGCAGGGCGTCGATACTGGTGCGCAAACGCTCCAGCGCATCCTTCAGCCGCGCCTCCTCGGCGGCGGGGTCGTCGGCCAGAAGCTGTTCGGGCGCGATCGGCGCCTCATGCAGCACGGCCTGGCCGAACGACAACCCTTCCGCGAACTTCTGCCCTTTCAGCCGTTCGGGGCGGTGGGGCGCCACCTCGACGTCGCGAAGCTCCTCCAGCGCCAGAAGCTCGCCCGAGGCCACCGTCTCGGCCAGGACCATGGCGATGGTCTGGATGTCCTCGACCTCCTCCTCGTCATAGCGACGGGCGGCGCGGTTCTGGACGACCAGGACGCCGATGGCCCGGCCGCCGCGCAGCAGGGGCGCGCCGAGGAAGGCGTGATAGGGGTCTTCGCCGGTTTCGGGCCGGTAGGAGAAGCTGGGGTGCGACTGGGCGTCCGACAGGCTGAGCGGCGCCGCGGTGCGCGCCACCTCGCCGACCAGACCCTCGCCGGGGCGCAGGCGGGTGTTGTGGACGGCGTCGGGGTTCAAACCCTCGGTGGCGAACAGTTCGAGCTCGCCCGAGGCGCGCCGCAGGTAGATGGAGCAGACCTCGGCCACCATGGAGCGGGCGATGATCCGCACCACCATGTTCAGTCGATCCTGAGCCGGCGCGCCGCCGCCGGCGCCGGCCAGAGCCTCGCGGATCTGACGCAGCAGGAGGCGAGGCCCCCTCGCCGTCACTGACCCGCCCTTGACCATGGTCTCTCCCGCCTTGCCGCCCTCTGGCCTTCAGTTCCCAGATAGGGGGGCGATTCCGTTATCCTAGTCTTCCGCGTCCAGTCCGTAGGCCGCGTGCAGCGCCCGAACCGCCAGCTCGGCGTAATCGGAGTCGATCAGGACGCTGATCTTGATCTCCGAGGTCGAGATGGCCTGAAACTTCACGCCCTTGTCGGCCAGGGCGCGGAACATGGTCTGGGCCACGCCCGCGTGGCTTCTCATGCCCACGCCGATCACCGAGACCTTGGCCACGTCGTCATCGACGCGGATTTCCTCAAAGCCGATATCGGCCTTGGCCGCGCTCATCAGATCGGCGGCGCGGCGCGCGTCGCGACGGCCGGTCGTGAAGGTCAGGTTGACCGCGCCCTCGGTGCGGGCCTGGCTCTGCACGATCATGTCGACGTTGACCTCGGCCTCGGCCAGGCGGGTGAAGACGTCGGCCGGAGCGTCCGTCCGGTCCGACAGGCCCAACAGCGTGATCCGGGCTTCGTCCCGGCTCATGGTCACGCCGGAAACGATGCGCTTTTCCACGATCTCATCCTCGTCGCAAATCAGGGTGCCGGCGTGTTGCGGCAGAATTCCGTTTTCGTCCGGTTCGATAAAGCTGGACAGGACGCGCACCGGCACGCGCTTGTGCATGGCCAGCTCGACCGAGCGGGTCTGCAGCACCTTGGCGCCGAGCGACGCCATCTCCAGCATTTCTTCGTAGGACACCTTCTCCAGGCGCCGGGCGCGGCTCTGGATGCGCGGGTCGGTCGTATAGACGCCGTCCACGTCGGTATAGATATCGCACGGCGCGCCCAGGGCCGCCGCCACGGCCACGGCCGAGGTGTCCGACCCGCCGCGGCCCAGGGTGGTGATGCGCCCGTCGCCGGTCACGCCCTGGAAGCCCGGCACGATGGCGATCTCGCCGGCGTCGACGGCGGCCCCCAGCGCATCGCCCGGCACCTCCTCGATACGGGCGCGGCCGTGGGCGTCGTCGGTCAGGATCGGAATCTGCCAACCCATCCAGCTGCGCGCCTTCAGGCCCATGTTGCGCAGGGTCAGGGCCAGCAGGCCCGAGGTCACCTGCTCGCCCGAGGCGACCACCACGTCGTATTCATCGTCCGACAGGGCGCCGTCGCCGTACAGACCCGGCGCCGCAGCGCCCACGCCGTCGGTCCAGGCGACCAGCTCATTGGTCTTGCCCGCCATGGCCGAGACGACCACGGCCACCTTCTTGCCTCTGGCGGCTTCGGCGGCGACGATGCGCGCCGCGCGACGGATGCGTTCAAGGTCGGCCATGGACGTGCCGCCGAACTTCATCACCAACCGGTTCGTGTCGGCCCGCGTCATCCTGGCGTCTGATCCCCTGCTTGCATGGCGGGCGAAGGCGGTCCATGCCTCTGCCCATGCCCGCTTCTAACGACAGCCTCGATCCGCGCAAACCCCAAAGCGAAGAGGGTTTTTCACCCTTTGCAACCGATCGTGCCGAAGGGCCCAGCATCGACCCGGCCGACGTGGCGCGCTTTTCGGCCCAGGCGGCCGAGTGGTGGGATCCCAAGGGCCCTTTCGCCCCCCTGCACCGCTTCAATCCGGCTCGACTGAAATTCGTGCGCGATCGGGCGGCAGAACATTTTGGGCGCGACGTGAAGGCGCGCGCGCCTTTCGACGGACTCAGCCTGATCGACATCGGCTGCGGCGGCGGCCTGATCGCCGAGCCGATGCGGCGCATGGGCTTTGACGTCACGGCCATCGACGCCTCGTCCGAGAACATCGGCACCGCCCGCGCCCATGCCGAACAGGTCGGCCTGGACATCGCCTATCGCGCCGCCACGGTCGAACAGATGGTGGAAGCCGGCGCCGGCCCGTTCGACGTCGTGCTGACGATGGAGGTCATCGAACACGTCGCCGATCCGACAAGCTTCATCCGCGCCTGCTCCAGGCTGATCAAGCCGGGCGGCCTGATGATCGTCGCCACCCTGAACCGCACGCTGAAGGGCCTGCTGCTGGGCAAGGTCGCGGCGGAATATGTGCTGCGCTGGGTGCCGGCGGGCACCCACGACTGGCGCCGGTTCCTCAAGCCCGAGGAGTTGCGCGCCATGCTGGACGGCGAGCCCCTGACCGTCATCGGCCCCTATGGCCTCGCCTATGACCCGCTGAACGACCGCTGGAGCGAGGGCGACGACGTGGGCATCAACTACATGATGATGGCGACCCGCGACGCATGAGCGGCCCGCGCCGCATCGTCCTGACCGGCGGTCCCGGCTCGGGCAAGACGACGCTGCTGGAGGCGCTGGCGGCGGCGGGCCATGCGACCTCGCCCGAGGCCGGGCGCGCCATCATCCGCCGCCAGCAGGCGATCGACGGCGAGGCCCTGCCGTGGAAGGACCGGGCCCTGTTCGCCGAACTGATGCTGGATCGCGAGCTTGAGGCTCACACCGGCGCCGAGGACGCCGCCGGGCCCGTCTTCTTCGATCGCGGCGTTCCGGACGTGGTCGGTTATCTGACCCTGTGCGGCCTGCCGGTCCCGGCCCATGTGGAGCGGGCGGCGCAGGACATCCGCTATGACCGGCGCGTCTTCATCGCCCCGGTCTGGCCCGAGATCTTCGGCCAGGACGCCGAGCGCAAACAGGATCTGGACGAGGCCCGCCGCACCTTCGAGGCCATGGCCGAGACCTATCCGCGCTTCGGCTATGAACTGATCGTACTGCCCCAGGCGCCCGTCGCCGAGCGCCTCGCCTTCGTGCTGAAGACGCTTACAGCGGCCTGACCATATAGCGGGCGTCGTCGCCGTAGCTGGTCAGCTTCTCGGCCATGCCCGGCGGGTTCTGGATCTCGAAGCCGTTGCGCGCCCAGAAGCTGGATGCGTCATTGACCGCCACCAGGGCGACCGCCGGCCAGCCCGCCGTCTTGGCCTGCTCGGCCAGACGCTCGACCACCGGCCGGGTGTGGCCGCCGCCGCGCGTGTCGGGGTGCAGGGCCAGGTCGTGCAGATAGACGACCTCGGCCTCGGCCGGGATGGCGTCGATCAGCACGTTCAGCGCCGGGGCGGCGTTCCGCACCCACGGATAGGCGACCAGATAGCCCATCACCGGCCCGTCCTCGGCGGCCAGGACGAAGCAGCCTTCAGGGTGGAGTTCCAGACGGTTGGCGAAGCAGGCGCGCTCTTCCGGATGATCGGGGAAGGACAGCTGAGCCACCGCGACCACGCCGTCGAGATCGTCCGCCGTCATCGGCCGCCAGGTCAGAGTGGACAGCGGGCGTTCAGCTCCGCCCTGTTGAATCGCCATTGCACGCTCCGGTTCTCGTCGTCGTCCGCCCCTTCGATCCGGGCGGTCAGCACATCCCCCGCGCGGTCATAGATGATGCGGTGCGGAAAGTCGTTGTCCGGATTGGCGAAAACCGCCCGCTGTGGGCCGCTGTCAATCAGGCGGAAGGGGGTCGCGGGCGCGCCGCCCGGCTGAGCGAAATAGGCCAGGCCGCCGTCCTTCACGGGGGCGATGCGGGCGCTCTCGAAGCCGCTGCGGCCATTGCGCACAGTGACTGAGTGGCCGACGATCAGCCCCGCACGCGGGTCGCTCCAGGTCTCGGACGCCTCGCGCCCGCCGGAACAGTCCAGCCAATAGCCTGCCAGCCACGACAGATCGGGCGCAGGCGTCGCGGGCGCTGCGGTCTGCAACAGGGCGGCGGCCAGCAGGCTGGAAACGGACATGGGCTCTCCCTCCTCAAGGACGGAAGGAAGGTTACGCCGCCCTCACGGCGCGGGCTTGTAGGAATGCGACGCCAGCCGCCGCGCCAGCTCAACCTGTTCGCGCGCCCAGGCGGTGGCGGTGCAGCCCAGGAAGCGGCGGAAGTCGCGCGCCATCTGCGGCTGGTCGAAATAGCCGGCGGCCAGGCCGGCCTCCAGCCAGGAGGCGGCGTCGGCGTCCTGGCCCATCGCATGATCGAAGATACGGCGGAAACGAAAGACCGAGCGCAGGGTGCGCGGCGCCACGCCGACGCGGTCGCGGAACCGGCGCTGCAGGGCGCGGCGTTCGGCGGGACTCAAAGGCGGCCCCTCAAGATCGCTCTCGGCGGCGGCGACCTGAGCGCGGACAGCGGGATCGATGCGCCAGTCGCCCGCCCGGCGCTGTTCCTCCAGCCAGGCGCCCAGGGCGGCGGCCTGCCCCGCCGGATCGCCGGACGGCGTCGTGAAGTCGCCCAGCCGCGCCACGAGGTCCAGCCGCCGGTCGGTCGCCTCGATCAGCGGGCGGCCGTGAAATTCCCGCGCCCCGTCCGGCTCGAACTTGGCGGCGACGATCTCGACCGGGCCGACCGGACGGATGGCCATGGGCCGGGTCATCTGACCGACGAAGATCACCGGCGGCTGCAGGCGGAAGACGCCGTCGGCGTCCTGTTCCTCATAGGGGGCGGCCAGGTCGACCACCAGTTCGGGACAGCCGTCCGGAGCGATGTGCTGCACGCCCCCGCTGGGGCTTGGCGCGGCGTAGGTCCACAGCAGGCGCACGAAGGGGCGCAAAGGTTCAGGCGGGGCGAATTCCTCATACCGCTCCCCCTCCCCCATCTGCGGTCAGTTCGCCTTCTTGGGATCGGGCGGCAGGCTGGGCAGGGGGGCGCAAGGCACGCCGTCGTCCTTCAACTTCTTCACCTCGGCGGGGGTGGCCTCGCCGTAGATCTCGCGCTTCTCGCTGCGGCCTTCGTGGATGTCGCGGGCCTCGCGGGCGAAGGCGTCGCCGACGTAGTCGAAATTCTGCTCGACGTGATCACGCACCTCGCGCGCGGCCTGCATCATCATCGACTGGACCTGCTTCATGGCGTCCGGCGCAGGCGCGCTCTTCTTCGTGCCCGAGACCGCCGGGGCCATCACCTGCTTCCTCACCGTCGTCGAACCGCAGAAGGGGCATTCGACCAGGCCGCGCGCCGCCTGGTCGTCATAGTCGGACGAGGAGCCGAACCAGGCCTCGAAGCCGTGGTCGTGGTCGCAGGACAGGGCGTAACGGATCATAGGGGCAGGTCGAAGTCGCGGTCGTGGCGCAGGGCGGGCACGCTGGCGCGCGCCTTCTCCACGGCCTGAAGATCCAGCCGGGCGTGCAGGACGCCCGGTTCGTCGTGGTCGAGGCGGGCGATGACCTCGCCCCACGGGCCGACGACCAGGGAGCGGCCCCAGGTCTGGCGGCCGTCCTCATGCGCGCCGCCCTGGGCCGCGGCCAGGACGAAGGCGCCCGTCTCGATGGCGCGGGCGCGCAGCAAAACCTCCCAATGCGCCTCGCCGGTCGGGCGGGTGAAGGCGGCGGGAACGGCGATCAGGCTCGCGCCCGCCTTGGCCAGGGCGCGGTGCAGATGCGGGAAACGCAGGTCGTAGCAGATGGTCAGACCCAAACCGCCCCAGGGGCTGTCGGCGACCACCGCCGCCTCGCCCGGCCTGACCGAGGCGCTTTCGCGATAGGTCTCGCCGTTCGGCAGGTCGACATCGAAGACGTGCAGCTTGTCATAGCGGGCCGTGATCGCCCCGCTGGGGTCGATCAGCAGGGACCGGTTGGCGGCGCGCGGATCGCCCTCGGCGCCCGAGCGCACGATGACCGAGCCGACCAGCAGCCAGACGCCCAGTTCGGCGGCCAGGGCCTTGAGCCCGGCGACAGCGGGATCGGCGTCCTCGTCCGACAGGGCGGCGTCGCGCAAGGCCCGGCGCTGTTCGAGGAAATTGGTCCCCTCGGGCGTCAGGATCAGTTGCGCACCCTCAGCCGCCGCCTGGCGGATCAGAGGCTCGACATGCGCCAGCCCCGCGGCCGCCGTCGCCGGCGTCCGCGTCTGGATCAGCGCAATGTCGAGCGTGTCGATCACCTAGGCCGCCAGCAGGGCGTCCAGCTCGCCCTTGCGGTCCAGGGCGTGGATGTCGTCCGAGCCGCCGACGTGTTTCCCGTTGATGAAGATCTGCGGGAAGGTGGCGGCGCCGCCCGAGCGCTCGACCATCTCGGCTTTCTTCTCGGGGTCGTTGGAGGCGACGATGTTCGTATAGGCCGCGCCCTTGCGGTCCAGCAGGGCCATGGCGCGGATGCAGTAGGGGCAGCCGGGTTTGGTGTAGAGAACGACGTCGGCCAAGGGGAGCTCCTGAAGGCGAATGGGAAGGTTCCCCCTCACTTAAGCGGTTCGCGCGCGTTTTTCACCCTCGCGATGACAGCCAGGTCCACGGCGCGGACTCCGGCCTCCATCAGCACCCGCACACAGGCCTCGGCCGTGGCCCCCGTGGTCAGCACGTCGTCGATCAGCAGCAGATGACGCCCCTTGATGCGTCGGCGCCCGGCCTCGGTCACGGCGAAGGCCGCCTTGACGTTCAGCCGCCGCCCGCGCGCGGACTTGCCGCCCTGGCTGGCGGTCGGCGCGGCGCGGATCAGGGCGTCAGGCAGGTAGTCGAGGCGCGCCGCGCGGGCCAGCGGCCGGGCGATCTCGGCGGCCTGATTGAACCGCCGCGACAGCAGGCGGGCGCGATGCAGCGGCACGGGGAGCACGGCGTCGGCCGTCTCGATCAGGGGGGCGGCCGAACGGCTGATCCAGCGCGCGAACAGGGGGGCGAACTGCTGCTGGTCGCCGTGCTTGAACTTGAGGATGATCCCACGCGACGCCTCGTCATAGACGCAGGCCGCCCGCGCCCGGCCGAAGGCGTAAGGGCTGGCGACGCAGGCCGTGCACCGATCCGCCGCGAAATCGCCGCCGTCGTATTCGAACGCCGCGCCGCAGCCGTCGCAGACCGGCGCCTCCAGAAAGGCCACCCGGCTCCAGGCGTCGGGCGACAGGCCCGCAGAGGCCGAGGCCTCGCGGCTGTCGTGGGCGACGGGCGGCAATAGAATATCCAGCAGGCCCCGGCCCGCATCGCGCGCGCCGGATGCTAAAGGCGAGCTCACGCCTTTCAATCGACCTCGCCAGCCCCCATCCTGAACCGACATGAGCGCCCCCTCTCCCTCCTCCGGTCCCCCGATCATCTTCGACGCCGCCCGCCGCGCCGCGCGCCTGAGCCGCGCCGGGCGACGTTTCCCCGACGCCGACTTCCTGCACCTGCGCGCCGCCGACAATGCGGTGAACAGTCTGGAGGTGATCCTGCGCGAGTTTCAGACGCCCGTCGACCTGTCGCCGCACCCCGGCGTCTTCGCCCGCGCCCTGGCCGACAGTCCGGCGCGCGAACGGGTGGCGCAGGTGCGCGCCGTGGGCTCGACCGCCGAGCGCGCCGCGCCCGGCGCGGGACCGCTGGAGCTTGAGGACGGATCGGCCGATCTGATCATCAATCTTCTGGGCCTGCACTGGGCCAACGACCTGCCGGGCGCGCTGAGCCAGATCCGCCGCGCGCTGAAGCCGGACGGCCTGTTCGTCGCCAGCCTGTTCGGCGCCGCGACGCTGAAGGAGTTGCGCGGCGTGCTGACCGAGGCGGAGCTGGAGATCAACGGCGGCGCCCAGGCGCGCGTCTCGCCCTTCGCCGACGGCTTCGACGGGGCGGTCCTGCTGCAACGGGCCGGGTTCGCCTTGCCGGTGACGGACGTGGACCGGGTGACGGTGCGCTATGGCGATCCCTTCGCCCTGATGCGCGACCTGCGGGCGATGGGCGAGACGAACGTGCTGGCCGGGCCGATCCGGCCCCTCAGCCGCGCCGTGCTGGCCCGTGCCGCCCAACTCTACGCCGAGCGTCACGCCGAGGCGGACGGGCGCATCCCCGCTACTTTCGAAATGGTGCATCTGGCCGGATGGGCGCCGCACGAGAGCCAGCAGAAGCCCGCCAGGCGCGGCTCGGCCAAGACGCGTCTCGCCGACGCCTTGGGCGTCAGGGAGCAGACCGGCGAGGAGGACTGAGGCTCAGCTTCCGCTGATCGCAGCGCTGATGGTCGTCGAGATGTAGTCGTACATGGCGTTCGATCGCACCGCGAAGGCGGTGACGGCGGCGATGATGACCAGGAAGATCAGGGCGCAGATCAGGCCGTATTCAATGGCCGTGGCGCCGCCTTCGTCGCGATGGAACCGGCAGATGAAACCCTTCACGCCCGGCCCTCCCCTGTCGTCGGCCCGTCAGAGCAGATCGCGCAACCAGGCGATCAGCGGTTCGTCGGCCGGAGGCATGGGATAGGCCGACAGCTTGTCCGGCTTCACCCAGGCCAGACCCGCGTGTTCGCGCGCCTCGACCACGCCGGACCAGCGCCGGCACAGGTAGAGTGGCATCAACAGGTGAAAGGATTCGTAAGCGTGACTGGTAAACACGAAGGGCGCCAGGCAGGCCTCCTTCACGTCGATGCCCAGCTCTTCCTTCAGCTCGCGGATCAGGGCGGCTTCGGGCCGCTCGCCCGGCTCGACCTTGCCGCCGGGGAATTCCCACAGGCCCGCCAACTGCTTGCCCTCGGGACGCTTGGCGATCAGCACGCGGCCGTCCGGGTCGATCAGGGCGACGGCGACGACCAGAACGGTGGGAACGGCGGGCGTCTCGCTCACGAGCGGTAGTCCCCGTTGATCTCGATGTAGCGTTTGGTCAGATCGCAGGTCCACACCGTAGCCGAGGCCCGGCCCGAGGCGACATGAACGGTGATGTCGATCTCTGGGTTCTTCATATAGGCGCTCATGACCGCCTCGTCGTAGGTCGGCGAAGGGGCGCCGTCGACGGCGGCGACGTGAGGGCCGAAGCGGATGGCCAGACGGTCGCGGTCGACCGCCTCCTCCGTCTTGCCCACGGCCATGACGATGCGGCCCCAGTTGGCGTCCTCGCCCGCGATGGCGGTCTTCACCAGCGGGCTGTCGGCGATCGACTTGGCCAGCTTGCGCGCCGAGGCGGGCGAAGCGGCGCCCTCGACCGTCACCTTGACGAACTTGGTCGCGCCTTCGCCGTCCTTCACCAGCTGGTGGGCCAGGTCGAGCATGACGTCGTCCAGCGCGGCCGAGAATTCCTTCAGGCGGCGGTCGCCGACGCGGCCGATCCGCGGCGCGCCGGACGCGCCCGTGGCGAACAGCAGAGCCGTGTCATTGGTCGAGGTGTCGCCGTCCACCGTCACCGAATTGAAGGTGGTGCGGACGTGCAGGTTCAGCAGGGCCTTCAGCACCGGCGGGGCGATGTCGGCGTCGGTGACGATGAAGGCCAGCATGGTCGCCATATCCGGCGCGATCATGCCCGAGCCCTTGGCGATGCCGGCGATGCGGACCTTGACGCCTTCGATCTCGCACTCCGCGTAGGCGCCCTTGGGGAAGGTGTCCGTGGTCATGATGCCCAGACCGGCCTGTGTCCAGTTGTCGGCCTTCAGACCGGCTTCGACCGCAGACAGGCGGGCCGTGATCTTCTTGTCGTCCAGCACCACGCCGATGACGCCGGTCGAGGCCAGCATGACGTCGCGCTGGCGGCAGTCGAAGCGCTTGGCGACCTCGGAGGCCGTGCGGCGCGCCGCATCGGCGCCCGCCTTGCCGGTGAAGGCGTTGGCGCAGCCGGCGTTGACGACCAGGGCCTTGACCCCCTCGCCGCCCTTGTCGGCGTCCAGATGACGCTTGCACCAGTCCACAGGCGCCGAGCCGACCTTGTGCCGGGTGAAGACGCCCGCGCAGGACGCCCCCTGCGGGAAGCGGAAGACCACCAGGTCGTCGCGCTCATGCTTGTAGAAGCCCGCCTGCGCCGTCGCGATCTCGACCCCGCCGATCGGCGGAATGGCCGGGAAAGGCACGGCCAGCGGCGAGATCATCAGGCCGGGCTTGCCGGGCGCGGCGGCGACCGCCTGGGCGGCCGACTGCGTCGCGCGCTTCAGCGCCGAGGCCAGCGGGTCGAGCGCCTTCTCGATGGCGGTTTCGATCTTTTTGCCGGTCGAGGCGGACTTGGACGGCTGGCTCATGTGGCGGTTCCGGCGGCGGGAGGAGCGGAGGTTTTCCGGGCGGGAGGCGTGGCGGCAGGCGTGGCGGCAGGCGATGGCGCCTTCGCCTCGTCCAGGGTGATCTCAACCTCGGCCTTGCCGCGCAGCTGCTCCAGCAGCTGGCGCACGCCTTCATAGGTCAGGTAGCGCACGATCTGGGGCCGCGCCTGCTCCAGGGTCGGGGGCGTCTCGGCGCGACGGTCCTCGACTTTCAGCACGGCCCAGCCGGTTTCGGTCTGGATCGGCCCGACGACCTGACCCGGCGTCTTGCCCTGCAGGGCGGAGGCGTAGGCCCCCGGCAGGACGTCCAGCGTCGAATAGCCCAGGTCGCCGCCCGAATAGCGGGTGGCGTCGTCGATGGAGCGCTGGGCGGCGACCGCCTCGAAGGCCGCGCCCTGGCCCAGAACGCCCAGAACGGCGTCGGCCTGTTCCTTTGTCGGCGCCAGGATCAACCGCACCCGAACCTCCTCGGTCGTGCGCGCCAGACGCTGCTGCTCGGCGTAAAGACGTTCGACCGCCTGGTCGGACACGGCGCCGGACACCACCTTCTCGACCAGCATGTCGCCCAGGATGCGTTCGCGCACGGCCTGCAGACGGCGCTGGGCGGCCGGGCTGGAATCAAGGCCGCGACGTTCGGCCTCGGCGGCCAGCAGCTTCTGGTCGACCACCTCGTCCATCACCCGGCGGAACAGTTCGGAGGACAGGTCCAGAGGATCGTCCTCGCCGATCAGCCCCTGGGCCACCGCCTCGCGGCGCACGTCCGAGGCCCAGACCGCGCGGTCGTTGACCTTGGCGACGACGCGGTCGTTCTTCTCCGGCGCGGCTTCATCCCCGCCGCGCCCGCAGGCGGCGGCGCCCAGCGCCAGCCCGACGGCGGCGATCAGGAACAGGCTGTGGAGGGGACGCCGCGCTCGCATCGGACGCTCCTGACAGGGGTCTGGGGGCAGGCCGCCGGAACGGCCGTTCGCGCCTGCGCCGCGCCGCCCTTAAAAAGGCCCTCGCGTTGACAGGGGTAAGGGCGGTGCTTAAGTCCCGCCTGCGCCCAAGTCGAGGGATTTTCGATCGTATGCGCGGCCCTTCGCGCGCCCTGACTGCAGGGAAGGCCTGGGGTCGGCGTGATCGCGGCCTCCCGACCGGGCGAAACCTGTCTTTCTCAGAGCCTTCAGCCGCTCGACCGCCTGACCCGGATCGCCCATGCTCGGCTTCGCCAAGAAACTTCTCGGTTCCTCCAACGACCGCAAGGTCAAGGCCTTCCAGGCCCAGGTCCAGAAGATCAACGCCCTTGAATCCAAGTTCGAGGCCTTCTCGGACGATGAACTGCGCATGATGACGCAGACCTTCCGGGACCGCGTCGAGGGCGGCGAAAGCCTCGACAAGCTGCAGAACGAGGCCTTCGCCGTCGTGCGCGAAGCTTCCAAGCGCGTTCTGGGCCAGCGTCAGTACGACGTGCAGATGGCCGGCGGCATGATCCTGCACGAGGGCGGCATCGCCGAGATGCGGACCGGCGAAGGCAAGACCCTGGTGGCCGTGGCTCCGGTCTATCTGAACGCCCTGGCCGGCAAGGGCGTTCACGTCGTCACCGTCAACGACTACTTGGCCCGCCGCGACGCGGACACCATGGGCAAGGTCTATCGCTTCCTGGGCCTGGAAGTCGGAGTCATCGTCAACGGCCTGTCGCAGGGCCAGCGCCAGATGGCCTATCAGGCCGACATCACCTACGGCACCAACAACGAATTCGGCTTCGACTATCTGCGCGACAACCTGGTCTACGACCGTCGCGAGATGGTGCAGCGCGGCCACCACTTCGCCATCGTCGACGAAGTCGACTCCATCCTGATCGACGAGGCGCGCACGCCGCTGATCATCTCGGGCCCGACCGAGGACCGGTCGGACCTCTACAAGATCGTCGACGCCCTGGTGAAGGAGCTGGTCAAGGACAAGGCGACCTTCGACCTCGACGAAAAGCAGCGCCAGGCCCTGCTGACCGAGCTGGGCTCGGAGCGCATGGAGCAGATGCTCGAACAGGGCGGCCACTTCGCCGAGGACACCGTCGACCTGTACGACCCGGCCAACGTCAGCCTGGTCCACCACGTCAACCAGGCCCTGCGCGCCAACACCCTGTATCAGCGCGACAAGGACTACATCATCAAGGACGGCGAGATCGTCCTGATCGACGAATTCACCGGCCGCATGATGTCCGGCCGTCGCCTGTCCGAAGGTCTGCACCAGGCCATCGAGGCCAAGGAGGACGTCAAGATCCTGCCCGAGAACCAGACCCTGGCCTCGGTGACCATCCAGAACTACTTCCGCCTCTACGAAAAGCTGTCCGGCATGACCGGCACCGCCGCGACCGAGGCCCAGGAATTCCTCGACATCTACAAGATGGACGTCCTGGAAGTGCCGACCAACCGCCCGATCCAGCGCAAGGACTACGACGACGAGGTCTATCGCACCTTCGCCGAGAAGAACCGCGCCATCGCCGCCCAGATCGCCGACTGCTACGTGCGCGGCCAGCCGATCCTGGTCGGCACGGTGTCGATCGAGAAGTCCGAGGAATTGTCCGACCTGCTGAAGGACTACGACTATCAGGTCGAAGTCTCGCGCAAGGTGAAGCCCGAATACGAGGGCCGCGAGAAGGACGCCCAGAAGGCCGGCGACCTGGCCTATGACGTGGAATACGTCACCGGCCGCGGCATTCCGCACAATGTGCTGAACGCGCGTCAGCACGAGCAGGAAGCCTATATCGTCGCCGAGGCGGGCCTGCCGCACGCGGTGACCATCGCCACCAACATGGCGGGCCGCGGCACCGACATCCAGCTGGGCGGCAACCTGGAGATGCGCGTCCAGCGCTGGACCCAGGAACAGCGCAACATGGCCGTCGAGGTGACGCCCGAAGCCCTCGCCGCCAAGGAAGAGGAATTCAAGGCCGAGATCGCCGCCGCCAAGGCGAAGGCCATGTCCGTCGGCGGCCTGTTCGTCCTGGGCACCGAACGCCACGAAAGCCGTCGTATCGACAACCAGCTGCGCGGCCGCACCGGCCGTCAGGGCGACCCCGGCACCTCGAAATTCTACCTGTCGTGCGAAGACGACCTGTTGCGCATCTTCGCCGGCGACCGTCTGGACAGCATCATGAAGTCCTTCGGCGTGGCCGAGGGCGAGGCCATCAGCCACCCCTGGCTGAACCGTGCCGTCGAGACCGCCCAGAAGCGCGTCGAGGCCCGCAACTACGACATGCGCAAGAACGTGCTGAAGTACGACGACGTCGTGAACGATCAGCGCAAGGCCGTGTTCGAACAGCGCCAGGAGTTCATGGACTCCGAGGATCTGTCGGAACTGGTCGCCGACTTCCGCAACGACGCGATCAACGATCTGGTCGAGCGCTACATGCCGCCCAAGGCCTATGCCGAGCAGTGGGATATCAACGGCCTGGACGAGCGGGTGAAGTCCACCCTCGGCCTCGAACTGCCCCTGCATGACTGGGCCGCGGAGGAAGGCGTCTCCAACGAGGAGATCGAGGAACGCATCCTCGCCGCCGCGGACGCCCGCGCCGCCGAGCGTCTGGAGCTGATCGGCGCCGACCAGACGCGCGGTCTGGAAAAGCAGTTCATGCTGCAGATGATCGACATGCAGTGGCGCGAGCACCTGGTCCATCTGGACCACCTGCGCGGCGTCATCGGCCTGCGCGGCTACGGCCAGCGCGACCCGCTGAACGAATACAAGACCGAGGCCTTCAACCTGTTCGAGACGCTGTTGCACGACCTGCGCCACAACGTCACGCGCTGGTTGATGACGGTCGAGTTCCAGTTCCAGGCGCCCCCGCCGATGGAGATGCCCGAGTTCCAGGAAATCCACCTGAACCCCGGCACAGGCGAGAACGAGATGCTGAACCCGATGGCTCAGAATCCCGAAGGTCAACTGACAGGCGACGACCGCTCCAAACTGCCGGTCGAGGCTCTGCCCATCGGCTGGGAGCGCACCAGCCGCAACGCCGACTGCCCCTGCGGCTCGGGCCGCAAGTTCAAGCACTGCCATGGTAGTTTGATCTAAGGCGCGCTGACGCGCGCGGCGCTACGCTCGCGACGCGGTCGCTCGCTGCTTGAGCGCCAAGGACTGAGTTGAGAGAGGCGGGTTCGCGAAAGCGGCCCGCCTTTTTCTTTGGGCCGTCTCGCGCCATGGCGCCGCACCAGACACGCCTCTTCTCCCCACACGCCGTCATCCTCGGGCTTGACCCGAGGATCCAGTGCTGGGCGCGCTCAACGTTGCTCAAGTCGTGCAGGCGGAAGCCGCGATCCTCGGGTCAAGCCCGAGGATGACGAGGTGAAAAGCAAGCGCGTGACGGCGCCGCGCAGGCCCGCTAGCGTGCGGCCATGAACTACAAGCCCCTGTTCTCGCGCGCGCTCGGCCTTGATCCGGAACGCCTGCATTTCGCCGCCCACAGCCACCACCTGTGGCCCGACGCCAGCTTCGACGGCCAGGTTCAGGCCTGGGCCGAGGCCAACCGCTTCGCCGACCGAAAATGGGACCTGGTGTTCGGCGACGTCATTCCCGAGGCTCAGGGCCATGTAGCCGGAGAGCTGGGCCTGCCCTCCCCCGACAGCCTGATCTTCGCGCCCAATACGCATGAAATCCTGCTGCGCATCGTCTCGGCGGTCGACAGGGCGCCCGTGCGCATCCTGGCCACCGACGGCGAGTTCCACTCCTTCCGCCGCCAGTCGGAACGCTGGGAGGAGGCGGGACAGGCGGTCGTCACCCGCGTGCCTCTGGCGCCGTTCGAGACCTTCGCCGACCGCTTCGTCGCGGCGGCCAGGGCAGGCGGTCACGACCTGATCTTCGTCAGCCAGGTCTTCTTCCGCACCGGCGGCCTGTTCGAGCGGATCGGCGAGCTGGCGGAGATGGCCGATCCGGCGGGACCGTGGGTGGTGGTGGACGGCTACCACGGCTTCATGGCGACGCCGACGGACCTGTCGGCCGTGGCGGATCGGGTCTTCTATCTGGCCGGCGGTTACAAATACGCCATGGCGGGCGAAGGCGCCTGCTTCCTGCACGCCCCGCCCGGCTTCGGCCCGCGCCCGGTCGTGACCGGCTGGTTTGCCGAGTTCGGCCATCTGGAAGGCCCGC
Source organism: Brevundimonas sp. NPDC055812 (assembly GCF_053616535.1). Classification (NCBI taxonomy): domain Bacteria; kingdom Pseudomonadati; phylum Pseudomonadota; class Alphaproteobacteria; order Caulobacterales; family Caulobacteraceae; genus Brevundimonas; species Brevundimonas sp. NPDC055812. The sequence continues at coordinate 44,800 of NZ_JBSHDX010000009.1, read as the reverse complement.
CCGGCGGCGTCCAGTACCGCACCGACGGCGGCCGCTTCTGGGGGGCCACCTTCGACGCCAGCGCCCTGTACCGCTTCAACGCCGTGCGCCGGATGCTGGACCAGCACGGCCTGACCACGGCGATGATCGCCGGCCACGCACGCGGCCTTCAGGCCCGGTTTCAGACGGCGATCCAGGGCGGAGACGCCGGGACGTTGAACAAGGCCGAGATCCTGAACCCGGTCGAGGGGGCGGAGCCGCGCGCCCGCTTCCTGGCCCTGCGTCACGCCGACGCCCCGCGCTGGAAGACGGCCCTGCAGGAGATGAACGTCATCGCCGACGTGCGCGACGACGTGATCCGCTTCGGCTTCAGCCTGTATCAGAGCGAGGACGACGTGGCGCGGCTGATCCACGCCTGCGCCCGGCTGGACTAGGCCTCAGAAGAACAGGCTGTCGGCGTCGCGCCGGGCCTCGGGCGGATCCGTGCGACGGGGCGAGGACGGGCGAGCGGGCGAGGATCGGCCCGGCGAGGGCGGCGCCTTGGCCCTCGGCGCCGGATCGCCCGGCAAGGCGGGGGCCGGAGGCGCAGCCCGCGCCGGGGCTGCGGCGAGCGGCGCGGAGGGCGCAACGGTCTTGGCCGGCGGCGGCCCGAGACGCGGATAGGCCGGGCCCGACGGTTCGGCGGCGCGGCGCGAGACGACGGCCGGGGGCGCTGACGACGGCGCTCCATCAAGCGAGGCTGCGGCCGCGAGCAACTGACGCGCCTGCGCCCGCGCGCGGGGATGATCGCACCGGCACAGCGCCAAGCCGGTCGCCCCCCGCCAGATCAGCAGGGGACGACGCGGCGGTTCGGCCCACCGGCGAGCCAGGCGCTCGATCTCGCGCGCCAGCGCGGGAGCGTCGGGCGGCGTCGGACGGAGGTCATACCCCTGAGATTCCAGCTCGGGTGCGATCTGCGCCAGCCAGTCGGCGCCGCTGGCAGCGCCGTGAACATAGACGGGGGCAAGGCCGAAGGCGGCGGGCCCGGCCGCCGCTTCCAGACGCGCCTCGAACCCCTCGGGCGCGACGATCGGCTGCGGCGTATGGCGCGCCACAGCCAGCCACCAGGCGGCCAGCGCCACCCCCAGCATCAGCAGGCCCAGCACGGCGCCGATCACGACGCCCAGCAGGATGCGCGGCAGTTGGGAAGGGGCGGCGGACGACGTCATCTTCCGTCAGGACTAGCATCGAACCGCCCGACGACAACCCCCGCCGAGGTCAGACCGCCAGATCGAACAGAGCGTCGCGGGTGATCTCTGTGTGGGTCATGGGGAACAGATGGCCGCCGCCCGCCACCGTCTCGACCTGCAAATCGGGCCGACGCCCGCCGGGCCGAACCGCGCACAGGCTGCCGGTCTCGCCCTTGAGGATGCGCACCGCACCTGGATAGCGGGCCAGGGCGCGCCAGGGGTCGTGCGCCTGGGCGGCGTAGTTCGAGGCCTCCCACGCCGGGCTGCAGGCCAGCTCCAACCCCTTGTCGGTCTCGATCAGGCCGTCGGCCAGATAGTCGGCCAGCATCAGATCCGGCCAACCCTTGAAGGCGCCCCGCCCCCGATAGGCGGCCAGGGCCTGCTCCCGGCTGTCGAACACGGCGCGGCGTTTCAGGGTGCGCGAGACGATGGGAAAGCGTCGCGACAACCGCCCGGCCAGCGGCAGATTCAGCGCCATCACCATGGGGCGCGGCCAGATCACAGGGTCAAGCAGCAGCAAGCGCGACACCCGGTCGGGACGCTCGGCGGCGGCCAGCAGGCCGCTGGTCCCGCCGATGGAATGGCCGGCCAGGGCCACGGGCGGGCCGCCGGTCGCCTCCAGCAGGGCGATCAGGTCGTCGCGGTGATCCTTCCAGCTGCGATGGCCTTCGGGCTCGGCGGGCAGACGCGTCGCCCCATGGCCGCGCAAGTCAGGCGCCCAGATGCGCAGGGCGCTGGACAGAGGCTGCAACAGGGTGCGGTAGGTGCGGGCGTTGAAGCCGTTGGCGTGGACGAAGACCAGATCGACCGGTCGCTCGGGATCGCCGAAGTCGAGCACCGCCATCTCGCCGCCGCCCCAGCGGTTGTCGATGGGGACGCTGATCCGGCGCGGCGCCGACAGGGCCAGGGCGTCCATCAGGTTCAGGCCGCCACGCGACAGGCCGGGCAGCGGCCATGCCCTTCTATGGTGGTGCGTTCGATGGCGTAGCCGGCGCCGGCGGCGGCGCGGGCGAAGGCGTCGCCGCCCTGAACCGCCACCTCTTCGGCGGCGCCGCAGCAATCGCAGATCAGGAAGGCCGCCGCGTGCCCCTTGTCCTCGCCCAGGGCGTCGGCGGTGCAGGCGACATAGGCGCTGATGGAGGCGATGCGGTGCGCCAGGCCCCGGCGCTCCAGAAAGTCGAGCGCGCGATAGACGGTCGGGGGCTTGGCCGCCTGGCCGTCCAGGCCGTAGCGGGCGATCAGGTCATAAGCCTTCACCGGCTCGCCCGCCGTCAGCAGCAGCTCCAGCACCCGGCGGCGCGGGGCGGTCATGCGCTCGCCGTCGGCGGCGCAGCGCGCCTCGACGGCGGCCAGGGCGCGGTCCACCTCGGCGGCGCCGAGATGGTGTTCAGCGTGTTCGTGATCGCAGGCCAGACCCATGGCCTACAGCTAGGAGGTCATGACCGCCGCTGCAACCGCATCCACGGTCGCACCCGCGCGCGACGCCGCCGGTCGCTGACGCAATGTGGCCAAACAGCGGCGTTTGCGGAGGCTCCGGCCATAGGCTAGAAGAACCGACCTTTCTGTTCAGAAGATCCTTTTTCATGACCGACGCGACCCAAGCGAACAGCCCCCTGTCGGGCAACGTCCTGTTCTATTCCCAGCCCGAGCCGCTGTCGGCCGAGGCTCACGGCAAGCTGGGCGTGACCCCGGCGGACAAGCCCTACGCCTTCGTCGCCCAGACCAATGTGGTGCCGCTGACGGTGACCGAGTTCGCCCCGGCCGCCCTGTCCTATCCAGTCATCTTCGTCGGCGACGCCAAGCAGCCGGTCGCCGCCATGGGCCTGAACGCCGCCGAGAACCTGTTCATCGAGGACGGCGACTTCCGCCCCGACGCCTACATCCCGGCCTACGTCCGCCGCTATCCCTTCGTCTTCGCCAATGACGACGAGCAGAAGCGCCTGGTGCTGTGCATCGACCGCGCCGCCCCCTTCGTGGTCGAAGGCGGCGAAACCCCCCTGTTCGAAAACGGCCAGCCCAGCGGCTACGTCAACTTCGGCATGGAGTTCTGCAACAACTTCGAGCAGGAGCGCGTGCGCAGCGAGTCCTTCGTCGCCCTGCTGAAGGAACTGGACCTGTTCGAGGTGCGCGAGGCCAACTACACCCCGCGCAACGCCGACGGTTCGGCCGGAACGCCGCAGAAGATCGCCGAATATTTCGCCGTCTCGGAAGACAAGCTGAAGGCCCTGCCGGCCGAGAAGCTGGCCGAACTGCGCGACAACGGCGCCCTGGGCCAGATTTACGCCCACCTGGTGTCGCTGCTGGGCTGGGATCGCCTGATCGCCATGGCCCTGACCCGCGCCGCCAAGCAGCAGCCCGTCGCCGCGAACGCCTGATTTTTTTGAGGAGCCTAACGCGCGTTCGCCGGCGTGAGGGCTCTTTCGAGGGCCTAACGCGCTTTCGCGCTACTTGAGGCCGCTAGAAGTCAAAAAGATCAAACGCCCCGTCAGGACACTGGCGGGGCGTTTTTCTTATCCTTCTCCCCTTGTGGGAGAAGGTGGCCCGCCAGGGCCGGATGAGGGGTCTCTCCGAAGTTTGACGCCGGCTAACGGTCAGGGGCGCGAAACCCCTCATCCGTCCGGCTTCGCCGTCCACCTTCTCCCACAGGGGGAGAAGGACGCGACCTTAGCGGCGCGCGACCAGGGCGCGGGTCAGGCAGGAGAAGACCAACCGCCCCGCCTCGTCCAGCAGGTCCTGCTGGGCGATGACGACGCCCTTCTCGTCGCCGACCGGATCCTTGCCCATGATGGTCAGGCGACCGCGCAGCAGTTCGCCAGCCGGGGGGCTGCGCAGGAAGCGAAGGCCGTCGACCGCCAGGGTCTTGGCGCCCGCCCAGCCGCTGGTGCGGTCGGCGGCCAGGCGGCTCCACAGGGCGTAGACCATGGCCTCGGGCGCGCCATAGGCCACGTCCCACCCCGGCAGGAAGCGTTCTGCGAACAGGTCCAGCGCCGCCGCATCCACCGCGCAGGCCCCCAGGGGGATGACCTGGCCGATCTCGAGATCCTCGAAATGGATGTGCAGCGGCTCGGTCATGCGCGGTCTTCCCTCGGTCAGGCGGCCGGTTCCTCCGACACCCGAACCATCAGCTTGCCGTCATGGTCGCCCGTGAACAAGCGGTTCAGCGAGCCGACCGCGCCTTCCAGGCCGTCGTCGACATGGACCTTCCAGTGAATCTTCCCGTCCGCCAGCCACGGCCCCATCTCGGCGACCATCTCCTTGGCCCGATGAGCGTAGTCGAGGACCAGGAAGCCCTTCACGTCCAAGCGGTGGGTGATGATGCGTGCGAAGTTGGGCGAGGGCGGCATCCGCGTGGCGTTATAGGCCGAGATCAGGCCGCAGACGGCCATGCGGCCGTGCACCTTCAGCCGGTTCCACACCGCGATCATGATGTCGCCGCCGACGTTCTCGAAATTGAGATCGATCCCGTCCGGAGCCAGCCGATCCAGGGCGTCGCCGACGTCCTCGTTCTTGTAGTCGACGGCGCCGTCAAAACCGAGGTCCTCGGTCAGCCAGCGGCATTTCTCGGCGCCGCCGGCGATGCCGATGACGCGACAGCCGCGCTGCTTGGCCACCTGGCCGGCGATGGAGCCGACCGCGCCCGCCGCCGCCGAGATGACCAGGGTCTCGCCCGGCTTGGCCTTCAGCACGTCGGTGACGCCGAAATAGGCGGTCATGCCGGTCATCCCCAGCACGGACAGGTTGGCGGTCAGCGGCAGGCCCGGCGCGCGATGAACCGGCCGCAGCCCGGCCTCGGGCACGACGGCGTAATCGGCCCAGGCGCCCGACAGAGGCATGACCAGGTCGCCTTCCCTGAACCGCTCGCCGCGCGATTGTTCGACTACGCCCAGGGTCAGGCCGCGCATGACGTCGCCCAGGCCGACGGGCGGCAGATAGCCCTCGGAATCATTCATCCAGGTGCGGTTGGTCGGGTCGATCGACAGATAGATGGTGCGGACCAGAACCTCGCCGTCCTTCAACTCCGGCACGAGGCTTTCCACCAGCTCCAGATCGCCGTCCTGGATCAGGCCGTGCGGCCGCTGACGCAGGATCCATTGTCTGTTGCGCAGGCTCATCATTCCGCCTCCCTGAGCGTTTTCTTTCAAGACCCATAGTGACGCCTCTTCCTCACAGAGCAAGCGGATCAGGCGTCCCGGAGCCCGCTTGCCGACAAAAAAGAAGGCGGACCCGTTCAGGGTCCGCCAGGAGTCGCATCATCGAGAATGAGGCGAGGGCGAAGACCGACGGTCAGGCCGGTCCGGGGGAATAGCCCTCGGCGATCGGATAACGACGGGCGCGCAACTCGGTTCCCGCCTCGGCCGACTTCCTGGCGCTCTCGACGTCGAAGGAACGGCCGCGCGACGGCGACGTTCGCCATACAGGTTTTCTAACCGCGACAAGGAGGCGAGCCGATGACCCATCAAGACCCGCATTCCCATTCCGCCGACGCCGTGAACACGCACCATGCGGTCGAGGCGCAGTATGTCCGCCAGGGCCGCGGCGGGCGGCGAATCCTGATGATCCTGCTGCTCTCGGCCGGAGCCGCCGCCGTCCTGCTGATCGGCATGTGGGCGGTCAGCAACAGCGGCTTCGCGCGTCAAGACGGCGCCTCCGAACCCGCGCCGGTCGAGGCTTCGGCCGAAGCTCCGGCTGCGGCGCTGGCCGAACCCGCCACCTAGAGCGACATCGGTTCACATGCGATCGCCTGCGAACCCCGGATGTTCGCTCAATGGTCCAGACACGGAAAAGGCCCCGAGACGGCGCTCGGGGCCTTTCGAAACGGTCCCGTCGGGTCGCCCTTACGCGGCCTGCTTCTGGCGCGAAGGGTGGAAGAAGAGCGCCTGGCTGATCGCCGCCTTCACCGTTTCCGGCTGGAAGGGCTTGGTGATCAGGAAGGTCGGCTCGGGGCGCTCGCCGGTCAGCAGCCGCTCGGGGAAGGCGGTGATGAAGATGACCGGCACGTCGAAGCGCTTGAGGATGTCCTTGACCGCGTCGATGCCGGAAGAGCCGTCAGCCAGCTGGATGTCGGCCAGCACCAGACCCGGCTTGTGACGCGACACCGCGTCCACGGCCTCGTCGTGGGTGGTGGCGGTGCCGGTGACGCGGTGGCCCAGCTCCTTCACCAGGCTTTCGATGTCGGCCGAGATGATGGCTTCGTCCTCGATGATCAGGACGTCGGTCGCCAGTTCGGCGTCGATGTCCGACTGCGCTTCGGCGATCAGGCGTTCGACCGTGCGCGGATCGACGGCCAGAATCTGGGCGGCCTCGGACGGGGTGAAGCCCTCCAGGGCGGTCAGCAGGAAGGCCTGACGCGAGCGCGGCGAAATCCGCATCAGACGGTGGGCCGCGTCGTCGCCCTCGACCGCCGCGCCGTCCTCGAGCTGCGCCCCCGTGGCCGACCAGATGGCGTGAAACACATGATAGAGAGCGACACGCGGCGTCATGTCCGTGGGCAGCTGGCGCTCGCCCGCCGCGAGCGCCTCGAGGGCCACGCGCACATAGTTGTCGCCCGTGGCCTGGTCGCCGGTCAACGCACGGGCGTAACGACGAACATAGGGCAGATGAGGCGCAAGTCTGGCCAGAAGGCTCATACGGTCTTTCCCCGACAATCTCAGCGCCGCGCACGTGTCGGCGCACTAGCGGTCTCAACGTATCAAATGCGCCACGGTTCCCGGTTCCTTCGCCAGCTTGAGCATAAAAACGCAGAAGGCTAGGAACCGTATGCAAGAGGCGGCGTTTTCCGCTTCTACAGGCGTTTCAACTGGCTTGGGCGGCAGCCGTAAACTCGATGATCAACACCAAGGACACCCCCGCTCACCCCGACGGGACACCGTCGCGCGATCGAGGGCTTGAAGAGGTTCGCCTGCGTCAGCAGGCGATCGGCGTGAAGCTGCGCCACATGTTCGACGAGGTCGTGAACGAGCCCGTCCCCGACGAGTTCCTCGAGATTCTCAGACGCGCGGATCAGGCGTCTTCCTCCAAGGAGGGACAGTGACCAGCACTCCATCCCGGCCCCCGTCGGCCGACGACGGCGCCTTCAAGGCCGAACTGGTCACCCTGATCCCCCATCTGCGCGCTTTCGCCCGTACACTGACCGGCGACCCCACCTCGGCCGACGACCTGGCCCAGGAAGCCATGATGAAGGCCTGGGACGCCCGGGCCAGCTATCAGATGGGCACGAACATGAAGGCCTGGACCTTCATGATCCTGCGCAACCAGTTCTATTCGGAAAAGCGGCGCTCCTGGCGCCAGACCCAGCTGGACCAGGAAGCCGCCGAGCGCACCCTGATCGCCGTCGACGATCCCGAGGCGCCCGTCGCCCTGGACGAATTGCGCCAGGCGCTTCAGACCCTGCCCGAGGAGCAGAGGGAGGCGCTGATCCTCGTCGGCGCCGGGGGCTTCGCCTATGAGGAGGCGGCCGAAATCTGCCAGTGCGCCGTGGGCACGGTGAAGAGCCGGGTGTCCCGCGCCCGCAAGGCGCTGCAGGCCACGCTGGAGCGCGGCGGCTACACCCGCGACGGAAAGTCCGCCGGGGACGCGATGCGCTCCATCCTGGCCGACGCCGACAGGCTGAGCGGCTCCGGGCGGCGCTAGTCGTGCTGCGGGTCGGCCGGCTTCTGGGGCGAAAGCTCGGAAGACCCAGCGTGCAGGGAATCCGGTTCCGCCTCGGCGTCGCCATGGCCATCGCCCTGCTGCCCATCCTGCTGCTGGCCGCGATCCAGACCGAGGCCGGGTTTCGCCGCCAGGCGGCCGAACAGCGCATCGACCTGCAACTGGCCGCCGACCGCAGCGCCGCTCACGCCAAGAACAATATCGACAGCACCGTGGTGTTGTTGCACGCCCTGGCTCCAGAGGGCGTCGGCTTCTACTGCGAGCCGCGCCTGACGGCCCTGGTCGATCGGATGGACAGCATCGTCGCCCTGGCCCGCTTCAGCCCCACGGGCGAGCCCGTCTGCGCCTCGCGCGACGCCCGCCCGCCCACGGCGGCCCAGGTCCGCGAACGAGCCTGGTATCAACGGCTGCGGCGCGGCGAGAGCGTGGCCATAGAATGGACGTCCGGCCAGCCGAACGCCCTGCTGGTAGGGGTGCGTTCCGAACGTCCCATGGGCGCCTTCCAGGGCGCGATGGCCGCCGTCCTGCCGTTGTCGGCGCTGCAGCCGGACATCCGCGACCCCGCCCTGCCGCTCGGAGCCCAGGCCGCGGTGATCGATGCTTCCGGCCGGGTGCTGACCGCGACCGACCCCGCGGCCTTCCAACTCGATGATCCCCAGGCGATCGCCGCCTGGGCCGCCCAGGCCGAGCGTGGCGACACCGCCCTGTTCGAGGCGAAGGACGCGCGCGGCCGTCGTCACGTCTATGCCGGCGCGCCGTTGTCGGGGCGCGACGTCTTCGTCCTGCTGTCCGCGCCCGCGCCCGGCCTGCTGTCGTGGGCGCGGCTGAATCCGTTCGGCACCCTGCTTCTGCCGCTGGGCGCCTGGTTGGCGACCTTCGCCGCCGTGATGCTGCTGTCGGAACGGATCGTCGTGCGCTGGCTCGGCTATCTGGAGCGGGTCGCCGCCATCTATGCGCGAGGCCGCTTCTCGGTCCGCCCCGTGCAGGCCGAGCACGCCCCGGCCGAGATCCGCGTCCTGGCCCGCACCCTCGGCGTCCTGGGCGACAACATCACCCGGCGCGACAAGGCCCTGCTGGAAGCCCTCGACGAGAAGGACGCGCTGATGCGCGAGATCCATCACCGGGTGAAGAACAACCTGCAGATCATCTCCTCCCTGCTGTCGATGCAGCAGCGGGCCGTGGCCGACCCCAGCGCCCGCGCGGCCCTGGGGGACACGCGGCAGCGGATCGCCGCCCTGGCCCTGATCTATCGCATCCTCTACCAGAGCGAGCATGTCCGCGAGGCCGACTCCGAGACCTTCCTGCGCGAACTGGTCGGCCAGTTGATCGCCGGCGAGGCGGTGCGCGGCCCCCTGGTGACCACGACGATCGAAGCCGATCCCCTGGTCATCGACCCCGACAAGCTGGCGCCCCTGGCCCTATGGGTGGTCGAGGCCGTCTCCAACGCCCAGAAGCACGCCTTCGCCGGGCGCGGCGGCGACCTTCAGGTGCGCTTCCGCGTCCGAGGCGACACCAGCGTCCTGGAGGTGCAGGACGACGGCCCCGGCGTGGCCGACGCCGCTGCGGCCGGGGTCGGCCGCACCCTGATGATCGCCTTCGCCAAACAGCTGCGCGGCGAGGCCGAGATCGTCCCGGCGCCCGAAGGAGGCCTGATCGCCAGGCTGACCTTCGCCACGCCGGAGGCGCACGGCGGCGCCCAGGTGCGCGAGGTTGCCGCCTTCCGTCTCAGCGGAACCGCCCCTCAAGCGTAGCGTTGTTTCCGGGACGGGCGCCGAGCCCGAAACCTTCAGGAGCTTCCTATGCGCAAACTCATCATTCTGGCTGTCGCCGCCGCCGCCCTGACCACCGCCGCCTGCAACACCATCCAGGGCGTCGGCAGGGACACACAGGCCGCCGGACAAGCCGTCGAAGGCGCGGCCAGGGACGCCAAGAACTGATCCTTCACGGAAGGATCGACGCCCCCGGAACCCCGCCGCGCGCTTCGCCTGGCGGGGTTTTATTTTTCACTGGCGCGACCCTGGCCGCTTGTTTAGCGTCCCCGCGCCCTATGCCAGGGCCAGGACTTTGAAAATAACATGCGCGTCGGCTGCCCCCGAGAAATCAAGACCAATGAACATCGCGTCGGCCTGACGCCGGCCGCCGTGCGCGAGTACGTCGCCCATGGCCACGCCGTCGTCCTCGAGACCGGGGCGGGCTTAGGCGCGGGCTTTGCCGACGGCGACTACGTCAAGGCGGGCGCCCGCATCGCGCCGGACGCCCGGACGGTCTTCGCCGGCAGCGACATGATCGTGAAGGTCAAGGAGCTGCAGCCGGCCGAGTTCGCCCTGCTGAACGAAGACCACATCCTCTTCACCTATCTGCACCTGGCCCCCGACCCCGAGCAGACCAAGGCCCTGCTGGCCTCCGGCTGCGCCGCCGTGGCCTATGAGACGGTGACGGACCGAAACGGCGGCCTGCCGCTGCTGGCGCCGATGTCCGAGGTGGCCGGGCGCATCGCCGTCTTCTCGGCGGCCGAGACCCTGCTTAAGCACAAGGGCGGCATGGGGCTGCTGTTCTGCGGCGTGCCGGGCGTGGCGCCGGCGCGCGTGCTGGTGCTGGGCGGCGGGGTCGTGGGGCTGAACGCCGCACGCATGGCCATGGGTCTGGGCGCCGAGGTGGTGGTGCTGGAACGCTCCATCCCCCGCATGCGCCAGATCGACGAAGTGACCGGCGGCCGGGTCATCACCCGCTATTCCTCCCTGCACGCCATCGAGGAGGAACTGCCCAAGGCCGATGTGGTGATCGGCGCCGTCCTGACGCCGGGGGCCGAAGCCCCGACCCTGGTGCGCCGCGACCAGTTGGCGTCGATGAAGAAGGGCAGCGTCCTGATCGACGTGGCCATCGACCAGGGCGGTTGTTTCGAAACCTCGCGTCCGACCACCCACGACGATCCGACCTATGTGGTCGACGAGGTGATCCACTACTGCGTCGGCAACATGCCCGGCGCCGTGCCGCGCACCAGTTCGGAGGCCCTTAACAACGCCACCCTGCCCTTCGGACTGGCCCTGGCCGACCGGGGGCTGGACGCCCTGCGCGCCGACCCGCACCTGGCCAAGGGGCTGAACGTGCTGAAGGGCGAGATCACCCATCCGGCGGTGGGCCAGGCGCTGGGCATGGACTGGCGCGATCCCTTCGGCGTCTGGGCCGATACTCGGGCAAGGGGCTGAATCGCACCCACCTGTAATTCGCCGCGCTTCTGGGCCATAAGGCGCCCATGAAGTTCCTCGATCAGGCCAAGATCTATATTCGCTCCGGCAACGGCGGCGCGGGCTCCGTCTCGTTCCGTCGCGAAAAATTCATTCCCAACGGCGGCCCCGACGGCGGCGACGGCGGCAAGGGCGGCGATGTCTGGGTCGAGGCGGCCGATGGGCTGAACACCCTGATCGACTTCCGCTACCAACAGCATTTCAAGGCCCAGACCGGCCACCACGGCCAGGGCCGCCAGATGCACGGCGCCAAGGGCGAGGACGTGGTCCTGCGCGTCCCCGTCGGCACCCAGGTGCTGGACGAGGACAAGGAGACGGTGCTCGTCGATCTGGACGAGCCGGGCATGAAGGTGAAGCTGCTGTCCGGCGGCAACGGCGGCTGGGGCAACACCCGCTTCAAGGGGCCGGTCAACCAGGCGCCGCGCCACGCCAACCCCGGTCAGGACGGTCAGGAGCGCTGGATCTGGCTGCGACTGAAGCTGATCGCCGACATCGGTCTGGCGGGCCTGCCCAACGCCGGCAAGTCGACCTTCCTGTCGGCCGTTTCGGCGGCGCGGCCCAAGGTGGCGGACTATCCCTTCACCACCCTGACGCCGAACCTGGGCATGGTGGACCTGAGCCCGTCGGAACGCTTCGTCATCGCCGACATCCCCGGCCTGATCGAAGGCGCCAGCGAGGGCGCAGGCCTGGGCACCCGCTTCCTGGGCCACGTCGAGCGGTCGGCCAGCCTGATCCACCTGATCGACGGCACGCAGGACGACGTGGTCGAGGCCTATCGCATCATCCGCGGCGAGTTGGAGGCCTATGACGAGGGCCTGGCCGACAAGACCGAGATCCTAGCGCTGAACAAGATCGACGCCCTGACGCCCGAGGCCCGCGAGGAGAAGGCGGCGGCGCTGGAAGCCGTCGCGGGTCGTCGCCCCATGCTGGTGTCCGGCGTCTCGGGCGAGGGGGTGACCGAACTGCTGCGCGCCGCCTGGGCCGAGGTGAAGAAGACCCGCGGCGAGGTCTCGGACGAAGGCGAGGACGTCATTCCCGAAACGCCGGGCGGCTGGCAGCCGTAATCCATCACATGGCCGGATGACGGGGGCGTCGCCGCCCCCTATGTTCGCGCCATGACCGACGCGACCGCCGAATCCGAAATCCCCGCCCGCCCGCTGACCCAAGACGGGCCGCCCTTGCGGCTGTGGATGATCGACGCCTCGGCCTACATCTTCCGCGCCTATCACGCCCTGCCGCCGCTGACCCGCAAGTCGGACGGCCTGCCCGTGGGGGCGGTGCAGGGCTACTGCAACATGCTGTGGAAGCTGTTGAAGGACATGAAGGGCGAGGACGGCCCGACACACCTGGTCGCCGTCTTCGACCATTCGGAGAAGACCTTCCGCAACGATCTCTACGACCAATACAAGGCCCACCGTCCCCCGGCGCCCGAGGATCTGGTCCCGCAGTTCCCGCTGGTGCGCGAGGCGACCAAGGCCTTCGGCGTCCACTGCGTCGAAATGGCCGGATACGAAGCCGACGACCTGATCGCCACATACGCCTGCAAGGCGCGCGACGCGGGCGGCGAGGCGGTGATCGTCAGTTCCGACAAGGACCTGATGCAGCTGATCGGCGACGGCGTGGTCATGTACGACCCGATGAAGGACCGCCGCCTCGAAGAAGAGGCCGTGTTCGAGAAGTTCGGCGTCACGCCCGACAAGGTGGTCGAGGTCCAGGCCCTGATAGGCGACAGCGTCGACAACGTCCCCGGCGCCCCCGGCATCGGCCCCAAGACGGCGGCCCAGCTGATCGGCGAGTACGGCGACCTGGATACGCTTCTGGCCCGCGCGGGCGAGATCAAACAGCCCAAGCGCCGCGAGACCCTGATCAACTTCGCCGACCAAATCCGCCTGTCGCGCGAACTGGTGACGCTGGACTGCGAGGCGCCGATTCCCGAGCCGATCGACGACTTCATCATCCGCGACCCGGATCCCGAGGCCCTGTCGGCCTTCCTGGAGATGATGGAGTTCAAGTCGCTGGCCCGCCGTGTCGGCGACGGCAAAACGCCGCAGAAGGAAGGCTCGGCCTTCACGCGCCAGCCCAGCGCGCCGGTCGCCACGCCGCGCTATGGCCAGACCGAGGTCGCCGCCCCGGCCGAAATCCACGCCATCGACCTCGACCGCTATGAGTGCGTACAGACGCTGGAAGACCTCGACCGCTGGATCGCGCGGGCCAAGGCGGCGGGCGTGGTCGGCTTCGACACCGAGACGGACGCCCTGTCCTCGACCCACGCCGGGCTGTGCGGCCTGTCGCTGGCGGTCGGGCCGAACGAGGCCTGCTACATCCCCCTGACGCATGAGCATGAACCGACCGGCGACGGCGGCCTGGACTTCGGGGACGGCGGGGACGCCCGTCCGCCCCTGCAGCAGATCGACAAGCCGACGGCCCTGGCCCGGCTGAAGGAGCTGCTGGAAGACCCGTCAGTGCTGAAGGTCGGCCAGAACATCAAATACGACCTCGCCGTCATGGCCCGGCGCGGCGTGCGCGTCGCCCCGATCGACGATGTGATGCTGATCTCCTACGTGCTGGAAGGCGGTCTGCACGGCCACGGCATGGACGAGCTGGCGCGGCTGCACCTCGGCCACGAGCCGATGACCTTCAAGAGCGTGGCGGGGACCGGCAAGAGCCAGAAGAGCTTCAAGCACGTCGAGCTGAAATCGGCCGTCTGCTACGCCGCCGAGGATGCGGACGTGACCCTGCGCCTGCATCGCGTGCTGAAGCCGCGCCTGGCGGCCGAGGGCCTGTCGAATGTCTATGAGACGCTGGAGCGCGGCATGCCCGCCGTCCTGGCCGACATGGAGCGGGCCGGGGTGCGGGTCGATCCGGACCGGCTGCGCTCCCTGTCCTCGACCTTCGGCCAGCGCATGGCCGAGCTGGAGGAAGAGGCGCACAAGCTGGCCGGGCGTCCGTTCAACGTCGGCAGCCCGCGCCAGATCGGCGAGATCCTGTTCGGCGAGATGAACCTGCCCGGCGGCAAGAAGACCGCCAGCGGCCAGTGGGGCACCGACGCCAGCGTGCTGGAGGATCTGGCCCAGAACCACCCCCTGCCCCGCACCATTCTGGACTGGCGTCAGCTGTCCAAGCTGAAGGGCACCTATACCGACGCCCTGGTGGCGGCGATGGACCCGCAGACGAACCGGGTCCACACCTCCTATCAGCTGGCGGCGGCGACGACGGGGCGTCTGGCCTCATCCGATCCCAACCTGCAGAACATCCCGATCCGCACCGAGACCGGCCGCCAGATCCGTCAGGCCTTCATCGCTTCGCCGGGCCATGTGCTGATCAGCGCCGACTACAGCCAGATCGAGCTGCGCCTGCTGGCCCACATCGGCGACATTCCCGAGCTGAAGCGCGCCTTCAAGAGCGGTCTGGACATCCACGCGGCGACCGCATCCGAGATGTTCGGCGTGCCGGTCGAGGGCATGCCCAGCGAGACGCGCCGCCGGGCCAAGGCCATCAACTTCGGCATCATCTACGGCATCAGCGCCTTCGGCCTGGCCGCCCAGTTGGGCATCGACCAGGGCGAGGCCGGGGCCTACATCAAGACCTATTTCGAGCGCTTCCCCGGCATCCGCGACTACATGGACAGGACCAAGGCGCTGGTGAAGGAGCAGGGCTTCGTCACCACCGTCTTCGGGCGGCGCATCCACATCCCGGCCATCCACTCCAAGTCCGGCGCCGAGCGCCAGTTCGGCGAGCGCGCGGCCATCAACGCCCCGATCCAGGGCGCCGCCGCCGACATCATCCGCCGCGCCATGATCCGGATGCCCGGCGCCCTGGCCGAGGCCGGTCTCCAGACCCGGATGCTGCTGCAGGTCCACGACGAACTGGTGTTCGAAGCCCCCGAGGCCGAGGCCGAACGCGCCGTCGCCGTGATCCGCCGCGTCATGGAGACCGCCGCCGAACCGGCCGTGGCCCTGAGCGTTCCGCTGGACGTCGAAGCCAAGGCCGCCGGCAACTGGGACGACGCGCACTAACGCCAACCAAGGATGACGACATGAGCCTGGACCCCGAAATCCGCGACAACGAAGACGCCAAACGCTACGAACTGGATGTCGACGGCGAGACCGCCGTGGTCATCTACAACCCCGTCGCGGGCGGGCGGCTGATCACCGAGACCCTCGTGCCGGTCCCGCTGGAAGGCCGCGGCATCGCCAGCCGCATGGCCAAGCACGTCCTGGCCGATCTGAAGGCGAAAGACCTCCTGATCCTGCCGACCTGCCCCTTCTTCTCCAGCTATCTGAAGAAGCACCCGGAATACGCCGATCAGGTGCATCCGACCTATCGGGCCATGCTGGGCCTGTAGGGCATCGCTTCAAGCCCCGCCGCCTGCTAGGGCGGGGCGATGAAGTCTTCAGACATCGACGTCCTGATCGTCGGCGCCGGCGCGGCCGGCATGATGTGCGCCATCGAGGCGGGCAAGCGCGGCCGCCGCGTGCGCGTGATCGACCATGCCCGCGCGCCCGGCGAGAAGATCCGCATCTCGGGCGGCGGGCGCTGCAACTTCACCAATCTGGGGACCGGCGGCGCCAATTTTCTGGGCGAAAATCCGCGCTTCGCCCTGTCGGCCCTGCGCCGTTTCACCCAGCATGACTTCATCAAGATGGTCGATCGCCATGGCGTCGCCTGGCACGAGAAGACGCTGGGCCAGCTGTTCTGCGACGACAGCGCCAAGCAGATCATCCGTATGCTGACGGATGAGATGAAGGCGGCGGGCGTCACCCTGTCGCTGGGCCTCGGCGTCAAGGCGGTGGAGCGCGCGGGCGAGCGGTTTCAGGTCGATCTGGACGACGGATCGCGGGTGACGGCGGCCTCGCTGGTCGTGGCGAGCGGCGGCAAGTCCATTCCCAAGATGGGCGCCACCGGCTGGGGTTATGAGGTCGCGCGGCGCTTCGGCCTGCGCGTCACCGACACTCGGCCAGCCCTCGTGCCCCTGACGTTCGAGCCAGGCCTGCTGGAGCAGCTCAAGCCTCTGGCGGGCGTGTCAGTGGACGCCGTGGTGCGGCACAAGGCGCCCAAGGATGCGGGCGCGGGCCGTCCGGCCAAGGAAACCGTCTTCCGCGAGGGGCTGCTGTTCACCCATCGCGGCCTGTCCGGGCCGTCGATCCTGCAGATCAGCTCCTACTGGCGCGAGGGCGAGGCGATCACCGTCGATCTGGCCCCTGACCGCGACGCCGCCGCCGAAATTCTGGCCGCCAAGACCGAGAACGGAAAGCAGGCGGTCCACACGGCCGTCGGCCACGTCGTGCCGCGCCGTCTGGCCGAGGCCCTGTGCGCGCGTGAGAACCTGTCGGGCAAGCTGGCCGAGGTCGGCGACAAGAAGCTGCGCGCCCTGGCCGAGGCGGTCAACGCCTGGACGGTCAAGCCGGTCGGCTCGGAGGGTTATCGCACCGCCGAGGTCACGCTGGGCGGGGTCGACACCGCCGCCCTGGACCAGCAGACGATGGAGGCCAAGACCGTCCCCGGCCTGTTCTTCATCGGCGAGGTCGCGGACGTCACCGGCTGGCTGGGCGGCTACAATTTCCAGTGGGCCTGGTCGTCGGGCTGGGCGGCGGGCCAGCACTGCTGACGGCGTGAAAACAGAGCCTGCGGCGACGCGGCGCGTTGTCGCGCGGGCGGGCCGTCCCTACGTCTTTTCCTCTAGCGGGACGGGCCCCTCTGGCGGCGCTTCGGCGGCGTGATGTCGGACCGCTTCAACGACGAAAGAGGATGACGATGCCCCTGCTGATGTGCCCGAACGACAATGCGCCCATGCAGACGCTGGACCGCCACGGCGTCCAGTTCGACATGTGCCCGACCTGCCGCGGCGTCTGGCTGGATCGCGGCGAGCTGGAAAAGCTGATGGAATCGGCGACCGACGAAGGGCGCGCCACCGCCTACGTCGCACCGCCGCAACCAGCCCCTGCTCAGCCTCAGCAACCCTGGGGAGCCCAGCCGACCTATCGCGAACCGCCGCGTCATCGCGACGACCGCTATGACCACGACCGCCGCCGCGACGACGACTATCACCACCGCAAGAAGAAGAAGCGGCTGGATATCTTCGACATCTTCGACTGACGCGGAAGAGCGATCAGGCCGCTAGGCCGACCGCCTGCATCAGGGGTCGGAGGGCCTGAGCCGCCTGCGGTTCGGCCCCCAAGGCCGCGCGGGTGTCGGGCGCGCGCATCAGCCGCATCGCCTCGGCGCGGGCGCGCTCGGCGACCGGGCCGGTCGGACCGGTCTCGGCCGCCGCCAGACGCAGCAGGGCCGCGAGCTTCTGCGGGATCGGGACAGGCGCGCGGGCGATCTGCGTCGTCAGCCGGGCGTCGGCCTCGACCGCGCCTCCGACCATGCCCAGGGCGTCGACGATGGCCTGGGTCTCGCGCTCAGGCAGGCCGGCGTTGCGCACCGACCGCTGCAGGGCGACCAGCGACAGCAGGCGTTGTCCCGGCGGCGCGGTCTCCGTCGTCAGGCGCCCGCGCATCTCGGTTTCGAAGCGCAGGGAGGCCACGCAGGCGTCCAGCCAGCGCGCCGCCGCCCGCTTGTTGGCGCCGCCCGTGACGTTCTCGCACAGACGGGTCAGGCGCTCCGCCTCGGCCAGGACCGACGTGCAGTCGGACACATAGGCGGCGACGAAATCGGCGGCGACCAGACTGCGCGAGCGTTCGATGAAGGCGGTCTGCACCTCTTCCAGCGTCAGCAGTCGTCCGGCCGTGGCCGTCAGGGCCGTGGCCAGGGCGCGCAGGATGTCGATCTCGCCTACGGCGTCGCCGGGCCGCAGGCGGCGCTGGCTCATCAGCTCGCGCAGCACCATTCGCGCCAGGGCGGCCGCCAGGAGGGGGAATTCGCCCGCCGCCAGCCGCTCGCCCAGTCGCGCGGGCGGACCTTCGACCGGCGGCACCAGCAGAGCCAGGCGCGGATCATGGGCGAGAATGGCGCCGACCTCGCGCGGGGCGACCATCCGCACAGCCGCCGCCAGGCTGGAGCCCTGATCCAGGCCAGGACCCAGAATCTGGGCCAGTCCCGCCCGTGAACCCAGCAGTTCGCACAGGATCTGCTCGACCGAGACGAAGACCAGGGCGCGCGGAGCGCCCTCGACCGGCGCACGGTCGCAGATGTCCATCAGCCGCTCCAACCGCGCTCGCGCCCCGACCAGGCCGCGCAGAGACCCGGCCACCGCCCCGCCCATCAGGAAGGCCCGATCCGGCGCGCCGGCCAGGCCGTGCGCCAGATCGGCCACAAGCTGCGTCTCCAGATCGGCGAACGCCCTGTCTCGACCGGCCTTCAGCAGCCGCTCGATCGCCTGCTCGGCCAGGCGCTGATAGTGGCGCATCAGATCGTGCACCGACTGACCGGGAACGGCCTGGGCCTCCGGCACGGCCACCTTCTGTATGGCGTGTTGCAGCTCCACGCCCGACGCCTCGAGCCGCTCCGCCAGATCCGGGCGATGCAGGAGCTCAAAGGCCGTCGCCGTCTGACGGGCCAGCCAGTCCTCAAGGACCCGGCCGATGGTTTCGCGGCCGTGAGGGGCGTAAAGGTCGTGCACGCCGCGACAGGCCGGGCCGCGCGGCTCGACCGGCGCCGGACGTCTGCGGTTCAGTTCGGGCGCGCCCCGCGTCAGGATGACGACGCTGGCGAACTCCATGGTCTCGGGGTCGAGCGTCTCCTTGGTGACGCGCACCGCCACGGCCTGGCGGTCGCGCATCAGGTCTTCGGCCGTCTCCATGGCGCGGCGGCGATCCTCCGTGGCCTGCGACAGGGACCAGTCGTCCGGCGGCGTGCGGCGGATGTAGATTTCGTAGTGGACAGGACCGGCCATGGCGCCTTCAGAGACAACAAGGCGGCCATCCTGCCTCTTCAGGCTTTAAGGCGAGGTTTCGCCTTTTCCTCGCGCGGGTTGAAAGGCAGAGTCATGCGAACCATTTTGCAGTGGCCGTAAAGTCACCGCGATTGCATAGAACGGTTACGCTTGCCGCGCGTTACCGGATAAGGCGGCCGATCAGACGATCGCCCCGCCCGCACTAAGGAGAAGCCCTTGGCTAACATCACCCTGGTCGACGACGACGAGAACATCGTGGCCTCCGTCTCTCTGGCGCTGGAAAGCCACGGCCATAAGGTGACCGCCTATCACGACGGCGCCTCGGGCCTGGAAGCGCTAGAGACCAGTCCGCCCGACTTGGCCATCCTGGACGTGAAGATGCCCCGCATGGACGGCATGGAGGTGCTGCGCCGCCTGCGTCAGACCTCCAGCATTCCGGTCATCATGCTGACGTCCAAGGACGAGGAGATCGACGAGATTCTCGGCTTCAACCTCGGCGCCGACGACTACATCCACAAGCCCTTCAGCCAGCGCCTGCTGATCGAGCGGGTGAAGGCCCTGCTGCGCCGCGCGGGCGTGGAAGGCCTGGATCCGATCGACCCCGCCGCCGCCGAAGCCGGCAAGGCCATCAAGCGCGGCAAGCTGTCGATGGACCCGGCGCGCCACGAATCGACCTGGGACGGCCGGCCGGTGAAGCTGACCGTCACCGAGTTCCTGCTGCTGCAGGCCCTGGCCCAGCGTCCCGGCTTCGTGAAGAGCCGCGACAATCTGATGGACGCCGCCTATGACGATCAGGTCTATGTCGACGACCGCACCATCGACAGCCATGTGAAACGGATGCGAAAGAAGTTCCGCATGGTCGACCCCGAGTTCGACGCTATCGAGACCCTGTATGGCGTCGGATACCGCTACCGCGAGAGCTGAAGCCGAAGACGTCCGGGCGCGGCGCCGATTCCGCTTCGGCGGATCGCGCCTGGGCGGCTTCATCCTGGCCCTCAATCTCCTCAGCCTGCTGATCCTGTTCGGCGGCGCCCTGGCGCTGAACGAATGGCGGCGCGGCCTGATCGAGGCGCGCCAGGAATCCCTGGGCGTCCAGGCTGAGCTGCTGGCCAACGTCCTGGGCGAACTGGGCATCACCCAGGGCGACCCCTATCCCATGCTGGACGATCGCGCGGCCGCCCTGTGGCTGCGCGACAACTTCATTCCGGCCGGACAGCGCGCCCGCCTGTTCGACATGGACGGGATCGAGGTGTCCGATTCCTATCGGGTCAGCGACACCATTCCGGGCGAGCCCCTCCCCCCGGCCCATCCCGCGGGAACCGCCCTGGCGCCCAGCGAGCCGTCCGCGCGTGAGACCGCGCGCCTGGCCCGCGCCGATGCGGAACTGTCCGCCGAGGTCGAACGCGCCCTGCAGGGCGTGCCTCAGGCCGCCATCCGTCGCAATGAAGAGGGCGAACGGGTGGTCTCCGTCTCCCTGCCCGTGCGCCATGTGCAGCAGGTCCTGGGCGTGCTGACGCTGGAGGCGGGTGACGTCAACGAGACCCTGGCCGCCCAGCGCCGCGCCCTGACGCCCTTCGCCCTGGTGGCCCTGGCGGTCAACCTGCTGGCGTCCCTGGTTCTGCACCTGTTCGTGGCGCGCCCCGTGATGCGTCTGTCTGCGGCGGCGGACCAGGTGCGGCTGCAGCGCGCGCGCGCCATCTCCCTGCCCGATCTCGAGGATCGTCGCGACGAGATCGGCGATCTGGCCCGCGCCCTGGAGTCCATGACCGACACCCTGTCGACCCGTATGGACGCCATCGAACGCTTCGCCGCCGACGTCAGCCACGAGATCAAGAACCCCCTGACCTCGATCCGCTCGGCGCTCGAGACCCTGCCGCTGGTCAAGACCGAAGAGCAGCGGGCCCGCCTGACCAATCTGCTGCAACAGGACGTGCGGCGGCTGGACCGGTTGATCACCGACATCTCCAACGCCTCGCGCCTCGACGCCGAACTGTCGCGCGATCGCCCGCGCGCCATCGACCTGAACGAGCTGCTGGGCGACATCATCGGCGTCTATGAGGCCGGGCAGAAGCCGGGCGAGCCGCCGGTGCGCTTCGCCTCGACCGCCGAGAACGCCCGAGTGGTGGGCCGCGACATTCCCCTGGGCCAGGTGTTCCGCAACCTGATCGACAACGCCCGCTCCTTCAGCCCGTCAGAGGGCGAGGTGCGGGTCCGTCTGGAACGCGACGACAGCCAGCCCGACGTTCCCCTGCGCATCCGCATCGAGGACGACGGCCCCGGCATCCCGGCCGAGAATCTGGAGACGGTGTTCGAGCGCTTCTACACCTCCCGCCCCAAGGGCACGGCCTTCGGCGCCAACTCGGGCCTGGGCCTGGCCATCGTGCGCCAGATCATCGACGCCCACGGCGGACGGGTCCACGCCGAGAACCGCATCGACGCAAACAGCGCCGTGGTCGGGGCCCGCTTCGAAGTGCGGCTGCCCGCGACCGGAAAACGCGCGTGACCCCGCCGCGCCAGCCCCTGCACGCCACAGTCGCCGCCGTCCGCATCGACGACGTCTGGCGCGGCGTCCTGATCCAGGGGCCGTCCGGCGCAGGCAAGAGCGACCTCGCCCTGCGGCTGATGCAGGTCGGCTGGAGGCTGGTCGGCGACGATTGGGTGGACGTGTTCGCCTGCGAAGGCGCCCTCTACGCCGCTGCGCCCGCGACCATCGCCGGGCGGATGGAGGTGCGCGGCCTGGGCGTCGTCAGCCGCCCTTTCCTGCCCTCGACGCGGATCGCCCTGTCGCTGCACCTGACGCATGGACCGGTCGAACGGATGCCCGAGGCGGCCCAGGACGTGATCGACGGCGTCGCCGTGCCGCGTCTGGTTCTGAACCCTCGTCCCGCCTCCGCGCCCTTGGTCGTGGCGGCCGCCATCAACCGCGCCATGAGGGCTGCGAGCCGGCGCGGCGACAGCGCTCTTTGATCCGCGCCGCGATTGCCCTATGAAACGAGGCTTGTCGCTCGTCGAGGCGAGCTGGGGATGTCTTTGGTGAAGCCTATATGATCGGGCTGGTGATCGTCACCCACGGGGGCCTGGCCTCCGAATTCCTGTCGGCGATGGAGCACGTGGTGGGGCCGCAGCGCGGCGTCGCCGCCATCTGCATCGGTCCCGAGGACGATATGGAGCGTCGGCGTCGCGACATCGTCGACGCCGCCGCTGCGGTCAATGAAGGCGAAGGCGTCATCCTTCTGACCGACATGTTCGGCGGCACCCCCTCCAACCTCGCCATCTCGGTGATGGAGCAGACCGGCGCCGAGGTGATCGCCGGACTGAACCTGCCCATGCTGATCAAGCTGGCCAGCGTGCGCGGCCGTGAAAGCCTGGAAGCCTGCGTGGCCCACGCCCAGGACGCCGGCCGCAAATATATCTCGGTGGCGTCGTGGGTGCTGGCGGGCGAGAAATGAGCGACGTCGTCCCGTCCGCCCAGGCGACCCTGAACATCTGCAACCAGCGCGGCCTGCACGCCCGCGCCTCGGCCAAGTTCGTGAAGCTGGCCTCGGAGTTCGAAGCCGAGATTCAGGTGACGCGCGACGGGGTGACCGTGGACGCCCGCTCGATCATGGGTCTTCTGATGCTGGGCGCCGGGATCGGCTGCGGCGTCGAGGTGAAGGCCGAAGGGCCGGACGCCGCCGAGGCCGTCGCCGCCCTCACCGATCTTGTGGCGCGTCGCTTCGACGAGGATCAGTAGTCAGGTCCGGCGGAGTACGGACCACGCCGGCGCATTCGCCCTCCAGCGGCACCCTCACCCCGTCGCCCGAACGATCGGTGCGGTCGCGGAACAGGGCGGCGCGCGCCAGGATGATCAGCGTCACCGGCGTCGTCACCGTAAAGAAGACAGCCACCAGCAGTTCGACCGGCATGAACTGCCCCTCGGCCGCGGTGAAATAGACCACCGACCCGCCCAGGATCAGGAACATGCCGAGCGTCGCCCCCAGCGTCGGGGCGTGGACCCGCTCATAGAAGGTCTTGAGCCGCACTAGGCCGAACGCGCCCAGGAAGGTCAGGGCGGACCCGGCCAGAACCAGACACGCCGCCAGCAGGGCCGCCCAGGCCGGGACGTTCGCGGGAAATCCGGTCATTCGATCACCTCGCCGCGCATCAGGAATTTGGCCAGGGCGACCGAGGAGGTGAAGCCCAGCATGCCGATGATCACGGCCGCATAGAAATACAGGTGGCTGCCCGTCCGCACCCCGAAGGCGACGACCAGCAGCATCCCCGCCTGATAGAGGGTGTCCAGGCCCAGGATGCGATCCTGGGCGCGCGGCCCCTTGGCGATGCGCCACACGCCGATCAGGGCCGCCCCGGCCAGGAACAACTGCGCCACGACCAGCGCCCAGTAGAAGACGGCGCCGCTCATTCGAAAATCTCCATCAGGCGGCGCTCATAGCGATTCTTGATGCGGTCCGCCCAGTCGTCGCCAGCCTGAAGGTCGAGGATATGCAGCAGGAGCACGCCGGTCGCGTCCTCGTACTCGACCCAGATGGTGCCGGGGGTGCTGGTGATGATCACGGCCAGCACGGCCAGGCCGTATCGATCCCGCATCTCCAGCGGGATGTGCACAAAGCCCGAGACGCGATTCTCGCGCGAGGCGTTCAGCCCCAGGATGACCAGGGCCACCTCCCAGTTGGAGCGGATGATGTCGCGCGTGACGACCATGGCGAAGCTCACCAGGGTCAGCGGCCTTCTGACCCGCACCGGCTCGACCTCGAGAGCGCGCATGATGTGAGGCGCGGCCAGGGCCATCAGCAGGGCCAGGGCCAGGGCGGGCGCCGCAACCGACCCGCTGAGCAGCAGGGAGGCGCCGAACAGGGCCAGCGACAGGATGGGGTGAGGCAGAACCGCCCGAATCATGAGCCGCCTCCCAGCACCGCGCGGACATAGGCGTCGGGGCGCACCAGCCAGTCGGCCGTGTGGTCGGCATAGGCGAAGCCCGCCTCGCCGAAGATCGCCAGGAAGATGCAGGCCGCCAGCAGACCGGCGATGGCCACGCCCTCGGCCGCGCCGACGACGACCGCCGGCTCGGCGTCGTCGTCTCGCGCCCACAGGGCCGCCATGCCCAGGCGCGTCAGCCCGATCAGGGCCCCGAGCGAGGCCAGGGAAAGGGCGGCGATCACCCCGTAACCCGCCCAGCCGGCGAGGCCTGACAGGGCGTCCATCATGGCCAGCTTGCCGATGAAGCCCGCCAGCGGCGGCAGGCCGGCGATCATGAGGGTCGAGATCAGGAAGGCGCCGCCCAGAGCCGCCACGGCGGCCGGAATGACCAGGCCGGGCTCATTGCGCTCTTCGTCGTCGAAGGGATCGATATACTCGTCCTCGAAGACGGCGCGGCCCGAGCGCGCGCCGGGGTCCTGGCCCCGGTTCAGCACCTCGGCCAGCATGAACAGGGCGCCGCAGGCCAGGGTCGACCCCACCAGGTAGAAGACCGCCCCGCCCAGGACGTCGGCGTTGCCCGTGCCCGCCGCCGCCAGCACCGTGCCGGACGAGACGATGACGGCGTAGGCGGCGGCGATCGATAGGTCTCGCGCGGCGATGATGCCGGCCGTGCCGAAGCCGATGGTCGCCAGACCGCCCAGCAGGATCCACAGTTGCCCGAACCCGGCCGAGGCGCCGCTGTCCGCCGCGAACAACAGGAAGCTGAGGCGGATGATCACATAGGCGCCGACCTTGGACAGGATGGCGAAGACGGCGGCGGCCGGGGCGCTGGCGGCCGAATAGGTGGTGGTCAGCCAGAAGCCCAGCGGCCACATGGCGCACTTGGTCAGGAAGGCTACGCCCAGGATCGCGGCGCCGACGTGGAACAGGCCTCGGTCCGCCTCGGCGATCTGGGGGATGCGCACGGCCAGGTCGGCCATGTTGAGCGTGCCGGTGACGCCGTAGATCAGGCTGACCCCGATCAGGAACAGCATGGAAGCCGTCAGGTTGACGGCGATATAGGCCAGGCCCGCCCGAATCCGCGCCTCGCCCGAACCGTGCAGGGCCAGGCCGTAGGAAGCCGCCAGCATGATCTCGAAGAAGACGAAGAGGTTGAACAGGTCGCCCGTCAGGAAGGCGCCGTTGACCCCCATGACCAGCAACAGGAACAGGGCGTGGAAACGCGGCCCCGCCCGGTCCCATCGCGCCAGAGCGAAGATCATGGAGCAGGCGCCCAGCACGCTGGTCAGAGCCACCATCAGGGTCGACAGACGGTCCGCCACCAGAACGATGCCGAACGGCGCCGGCCAGTCGCCCAGCTGATAGACGCGGGCAGTGTCGCCCCCGCCCGTGGCGCCGGTGGCGCTCTCATGCAGCAGGGCCAGGGCCATGGCCAGGATGGCCGCCATGGCGAAGAGGCTGAGACCGCCCTTCAACAGGCGGCGGCGCTCGTCGAACAGCAGCATGGCCGCCGCAATGACCATGGGCAGGACGATCGGCCCGATGATCAGATGTTCCTGCCAGTCGGTCATTCGGGCGCCTCCTGGCCGTCGACATGGTCGCTGCCGGTCTCGCCGCGCGAGGCCAGCAGCACCACCAGGAACAGGGCCGTCAGGGCGAAGCTGATGACGATGGCCGTCAGCACCAGGGCCTGGGGCGTCGGATCGGCGTAGAGGGCCGGATCCTCGGCGCCCTTGCTGGTGATCGGCGCCGCGCCCGAACGCAGCCGCCCCATGGAGAAGATGAACAGGTTGACCGCATAGGAGACCAGCGACAGGCCGATGATGACCTGGAAGGTGCGCGGGCGCAGCATCAGCCACACCCCCGAGGCGGTCAGAACGCCGATGGCGAGGGCCAGAACGATCTGGGTCATTGCGCCCCTCCCTTCTGCTCGGCTTCGGCTTCCGCTTCGGCCTCCTCTATGCGCGCGCGCCGCAGCGACTGGTGCGCCAGGGCGACCAGGATCAGCACGGTGGCGCCCACCACCAGCACCACCACGCCCAGGTCGAACAGCACCGCGCTGGCCAGGGGCACGCGACCCAGCAGCGGCAGATCGGCGTACTGGAAGTAGCTGGTCAGGAAGGGTTGATCGAAGATCCAGCCCACGGCGCCGCTGATCGCGGCGATCAACAGGCCGACGCCGATCCAGATGATCGGGCGGATCTCCAGCCGCTCCTCCACCCAGCGGGCGCCGGACGACATGTATTGTAGGATGAAGGCGATCGACAGCGCCACCCCCGCCGCGAAGCCGCCGCCGGGCAGGTCATGCCCGCGCAGGAAGAGGTGCACCGCCAGCAGAATAATGAAGGGGAACAGCCAGCGCATCACCACGCCGGGGATCATCATGGTGTCGCTGAGGGTGTCGCCTTCGCTGCGGCCCTCGCGAGCGCGGTCCGACGCATCCTGGACCCGCTTCTGCATCGGCTGGGACAGGCTGTCGCTGGCCGGACGGAAGCGACGCAGCAGGGCCAGAACCGTCAGGCCGACGACGCCCAGGACGGTGATTTCGCCGAAGGTGTCGAAGGCGCGGAAATCGACCAGGATGACGTTGACGACGTTGCGGCCGCCCGCCTCCTCATAGGCCCGCTCGACGAAGAAGCGCGACACGCCCTCGACCGGCGGGCGCACCATGACGGCCCAGGCGATCAAGGCCGCGCCGGCCCCGGCGCAGATGGCGATCACCCGGTCCAGACGACGACGCCAGCGGGCGCGGCGCTGCTCGGACTCGGGCACATGGATCTCGGCCAGGCGCTTGGGCAGCCAGCGCAGGCCCAACAGCAGCAGCACCGTCGTCACCACCTCGACCACCAGCTGGGTCAGGGCCAGGTCGGGCGCCGACAGCCAGACGAAGGTCAGGCAACTGGCCAGGCCCGCCCCGCCCATCAGGATGACGGCGGCCAGGCGGTGATATTTGGCCTGCCAGGCGGCGGCCAGGGCGCAGGAGCCGCCCGCCAGCCACAGGGCGGCGAAGGCCAGGTTGTGCGGCTGGGGAACACGGAACTCGGGCCAGGTCAGGACGAAGCCGCCCGCCGCCGCCACAGCCGCCGACAGCAGGGCCGTCAACAGGATCAGCCGCAGCTGCGGCTGCAGGCGCTGCGCGCCCAGATGGCGCACGATCCACTGCGACAGGTCCATGAGGATGACCTGGGACCTTTCGAACAGATAGCCGCCGTTCAGCCGCTTCATGCCCCAGGGGCCGCCGCGCGGATTGGCGTTCAGCGCCTTGCCGAACACGACATAGAGGCCGATCCCGCCCGCCATGGCGATGACGCTGAGCAACAGCGGCAGGTTGAAGCCGTGCCACAGGGCCAGGCTGTAATAGGGGAGGTCGAAGCCGAGCATGGTCACGGCGGCGCTGCGTAGGAAGGGCCCGACGGTGACCGCCGGAAACACCCCGACCAGAAGGCACAGGGCCACCAGCACCTCGACCGGACGCCGCATCCAGCTCGGCGGCTCGTGCGGAACGCGGTCCAGCTCGGTCGGCGGCGGGCCGAAGAAGGTCGTATGGATGAAGCGCAGCGAATAGAGGACGCTGAAAGCGCTGGCCAGGGTCGCCAGCACCGGCAGGGCCTGGTTCAGCGCCGAGGTCTGGGTGCTGGCCAGGGCCTCGGCCAGGAACATCTCCTTGGACAGGAAGCCGTTCAGCAGGGGCACGCCCGCCATGGCGGCCGCGGCGACCATGGCCAGGGTGGCGGTGATCGGCATGAAGCGGATCAGGCCGCTGAGCTTGCGCATGTCGCGCGAGCCGGCCTCGTGGTCGATGATGCCCGCCGCCATGAACAGCGAAGCCTTGAAGGTCGCGTGGTTGATGGTGTGGAAGATGGCGGCGATGGCGCCCAGGTCCGACCCCAGCCCCAGCAGCAGGCAGATCAGGCCCAGGTGGCTGATGGTCGAATAGGCCAGCAGGCCCTTCAGGTCGTGCTGGAAGATGGCGCACCATGCGCCGACCAGCAGGGTCGTCAGCCCCAGGCCGCCGACCACGAAATACCACATCTCGGTCTCGCCGAAGACGGGCCAGAACCGCATCAGCAGGAAGACGCCCGCCTTCACCATGGTGGCCGAATGCAGATAGGCGCTGACCGGCGTCGGCGCCGCCATGGCGCGCGGCAGCCAGATATGGAACGGAAACTGGGCGCTCTTGGTCAGGGCGCCGATCAGGATCAGACCCAGGGCGACCGGATAGAGGGGGCTGGCCAGGATGACGTCGCGCGCGGCGATGACGGCGTCCAGCTCATAGCTGCCGACGATCCGGCCGATCAGAATCATGCCGACCAGCAGGGCGACCCCGCCGGTGGCGGTGATGGTCAGCGCCATGCGCGCGCCCTCGCGCGCCGAGGCGTTCTGGTGCCAGTAGCCGATGAGCAGGAAGGAAAAGAGGCTGGTCAGCTCCCAGAAGACGACCAGCTGGATCAGATTGCCCGACAGCACCACGCCCTGCATGGCGCCCATGAAGGCCAGCAGGAAGGAGAAGAAGCGCGGCACCGGATCCTTCGGCGACATGTAGTAGCGCGCATACAGGACGACGAGCGCGCCGATCCCCAGGATCAGGGCGCTGAACAGCCAGGACAGGCCGTCCAGGCGGATGGTGAGATTCACCCCAAGCGACGGCAGCCAGGCCAGGGTCAGCTTCAACACCTCGCCGTCCTGGAACCTGGGCCAGAGCACCGCCAGACAGCCGACGCTGATCAGGGCGATGATCCACGACAGGACGGCCGCAGAGGTCCGCGCATGACGCGGCAGCCCTGAGGCGATCATGGCCCCCAGAAAGGGCAGGACGAGAATGACGAGCAGGAGGAAGCTGGCGGGCACGGGCGTGTCGATCATCTCCGATGGGTTGTGGGGCGGCGCCCGAAAGACTGCGGATCGCGCCTTTTCGTTCTGCCAGAGTTTTTCCTAAGGGAAATGACGCGCTTGCGTCAAAGCGACGAGTTGGCGCGATTGTGACCGTAGCAGGAGCGATTGAGGCGCGAAAACCATCACATTGCGCTCGACAATCATTGTCAACACGCACGGGCGCGCCCGCAGATGCGGAACGCCCCCCGCTCCGACCGGGGAACGGGGGGCGTCTTCAGTTCAGATCGTGAAATCCGGGCCTCAGCCTTCGCCCATGCCCTCGGCCGGTCGAGGCGCGCCGCCGGCGCGCACCGCCGCCTCGATCCGGGCGCCGACGTCGGGATCGATGCTCTTCCAGTAGTCGAAGGCGCGCTCCAGCACCGGAGAGCGCACGCCGCCCAGCAGGCTGCCCGCCACCTGATCGACCAGTCTGGCGCGCTGGTCGTCGTTGAACACCTCACGCACCAGGACGCCCGGCTGGGTGAAATCGTCGTCCTCGGCGTGCAGGGTATAGGCGCTGCGGACCAGGTCGCCGTCGGCCTCCCAGCCGTCATGGACCGGGCCGGTCTCATCCGACCAGGCGCGGCCGCCGCTGTTGGGGACATAGACCGGCTGGGCGCCCGAGTGGTGATAGGCCATCTGCCCGTCGAACATATAGGTGTTCACCGGAACCTTGGGCTGGTTGACCGGCAGCTGGTGGAAGTTGGTCCCGATGCGGTTTCGTTGGGCGTCGTTATAGGCGAAGGCCCGACCCAGCAGCATCTTGTCCGGCGACAGGCCGATGCCGGGCACCGTGTTCCCCGGCGAGAAGGCCGCCTGCTCGATCTGGGCGAAGAAGTTCTCCGGGTTGCGGTTCAGCGTCATCCGCCCGACCGGGATCAGCGGATAGTCCTTGTGCGACCAGGTCTTGGTCAGATCGAAGGGATTGATCCGATAGGTCGCCGCCTCGGCATAGGGCATGACCTGGACCGACAGATCCCACGACGGATGCTCGCCGCGCTTGATGGCGTCGAACAGGTCGCGGCGGTGGAAGTCGGCGTCGGCGCCCGACATGGCCGCCGCCTCGGCGTTCGAGAAGAAGGCCATGCCCTGGCGGGTGTGGAAGTGATACTTGACCCAGAATTTCTCGCCCGCCGCGTTGATCCACATATAGGTGTGGGAGCCGTAGCCGTTCATCTCGCGCCAGGTGCGCGGCAGGCCCCGCTCACCCATCAGATAGGTCACCTGGTGAGCGGTCTCGGGGTTGTTGGTCCAGAAGTCCCACTGCATGTGGTTGTCGCGCAGGCCGGAGTCGGGCAGGCGCTTCTGGCTGCGGATGAAGTGCGGGAACTTCATCGGATCGCGCACGAAGAAAACCGGGGTGTTGTTCCCGACCAGGTCGTAGTTGCCCTCGGTCGTGTAGAACTTCAGCGAAAATCCGCGCACGTCGCGCCAGGTGTCAGGACTGCCCTGTTCGCCCGCCACGGTGGAGAAGCGCGCCAGCATCTCGGTCTTGGCGCCCGGCTGAAACAGCGCCGCCTTGGTGTAGGCTGAAACATCGTGGGTGATCTCCAGCTCGCCGAAGGCGCCGGAGCCCTTGGCGTGCGGCTGGCGTTCGGGAACCTTCTCCCGGTTGAAGTGAGCCATCTGCTCCAGGAAGTGCACGTCATGCAGCACGATCGGCCCGTTCGGCCCGACGGTGAGCGAGTTCCGATCACTGACGGCCGGTGCGCCCGCGCCCGTCGTGGAACCTGAATTCTGCTGGGTCATCGCCTATCTCCTCTGGCGCCCGGCGCTCCCGTACAGCCGAGCCTCGCTTATGAGATGGACCAGCGCCGCAAAAACGCAACCGGCGCAGTCGCAGAAAAACGGCGGGTTCTGGGCCGCACAGCCCCTCGGAGGATTCAGCGTCTTGGTTGGCGCCTGGGATGCCGCGCCATGCGAGGAGGCGACCCGGCCCCGCCTGGAGTTTCCCCAAAAAAGCCCCATTTCACTAAGCCCTGACGAGGAGGAAATTTCGTCTTGCCCGCCGTTTTCAGACATTAATTTAGATTTTTGGATTTCAACCCCCGCCCCATGGGCAAAATTATTGCCAGCAACTAGGCTGGCGAAGGGAAGCATCTTTCTAAATCAAGCGGCGCCGTGAGGGGAGCTGCTGGCAAAGAACCGTCAGCATCAGAGGGGATTTCATGCTGTTTTGCGTTTCTCGGGGCGTTCGCCCCGTGATGTATCGTGCTCTGTTGGCAAGCGGGTGCGCGTCATTGGCCTTGATGAGCGCGGCGGGAACCGTCTCCGCCCAGGAAACGCCCGAAGAATCCGGCGCGGTCGAAGTGGGCGAGATCGTCGTCACCGGCTCGCGTATCGCCCGCCGCGACTACGCTTCCAACAGTCCCCTCGTCTCCGTCACAACCGAGGCGATTGAGAACACCGGCCAGGTGACGGTCGAAAAGGCCCTGACCCAGATGCCGCAGTTTTCGGGCGCCATGGGCCAGAGCACGGCCGGTTCGTCCTCAACCTCGCTGAACGGCGGCCAGGCCTACGCCAGCCTGCGCGGCCTGGGCTCCAAACGCACCCTGCTGCTGCTGGACGGCAAGCGCCTGCAGCCGTCGAACCCCGACGGCTCGGTCGACCTGAACGTCATCCCGGAAGCTCTGATCGGCAACGTCGAGGTCATCACCGGCGGCGCCTCCACGGCCTATGGCTCCGACGCCACCGCGGGCGTCGTGAACTTCATCCTGAAGCGCAACTTCAGCGGCGTGACCGTGGCGTCGCAATACGGCGTCAGCGACTATGGCGACGGCGAGACCTTCCGCCTGTCGGTTACGGCCGGGGACAGCTTCGCCAATGATCGCGGCAGGGCCGTGGTTTCGCTCGACTATTCGATGCGCGACGTCGCCTACCAGTCGAAGCGCGACTATTATTTCACGCGCAATCGCGAGTCCAACACCGCCATCATCGCCCAAGGCGCCGCCTGGTTCGGCAGCAACCGTCCCACGCTGGACGCCGTCAACGACGTCTTCGTCGGCCAGTACGGCGTAAATCCGGTGCTGGGCGCCGGCGACTTCTATAACGGCCAGATCGGCTTCAACACCGGCGACCAGACCCTGTTCAACCTGGGCGGCGCCTCGCCGGTCATGAACCTGAAAGACCCGGAAACCGACGGCCACTTCCTGAACGCCGCCGGCACCAACATGCTGTGGGGTTGGAACAAGGGCCGTATCCAGAACGACAACGAGCGCTACTCGCTGTTCGGCCGCGTCGATTATGAGATTGCTCCCAATATCGACTTCTTCCTGCAGGGCTCGCTGACCAGCTATGAGTCGGAAGGGACGTTCAACCCGACCCTGGCGGGCCTCGCCTATGCCCTGTCGGCGCCGGTGACCAATCCCTACATCGGGGCCGATTTCGCCCATATCCTGGCGTCGCGCCCGAACCCGACCGCCGACTTCGCCCTGTGGAAGGACCTGGACTTCGCCGGGGAGCGCCTGCAGTCCTACGCCTATAACGTCTATCAGTTCATCGGCGGCCTGTCGGGTCAGGTCGGCTACAAGGATTGGACCTGGGAAGCCTACGCCAGCGCCTCCCAGGCTGATTTCGAGAATGTGCAGACCGGCGGCGTCAGCCGCTCTGCCATCACTCGCCTGCTGTACAGCCCGACGGGAGGGTCCGAGTTCTGCGCCGGAGGCTTCAACCCCTTCGGCAATCACGACCCCTCGGCCGAGTGCGTGAACTATGTGCGCCGCAATACGACCAACACCAATGAGTTGACCCAGCGCATGGCCGAGGCCTCCATGCAGGGCGGCCTGTTCAACCTGCCCGCCGGCGAAGTCCGCTTCGCCGCCGGCCTGGGCTATCGCTACAACCAGTTCGACTTCCGTCCCGACAGCGCCCTGGACCAGCCGGACGGCACCAGCGACATCCTGGGCTACAGCGAGCTGCGCGCGTCTTCGGGCAGCGTCGACACGACCGAGGTTTTCGCCGAATTCCTGATCCCGCTGCTGCGCGACCTGCCCTTCGTCAAGTCGCTGGAGATGGACCTGGGATATCGCTACTCCGACTATAGCTCCGTCGGCGGCGTCCATGCCTACAAGGCCGATCTGAACTGGCAGGTGAACGACATCGTGCGCCTGCGCGGCGGCTACAATCGGGCGGTGCGGGCGCCGAGCGTCGGCGAACTCTACTCGCCCGTCTCGTCGGCCACGGTCGATATCGGCACCCCATCCGCCAGCAACACAAACGGCGATCCCTGCGACTACCGCAGTTCGTTCCGAAACGGGCCCGACGCCGAAAAGGTCAAGGCCCTGTGCGTGTCGCTGGGCGTGCCCTCGGCCCTGATCAACGACTTCCAGTTCGGCGCCGCCCAGGTGTTCGCCCTGACCGGCGGCAACCCCGACCTTCAGGAAGAAACGGCCGACACCTATTCGTTCGGCACGGTGCTGCAGCCGACCTTCCAGTCGCCGTGGCTGAGCAACATCAGCGCCTCGATCGACTGGTATCAGATCAAGGTGGCTGATGCGGTCGGCGTCCTGGGCGTCGGCAACGGCATCCGCTACTGCTTCAACGACGGCGGCAACAACCCGACGTTCGATCCCAACAACTACTACTGCACCCTGCAGGATCGCGGGACCAACGACGGCTATATGATCAACCCGCGTCAGCCTCTGCTGAACCTGGGCCAGTTCAACGTCACCGGCATCGACCTGCAGCTGGACTGGCGCCTGCACCTGGGCGATATCGGCCTGCCGGACGAGGGTCAACTCAGCGTCAGCTCGGCGATCAGCTACCTGAACAGCTTCGAGATTCAGGCCCTGCCGGGCGCGCCGACGTACGACTACGCCGGCACCTGGGGGACGGCGATCGAAGCCAACGCCGGCCAGGCGCACCCCGAATGGAAGGCGTCGACCAGCGTCACCTACTCGCGTGAAAGCTGGAACGTCGGCCTGCGCTGGCGCCACATGTCGGAGATGATCAACAGCGCCCGCGTGACCTCGCCGACCAGCACCGCGCGCGGCGTGGACGCCTATGACGTCTTCGATCTGAACGCCCGTGTGACGTTGCCTTACGACACCTCCCTGCGCTTCACCGTGACGAACCTGTTCAACGAGGCGCCGCCGCAGGTCGGGGATGTCCGCGGCACCTACGACCCGCAGAACTACGACACCATCGGCCGCTACTACACGGTTGCGGTCACCAAGACCTTCTAGGTCTCCGTCAGGGGACCTGAAGCCAGACGCGGCGGGACCTTTTCCCGCCGCACCTGATCCCGGCCCGGCGGGCCGGCGACATTTTCAAATGGGGCGGCGACCTTCGCCGCGTGGAGGAGGACATTGCAGTTGTCATCTAAGAAGTCATGGTTCGTCGGCCTGGCGGCCGCCCTTCTGGCCTCGACCCCGGCGGTCGCGCAGCAGGCGGCCTCGGCGCCGAACGTCTCCTATATTCATGCCGGGCGCCTGCTGGCTGACCCGGCCACCGGCCGCGTGGCTCAGAACCAGACCCTGGTGATCGAGAACGGCCGCGTGCGCGAGATCGTCGACGGCTTCGTCGGCCAAGGCGACGTGGTCGACCTGTCCGACAAGTTCGTGCTGCCGGGCCTGATCGACAGCCACGTCCACATCACCAATCAGCAAGGCGAAGGCAACCGCGTCGCCCGCTTCACCAACACCGCCGCTGACTCCGCCGTGCAGGGCGCGGCCTATGCCCTGGTGACGCTGCAGGCCGGCTTCACCACCGTCGCCGACCTGGGCGGCGCCAGCGACGCCGTCATCGCCCTGCGCAACGGCATCGCGGCGGGCAAGATTCCCGGCCCGCGCCTGCTGGTCTCGGCCGGCACGGTGACTCCGCACGGCGGCCACGGCGACGCCAACGGCGTGAACAGCGCCCTGGTGCCGGTGCTGCGGCAGAACGGCGTCTGCTCCGGCGCCGACGACTGCCGTCGCTCGGTGCGCGAGCGCGTGCGCGCGGGCGCCGACATCATCAAGATCACGGCTACGGGCGGCGTCCTGTCCGACACCGGCGCCGGCCTGAACCAGCAATTCTCGAACGAAGAACTGCAGGCCATCGTCGAGACCGCGCACTTCATGGGCCGCACGGTGACCGCCCACGCCCACGGCACGGACGGCATCAACAGCTTCCTGCGCGCCGGCGGCGACTCGATCGAGCACGGCACCTTCCTGGACGACGAATCCATCCGCATCTTCAAGGCCAACAACGGCTGGCTGGTGCCGACCCTGCTGGCCGGCGACTTCGTCGCTCGCGAAGCCGCGCGTCCCGAAACCTTCTTCACCCCGAACCAGCGCAAGAAGTCGCTGGAAGCCGGTCCGCAGATGCTGGACATGGCGCGCCGCGCTCACCGCGCCGGCGTCCAGATCGCCTTCGGCACCGACACCGGCGTCTCGCCGCACGGTGAAAACGCCAAGGAGTTCGCCCTGCTGGTCCAGGCCGGCCTGACCCCGCTGGAAGCCGTCCGCGCCGCCACCGTCGGCGCCGCGACCCACTTCCGCCTGCAGGACGAGATCGGTCGCCTGACGCCCGGCTACGCCGCCGACGTCATCGCCGTCTCGGGCGATCCGCTGAGCGACGTCACCACCCTGGAGCACGTTAAGTACGTGATGAAGGGCGGCGTCACCTATCGCAACGACTGACCGCCGACGCCTCGGCGTCCGCGATCGGAAGGATCTGAAGGGGCGGCGCGAGCCGCCCCTTCTTTTTTGCGCCCGGCTCTAAGTCAGCCTTCGGCAGGCTCCGCTATTGGCCGCCCATCGTCGGCGCATAGTCCTCGTCAAAGAAGCAGGCGGCGTCATAGCGCGCCCGCGCGGCTTCGCAGAGCGCCGCCACCGAGCGCGGCTCCGGCTTCGTTCCGCCGTCTATCCAGGCCATCAGCGCCTCGAAAACCGCGACGTATTCCGGCGGGCTGAGGGCGCTGTGCGACGCCTCGTCGGTGAAGGTCTGCACCAGCAGGCTTGAGCGCCCCGCCGCCGCCACGCGGTCACGATAGGCCGCCTCGTGCCAGACGAAGGCCGTCGGATCGTCCTTGCCGTGAATGGTGATCGTCGGGGCCACGATCAGGCCGGACAGGTCCGCATCGTAGGCCAGACGCGCCACGCCCATGGGGTCCGCCGCGAACCGCTCGACCCCCGCGTTCAGCGCCGCATCGTCGTGCGAGCCCTGATAGACGGTCCGGCTGTTGTCGAACGGATTGAGGCCGTCCAGACGCCGCTGCACCAGGTCCTGGAACAGGAAGGTCCCCCAGGCCAGGTGAGAGACAAGCTGGCCCTCGCCTATGCCCACGACGTTGAGAATATCGGCCAGCCGCAGCTTCTGCTCCGGCGAACGTTCGGTCGCAGCCAGGCCGACGCCCGTGCAGGCCTGGACCCGCTGGGCCAGTTGGGCGCGGGTCAGGCGGACGCCCTCGGGCAGACCCTGCCAGACCGGGTACTGCGCCTCGTCGGGCGCGGGATGGTTCTGGCAGTAATACTGATAGACCGCACGCAGATCGGCGCGGAACCTGTAGGCCTCGGTCCCGCCCGCCAGGACGCCGCTGGTCAGGACCACGCCGTCCCAGACCACCTGGCCCTCGGCGTCGCGCGCATAGAGCTCGGCCGCCTTGGCCGCGACATTGCCGCCCCAGGACTGGCCGTGCAGCAGGGTGCGGCGCGGACGTCCGAAGGCGTCCCAGAAGATCTGGCGCAGATCGTCGGTGTCCTCGGCGGCCATGCGCACGCCGTAGCCGCCCCGGCGATAGGTCGAGGCGGCCCAGGCGAAGCCCTCCTTCACCGTCATGGAGAAGCGCTCAAGGTCCTCCAGCGGATCATCGGCCCGGGGAGCGCCCGTGCGCGGCCCGCCGTGAGCGTGGACGATCAGCGAGCCGTTCCAATTCTCGGGCACGGCGATCCAGTAGTAGCCGCCCTTGGCCGCCCGCCCCGACCAGCAGTGCGCCTGCTGAGGAAGGAAATCGGGACAGACGGCCGGGGCGGGCGCCGGCGACGAGGCCGCAGGCGCATCCTGGGCGGCGGCGAAGGGCGCGCCGGTCAGCGTGACGGCGGCGGCCGCCGCCAGCATCGAAAACAGACGCATCCCTATCGCCTCCTCGGATCAGAACGACTTGGTGGCCGTGACGTACCAGTAGCGGCCCCACGGGCTGTGCACCGAACCGCGATAGCCGTTGTCGGCCAGCGGCGGTCCCTGATCCGTCAGGTCGCGGACGCCCAGACGCAGGCGCGTCTCGGTCGGGAATTCATAGTCGACATAGGCGTTGACGGTCTGGCGGGCGTCGACGACCCACGGGTCGCCCGAGGCGCCCAGCAGGCCGGGCTGCTGGAAGTCGCTGATGTACTGGCTCGTCATTCCTGCGCGCCAGGGGCCCTTGCGCCACGTCAGGCTGGCGTTGAGGCGCCATTCGGGACGGCCGTTCTGCCCCACCAGTTGAGAGGAGTCCGGCAGGGTCGTCCCGGCATTGATCGTTCCGGCTTCGCGGGCGGCGTACAGCTCATTGACGATGTCGCCCGGATCGCGCGTGAATTCGTCCAGTTTGCTGGCGTTCACATTGACGATGAAGGTGCCGTACTTGGTGCGACGCAGAGACCAGTTCATGGCCAGGTCCAGGCCGCTGACGGTCTGGGGCTGAAGGTTGATGAAGCGGTCGTTGATCGAGACCACCTCGCCCACCGGGGTCAGGCCCGTACCCTGAAACAGCAGGATGTCCTCAGGCGTCGGCGCGCGACGGTTGACCAGCGGATTGGAGCCGCCCTCGACGCGGTTCAGATAGTCGAGCGCCAGCGCCGTCTGGGCGCCCAGCAGGCCGACGATCTTCTCCTGCTCGATCCGCCACTTGTCGATGGTGAAGGTGAAGGCGCCGAAACGCTCGGGGATGAACGACGGTTGCAGCACCAGACCGTAGGAGGTGTTGGTGCTCTCTTCCGGCTCCAGGTCCGGGTTGCCCGCCACCAGCAGAGAGGCGCCCGAGGTGTTCTGCGCGCACTGGGAGAAGTTGCTGATACGGCCGGCGCGCAGGTCAGCCTCGCAGCGGACATAGTCCGTGCCGCTGGCCAGGCGGGCGTATTCCGTGGCGTGGGTCTGCTCCAGGTTCGGCGCGCGGAAGCCCTGCGAATAGGAGCCGCGGACCCGCACGCCCGGAACCACGTCCCAGGCTGCGGCGATCTTCGGCTTGGCCACCGAGCCGAAGTCGGAATAGTGCTCGTAACGGCCCGCCAGCTGCACATCCAGCTGATAGACCAGAGGAATGTTCATCTCGGGCGAGACCACCGGCACGGCGAACTCGACATAGGTCGAGAAGACCTCGCGGCTGCCCGAGGTGTCGGGGTTGGGGCTGACGGCCGAAACGTTGGACAGGTTGGTCTCGCCGCTGACCATGTCGGTGAAGGTAAAGGTCCCATCCAGATTGGCGTCGCGGTCGTCCTTCTGGGTCTCGCGGCGCGCCTCGACGCCGAAGGCCATGCCGACCGGCCCGCCCGGCAGTTGGAACAGATCGCCGCGCGACAGCTTGAAGTCCGCCATGGTCAGGGTAGTGCGCGACACCCGGCGCAGGTCGAAGACGATGGCGTCGATCGCCGCCTGCGAACTGGGCGAGCAGTCGCCATAGCTGGTGGTGGCGACGCAGCCCCCGCTGAAGGGGTTGTAGGCGTCGGGCGTCGACAGGGCCAACTGCTTCTGCAGGGCCGTCATATTGACGTTGGGCGAGACGTCCTTGGCCTCGGCCTCGGAGTAGACGACCGCCGTCTCCCAGTTGAAGCCGCGCCACTCGCCGCGCAGGCCGCCCAGCAGACGCGCCTGATAGTTGTCGACCTTCACCACCTGGAAGCCGGTGTCGACGAAGCGGTAGTTGGTCATCAGGACCGGCAGGCCCTCGGCGGGAACGCCGGTCAGACCCGGCAGGCGGTTCGGATTGGCCGTGCCGTCGGCGAAGGTCACGGGGCCGAAGGGGTTGTAGTAGTTGCTGGCCGGAATCCAGATCTGGTTCAGGTTGACCACCGGCGGCTGCACGGCGCGGCTGTGGGCGCTATAATAGCCGATCTCGCCGAAGGCCTCGACGCTGTCGGTCAGGTCGTAGCGCCCCGTCAGGAACAGGTTCATCCGCTCGACCGACGGACGGACGGTCGTCTCATGCCGGGTGTCGTACCGCATGTCGCGGTTGGTCGTGTTGAAGTTGTGGTTGCCGCTGGACAGGCAGATGTCGTCGCCCATGTCGATCCCGCAGCCGAAGCTGGACGGCTGGAAGCGGAAGGACCCGGCTGAGTTGGTCACGGCGACGCCGTTTGAACGGATCACCGGGCGCGAACCGACCGAGAGGCGCGCCCACGGCGTATGCGAGGAGCGGCCGTCCAGCGACTGGACGTCAGCGAAGTCGGGGTGGTCGGCGAACAGCGGACGCAGATCGTCCGAGCGGGTGAAGTCCTGATCCGAGGCCCACAGGGCGGTGCGCTGAGCGTAGTTGGCGAACAGGGAGACGTTGCCGCGATCGAAGTTCTTGCCCGTGAACAGGTTGAACTCGGTGTCGCGCATCTGCGTGCCCTCGGCGCCGCCGTAGCGGGCGCTGACCGTCAGGCCGTCGATGTTGTCGCGCAAGACGGTGTTGACCACGCCCGCCACCGCGTCGGCGCCATAGATGGCGGCGGCGCCGTCCAGCAGGACCTCCAGCCGCTCAAGCCCCGACACGGGGATGGCGTTGGAGTTGTAGCTCAGCACCGGCACCGTGCCGGTGTCCGAGGTGCCCTGGCTGGTCGGGTGCTGGACCAGACGACGGCCGTTCAGCAGCACCAGGGTGTTGCCCACGCCCAGCGAGCGCAGATTGACCGAGTTCACATCGCCGCGCGCCGAGTTGGAGGTCTGGGGATTGTTGGCGGAATCGAACAGGACGTCGCCCATCTGGGGGATGGTCCGCATCAGCTCGTCGCCGGTCGTGGCGCCGGTGGCCTCGATCTGCTCGCGGTCGGCCACCACCACCGGCAGGGCCGCCGTGGTGCGCGCGCCGCGGATGTTGGTGCCGACGACGACGATGTCCTCGACCTGGGTGGGCTCGGCGGGCAGGGCCTCCTGGGCCAGGGCCGCCCCGGCGAACAGGACGGTCGATGCGGTCGTCGCCATCAGGGCGATCTTGGATGGGTTTCTCATGTCTCTCTCCCAGTCGCCGTGTGCGGCGATCATGTCGTTGAGGTCGTGGTTCAGGGTCAGTCGTCGGCCAGCACCAGGTCGTCGCCCGGTCCGGCGGCGGGATCCGGCGCGGCGGCCAGAGGCTGAGGCCCGCCGTCCAGCGCGGCCTTCAGCGCATCGCGGTCCAGTTCGCCTTCCCAGCGGGCGACGACGATGGTGGCCACGGCGTTGCCGATGAAGTTGGTCAGGGCGCGGCATTCGCTCATGAAGCGGTCGATGCCCAGGATCAGGGCCATGCCCGCCACCGGCACCGAAGGCACCACCGACAGGGTGGCGGCCAGGGTGATGAAGCCGGCGCCGGTGATGCCGGCCGCCCCCTTGGACGACAGCATGGCCACCAGCAGCAGCAGAATCTGGTCCTGCAGGCTCAGGTCGATGTTCAGCGCCTGGGCGATGAACAGGGCCGCCATAGTCATATAGATGTTGGTGCCGTCCAGATTAAACGAATAGCCGGTCGGCACGACCAGGCCGACGACCGACTTGGCGGCGCCCGCGCGCTCCATCTTGGAGATCAGGCTGGGCAGGGCGGCCTCGGAGCTGGAGGTGCCCAGCACCAGCAGCAACTCCTCCTTCAGATAGCGGATCAGCTTCAGGATGTTGAAGCCGTTGGCGATGGCGACCAGACCCAGCACGCCCACCACGAAGATGGCGGACGTCAGATAGAAGGTGGCGATCAGGGCGAACAGGTTCGCGACCGAGGCGATGCCGTAGGCGCCGATGGTGAAGGCGAAGGCCCCGAAGGCGCCGATAGGCGCCGCCTTCATCAGGATGGCGACCAGTTTGAAGAAGGCCGCGCTGACCGACTCCAGGAAGGTCATCACCGGCTTGCCCAGATCGCCGATCATGGCCAGGGCGATGCCGAACAGGATGGAGACGAACAGGACCTGCAAGATGTTGCCGGTCGAAAAGGCGCTGACCACGGTGTCGGGAATGATGCCCGTCAGGAAGCCGACGATGGTGCTTTCATGCGCCGCCTGGGCGTACTGGGCCACCGCGCCCCTATCCAGGGTGGCCGGATCGATGTTCAGACCGTGGCCAGGCCGCACGACGTTGGCGATGATCAGGCCGACGATCAGCGCCAGGGTCGAAAAGACCAGGAAGTAGCCAAAGGCCTTGGCCGCCACCCGGCCGACGCGGCCGATGTCGCGCATCCCGGCGATGCCGGTGACGATGGTCAGGAAGATCACCGGCGCGATCACCATCTTCACCAGCTTGATGAAGGCGTCGCCCAGCGGCTTCAGGCTTTCGCCGACGTTCGGCCAGAAATGGCCGATCGCGCCGCCCAGTACGATGGCGACGAGCACCTGGAAATAGAGATGCCGATAGAAGGGGCGGCGCGCGACAGCCGCCGTCTCTGACGCGATGGGAATCAAGAAGGTCGCTCCTGATGGCGAGCAGCACGCTCGCGGATTTCCTCTCGGCGCGATCTTCGCCACGCTTCGACCCCAGTGTGGCCACAGCGCCGCCAGGAGGAAACGGCCCCCGAAAGATACCACAACTTATTGATAACAAATATTATTTTTACACACCGCACTTTAAGGTCATGCGTTTAGTGCGAAATACCGCTCGAACTTGTGGCGCAAAAGTGCGGAATGTCGCACATTGAGAAGATGACGACCCCGGCGGCTTCATCACATTCGGAAGGTCTCCTACGGCGACATGCGAGACTCTGGATCGCCCTGATCCTGGCCTGGCTGGTCGTGGCGACGACGGCGGCCTATGGGCTGGGCGAGACCGCCCGGAAGGGCGCCTCGGCCGAACTGGCGCGCCAATCGGAGTCCGCCGCCGCCCTCCACGCCGCGGTTCTGCGCAGCGAACTGGAGAAGTATCGCGCCCTGGCGCCGGCCATGGCGACCGACGCCGACGTCGCCAGACTGCTGCTGAGCTCTCGCCCCGACCCGGCGATGCTGAATCAGCGGCTGGAGGCCCTGGCCGACCAGACCCGCGCCTCGGCCATCTATGTCATCGGGACCGACGGGGTGACCCGCGCCGCCAGCAACTGGCGCCAGCCGATCAGCTTCATCGGCGCCGACTACAGCTTCCGCCCCTATTTCGTGAAGGCGATGCGGGACGGCTCGGCCGAGTTCTTCGCCCTGGGGACGGTCAGCGGCACGCCCGGCCTGTTCCTGGCCCGTCGGGTCGTCTACGGGAACCGCGCCATCGGGGTCGTGGTCGTCAAGGTCGAGTTCGACGCCCTGGAAGCCGAATGGCGCGCCTCGGGCGAACCGGCCTATGTGGTCGATCCCGGCGGCGTGGTGCTGATCACCAGCATTCCCACCTGGCGCTTCCGGACCCTGCGGCCGATGGACGCCGAAAGCCGCCGCCTGACCCTGGCCGACCAGACCCTAGGCGACGGCGCCCTGACGCCCCTGCCCTTCCGGACGCCTGACAACGGGGCCACGCGCCTGATCGAGGCGCCTCTGGACGGCGTCGATCGCCCCTGGATGCACGCCCGCATCGACACCATGACGCCGGGCTGGACGCTGCATCTGCTCACCCCCGACCGAGGCGCCATAGAGACGAGCGTCGCAAACGCCCGCGTTCTGGCCGCCCTGATCGCGACCCTCGCATTCGGCGTCGCCGCCGTGCTTCTGCGTCGCCGCCAGCAGGCCGTCGTGCGGCAGCGCGCCGCCGAGGCCGCTCGCCAGGAGCTGGAGCGTCGCATCGAGGAGCGGACCCGCGACCTGCGTCAGGCCAACGTCGCCCTGAATCGCCAGATCGAGGAGCGGATGCGCGCCGAGGCCAGTCGCGAAGCCCTGCGCGATGAACTGGTCCAGGCCGGCAAGCTGGCGGCGCTGGGCCAGATCGCCGCCGGCGTGGCCCATGAGATCAACCAGCCCGTCGCCGCCATTCGCACCCAGGCCGAGACGGCGTCGGCCTATCTGGAGCGGGACCAGGGGGCCAAGGCGGTGCGCGCCCTGGGCCGCATCGGCGAGCTGACCGCCCGGATCGGGGCCATCACCCAGGAACTGCGCGCCTTCTCGCGCAAGTCGGAGCCGCAGCTTCGCCCCGTATCGCTGAACGAAGCGATCGACGGCGCCCTGCTGCTGCTGGGCGGGCGCCTGCGCCAGGGGGGCGTCCGACTGGTGCGGGCCCGAGGCGGGGACGTGCAGGTCATCGCCGACCGCTTTCGTCTGGAGCAGGTCATCGTCAACCTGATGCAGAACGCCGCCGAGGCGCTGGAAGGGCGCGCCGACGGCAAGATCCATCTGACGGTCCGACGGGTCGGCGGGCTGGTCGAACTCAGCATCGCCGACAACGGCCCCGGCGTGGCCGACGCCATCCGCGACCAGCTCTTCACCCCCTTCTTGACCAGCAAGGCCAACGGCCTGGGGCTGGGCCTGGTCATCTGTCGCGACCTCGTCGCCGGATTCGGCGGCGAGCTGGACCTGCGCCCGGCCGAAACGGGCGCCGTCTTCGTCGTCAGCCTGAAAGCCGCGTGATGGAGGCGCGCGCCATGGAGTTTCCGCGTCTTGAGACCGTCGCCCTGATCGAGGACGACGATGATTTCCGCAGCGCCCTGGCCGAGCGGATGGAGGTCGAGGGCCTGACGGTGCGCGCCTATCGCAAGGCCGAGA
Organism: Brevundimonas sp. NPDC055812; assembly: GCF_053616535.1. NCBI lineage: Bacteria > Pseudomonadati > Pseudomonadota > Alphaproteobacteria > Caulobacterales > Caulobacteraceae > Brevundimonas > Brevundimonas sp. NPDC055812. Next base: position 1,350 of record NZ_JBSHDX010000009.1, on the reverse strand, counting down.
CGGCGCTGACGGACATCGACGCCGACTTCCCCGGCGTGGTGGTCACGGACTTGCGGATGCCCGGCCTGGACGGCCGCCAGACGCTGAGCCGGCTTCAGGCTCTGGACCCGGCCCTGCCGGTCATCCTCATCACCGGACACGGCGATGTGGCCGAGGCCGTCGCCGCCATGCGCGGCGGCGCCTATGATTTCGTGGCCAAGCCCTTCGCTTTTGAACGCCTGTCCGAAAGCCTGACGCGCGCGCTGGAGAAGCGCGCCCTGGTTCTGGACAACCGGCGCCTGACCGCCCTGTCGTCCGAGGCCGGACTGGAGCTGCCGCTGCTGGGCGACAGCCCGGCGATCCGGTCGCTGCGCGCCACTATCGCCCAGATCGCCGACGCCCGCATGGACGTGCTGATCGAGGGCGAGACCGGCGTCGGCAAGGAAGCCGTGGCCCGCGCCCTGCACAACGGGGGGCGCCGCCGGCCTCACCCCTTCGTCGCGGTCAACTGCGGCGCCCTGCCGGACGGGCTGATCGAGAGCGAACTGTTCGGCCATGAGCTGGGCGCCTTCGCCGGCGCCTTGCGACGCCGCGTCGGCCACGTCGAACGCGCCCACAACGGATCGCTGTTTCTGGACGCCGTGGAGACCATGCCCACCGCCGCCCAGGTCAAGATGCTGCGCGTGCTGGAAGAACGCGAAGTCCATCCGATCGGCGCGTCCGAACCGCGCGCCGTCGATATCCGGGTGCTGGCCTCGGCGACCGGCGACCTCGACCACGCCCTGTCCGACGGCCAGTTGCGTGAGGATCTCTATTATCGCCTGAACGTCGTGCGCCTTCGCGTTCCGCCTCTACGCGAGCGTCGCGACGACATCCCCCTGCTGTTCGCCAGCCTGCTGGCGCGCGCGCCGATCAAGGCCGACGGCGAAACGCCCATCATCACGGACGACGTCCGATCTCGCCTGCTGGAGCATGCCTGGCCCGGCAACATCCGCGAACTCTCCCACTTCGCGCAGCGCTTCGCCCTGGGTCTTGAAGGTCGCGAGACGGCTGGAGAACAGGAGCGCGGCCTCGTCGATCGCGTCGCCCAGTTCGAAAAGCGCATACTGAAGGATACGCTTGAAGCCCTGGGGGGCAACGTCAACGACGCCATCCTCCAACTGAAGATCCCCCGCAAGACCCTCTACGACAAGCTCAAGCGTCACAATCTGAAGCCTGGCGATTTTCGCAACGGCTAGCGGGGCGGCTTCAGTATTCCACTCGCAGGCCCAGGGAGAGGGTCCGCGGCGGGGCGTAGCCGGCGACGCCGCCGGCGGTTTCGGAGACCTCGACCTCGGCGTCGAACAGATTGTCGGCCGCCAGCCACAGCAC
>NZ_JBSHDX010000008.1:0-187608 GCF_053616535.1 Brevundimonas sp. NPDC055812 | reverse complement strand
CCATGAACCTGGAGACGGTCAACACCTATGAAGGCGCGCACGACGTTCACGCCCTGATCCTGGGCCGCGCCATCACCGGCGAAGCCGCCTTCTGAGACAAGCGTTGCAGAAAACGCGCGACGCGACGATCCTTTGCTGTTGTCGCGCGTTTGTCTCGCCTGCGGGGCGGCGATGCTCGCCAGTCTGTCGGCCGAGAACGGTCGACGCGTGAAGGAAACGGGAATGACCAAACACAGCCTGCTGGCCGGCGCCGCCCTGGCGATCTTCAGCTTCAGCGGCATGGCCCAGGCTGCGGCCACGGCCGTCCAGTCGCCGGTCGCGGCCATGCCCTATGACGCTCGGCGCGGCGTCTTCACCTTCGCCGCCGGCCTGGAGGAAAGCCTGCCCGCCGTGGTTCAGGTGACGACCCTGGGCCAGTCGCGCGGTCCCAGCTCGGAAAACAATCCTAAGCCCTCGCAGGGCGGGTCGGGCGTCATCATCGACGCGCGCGAAGGCATCATCGTCACCAACCACCACGTCATCGAGAACGGCCAGAAGTTCACGGTCGACCTGATCGACGGCCGCCTGTTCGACGCCACCTTGATCGGCGCGGACAAGGCGACCGACATCGCCGTGCTGAAGATCGACGCCACGGGCCTGTCGCAGGTGGCGACGGTGGATTCCGACACCCTGCGCAGCGGCGACCTGGCCTTCGCCGTCGGCTATCCCCTGGGCCTGGACCAGACCCTGACCATGGGCGTCATCTCGGGTCTGAACCGCTCCGGCATGGGCGACGCCATCGAGGACTACATCCAGACCGACGCGGCGGTGAACTCGGGCAACTCGGGCGGGCCGCTGCTGGACAGCCGGGGGCGGTTGATCGGCATCAACACCGCCATCCTGTCGGGCGGTTTCGGCGGCGGCAACGACGGCATCGCCTTCGCCGTGCCGACGCGCATCATGATGTTCGTGGTCGACCAGCTGCGCGCCACCGGCGAGGTCAAGCGCGGCCGCGTCGGCCTGGGCCTCGGCTCCCTGACGGCCGAGCGCGCGCGCGAGGTCGGGCTGAACATCGTGCGCGGCGCCGTGGTCTATGACGTCGAGCCGGGCTCGGCGGGCGAGAAGGCGGGGCTGAAGCCCGGCGACGTGCTGACGCGCATCCAGGACCGCCCGGTGGCCAACGCCGGTTCGGTTCAGGCCACGGTCGGCATCGCCCGCGCCGGGACCCAGATGCCGGTCGTCTATCTGCGCGACGGCCGCGAGGCCTCGACCCGGCTGACGGTCGAGCCGTCCGATCCGGCGCCGGTGCGCCTGGGCGCCCAGGCGGCCATGGCGCGGGGTCTGACGATGCGCAATCCGGCCTCGGGCGGGGGCGTCCAGATCGCCGTGGTCGAGGCGGGATCGTCCGCCGCCGCGGCGGGTTTCCAGGCCGGGGACGTGGTGGTCCAGGCGAACGGCGCCGAGATCGCCGACATGAAGGATCTGGCCCAGCGTCTGCAGGCCGCAGGCGAGACGGTCGTGCCGATCATCGTGCTGCGCGACAACGAGCGGGTCGAGATCGACCTGCCGGCCTGATCCGCGCTGTCTGAAGCTCTACGGCATCGCCCGCGTGACCCGGCGTCGCGCGGGCGAAGTCTTGTGCGTCTGGCGGGAAGCGGACAGCAAAACGCCCGCGCTGCCGGGGAGGGGGAGGAGGGGCAGGCGCGGGCGTCGCTTGGAGGAAGCATCGGCCCGCCAGAGCCCTTTACGCGGAAAAATCCAGGGGGCTGGGGGGGCTGTTCAGGATCCGGGACTTTTCCGAACTCCGACAGGCCGATGATGCATGTGTGCGCGCCCTTCCGGGCGGGCGAAGGACCGAATGGGGGCGTTTTCGTGTCGCTTCGGATTTTCCCGATTGGTGAAGCTTAGACCTTCGACAGGATCAGGGTGGCGTTGGTGCCGCCGAAGCCGAAGCTGTTGGACATGACATGCTTCAGTTCGCCGTCGTGGCGCTGACGCAGGATCGGCATGCCCTCGAATTCGGGGTCCAGGGTCTCGATGTGGGCGCTCTCGGCCGCGAAGCCGTGCTTCATCATCAACAGGCAGTAGATGGCCTCCTGCGCGCCCGCCGCGCCCAGAGAGTGGCCCGTCAGCGACTTGGTCGAGGAGATCATCGGCATGGCGTCGCCGAAGACGTTGCGCACCGCGCCCATCTCCTTGCTGTCGCCGACCGGCGTCGAGGTGCCGTGCGGGTTCAGGTAGTCGATCTTGGGATTGCCGGCCATCTCCAGCGCCATCTTCATGCAGCGCTCGGCGCCCTCGCCCGAGGGGGCCACCATGTCGTAGCCGTCCGAGTTGGCGCCGTAGCCGGTGACTTCGGCGTAGATGGTCGCGCCGCGCGCCACGGCGCGCTCGTATTCTTCCAGCACCACGATGCCCGCGCCGCCGGCGATGACGAAGCCGTCGCGCGTCGTGTCATAGGCGCGGCTGGCCTTGTCGGGCGTGTCGTTGAAGTTGGAAGACATGGCGCCCATGGCGTCGAACATGTTCGACATGGACCAGTCGATGTCCTCGCAGCCGCCGGCGAAGACCACGTCCTGCTTGCCCCAGGCGATCTGCTCGGCGGCCGCGCCGATGCAGTGGGCGCTGGTCGCGCAGGCCGAGCTGATCGAATAGTTGACGCCTTTCAGCTCGAACCATGTGGCCAGGACGGCCGACGGGCCGGACGCCATGGCCTTGGGCACGGCGAAGGGGCCGACGCGCTTGGGCGAGCCCTTTTCAACCGTGGTGGCGGCGGCCTGCAGGATCACCTGGGTCGAGGGGCCGCCCTCGCCGACGATCAGGCCGATGCGCGGGTCCTTGATCTCTTCGGCGGACAGGCCGCTGTCCTTCAGCGCCTCTTCAAAGGCGATGTGCGCCCAGGCCGTGCCGTTGGCCAGGAAGCGAGCGGCGCGGCGATCGACCAGAGGCGCCCAGTCCTCGGCCGTATGACCCAGGGCCGGCGGCGCCCAGACCTGGGAGCGGAAGCCGTACTTGGCGTGGTCGGCGGCGTGCTGGACGCCTGATTTGGCGTCGCGGAGAGAGGCCGCGACCTGATCCTGGCCGGTGCCGATGGAAGAGACGATGCCCAGGCCGGTGACGACGACACGCCGCATGGTGTTTCCAATCCTACAAAGTCTTCGGGCGCCGCGTTGGCCGCAGCTATCCCATCAAGTGGGGTCAGGCGGCGCTCGGTTCCACCGTGGCCGCGCCGCCGAACAGGCCGACGCGCATATCCTGACAGGTGTAGATGACCTCGCCGTCGGCCTCGAGCACGCCGTCGGCGATGCCCATGACCAGCTTGCGATTGATGACGCGCTTCAGGTGAACCTTATAGACCACCTTCTTGACGTCCGGCGTCACCTGGCCGGTGAATTTGACCTCGCCGACGCCTAGGGCGCGGCCCTTGCCCGGTCCGCCGATCCAGCCGAGGTAGAAGCCGACCAGCTGCCACATGGCGTCCAGGCCCAGGCAGCCCGGCATGACCGGATCGCCGATGAAGTGGCACTGGAAGAACCAGAGGTCCGGGTTGATGTCGAGTTCGGCCTCGACATAACCCTTGCCGTAGTCGCCGCCGTCGGCGGAGATGGTCTTGATCCGGTCGAACATCAGCATGGGCGGCGCCGGCAGCTGGGCGTTGCCCGGACCGAACAGCTCGCCCCGGCCCGAGGCCAGCAGGCCTTCGTGATCGAACGACGACGGATATTGCGACTGGCTCAAGGGAAATCGGCTCCGAAAGGTGTTGCTGGCGGGTTACACGACCCGGAGGCCGCGCTCAACCATGCCGTCACTATATGAGATCAGGAGGCGCGGCCGGTTCCGGCCGGGCGGGCGGCGTTGCACAGGGCGCGCTCCTGGGCGCCGAAGACCGCCCTCTGCTGCACCCAGCCGCGCAGCTTGCGCGCCCGCACCCGGCACCAGCCGTCCTCGCATTCGTCCAGGGGGATCAGGGCGTGCGGCGACAGGAGGGCGCGGATGGAAGCGGTCTCGGACCGACCGGACCGGATCGGCACGGCCTCGTCCGAGCGGTTGAAGACGCTGCGGCGGCCCGAGGCGACGGTGCGGTGGATCCAGGCCACGGAGCCGTCGGGATCGCAGATCTTTCGCCACTCGCGGGTTTCGGCGATCACCTGAACGGGCAGGCCGGCGGCGCGATATTCCCACAGGATGCGATAGTCCAGGCCAGGCCCCTGACGTGCGCGCACCTGCGACGATTTGAGAGTCACCCAGCGCGGCACCTCCAGCCCCGTGGGGGTCGGGCGGCCGTCCGGCATGGTGGCGCCCGCCGACAGCAGAACCCCGGTCGTCAGGACGGCGGCGATGGCCGCGACGCGAGGCGCCCTTTTGAACCTGACCGCAGCTTTGCTAGACACCGAATATCGACCCGTTCCGAACGGGCGCCGCCCGTGGAAAACCCAGGTCCCCTATGTCCGCTCGCAAGCTTAAGGTCGTATTAACCAGACGCCTGCCTGACGCGGTCGAAACGCGGATGCGGGAACTTTTCGACGCCGAGCTGAACCTGACCGACCGGCCGATGTCGCGCCACGAACTGGCCGCCGCCCTGCAGCGGGCCGAGGTGTTGGCGCCCACCATCACCGATCATCTGGACGCCGAACTGATCGCGGGGGCGGGCGAGCAGCTGAAGATGATCGCCAACTTCGGCGCGGGCGTGGATCATATCGACATCGACGCCGCGGTCGGGCGAGGAATCATCGTCACCAACACGCCGGGCGTTCTGACCGAGGACACGGCCGACCTGACCATGAGCCTGATCCTGGCCGTCAGCCGCCGCGTCGTCGAGGGCGCGGCCGTCGTCGCTGCGGGCCGGTTCGAGGGCTGGAGCCCGACCTGGATGTGCGGGCGCAAGCTGTGGGGCAAGCGTCTGGGCATCGTCGGCATGGGCCGCATCGGCCAGGCGCTGGCCCGCCGCGCCAGGGCCTTCGGCATGCAGGTCCACTATCACAACCGCAAGCCGGTCCCGGACATGATCGCCGAGGAGCTGGGCGCTACCTGGTGGGACGACCTGGACCAGATGCTGGCGCGGATGGACGTCATCTCGCTCAACTGCCCGGCGACGAAGGAGACGCATCACCTGCTGTCGGCCGAACGTCTGGCGCGCCTTCAGCCGCACGCCATCGTGGTCAACACGGCGCGCGGCGAACTGATCGACGAGGCGGCTCTGGTCGAGGCGCTGGATCGCCGCGCCCTGTTCGGCGTCGGCCTGGACGTGTTCGAGAACGAGCCGAAGGTCCACCCCGGTCTGATCGGCCGCCCGAATGTGGTGCTGCTGCCCCACCTCGGTTCCGCCACCATCGAGGCGCGTCAGGACATGGGCGACCGGGTGATCGCCAACATCATGACCTATCAGAACGGGCACCGCCCGCCCGACCGCGTGATCCCGGCGATGCTCTAGACGTGAGCTGACCCGCAGATTGGACAGGCGGGGTCGGCGGCGATCTTCACGACGCGGCTGCTTCCGGCCAGGCCGTCGTAGAGCATCAGGCGGCCGGTCAGCGGCTCGCCTGCGCCGGTGATCAGCTTGATCGCTTCCAGCGCCGCCATGGCGCCGATGACGCCGGCCAGGGCGCCGACCACGCCGACGCGGGCGCAGGTCTCGGCGTCGGGCGGAATCTCGGGCACCAGGCACTGATAGCAGGGGCGCCCGTCGAACACCGACACCTGCCCCGACCAGCGGCCAAGCGCGCCGGACACCAGCGGCCTGCCCGCCGCCAAGCAGGCGGCGTTGACGGCCAGCCGCGTCTCGAAGTCATCGGTGCCGTCCAGGGCCAGGTCGAAGCCCTGCATCAGGGCCGCAGCGCTGTCCGGCGTGACGCGCTGGTTGAAGGTCTGGACCGTGACGTGCGGATTGAGGGCGCTCAGCCGTTCGGCGCCCGCCTCGACCTTGGATCGTCCGGCGTCCTCGGTGGTGAAGGCGATCTGGCGTTGCAGGTTCGACAGGGCGACCGTGTCGTCGTCGACCAGACCCAGCGTCCCCACCCCGGCGGCGGCCAGATAGAGGGCGGCCGGATTGCCGACCCCGCCCATGCCGACGATCAGGACGCGGGCGCGCTTCAGCGCCTGCTGGCCGGGGCCGCCGACCTCGGACAGCACCAACTGGCGGGCGTAGCGTTCGACCTCTTCATCGGAGAAGCGAACCGGAGCGGAAGGGGCGGGAGACTGAGTCACGCCGACTGTCTAGCGCAGTCGGGCGGGTGCGTCAGGCAGGAACGGTCGCGGCCTCCACGCCCAGGGCCAGCAGGGCCTCCGCGCGGGCGGGACTGAGCCGGTCCAGGGCGTCGCCGTCCAACAGTCGAGCCCCCTCCGACGTCAGCTCGGCAAGGATCATGGGCCAGTCGCCGAACCGACGGCCCGGTATGGCGACATCAGACAGCAGGCGCAGGTTCTCATGGCGCGGATCGACGCGCAGCCGGTCCATCAGCCGATCGACATCGGCCCGGCGGCCCTCGATGAGCTGCAGGAATCGGCCGTCGTGGCGCATCAGGACGCTGCTCAGACCGTCGCGGCGGTTGTTGCGCTCGGACGCGCCGAGAATCTCGGCCAGGATCAGAAGGCTGGTCGCCGCGCCGCCGACGGCGTCGCTGACATAGATGGCGCGGTGCAGAGGCAAGGCAACTCGAAACAGAAAACGCAGGGCCCTCCTCGCGGGCGAGCGAGGCGGCGGATCGGCAAGGGCGGTCCACCTTTCATGGCGCGATTAAGAATTATTTATGGTTAAGCTTTTCGTGTGACGGCGCATTGCGACACCGCCTGATCTTGCGGCGGACGGCGGGCTTCGCCATGTCAGCGGCCATGAACACGAGCGCCTCCAACTTTCCCGACTGGCACGGCACCACCATCCTGGCGGTGCGCAAGAACGGCCGCACCGTCATCGCCGGCGACGGCCAGGTCTCGATGGGGCCGACCATCGTCAAGGGCGCCGCGCGCAAGGTGCGCACCCTGGCGAACGGCAAGGTGCTGGCGGGCTTCGCCGGGGCCACGGCCGACGCCCTGACCCTGATCGAGCGGCTGGAAGCCAAGCTGGAGCAGTATCCGGACCAGTTGGCGCGCGCCTGCGTCGAACTCGCCAAGGACTGGCGGACCGACCGCTATCTGCGCCGTCTTGAGGCCATGCTGCTGGTCGCCGACAAGGACACCATTCTGACCGTCACCGGCGTCGGCGACGTGCTGGAGCCGGAATACGGCGTGGCCGCCGTCGGTTCGGGCGGCAACTACGCCCTGGCCGCCGCCCGCGCCCTGATCGACGAGAACACCGAACTGGACGCCGAACAGATCGCCCGCAAGGCCATGAAGATCGCCGCCGACATCTGCGTCTACACCAACGGCAATTTAACCATCGAAAGCCTGTGAAGGCGCTCAAGTAGCGAGCCGCCGCGCGGCGAGCGTTAGCGCCGCACACAGGCGCTTCTGGAAAAAAGAATGACCGACCTGTCTCCCCGTGAAATCGTCTCCGAGCTGGACCGCTTCATCGTCGGCCAGGACGACGCCAAGCGCGCCGTGGCCGTGGCCCTGCGCAATCGCTGGCGCCGCAAGCGCGTGCCCGAGGATCTGCGCGACGAGGTCACGCCCAAGAACATCCTGATGATCGGCCCGACGGGCGTCGGCAAGACCGAGATCGCCCGGCGTCTGGCCAGGCTGGCCGGCTCGCCCTTCCTCAAGGTCGAGGCGACCAAGTTCACCGAGGTCGGCTACGTCGGCCGCGACGTTGATCAGATCATGCGCGATCTGGTCGAGAGCGCCCTGGTCATGGTGCGCGACAAGCGCCGCTCGGGCGTCAAGGCCCGCGCCGAAGGCCAGGCCGAGGACCGCATCCTCGACGCCCTGGTCGGACCCGGTTCGCAGCCCGCCACGCGCGAGGCCTTCCGCAAGAAGCTGCGCGCCGGGGAGCTGGACGACAAGGAGATCGAGATCGCCCTGGCCGATACGACCTCGCCCTTGCAGGGGCTGGACATGCCGGGCGGCGGCAACGTCGGCCTGCTGAACCTGTCGGAGATGCTGGGCAAGATGGGCGGCGGCCGCACCAAGGCGGTCAAGCTGACCGTGCGCGACGCCGTGGCGCCCCTCGTCACCGAGGAGAGCGACAAGCTGCTGGATCAGGAAAGCCTGACCAAGGAGGCCCTGCTGCTGGCCGAGAACGAGGGCATCGTCTTCCTGGACGAGATCGACAAGGTGGCCGCGCGTCAGGATCGCGGCGGCGGCGCCGACGTCTCGCGCGAAGGGGTGCAGCGCGACCTGCTGCCCCTGATCGAGGGCACGACCGTCTCGACCAAATACGGGCCGGTGAAGACCGACCATGTGCTGTTCATCGCCTCGGGCGCTTTCCACGTCGCCAAGCCGTCGGACCTGTTGCCGGAACTGCAGGGCCGCCTGCCGATCCGGGTCGAGCTGAAGGCCCTGACCCGCGACGACTTCAAACGCATCCTGACCGAGCCGGAGGCCAATCTGATCCGTCAGAACCAGGCCCTGCTGGCGACCGAAGGGGTCGAGCTGGTCTTCACCGATGATGCCGTGGAGGCCATGGCCGACGCCGCCGTGGCCGCCAACTCCACGGTCGAGAACATCGGCGCGCGCCGTCTTCAGACGGTGATGGAGCGGGTGCTGGAAGAGACCAGCTTCAAGGCCTCGGACCTGTCCGGCCAGACCCTGACGTTCGACGGCGACAAGGTGCGCGAGAAGGTCGGTGATCTGGCCAAGAACGTGGATCTGAGCCGGTTCATCCTGTGAGGCCCCTCTCCCGCGAGCTTTCGTCTTTCCGTCATCCTCGGGCTTGACCCGAGGATCGGATTGTCCGCCAGCGTAACGGCGGCCGGGAAGAGCGTGCCCCGACGTTCGATCCTCGGGTCAAGCCCGAGGATGACGACGTGTACGACGTGTGCGGAGGTGGTGCGTGCAGTCAGCCCCGCATCGCCTCCACCGCCTCGACCAGTCGCTCAAGTTCCGCCGGGCTCGACAGCCGGTGATCGCCGCCTTCGATCAGGTCGAGGCGCAGGTCGCCGCCGCTCAGGCGTTCGGCCAGCTCGACCTGATGGCGCCACGGCACCACGTCGTCGGCGCGGCCCTGAAGCACATGAACCGGCGCCGTGATGTCGATCCGGTCGTCCAGCAGCAGCCAGTCGCGCGCCTCCTCGAACATCCGCCGGGTCAGGACGTAGGAGCCCAGCCCTTCCTCGGTGATGACCGTCTCGCCGTCGCGCAGGATGGCCTGGCGCTCATGATCGGCCAGCCCCGGCCACATCAGCTTTTCGGTGAAGTCCTGCGCCGGATTGACCAGCACCACGCCCTTGACCCGTTCCGGCCGGGCCAGCGTCGCCAGCAGCGCCACCCAGCCGCCCATCGATGATCCGACCGGAACCACCGGGCCCTCAAGACTGTCGATCAGGGCGACGGCGTCCTCGCGCCAGCGGCCGATGGTGGCCTGTTTCCAGTCGCCGCTCGACACGCCGTGGGCGAAGTGGTCGTAGCGCACATAGTTCCAGCCGCGCTCGCGGGCGGCGGCGTCCAGGGCCAGGGCCTTGGTCCCCTCCATGTCCGAGCGGAAGCCGCCGACCCAGATGACCGTCGGGCCGTCGCCCTTGACCGCCTTGAAGGCCAGCGTCTCGCCGTCGGGGCGGATCAGGGTCTGGACGTCGGACATGGGAAACTCCTCGGACTGTCATTCCTCGCGGAATGGCTTTAGCAGAGACGACGATTGTTCACAGAGGCCGCGAGGCGCCCGCTTGTCTGCACCCAAAGCCCTGTTCGTCAGCTCCAACCGGATCGGCGACTGCGTCATCTCCTCCGGCGTGATCCGCGAGATCGCGCGCCAACTGCCGGGCGTTCACATCACCGTCGCCTGCGGCCGTCCGCCCGCCCCCTTCTTTCGCTCCGCGCCGAACGTCGAGCGCGTCATCATCCTCGACAAGAAGAAGGCCGCCGGACACTGGGTCGACCTGTGGAAGCAGGTGCGGGGGACGCAGTGGGACATGGTCGTGGACATCCGCGGCTCGGCCCTGGCCTATCTGATCCCGGCGAAGCGGCGCATCGTCTACAACCGTCGCTGGGAGACGGGCCTGCGCAAGGTCGAGATGGTGTCGCGCCTGATGGGCTCGCCGACGCCGCTGGAGCCGGAAATCTTTCTTGACGATCAGGCCCGCGCCGAGGCCGCCTCCGTCATCGACCCGCAACTGGCTTCCGGTCCGGGCGCAGGGCCGATCATCGCGCTCGCCCCCATCGCGCACCAGCCGGGCAAGTCGTGGCCCGCCGACCGCTGGGGCGCGCTGGTCGAGAAGCTGAAGGCCGAGCCGCGCTTCGACGGCTGGCGTTTCATGCCGGTCGGCGGTCCCGGCGACCGCCCGCCCGCGACCCCGGCACTGGAGGCGGCGGGACCGCGGGCCATCGACTGCGTAGGCAAGGGCGACATCCTGTGCTCGGCCGCCGCCATCGACCGGGCGACCCTGTTCGTCGGCAACGACTCCGGCCTGATGCACGTCTCGGCGGCGTTGGGCCGGCCGACGCTGGGCCTGTTCGGCCCGACCGAGTGGTGGCTGTATGGCCCGTGGGGGCCGAGGACGCGCACGGCGGCGTCCAATGAGACGCGCGGTCAGTTCGCCCCGATCGAAGATTTGAGCGTCGATCACGTGTTCGAGGCGGTGCTGAGCCTGCACGACGCCTATGTCGCTGAAGGGGCCGTAAAGGCCTGAAGGCCCGAAATCCCTTGAAACATCGGCCTTGCGTCGCCATATTCCGGCCGCTTGGAACACAGCGGCGGCATCGCGCGCTGAGCCATGCAGACAATTTTCGCCTATCTTCTGATCACATAAGGAAACGACGCCCATTCGCCGTCCAATGCAAGCGCCGCCCGTAAAGGACGGGCCGCCCATCAACCAGGATATCCGCGCCGCCCGCGTTCTGCTCATCGACCAGAATGGGGAAAAACAGGGCGTCATGCCCTTGTCCGCCGCGCTGGAGGCCGCCGAGGAGGCGGGCCTGGACCTGGTTCAGATCGTCGCCAACGCCGAAACGCCGGTGTGCAAGATTCTGGACTACGGCAAGCATCGTTTCCAGGAACAGAAGAAGAAGGCTGAGGCGCGCAAGCGTCAGAAGGTCGTCGAGCTGAAGGAAATCAAGCTTCGGCCGAACATCGACAGCCACGACTACGATGTGAAGGCCAAGGCCATGCATCGCTTCTTCGACGACGGCGACAAGGTCAAGGTGACCATCCGCTTCCGCGGCCGTGAAATGGCCCACCCGGAACTGGGCATGAAGCTGATGCACAAGGTCCAGGCCGACTTCGAGGAAGAAGCCAAGGTCGAGTTCGCGCCCAAGATGGAAGGCCGCCAGATGATCATGATCCTGGCCCCCCGCTGATCGCGAAAAACACTTGAACGAATAACAGCGCTACGCTTCTGTGTAGCGCTGTTTTTTGTCGGAGGGGAACATGAGGTTGATCTTGGTGGCGGCGGCGGGGGTCTTGGCCTTGACGAGCAGCGTCGCGGCGAGCGACCGCTCACTCCCTTTCACGCCGCCCCCCGTGGAGGCCTATGCGTCGTTGCCGGCGCTTGATCAGGTGGTGCTGTCGCCGGATGGAGCCAGACTGGCCTTCATCGGCGTGACGCCGCAGGGACAGCGCCGGCTGGGTGTTCGGTCTCTCGCCGGCGAGGCGCTGGGCGCAGTCGATCTCGGCGACAAGAAGGTTCGCGATGTCTTCTGGGCCGATAACGATCATGTCGTCATCACGACCTCTGATTATACGGATGTCGCATGGGTGTCGGACCGTGCGGAATTTTTTACCGCTCAGTCTTTCGATGTCCGCACGCGCCGTTTCGTCACCTTGATGCGCTCGTCCAGCTCCCGGGGCGGCAGCACGGCCGGCTTGCGACAATCTCAAGGGACGGGCCTGTTCAACTTCATCGCAGGCCCGCCGTTCCAGCGTGAGGTTGATGGGCGGATACGGACCTTCGTGCGCAGCTATGCACGAGACCGCGGTCTTTCGGTGTTCGAAGTCGATCTGGACAGCGGCGAGGGCGTGCTCAGATCTGACTTCGAGGGCGTGGTGGGGCCCGACGGAAAATCTATCGCGCGGGCGCAGTGGAGCCGCGATACGGGGCGGTGGTGGCTCCAGGCGAAGGCCGATGTAGGCTGGAGAGAGATCTGGAGCGGCGAGGGTTTCACGATCGATACGCCCTCCCTGCTTGGCGAAGGCATGAATGAGGGAACCGTTTTGATCTCGGTTCCCAAGGACGGCGATGTCGAGCTTTATGAGGCGCCGTTGGCGGGAGGCGACGCGCGGCGGGTTAGGATCGACGACATGGTCGATCCCGCCCCCATCTATCACCCGCTGACGCGGAAGCTCCTGGGCTTTGGAGCGGAAGGAGAGGAGCGAGCGGAGTTCCTGTTCACCGACGATGAAATGGCGCGTCGATGGCAGTATCTGGAGGGGTTGTTTCCAGGTCAGAACATTCGCATCGAATCCGCGACGCCTGATTATGAGCGTTTGGTCGTGTTGACCGACGGAGCGTCCGATCCCGGCAGCTATGCCGTGGTGGATATCAAGCAGCAGCGCCTTATCAAGGTCGGGTCGCGGTATCCTGGCGTGCCGGGAGAGACGGTGGGGCCGGTCCGTTTCATTACTTACGCGGCGCGTGACGGACTAGGCATTCCAGCTTATCTGACCTTGCCGCGCGGTCGGGAGGCTCGGGGTTTGCCGCTGGTCGTCATGCCTCATGGCGGGCCGCAAGCTCGCGACCTGCCGGGCTTCGACTATTGGGCTCAGGTGCTGGCCTCGCGCGGGTACGCAGTTCTTCAGCCGCAGTATCGCGGCTCTACCGGCTTTGGACTGGCTCACATCGAGGCCGGTTATGGCGAGTGGGGACGCAAGATGCAGACGGACCTTACCGACGGCGTGGCGCATCTGGCCCGCGAAGGCGTGATCGATCCTGGCAAGGTCTGCATTTTCGGTTGGAGCTACGGGGGGTATGCGGCCATGGCCGGCGTGACGCTGGACCCTGAAACCTATCGATGCGCTGTCGCGGGTGCGGGCGTCTCTGACCTTCCCCGGATGCTGGCGTGGGAGCGCGATCAAACGGGCGGACGCGACACGGACGTAATGCGCTACTGGAAGCGTTTCATGGGCGCTTCGCGCATCAACGACAACTCTATCGCTGAAGTGTCCCCGGCGCGCCTCGCCGACCGGGTGCGGGCGCCGGTCTTGCTGATCCACGGGACCGACGACAGCGTCGTGCCGTACGAACAGTCGGAGCTCTTCCGACGAGCGCTGGAAAGGGAAGGAAAGAGCGTCGATATCGTGGAGTTACACGGCGAGGACCACTGGTTGTCGCGGCGCTCAGGACGGGAGGCGGTTTTCAAGGCGGCGATCGCCTTCCTCGAGCGGCATAACCCTGCGGATTGAAGCGGTCCTCCTTGTCTGTCGGTCATTCGACTGCGCGGCAAATTGGAGGGGAACTGCGGCTGTCTAGCATCGCGGCGCTTTCCGAGCGGCAGGCGTCGCGCTAAGGCGAGTCGATGTCCTCTTCCATGTCTCACAAGGCCCAGGCGCCGACCCTGGCGGTTCTGTTCGCCGTGGTCTTCATCAACCTGGTCGGTTTCGGCCTGGTGGTGCCGCTGCTGCCGTTCTTCGCGCTCAGCCTGCAGGCCGAGCCGTGGCAGATCACCTTGATGTTCTCGGCCTATTCCCTGGGCCAGTTCTTCGCCGAACCCTTCTGGGGGCGGCTGTCGGATCGGATCGGACGCAAGCCGGTGCTGCTGGCCACGCTGGCGGCCAACGCCCTGGGCTATCTGCTGCTGGCCTTCGCGCCCAACATCTGGGCGGCGGTGCTGGTGCGATTGTTCACCGGTCTGGGCGCGGGCAATATCTCGACGGTCCAGGGCTATATCGCCGACGTCACCCCGCCCGAGCGCCGGGCCGGACGGATGGGGATGATCGGCGCCGCCTTCGGCCTGGGCTTCATCGTCGGGCCGGGCCTGGGCGGCCTGCTCGCCCAGCCGCAGATGGGCCATGTCGGCTATCAGTTGCCGATCTTCGCCGCCTCGGGCGCAGCGGTGCTGGCGGCGCTGGGGGTGATGCTCTTCCTGCGCGAGAGCCGAGCCAAGGCCGATCCCGCCGCGCCCCGCCCCGCCTTCCTGTCCGGCCTGCAGTTCGCACGCGCCGATGAAGTGGTGTCGCGCGTCCTGGTGGTCAGCCTGATCTATCTGGCCGGGTTCTCGGCCATGGAGGCGTCCTTCGGTCTGTGGGCCGAAAGCCGCTACGCCTGGACCGCGCGCGAGGTGGGCCTCAGCTTCATGATCGTGGGGCTGGTCTCGGCCTTGAATCAGGGGCTGGTGGCCGGGCGGCTGGCGAGGCGTTTCGGCGAGGCGCGGGTGCTGGCGGCGGGGATGCTGTTGTTCGGCGCGTCCCTGATCCTGCAGGTGGCGGCCCCGCCGGCGTGGTTTCCGGCGGCGCAGATCGACCTGGGTCTGTTCGTCATCCCCGTATCGGCCGGTTGGATCATTCCCATCGTCATGGGGATCGGCGCCTGCGGCATGTCTCTGGCCATGCCCAACATCTCGGCCCTGATCAGCCGGGCGTCGCCGCCGGACCGGCAGGGCGCCATGCTGGGGCTGAACATGGCGACGGGATCGATGGCCCGCATCGTCGGCCCCATGGTCGCGGGCGTCCTCTATTCCGCCATTGGATCGGACTGGCCCTTCCTGGTCGGGGCGGCGTTGACCGTTCCGGCGGCGATGATGGCGATCAACGCTGGACGCGCCGCGCGCCGCCGGGAGGCCCAGGCCTGAGACGCCGCGCGGCGACTCTTCTTGCCTCCGGCTCCCGTTTGGCGTAGAAGCCGCGCCTTCGCGTACCGGACCGCCGGGCGAACAGGCATGCCTGGGCGGTCTTAAATCGGTCATCTGACCTTGGGGCTCAAGTAGCCCGAAGGGCGGTAGACCCCTCAATAAAGAGAGTGAAAATGCCGAAGCTGAAGACGAAGTCGGGCGCCAAGAAGCGCTTCAAATTCACCGCGACGGGCAAGGTCAAGGCTGGCGTGGCCGGCAAGCGCCACCGCCTGATCAGTCACAACTCGAAGTACATCCGCCAGAACCGCGGCACTTCGGTCATGGCCGACGCCGACGCCAAGAAGATCAAGTCCTACATGCCGTACGCCTGATCGGCGCGCTGCATCACTGATCCTCTCCGCTAATCGAATTTGAATTAAGTCCCTCAAGCAGCGAGGCGCCGCGCGCCGAGCGGTAGGGACTTCCCGAAGGGAAAATTACAATGGCTCGCGTCACCCGGGGCGTTACGTCCCACGCCAAGCACAAGAAGGTCCTGAAGCAGGCCAAGGGCTTCTACGGCCGCCGCAAGAACACCATCCGCGCCGCCAAGGCCGCCGTGGATCGCGCCGGTCAGTACGCCTACCGCGACCGTCGCAACAAGAAGCGCTCGTTCCGCGCCCTGTGGATCCAGCGCATCAACGCCGCGGCCCGCACCGAAGGCTTCACCTACTCGCAGTTCATGCACGGCCTGAACAAGGCCGGCATCGAGCTGGACCGCAAGGTTCTGGCCGCCATCGCCGCCGATGAAGCCGGCTTCAAGGGCATCGCCGACAAGGTTCGCGCGGCCCTGGCCTAAGCCTTTCTCCCACACGGGATGAAGCAAAAGCCCTCCGGTTCGCGCCGGGGGGCTTTTTGCTTTCGATCCTAACGGCTAGACGAACCCCCATGACCGATCTCGCTCAACTGGAACTGGACCTCATCAACGCCATCGGCTCGGCCGAGAGCGTGGCGGGTCTGGAGGACATCCGCGTCGCCGCCCTCGGCAAGTCCGGCTCGATCTCGGGCCTGCTGAAAGGCATGGGGGCGCTGAGCCCGGATGAACGCCGCGAGCGCGGCCCCGTGATCAACGGCCTGCGCGACCGGGTGTCGTCGGCTCTTTCCGCCCGCAAGACCGAGCTGGAGGCTGCCGAGCTGGACGCCCGCCTGCTGGCCGAGCGCGTCGATCTGACCCTGCCCAGCCGCCCGCGCCGCAAGGGCGGGGTGCATCCGACCATGCAGGTCATGGACGAGATGATCGCCGTCTTCGCCGACATGGGCTTCTCGGTCGCCGAGGGGCCGGACATCGAGGACGACTTCCACAACTTCACGGCGCTGAACTTCCCGCCCAAGCATCCGGCGCGGGAAATGCACGACACCTTCTTCCTGAAGCCCGACCCGGAAACGGGCGAGCGCAAGGTGCTGCGCACCCACACCAGCCCGGTGCAGGTCCGCACCATGATGTCGCAGAAGCCGCCGATCCGCATCATCGCGCCCGGCCGCACCTTCCGTAAGGATTCGGACGCGACCCACACGCCGATGTTCCACCAGATCGAGGGTCTGGTGATCGATCGCGACATCCACATGGGCCATCTGAAGACGACGCTGGAGACCTTCATCGCCCGCTTCTTCGAGCTGGACGACGTGCATGCCCGTTTCCGTCCGCACCACTTCCCCTTCACCGAGCCCTCGGCCGAGATGGACATCCGCTGCGACCGTTCCGGCGGCAAGCTGACCCTGAACGAGGGCGAGGACTGGCTGGAGATCCTGGGCTGCGGCATGGTGCACCCGAACGTGCTGCGCAACTGCGGCATCGACCCGGATGAGTATCAGGGCTTCGCCTTCGGCATGGGCGTCGATCGCCTGGCCATGCTGAAATACGGCGTGCCGGACCTGCGCCCCATGTTCGAGGCCGATACGCGCTGGCTGGCGCACTACGGCTTCTCCGCCTTCCAAGCCCCTAATCCTGCAAGCGGACTTTCCTGATGACCTCCTCTTCTTCCACATCCGCTGTGTTCGACCCTACCCAGGCCGTCATCGAGAACGTCGAGATCAGCCTGTACGACCTCTATCGCGGCCATATCGAAGCCGGTGGTTCTCCGCTGATGGCTGGCCGCACCTTCCGCAATTGCATCCTGGTGGGTCCGGTCGTGGTCCTGGTCATGCCGGGCACCCGTTTCTCGGAAACCAGCTTCGGGGCTGTCGACAACGACATTCGCACTGTGCTTTTGCGCCCCGCCTCGCCCAACAAGGCGATCGGCGCTATTCCGATGGCCGACTGCGTTTTCGAGCGATGCCAGTTCCGCGGGGTCGGCTTCACCGGCCATGAGAACTTCATCAACCTGCTGATCGAACAGCTTGGGCGCGGCGACGCGACGGGCCAAGCATGAAGTTCACGCTTTCCTGGCTGAAGGCCCACCTCGATACCGAGGCCGAGGTCGATCAGGTCGCAGAGGCCATGACCATGGCCGGGCTGGAGGTCGAGGAGGTCCACGACCCTATCGCCGCCCTGGCTCCCTTCACCGTGGCGAAGATCGTCTCGGCTGAACGTCACCCGAACGCCGACCGGCTGCAGGTCTGTCAGGTCGAGACGGTGGACGGAAAGAAGGAGATCGTCTGCGGCGCCCCGAACGCGCGCGCAGGGCTCACCACCATCTACGCTCCCATCGGCGCCTATGTGCCCGGCCTGGGCGTAACCCTGGTCGAGAAACCGGTGCGTGGGGTGGTGTCCAACGGCATGCTGTGCTCAGCATCCGAGCTCGAGTTGTCGGACGAGAGCGACGGCATCCTGGAGCTGGCCGACGACTTGCAGGTGGGCGAGCCCGCCGCCGGCGTCTTCGGCGCCGAGCCTGTGATCGATTTCGAGGTGACGCCGAACCGTCCCGATTGGCTGGGCGTGGCGGGCATCGCCCGCGACCTGGCGGCCGCGGGGCTGGGCCGGCTGACGACGCCGGAGATCGTTCCCGTCGCCGGCGCTTTCGACTCTCCCGTGTCGGTGGCGCTGGAGGCGCCCGAACTGTGCCCGGTCTTCGCCGGTCGCGTGATCCGGGGCGTCAGAAACGGCCCGTCGCCGGAGTGGCTGCAACAGCGTCTGACGGCCATCGGCCTGCGTCCGATCAACCGTCTCGTCGACATCACCAACCTGATTTCCTACGACCGCGCGCGGCCGCTGCACGTCTATGACCTGGCGACCCTGTCGGGCGAAGGGATCGTGGTTCGGGCTGGTCGCGGCGAAGCCGACAGCCTGGTCGCCCTGGACGGCAAGACCTATGCGCCGGGCGCCGCCGACTGCGTCATCACAGACGCCGGGGGCCAGCGCGCCATCGGCCTGGGCGGCGTCATGGGCGGCGTCTCGACCGGCTGTTCGGACGAGACGGTCGACGTCTTCGTCGAGAGCGCCTGGTTCGACCCTATCGCCACGGCCCAGACGGGCCGCTCGCTGGGGATCAATTCGGACGCCCAGTATCGTTTCGCGCGCGGCGTCGACACGGCCTCGGTCGTGCCGGGGCTGGAACTGGCGACCCAACTGATCCTGGACCTGTGCGGCGGCGAGCCGTCGACGGTCACGGTGGCGGGCCAGGCCCCGGCCGCTCCGGCCGCCTTCGCCTTTGACCCGGCCTATGTGAAGCGGCTGTCGGGCATGGACCTGAGCGACGACCGGATCTTCGAGATCCTGTTCGCCCTGGGCTTCACCGTTATGCGCGGCTCGCCCTGGTCGGTGACGCCGCCGTCCTGGCGCCGCGACATCGAGGGGCGGGCGGATCTGGTCGAGGAAGTCGCCCGCATCGAGGGCTACGCCGCCCTGCCCGACGCGCCCCTGCCGCCGGTCGCCCCGGCGCCGGGCGGGGTGCTGAGCCCGCGTCAGGCGCGCGTGCGCACGGCCCGTCGCGCCCTGGCGGCCCTGGGTTATGCCGAGGCCGTCACCTGGTCCTTCACCAAGCAGTCGATCGCGACCCTGTTCGGCGGCGGCGACGAGCATCTGGTGCTGGAGAACCCCATCGCAGCCGATCTGGACTGCATGCGGCCCTCGGTCCTGCCGAACCTGATCCAGGCGGCGGCGCGCAACGCCGCGCGCGGCCACGCCGACGTCGCCCTGTTCGAGATCGGCCCCGTCTATCTGGACGATCAGCCGACCGGCCAGCGCACCGTCATCGCCGGCCTGATCGCGCCGCACGCCGACCGTCACTGGGGCGAGGCGGGGGAAGACCCCCTGTTCGCGCTGAAGGGCGACCTTCTGGCTGTGCTGGAAGAGATCGGCGCCCCGGTCGCCTCCCTGCAACTGGCGCAGGGCTCGAACCGTGACTGGTGGCACCCCGGCCGTTCGGCCCGGCTGCAGCTGGGACCCAAGAACGTCATCGTCGAGTTCGGCGCCCTGCACCCGCGCGTGCTGAAGGCGCTGGACGCCGACGGCCCCATGCTGGCGTTCGAGATCGTGCTGGATTCCGTGCCCGAGCCCCGCGGTAAGGGCGGCAAGGCGCGTGGCGCGGCGGATCTGCCGAACCTGATGCCCCTGACCCGCGACTTCGCCTTCCTGATGGACGAAGCCAAGGCCGTGGGCGACCTGACCCGCGCCGTGGCGGGCGCCGACAAGGCGCTGATCGCCGACGTTCGCGTCTTCGACGTCTATCGCGGCCAGGGCGTGCCGGAAGGCCAGAAGTCGGTGGCGATCGAGGTCGAGATCCAGCCCCGCGCCGCCACCCTGGCCGAGGCGGAGATCGAGGCCTTGATGGCCAAGGTCAAGGCCGCCGCCGCCAAGGCGGGCGGAACCTTGCGAGCCTGACAGCAGAAAATCCGGCGGCCTGAAGCCCAGGCCGCCGGAACTTCTGCGGCCAAGCAATCTTCGGTTAACCTTAAAGCCCCAAGGCTGCCGTAAAAGGCACGGACGGTAGGCCAAGCCCGCGACGACGGGCGGACCGTCCTTAGCCGGGAGCCTCGACCATGCACCGCCGCCAACTGATCCGCACCAGCCTGGGCCTCGCCGCCGCCGGCGCCCTGCCCGCTGGCCTCGGCGCCTGCGCCAGCCGCCCGCCGGCCGACCCCAACTATCCGATCGCTTCGGACAACACGGCCCAGGCCTATACCTTCGATGAGCTGGTCGCCGCCGGGTCGCGCGAACTGGGCATTGCGGCCGAGGCCGTGGGCGGCGCCATCGAGCGCATCTTCGCCGAACAGGGCGACCGCCCGACCGCCTATATCGCGGGCGAGGAAGGCGCGGGCGCCGTCGTCGCCGGCCTGCGCTACGGCCGCGGCGCCCTGCACATGAAGGATCTGTCGGCCTCGCAGGAGGTGTTCTGGCAGGGCGCCTCCATCGGCTGGGACTGGGGCGGCAACGCCAGCCGGGTCTTCACCCTGGTCTACGGCCTCTACCACCCCGACATGCTGTATCGCCGCTATCCGGGCGTCGAAGGCTCGGCCTATCTGGTCGCCGGTCTGGGCGTGAATTATCAGCGCGCGGACGGCATCGTCCTGGCTCCGATCCGCACCGGGGTCGGCGTGCGTCTGGGCGCCAATGTCGGCACCATGAGCTACAGCCGCCAGCGCAACATCCTGCCTTTCTAGGTTCGCTATGCTCGGGTCGCGGACCTCGCGGCTTGAGCGAAAAGAAGGCGCGTCGATTTCGGTCGGCGCGCCTTTTTCGTGTCAGGAGGCCTTCTCGGCGAGGATGGCCTCCAGCCCCTCGCGGTAGGAAGGATAGCGTGGGCGCCAGCCCAGTTCGGCCTTGGCGCGGGCGTTGGAGACGCGCTTGGAGTCCAGATAGAAGCGGCGCATGGCCTCGCTGACCTCGGGGTCGGTCCAGTCGACCTCGGGCGGGCGCGGCAGACCCAGGCGCTCGGCGGCCCAGGCGGTGACGACGTCGGCAGGCGTAGGTTCGTCGTCGGTCAGGTTGTAGACGCCGCCGGGACGCGGCTGGGCCATGGAGGCGAACAGGCCCGAGACGATGTCGTCCACATGGATGCGGTTGAACACCTGGCCGGGCTTTTTCACCAGGCGGGCGGTTCCGGCGCGCAGGCGATCGAGGACGCTGCAGCCGGGGCCGTAGAAACCGGGCAGGCGGAAGACCTGCAGCGTCAGCCCCATGCCCTGGGCGCCGTCCAGCCAGTCGCGCTCGACCCTGGCGCGGCGGGCGCCCTCAAGTGTGGCGGCGTTCAGCGGATCGCCCTCGAAGGCCCAGCCGCCCGCGCGATCGCCGTAGACGGCGGTGGAGGAGACATAGCCGATCCAGTCAGGCCAGGCGTCAGCGGCCAGGGGCGTCAGGGCGCGCAGGGCCGGACAGCCGTGAGCATCCGGCGGCGTGGTAATCAACACGGCCTGTGCGGCGGCCAGGGCCTCGCCCAGAGCCTTGGCGTCGGCCGGATCGATGGGCGCGATCCCCTGAGCGGCCAGCACCCGACGAGTCTGCGGATCGCGCGAGGTGGCGAAGGCCAGACCGCCGCGCCGCAGGGCTTCGCGGGCCGCCGCCTGTCCCAGATAGCCGCCGCCGAACACCAGCAGGGACGGGGCGGCGGCGGGTTCGGTCATCGGGCTTCAGTCTCTCAGGCGGACAGGACGCGGGCGGGCGAGGCGGCGGAGCCCTCGGTCTCGGCGCGCAGGGCGTCGGCGCGGCCGGCGTTCCAGGCGGTGACGCAGGGAATCTTGGTCCGGTCGGCGCGGTCGGCGTAGCGGCGGGCGATGTCGGTCACATCGGCCATGAGCCCTTCGGCCAGGGTGATCGGCTTCAGCCCCAGTTCGCGGAACTGATCGTTGGCGACGACCAGTTCGTTCTCGTCGGCCTCCTGACGCGGATTGGCGACGTTGTGGACCTGCGCGCCCGTCATCTCGGCCACCATCTGCGCCAGATCGCGAACGCGGCGGCTCTCGGTCATCTGGTTGAGGATCTTGACCCGGTCGCCGCGCTTGGGCGGGTTGTTCAGCGCCAGTTCGACGCAGCGCACCGTGTCCTGAATGTGGATGAAGGCCCGCGTCTGGCCGCCCGAGCCGTGCACGGTCAGCGGATAGCCGACAGCCGCCTGCATCAGGAAGCGGTTCAGCACCGTGCCGTAGTCGCCGTCATAGTCGAAGCGGTTGATCAGGCGTTCGTCCTGCTTGGTCTCCTCAGTCTGGGCGCCCCAGACGATGCCCTGGTGCAGGTCGGTGATCCGCAGGGCGTCGTTCTTGGCGTAGAACTGGAACAGCAGGGCGTCCTGCGTCTTGGTCATGTGATAGATGCTGCCGGGGTTCGGCGGGAACAGGATTTCCTGCTCGGTCGGGCCGTGGTCGGTCTCTACCGTGACCTTCAGGTAGCCCTCGGGGATGCGCAGGCCTGCCGTGGTGTAACCGTAGACCCCCATGGTTCCCAGGTGGGCCAGGTGGACGTCGCGGCCGCTCTCGACGATGGCGGCCAGCAGGTGGTTGGTGGCGTTCAGATTGTTGTCGACGGTGTAGAGCTTGTGCCGCGCCGACTTCATCGAATAGGGGGCGGCGCGCTGTTCGGCGAAGTGGACGACGCTGTCGGGCGCCCAGTCCTTGATCAGCGCGACCAGGCGGTCGAACTCCTTGCCGACCGTCAGGTTGACGAAGTCGATGGTGCGGCCCGAGACCTCCTTCCACGCGGCGATGCGCTCGCCCATGGTGCGGATCGGGGTCAGGGAGCGGATTTCCAGCTCATTGTCGATGTTGCGGCGGCTGAGGTTGTCGACGACCAGCACGTCCCAGCCGCGCGCCGAGAGGTGCAGGGCCGTGGGCCAGCCGCAGAAGCCGTCGCCGCCCAGAATCATCACGCGCATCAGTCGAACCTCGTTTTCAACGTCTTCTCCTGCCTAGCCGAACGCGCGAGGGGGCGAAAGCGTGGCGCTTGGCTGCGACGAAAGCGACGCAGGATGGAAAAACAGAGTCCAATTCGTCTGAAACGTCTGAAATCGGAGGGCATCCCTTTCCGGAACCCGGCAGGATGGGCCGGAGACGAGATCAGGCGGGCCTGGCGCGTCGTCGCGGCGTATCAGGCTTGAAATCATGACCTTTTCCGCGGCGGGCGATCACAATAGGCGAGGCCGGCCCGCCGGGATCAGGCCGGATCGGCGCTGAGCGCCATGAGGATCAGCGGATAGGGGCGCCCGGCGTCGTCGGTCTCGGCGCGGCCCACGGCCTGAAAGCCCAGGCGCTCGTAGAAGGCGCGGGCGCCGGGGTTGTCCTCGTTGACGCTGAGACGCCGGGCGCCCAGCGACAGGGCGTGATCGACCAGCCGACGCCCTATGCCGGAGCGGTGCAGGCGAGGGTCCACGAACAGGGCCGCCAGTTCATCGTCGGACAGGCCGAGAAAGGCGACCGGCGCCCCGTCCTGTTCCCACGCCCAGAGGTTCGGATCGCCGCTGCCCAGCCAGGCGGAGACGTCGGCCTCGATGGCGTCGATCGCTTCGGGCGTCAGAAAGTGGTGCGTCGCCTCGACCGCGCGGCGCCAGACGGCGGTCAGGGCAGGCGCGTCGGCGGGGGCGGCGGGGCGGATCAAAGCAGGCTTTCGATCGCGGTGCGGGCGGCGTCGCCCAGGTCGGGGCGTTTCAGGGCCAGGGCGACGTTGGCGCGCAGCAGGCCGATCTTGTCGCCGCAGTCGTGGGTCACGCCCTCATACTCATAGGCGGTGAAGGTCTGCGACTGCATCAGGCGGGCCATGGCGTCGGTCAGCTGGATCTCGCCGCCGGCGCCGCGCTCCTGCGTCTCCAGCAGATCGAAGATCTCCGGCTGCAGGATGTAACGGCCCGAGATCGACATGGTCGAAGGGGCCGTGCCCTGGGCGGGCTTTTCAACCATGCCCTTCATGCCGTAGCGGCGGCCGTCGTGGGAGGCGGGGTCGATGATGCCGTATTTGTGCGTGTCGGCCTCAGGCACGGCTTCGACGCCGATGACGTTGCCGCCGACCTCGGCGTAGACCTCGGCCAACTGCTTCAGGGCGCCGGGCTGCGAATCCACGATGACGTCCGGCAGGATGACGGCGAAGGGTTCATGGCCGATGATGTCGCGCGCGCACCAGACGGCGTGACCCAGGCCCTTGGGTTGCATCTGGCGCGTGAAGCTCATCTCGCCGGCCTGGGCCAGCTCGGCGTTCATGGTCGCCAGAATCTCGGTCTTGCCCTTGGCCAGGAGCTGGGCCTCGAGCTCGATCTGATGGTCGAAATAGTCCTCGATCGCCTGTTTGGCGCGACCGGTGACGAAGACGATGTGCTCGATCCCCGCCTCGCGCGCCTCTTCCACGATGTAGGAGAGGATCGGCCGGTCGACGACGTTCAGCAACTCCTTCGGCGTGGTCTTGGTGCCGGGCAGAACCCGCGTGCCGAGACCGGCCACGGGCAGAACCGCCTTGCGCAGGCGGGCGGGGGAGGTCGTCATGGATCGTCCTGAACAGCCTTGGGGCGCCTGTCATAGGCGTAATTCGTGAAGCTTCCAAACGCCCCCGGACGGTTCGGGTTCGCCCTATTCCACCGTCACCGACTTGGCCAGGTTGCGCGGCTGGTCGACGTCGGTGCCTTTCTGGACGGCGGTGTAATAGGCCAGAAGCTGCATCGGCACGGCGTAGACCAGGGGCGAGATCAGGGCCGGGCAGTCCGGCGCATGAACGCGGCGGATGCCGGCGCCGTGCGGGTCGGGCGCCTTTTCCGGGGCGATCATGATGACCGGGCCGCCGCGCGCGGCGACTTCCTGCAGGTTGGAGGCGGTCTTCTCGAACAGGTCGTCCAGCGGGGCCAGCGCCACCGTCGGGGTCGCTTCGTCGATTAGGGCGATGGGGCCGTGCTTCAGCTCGCCCGCGGCGTAGCCCTCGGCGTGGATATAGCTGATCTCCTTCAGCTTCAGCGCGCCTTCCATGGCCAGTGGGAACATCGGTCCGCGGCCCAGGAAGAGGACGTCCCGCGCCTTGGCTAGGTCGATGGTCAGGGCGTGGATGCCCGCGTCCATCTGCAGGGCCTCGGCGATCAGGCGCGGGGCCTCGAACAGGGCCTTGACCAACTCCGCCTCCTGGGCGGCGTCGATCTTGCCGCGCGCCACGCCCGCCGCCACGGCAAGCGACAGCAGGGCGGCGACCTGGGCGGTGAAGGCCTTGGTCGAGGCGACGCCGATCTCCGGCCCGGCGTGGGTCGGCCACAGGACTTCGGCTTCACGCGCCATCGACGAGGAGTGGACGTTGACCACGGCGGCGGTCTTCAGGCCTTGAGCCTTGCACCAGGTCAGGCTGGCCAGGGTGTCGGCGGTCTCGCCCGACTGGCTGACGGCGACGGCCAGCGTCCCCTGGGTCACGGCCGGTTGGCGATAGCGGAACTCGGAAGCGATCTCGATGTCGCAGGGCAGGCCCGCATAGCGTTCGAAGGCGTATTTGCCGATCTGGCCGGCGTAGAAGGCGGTGCCGCAAGCGACGATCTGGATGCGCTCGACGGCGGCGAAGTCCACGGACGGAACCTTGACCTTGCCGGAGACCAGATCGAGGTACTCCGACAGGGTGTGCTGGACGCTGTCGGGCTGCTCGTGGATCTCCTTCTCCATGAAGTGGCGATACTCGCCCTTCTCGACCAGGGCCGAGGAGGCCGAGACCTGGACCACGGCGCGGTCGGCCGGATGGCCCGAGGCGTCGAACATGCGCGCGCCGGTGCGGCTCAAGACGACGTAATCGCCCTCTTCCAGATAGGAGATCTTCTGGGTGAAGGGACCGACGGCCAGGGCGTCAGAGCCCAGGTACATCTCGCCCTCGCCCCAGCCGACGACCAGAGGGCTGCCGCGGCGGGCGCCCAGGATCAGCTCGTCGTCGCCCTCGATCAGCACGGCCAGGGCGTAGGCGCCGGTCAGGCGATCCAGCGTGGCCTTGAAGGCGTCCAGCGGCGTCATCCCGGCCGCCAGCTTGTGGTCCAGCAGGTGGGCGACGACCTCGGTGTCGGTCTGGCTTTCAAAGACGCGGCCCTCGGCCTCCATCTCGGCCTTCAGCTCGGCGAAATTCTCGATGATGCCGTTGTGGACCAGGCAGACGCGCCCCGCCTTGTGCGGGTGGGCGTTGGTCGTCGTCGGCGCGCCGTGGGTGGCCCAGCGGGTGTGGCCGATGCCGACGGTCCCCGCGACGGGATCGGCGGCCAGAACGGCCTCCAGCTCGCGGATCTTGCCCTTGGCGCGGCGGCGCTGAACGCCTTCGCCGTTCTGGACGGCGATGCCCGCCGAGTCGTAGCCGCGGTACTCCAGCCGCTTCAGGCTGTCGATCAGGCGGGGGACGACGGGGCCGGTTCCGGTGACGCCGATGATGCCGCACATGAGCTCTCTCCGATCGAGATGTTGCGCCCGCTTTTGCGCCGGGCGACGGAATTGAGGTAAGCGGGAGGCATCAACCTCCGCCCTTGATGATCGCATCTAGGCAATCGTGAGAGCGGCGACATCAAAAAATGGGTTTCGGAAGGTTTCTTTGCAATTCCGGGGCCGCCAGCGAAGGACCGCGCCCTTGGGCGAGAGAAAATACTTCGGCACCGACGGCATCCGCGGCCGGGCCAACACCCATCCGATGACGGCCGAGGTCGCCCTGCGCGTCGGCCTGGCCGCCGGGCGTCTGTTCCGCACCGACGACGACCGGCGCCACCTGGTGGTGATCGGCAAGGACACCCGCCTGTCCGGCTATATGATCGAGCCGGCCCTGGTGGCGGGCCTGGCCTCGGTCGGCATGGACGTGCGGACGTTCGGGCCGCTGCCGACGCCCGGCGTGGCGATGATGACGCGTTCCATGCGCGCCGATCTGGGCATCATGATCTCGGCCTCGCACAACGACTATGCGGACAACGGCATCAAGCTGTTCGGGCCGGACGGCTACAAGCTGTCGGACGAGATAGAGCTGAAGATCGAGGCCATGATGGACGGGGCCCTGGACCAGGACCTGGCGCCGTCGAACAAGCTGGGCCGGGTCAAGCGCATCGATGACGCCCCGCCGCGCTATATCGAGATCGCCAAACAGGCCTTCCCCAAGCGGATCAGCCTCAAGGGCCTGCGCATCGCCATCGACTGCGCCAACGGCGCGGGCTACCGCGTGGCGCCGACGGCCCTCTATGAACTGGGCGCCGAGGTCTTCCCCGTCGGGGTGGAGCCGAATGGCCTGAACATCAACGCCGAGTGCGGCTCGACCCATCCGGCCACGGTGTCGGAGGCGGTGAAACGCTATCGCTGCGACATCGGCATCGCCCTGGACGGCGACGCCGACCGGGTCATCATCTGCGACGAGACAGGCCACGTGGTCGACGGCGACCAGATCATGGCCCTGATCGGCCTGGATTGGGCCAGACGGGGACGTCTGAACGGCAAGGGCGTGGTCGCCACCGTCATGTCCAACCTGGGTCTGGAGCGCTGCCTGAAGGCGGAGGGGCTGACGCTGGAGCGCACCAAGGTCGGCGATCGCTACGTCATGCAACGGATGCGCGAGGGCGGCTTTAACCTCGGCGGCGAACAGTCTGGCCACATCATCCTGAAGGACCACGCCACGACCGGCGACGGCTTGATGGCGGCGCTGCAGGTGCTGGCCGTCCTGGTCGAGGCCGGCGTGCCGATGAGCGAGCTGGCGCGCCAGTTCGAGCCGGTGCCGCAACTGCTTCAGAACGTCCGCTACACCGCCGGCAAGCCGCTGGAGGACGAGAAGGTCAAGGCCGCCATGGCCGAGGCCGAGGCGGCCCTGAACGGCGCGGGCCGCCTTCTGGTCCGACCTTCGGGCACGGAGAAGCTGATCCGCGTCATGGCGGAGGGCGACGACGAGGCCCTGGTCAAGCGCGTCGTCAACGACGTCGCCGAGGCGGTGAAGGCGGCGGGCTGATCGCCCGCCGCTCGCGCCGTCAGACGGCGGACAGGGCCTGATCCAGGTCGGCCCACAGGTCCTCGACGTTCTCGATGCCGACCGACAGGCGCACCAGATTGTCGCCGATGCCGCTGCGCGCCTTGGCCTCGGGAGTGTAGTCCGAATGGGTCATGCTGGACGGGTGGGACGCCAGGCTCTCGGCGCCGCCCAGGCTGACGGCCAGTTTGAACAGACGCAGGGCGTTCAGCATGCGGAAGGCTTCCGCCTCGCCGCCCGGCAGCTCCAGCGAGAAGGTCGAGCCGGCGCCCTTGCACTGGGCTGTGAAGATCGCCTGCTGTTCGGGCGAGGCGTCCGGCCCGCCGGCGGTCAGGACGGCGCTCACGCGCGGATCGGCGCGTAGCCGCTCGGCCAGGATCAGGGCGTTGTCCTGCGCCCGCTCCATGCGGATGTGCAGGGTCTCCAGGCTGCGCAGCAGCAGCCAGGCGGTGTGCGGATCGGCGGTCGTGCCGCAGATGGTCCGCATCTCGCCGACGCGGGCCATGATGTCCGCCCCGCCCATGCAGCCGCCGGCGATCAGGTCCGAATGGCCGCCGACGTATTTGGTCAGGGAATAGAGGACGAGGTCGGCGCCCAGCTCCAGCGGGCTCTGCCACAGAGGGCCCAGGAAGGTGTTGTCGACGGCGATAGCGGGCGGCTCGGCCTGGTCCAGCGCCCTGGCGCCCGACACCGCGCGGGCGATGTCGACCAGCTGGTTGGTCGGATTGGCGGGCGTCTCCAGATAGACGGCGGCCAGGCGTCCGCCCGTTGACTTCGCCTCGGCGGCGGCGGCGGTCATGGCGGCGTCCAGGGCGTCGGCGCCCTCGGCGGCGGGGACGCTGATCGCCTTGACGCCGTAGCGGGGCAGGATGCGGTCGAACAGGTATTCGGTGCCGCCATAGGCCGGGGCCGTATAGAGGATGACGTCGCCGGGCCGCACCAGCGCGAGCATGGCGGTCGAGATGGCGGCCATGCCGCTGGAGAAGACCAGCGCCTTGTCCGCCTTGTCCCAGACGGCGAGGCGGTCTTCGAGGATCTCTAGGTTTGGGTTGTTGATGCGCGAATAGATCAGGCCCAGGGCCTCGTCCGGGTCGCGCTGGCGCAGGCCATAGGCGACTTCGAAGAAGCGTTTGCCGTCTTCGGCCGACTTGAAGACGAAGGTCGAGGCCTGGAACAGCGGCGCCTTGATCGCGCCCTCCGACAGGGCCGGATCATAGCCGTAGCCCATCATCAGGGTTTCAGGCGCGAGGGTGCGGTCGCCCAGGACACGTGTGCGGTGGCGGTTCATTTTTTTGTTTCCTCTCCTGACCCGGTGATAGCCGACCACGGAAAGGCCCGCCAGCAGCTAGACTGTGGAGTCCGGGGCCTGAAGGATGGAAGTTTCGACTAAAGACGGTCAGCCACGATCAGGCGGTCAGGATGCGGGCCAGCGCCTCGATCCTCCGGCGGATGTCCGGCACGGCGATGGTCTCCCAGAAGGCGGCGCGGGCGGGCGGGCCGAGGGCGAACAGGGCGAGATCGGCGGCGCCGTCGGCGTGGAGGACGCGGCCCTCGGCGTCGAGGTCGAGGCCCAGGTCGGCTGCGTCGATCCGAGCGCGGCCTTCGGCGATCAGGGCGGCGGTCAGGGGCGCGCGGGCGGCGTCGTGGCCGGGGCCGGTGCAGTCGATCAGCCAGGCGGCTGACAGGGTTTGGGTCTCTCCATTCCGTATGCGGATGGTCAGGCGTGCGCCCTGGTCGTCCGTCGTGATCGTCTGGGCGCGACCTGAGAGAACGGTCAGTCGACTTTCCGTCTTCAGCGCCTCCAGAGCTTCGGCGATTTCGGGCGCGATGCGATGGCGCCGCACGTCCCACCACGGCCGCAGATGGCGCAGGAAGCGGGCGCGTTCGGCGCTCGAAGCGGCGCGCCACAGCGTGGCGGTGATGGGGCGATAGCCTTCCATGACGCGGCGCCAGCCGTGGTCGCGCGCCAGTTGACGCGCCGAAGCCAGGCGACGCGACAGGGCGCCTGTCAGAGCCTCCGGCGGCAGGTCGACGGGCGCGTCGTGATGGGCGCCGTGGGCCAGGGGCAGCAGGCCGCGCCGCGACACGACCGTCGCCCGGCCGCGCCAGCCTTTGGCCTGAAGCGCCAGGACGACGTCCACCATGGTCAGGCCCGAACCGAGGATCAGGACGTCCTCGTCAGGCCCGATCGCGGCCAGGGCGTCGGGCCGCCACGGATCGGCGATGCGGCGGGGACCGTCGTTTTCGACGGCGGGGCGCGGCGGGGGATTGCCGGTGGCCAGCACCAGGGCGCGGCCGGGGATGCGGGCGCCGTCGGCCAGGACGACGGTCTCGCCCTCGATGCGGACGGCTTCGCCCCTGATGCGACGGATCAGGCCGGGATAGGCGGCCTCGGTCCGGGTCAGGCGGTCCTGCACATAGAGGCCGTAGAGGCGACGCGGGGCGAAGCCGTTCGGATCGGCGTAGGTCGGGGCGTGGACCGCCAGCCAGTCGGTGAAGTCGGCGGGCCGGTCAGGACGGGCGCTCATCCGTTCGGCGCGAACGTTGAGACGGTGGTCGTCCAGGGGCGTGGAATAGGCGACGCCGAGACCGACCTGTTCTGCGCGCTCGATCAGGACCGAGGCCTGCCCCATCTCGGCCAGGCGCGCGGCCAGCATGGCGCCGGAGAATCCGCCGCCGACGATGATCACGGGTAGGGAGGCGGCGGCGTCGTTCATTGAACGAGCATCGTCCACGACGCCGCCGCCGGTCAAACCGGAATCAGATTTCCTGGTTGAAGGCGCCGATTTCCGGGTGGGCGGCCAGGCGGGGCTTCACTTCCTTGCGGAACAGGTCGCGCATGTCGTCGGCGGACCTCATGCTTTCGACCACCACGACCAGTTCGGGCTTGTTCGAGGAGGCGCGGACCAGCACCCAGGAGCCGTCCTCCAGATGGACGCGCACGCCGTTGACGGTGATGGCCTCGACGATCTTGCGGCCGAGGATTTCTCCGCCGGAGGCCGCCAGGTCCTCGTATTCCTTCACGATCTTCGTCAGGACGTCATACTTGAGCTCGTCGGCGCAGTGCGGCGACATGGTCAGGCTGGTCCAGGCGTCGGGCAGGGCGGTCTTCAGTTCCGACAGCGACTTGCCGGGGTTGCGGTCCAGCATGGCCAGGACGGCGCCCGCCGCCACCAGGCCGTCGTCATAGCCGTGGCCCAGGTCGCCCGAGAGGAAGAAGTGGCCCGACTTCTCGAACCCGGCCAGGGCGCCCAGTTCGGCGGTCTTGCGCTTGATGTAGGAGTGGCCGGTCTTCCAGTAGACGGTGGTCGCGCCGTTGGCCTTGAGCACCTCGTCGGTCTTGTAGAGGCCGGTCGACTTCACATCGACGACGAAGGTCGCGTTCGGGTGGAGGGCCGACAGGTCGCGGGCCAGCATCAGGCCGATCTTGTCGGCGAAGATCTCCTCGCCCGTGTCGTCGACCACGCCGCAGCGGTCGCCGTCGCCGTCGAAGCCCAGGGCCAGGTCGGCGCCCGTCTCCTTCACCTTCTGCGCCATCTGCACCAGCATGGCGTGATCTTCCGGGTTCGGATTGTATTTGGGGAAGGTGTAATCGAGGTCCGTATCCATCTCGATCACCTCGGCGCCCATCAGGCGCAGAACCTCGGGGGCGAAGGCCCCGGCCGTGCCGTTGCCGCAGGCGGCCACCACCTTCAGCGGGCGCGACAGCTTCACCTTGGACGCCACGTCCTTGATGTAGGTCTCGCGGAAGCCCTCGACGCGCTCCAGGCGGCCGCCGGGGCGGGCGACGCCCTGGCCGTTCAGGACGATCTCCTTCAGGCGACCCATCTCGTCGGGGCCGAAGGTCAGGGGGGCCTGGGCGCCCATCTTCACGCCGGTCCAGCCGTTCTCATTGTGGCTGGCCGTGACCATGGCGACGCAGGGGCAGGCGAGCGCGAACTGGGCGTAATAGGCCATGGGCGACAGGGCGAGGCCGATGTCCAGCACCTCCATGCCGCCTTCCAGCAGGCCCAGGATCAGCGCCTGCTTCACCGACAGGGAATAGCCGCGGAAGTCGTGGCCGACGGCGATCTTGGGCGTCTGACCGATCTCGTGGACATAGGTGGCCAGACCCAGGCCCAGGGCCTGGATGCCCAGCAGGTTGATCTCTTTTTCCAGAATCCAGCGGGCGTCGTATTCGCGAAAGCCGGTCGGCTTGACCAGGGGCAGGGTTTCATATTCCGCAGTGTTGGGGCGGATGTCCTGACGGGGCTTTTGCATGGGTCTTCCTAGATGGGCCGCTGGAGAGAGCGGGGCCGCAGTATGGCTTCGGCGTATAGCCTTCCCCCGCTCGCGAGGCCACAACGCCTGACCGGCGTTATCGCTGCGCCGCGCGGGGCGTAGGTCCCAACAAGCGGCGAAACCTTGACCGCCCCCGCGTCAGGGGCCTAGCGAGAAACCCAGATACGGATGCTCCCGGAGACTTTGATGACCCGCCTGATCCTGCTGCGCCACGGCCAGAGCCAATGGAACCTGGAGAACCGCTTCACCGGCTGGGTCGACGTCGATCTGACGGCGGAGGGCGAGGCCCAGGCGCGGCGCGGCGGTGAGCTGATCGCCGAGGCGGGCTTCAAGCCGGCGGTCATGTTCACCTCGGTGCTGAAGCGGGCCAAGCGCACCGGCGCCCTGGCGCTGGATTCCGCCGGGCTGAAGAATGTGCCGGTCATCGAGGACTGGCGCCTGAACGAGCGCCACTACGGGGGCCTGACCGGACTGGACAAGGCCGAGACCGCCGCAAAGCACGGCGAGGACCAGGTCAAGGTCTGGCGCCGCAGCTATGATGTGCCGCCGCCGCCGCTGGCGCCGGGCGGCGAGTTCGATTTCGCTTCAGACCCCCGCTACGCCGGCAAGGAGATCCCGGACACCGAGAGCCTGAAGACCACGCTGGATCGGGTGCAGCCCTATTGGGACGCCGAGATCGCCCCGCGCCTGAAGGCGGGCGAGGACGTGCTGATCGCCGCCCACGGCAACTCTCTGCGCGCCATCGTCAAACTGCTGTTCGCCGTGCCGGACGACAGGATCGTCGATGTCGAGATTCCGACCGGCAATCCGCTGGAGATCGATCTGGACGCGGACCTGAAGCCGGTCGCCGCCCGCTATCTGGACGAGGGGCGGGCGCAGGCCCTGCCGCAAATCGCGTGAGCGGCGCGGCGGACGACGCCGTCTTCATGCGGCGGGCCATCGACCTGGCCCTAAACCGCATGGGCGAGACCTGGCCCAATCCGGCGGTCGGCTGCGTCCTGGTCAAGGACGGAGCCGTGCTGGCCGAGGCCGCGACGGCGCCGGGCGGGCGTCCCCACGCCGAGGAACAGGCCGTGCCCGAGGCGGGCGAGGCCGTGAAGGGCGCGACCGCCTATGTGACGCTGGAGCCCTGCGGCGCCCGCTCGTCGGGACGCAAGTCCTGCGCCCACTTCCTGGCCGAGGCCGGGGTCGAGCGGGTGGTGATCGCCGCCCTGGACCCGTCGCCCTTCGCCTCGGGCCGGGGCACGGAGCGGCTGCGCCAGTCGGGCCTGACGGTCGAGACGGGCCTGCTGGGCGATGAAGCCGCCGTGCTGTGCGAGGGCTTCTTGCACCGGCTGGAGACGGGCCGACCGATGGTGCGCGTCAGCGTCGACGGGGCGGGCTTCGACGGGCGCTTCGCCGCCTCGCCGCGCGCCGATCTGACGACCGAACTGAACCGGCTGGGCGAGGCGGGCTACACCCGTCTGTGGACCCAGGAGGGCGAGCTGGCGGAGGCCCTGCGCGAACAGGGCCTGCTGACGGAATAGGGCGGCCTGCGGAGGGGCGGAGGCGGCGAGAGAAACCGCTGTTTCCGCAAAGCTTCCTTAATCCGCCGTAAGCCATGATCGGCCCCATGAGCGAGGCCGCAGAACCCGTCCGCAGAAGGTTGACCCAGGAAGAGGTCGACGCCGTCTGCCTGAAGCACGACCGGCTGTGGCAGGCGCGGCCGGGCGGGGCGCGGGCGGTCTTCGCCTGGATGGACCTGTCAGGCGTGAACCTGCGCGGCCGCAACCTGGCCGACGCCGACTTCACCGCCGCCTGCCTGATCGGCTGCGACCTGACGGGCGCCAAGCTGGACAACGCCAACTTCTTCGGCGCGGACATGCAGGACGTGACCCTGATCGACGCCAGCCTGCGCCGGGCCGACCTGCGCGGGGCCTGCCTGCGCGGCGCGGACCTGTCGGGCGCCGACCTGTTCGAGGCCGACCTGCGCGAAGGGACCATCGCCGCCAAGGACGCCAAGCTGGGCTTCCGCGTCGTCGAAGCCCGCAAGCGCGCCGACACCCAGGCGCAGGGCGCCGTGCTGGCGGGCGCCAATCTGCAGCGCTCGCGCATGACGGGCGTCATCGCGGTGGCCGCCGACTTCACCGACGCCGTCATGAAGGACTGCAAGCTGGTCCGGGCCAATCTGAAACAGGCCAGCTTCCGCGGCGCCGACCTGGCCGGGGCCGACCTGTCGGGCGCCGATCTGTCGGGGGCGGACCTCAGCGACGCCATCCTGGTCGGGGTCAAGGCGTCCATGTGGCGGACCGACGGGGCCAATATGGACGGCGCCCTGGTCGACGACCGTCCGGCGGGCGAGCCGGTCAGCCAGATGCCCGCCGCCGAGATGCTGCGCGAGCATGCCCAGTGGTGCGAGACGGGCGGGGCCGAGGGCCAACCCTCGGTGTTCGACGGGGTCGATCTGCGGCCGCTGGAGTCCATTCGCGGACTGAACCTGACGGCTTTGTCGGCCAAGGGGGCGGTCTTCTACGGCTTGGACATGGAGGGGGTGCAGCTTCAGGGCGCGCAGCTTGAAGGCGCGGACCTGCGGTCGGTCAATCTGCGCCGGGCCGACCTGCGCGGGGCGCGGCTGACGCGGGCGCGGCTGAACGGGGCGGACCTGCGCGAGGCCCAGCTGGGGCCGCTGATGCTGGCGGCCGACCGGCTGCTGCCCGCCGACCTGACCGGGGCGATCCTGCGCGGCGCGGACTTGACCGGCGCCGATCTGCGTCGGGCCGTGCTGGTCGAGGCGGACCTCAGCCGGTCCATCCTGCACGGCGCCCAGACCAAACAGGCGGACTTCACCGGCGCCCAGACCGGCGGCGCGCGCGGGCTGGACCCGGCGGACCTGCACGCGGCATAGAGCGCGACGCACGACAACGCCGTCTCCGCATCAAGCATAGGCAAGAAGTTTTCTGAATCCGCTCGTCCCGGCGGACGCCGGGATCCAGTGCTTTGGCTTTAGATCGCGTGGGTCAAAAGATAGGGCTTTGCGCTGCGCTCTCACTGGATCCCGGCGTCCGCCGGGATGAGCGGCAGCAAAGGTCATCGCCGAAATTTGGTGGGTGTTTCCAAACAAAAAAAGAGGCGACGCGAACGCCGCCCCTTCGACTGTTCAGTCAGGCGAGACGCCTTTAGGCCGCCTTCTTGGCCTTGGGTTCGGTCTTGCCCTCGATCAGGGTCGAGCCGGTGGCGATCTCAATGCTGCGGGGCTTGAGAGCCTCGGGCAGTTCACGCTTCAACTCGACGGTCAGCAGGCCGTTGGCCAGGGCCGCGCCCTTGACCACCACATAGTCGGCCAGCTGGAAGCGGCGCTCAAAGTCGCGCTCGGCCAGGCCGCGATGCAGATAGGTCTTCTGGGGGGCGCCGTCGTCGTTGGCCGCCTTCTTGCCGGTGACGGTCAGCAGGTTTTCCTTCGCCTCGATGTTCAGCTCGTCGGCCGAGAAGCCGGCGACGGCGATCTCGATGCGATAGGCGTCCTCGCCGGTCGTCTCGATGTTGTAGGGGGGC
Organism: Brevundimonas sp. NPDC055812; assembly: GCF_053616535.1. Lineage (NCBI taxonomy): Bacteria > Pseudomonadati > Pseudomonadota > Alphaproteobacteria > Caulobacterales > Caulobacteraceae > Brevundimonas > Brevundimonas sp. NPDC055812. The sequence continues at coordinate 152,186 of NZ_JBSHDX010000008.1, read as the reverse complement.
CAGCCGTTCTCCTGGCTGGAGCGCGCGGCGCTTTCCAGCTGACGGGCCAGGCGGTCGAAACCGACGGCGGAACGGTACAGCGGCGAGAAATCATAGGTACGCATGGGTCATCCTTCTGACATTCAGCAAGGTTGAGCCGTCCGGCGATTTGGCCCCGGACAGCGGAGGGTTTCAGCCCCGGCGGTCCGAAATCGGCCCCGTCAGGTCTGGAGAGCCCGGGATCGGCGCTCTCGGATGAAGAGGTAGGAGGCCGTTTTTCCGGCGCAAGGGGCGCGCGAATTCGTCGCTCGCCGCATCGGCGCCTTGTGGTCGCCGCGAAGCGCCGTATGGGTTTTACATTCGTCGTCCAGGATCGACCGGAGCCCTTCATGCGACCTCTCGCCCTCAGCGCCGTCGCGGCGTGTCTGCTCGCCTCGCCCGCCTTCGCCCAATCGGGGGCCCCGGACGCCCCTCGCCTGCCCCATCGGCAAGGACTGTCGATGGAGATGCCGAGTTTCTCCGAGGACGCGGCGCTTGAGGCGGCCGTGGCCGCGGCGACCCGGCCCGAGGCGGACCGCGCCCGCGACGGCGACCGTCATCCGTTCGAGACCCTGACCTTCTGGGGGCTTCAGCCCGGCCTGACCGTGGTCGAGATCGAGCCGGGCCGCGCCGGCTGGTGGCGCAACATCCTGGAGCCCTATGCCGCGGCGACCGGCGGCCGGTACGTCCCGGTCAACCGCCCGACCGAGGGCATGGGCGTCGCGGACGGGACGGCGGACATGGTTGTGGTGGCCCGCGCCTTCCACAACTGGTCGCGCGACGGTCGGGCCGAGCCCTATCTGGCGGCCTTCTTCACGGCGCTGAAGCCCGGCGGCGTGCTGGCGGTCGAGCAGCACCGCGCGGCCGAGGGGCTGAACGTGACGGAGACGGCGCCCAACGGCTATGTGCCCGAAAGCTGGGTCATCCACGCCGCCCGCCGCGCGGGCTTCGAACTGGAGGCCCGCAGCGAACTGAACGCCAACCCCAGGGACGACCGCGACCACCCCTTCGGCGTGTGGACGCTCAAGCCCACGCGCACCTCCGAACGCGACGGCCGCGCCCTGACGCCGGACGAGCGTGCGGTCCTGGACGCCATCGGCGAAAGCGATCGCATGACCCTGCGTTTCCGCAAGCCCTACGCCGCCGACTGAAGCGCCTAGATGACAATGCAGTGCGTGGTTTTGACCCTGGCGCAGAAGCGCCTTAAGCCCGAAACGCAAACACCCGGCGGCGAGAGGAAGCGCGCATGACAGAACGATCGACGCGGCGATCCGTCCTGGCCGGCGCCAGCGCCCTGGCTCTGGTCGCGCCCCTGTTCGGCCTGGCCGCCTGCGGCCGCAAGGATGAGGCGCCGACGCCCAGCGCGCCCGAAGCGCCCAAGGGGCCGCCGGAAGGTTCGCTGGAATGGGCGGTCGCGGGTTCATGGCGCTCGGCGGACGACAAGACGCGGGACGCCTGGCGCCATCCGGTCGAGACCCTGCGTTTCTTCGGCCTGCAGCCGAAGATGACGGTGATCGACTTCTGGCCCGGCAGCGGCTGGTATGCGGAAATCCTGGCGCCCTATCTGAATCGGGGCGGCGGCGCGCTTTATCTGGCGGGCTTCTTCGAGGGGCCGAACGCCGACCCGGCCCAGGTCGCCATCAACAACGCCCTGAAGGCCCGCATCCTGGCAGACAAGAAGCTGTACGGCCCGGTCCAGTTCACCGCCTTCGGCGCCGGTTCGCCGCCGGTGGCGCCGGCGGGAACGGCCGACATGGTGCTGTTCATGCGCTACATCCACGCCTGGATGGCGGCGGGGATCGCGGAAAAGGCCTTCGCCGACGCCTTCGCCGCCCTGCGGCCCGGCGGGGTGCTGGGGATCGAACAGCACCGCCTGCAGCCGGACGAGGATCAGGACCCGGCGGCGGCCAACGGTTATGTGCAGGAGGCCTTCGTCCGCCAGCTGGCCGAAGAGGCCGGCTTCGTCTTCGTCGAGGCGTCCGAGATCAACGCCAATCCGGCCGACACCAAGGACCATCCCTTCGGCGTCGAGACCCTGCCGCCGCGTCGCCTGACGGCGCCGATGGGCCAGCCCGCCGATCCCGAATTCGACCGGACCAAGTATGACGCCATCGGCGAAAGCGACCGCATGACGCTGAAGTTCAGGAAGCCCGAGTGAGCCGTCCCGCCGCCTTCGCCGCCCATGCGCCCCTGATGGGAGTGCCCGGCGCCGCCTGCCCGCCGGGCGGAGAGGGCGACTGGTTCCGGGGCGCCGGAGGCCTGCGCCTGCGCGCCGCCTTCTGGACGCCCTCGACCCTGCAGGCGAAGACGCCGCGCGGGACGGTGGTGCTGAGCCCCGGCCGCACCGAGCCGATCGAGAAGTATTTCGAGCTGATCGGCAACTTCCTGGCGCGGGGTTTCTGCGTTCTGGCTCACGACTGGCGCGGCCAGGGACTGTCGGCGCGGCTGCTGCCGGACCGGCTGCGCGGCCACGCCCGGGCGGTCGAGGAGTTTCTGGACGACTACGCCCGCCTGCTGGACGCCTATGAGGCGCGGGCGCCCAAGCCCTGGATCATGGTCGGCCACTCCATGGGCGGCTGTCTGAACCTGTTGACGCTGGAGGGCGGGGAGACGCGGTTCGCCGGCGCGGTCCTGTCCAGCCCCATGCTGCGCATCAAGACCGGCAAGCGGTCGATGTGGACCGTCAAGCTGGCGGTGCGCTGGGCCCTGCGTCACGGCAAGGCCGGCGACTATGTGCTGGACGACGCGGACGACCCCTTCGACCACACCTTCGAGGAGGACGGCCTGACGTCGGATCAGGCGCGCTACGACCTGTGGCGTCAGCAGCTCTACGCCTGTCCGCACCTGGCCATCGGCGGCCCGACCTGGGGGTGGCTGGCCTTCGCCCTGGACGCGGGCGAGCGGGCGCTGAAACCGCGAGCCCTGAAGAGCGTGAAGATTCCGGTCTGCGTGGTCCAGGCGGCCGAGGACGACAAGGTCTGGAAACAGACCAACCGCTGGGCGGCGCGCCGCATGGGCCGGGGCCGGTATGTCGAGGTTCCGACCGCCAAACATGAGGTCGTCATGGAGGTCGACGACCTGCGCGGGATCTTCCTGCATGAGTTCGACGCCCTGGCCGACTATGTGGCGCCCGGCGTCGAGGCGAAGTCCGGCGCTTCGCCCGCAGCGCGGACCGTCGAACCCGCCTGAGCCGTCAGGCGTCGCCGAGCAGGGGCCGGGCCTGGGCCGTCAGCCGCGCGTCGCCGACCGCCAGGACGCGGCCGTCGGCTTCGTTCGGCGCGTCGCCGCGCCAGTCGGTGAACCGTCCGCCCGCCGCCTCGACCAGGGGTTTGAGCGCCGACCAGTCCCAGACCTTCAGCTCGCTTTCGGCCACCAGATCGATGCGCCCGGCCGCGACCATGGCGTAGGCGTAGGCGTCGCAGCCCAGCCGGGCCAGTCGCGCCGCGCCGCGCAGACGGTCCCAGGCCGCGCGGTCGGCGCCGAGGAAGATCTCGGGATCGGTGGTGGCGATCAGGGCCTGGCTCAGATCGGGGCAGGCGCGGGTCTTCAGCGGGGTTTCGCCGCCGCCCTTCAGCAGGCGTGCGCCGGACGGCCCGCCCAGGAAGACTTCGCCCAGATAGGGTTGGCCGACGGCACCGATCATGGGCGCGGCCTCGTGGCGCAGCGCGATCAGGGTGGTCCACAGGGGCAGGCCGGCGATGAAAGCGCGGGTGCCGTCGATGGGGTCCAGAACCCAGACGTGATCGGCGTCGGGACGGTCCTCGCCATACTCCTCGCCGATGACGCCGTGCTCGGGATAGCGGGCGGCGATCATCCGGCGGATGGCGGCCTCGGCGGCGCGGTCCGCCTCCGTGACGGGGTCGAAGGCGCCGGGAGAGCCCTTGTCCTCCTGGGCGAACTCGCCCCGGAAGAAGGGCAGGGCGACGCGGGCCGCCTCATGCGACAGTTCGACGGCGAAGGTTTCCAGTTCGGTCATGCCCCGGCCATACACCGCCAGGGGCGCGGCGGCCCAGAGGTCATTGAACCGAACAGGCGATCAGGCGGCGGCCGCCAGGGGTTCTCCGGGGCGGGGCTGGCCGTTGTCGGGGCTTTCGCCGGCACCGTCGTAGAAATAGCTGACCGGCGTCTGCAACGCCTCGGCCAGCTCCCACAGGCGGGCGGCCGAGATGCGGTTGGCGCCGCACTCGTACTTCTGAATCTGCTGGAACCTTATGCCGACGCGATCGCCCAACTGCTGCTGGGTCAGGCCCAGCAGGCGGCGACGGCGGCGCAGGCGACGACCCAGGTGCAGGTCGATCTCGGCGGGCATGACGACACTCCTGTCTTCCTCGGCCTGTGCCGGATCGGCACGGACAGGGCGGCTCGCCGCAAGCCGCGTGCCGTTTTCGCTCCCAAGGCGAGGGACGCAACCCGACGCCCGCCCGCGCATTAACGGCCAAGGCAGTCAGCCTTCAGGAAGGGAAGAGAAGCATGGGTGGATTTGGATTTATCGCCTGGATCATCATCGGCATCGTCGCCGGATGGCTGGCGGAGAAGATCATGAAGCGGGATCACGGCCTGCTCACCAATCTGATCGTCGGCGTGGTCGGCGCCCTGATCGGCGGGTTCCTGGCCAACAACCTGCTGGGCGTGGACGCCGCGGGCAATTGGATCGTCGGCATCATTGTCGCCACCATCGGCGCCGTGGTCCTGCTGTTCCTGCTCGGTCTGGTGAAGCGGCGGACCTGATCGACCGTTTCATCGCACAAGAAAAAAGGGGCGGCCCGTCGGGCCGCCCCTTTTGCCGTCGAACCAGACGATTTAGTGAGGTTCGTCGCCGTTCGGTTCGTCGCTGGTCGGCTCATCGGCCGGCGGGGCGTCGGCCGGAGGCGTGTCCATCGCGTCCGGGGTCGGCTCAGCCGTGTCCGAAGCGATCGGGGGAGCCGACTGGATGTCCGAGGCGCTGGCGTCGACGACGATGTCGGCGCCGTCCTGACGGATGCCGGCCAGCGGCACCGGACGGACCTGGCCGTCGGCGGTGCGGACGGTCAGCTCCTGACCGGCGGCGCCGTTCTGGACGCCGACCAGCTTGCCGATCTCGGTCCCGTCGCTGCTCTTGACGGTCGCGCCCGGCGTCAGGGTCAGGCTCTGGGGTTGAGCCGCGGCCGCCTCAGCGGGAGCCGGTTCGGGCGTCTGCGGCGTCGTGGCGTCCTGAGCGAAGGCAGGGGCGGCGATGAGGAAGGCGCCGGCGATGCCGGTCAGCAGGGCGGTCTTGCGGATCATGAGAAACTCCTGGAAGGGCGAGCCCGGCGCTCGCGAAAAAATGAACCCTTGTGAAGGCCGATGGTTTCCCCTGCCCTGAAATGACCTTTTACTCGCCCCAAACGACCGATTCCTGCTCATCGGAGAGCGATTGACCAAACCGGGTGCAAAACACGACCCCTGGCGGATCACGCGTCGTCTGGCCGGACTGGTCTATGAGCTGACGCCGCAGATGTTCGCGGTCGCCACCTTCCTGCTGGGCGGGGCGATGCTGCTGTCGGCGGTGACCCCGGCCTTCAATGACCGGCTCAACGCCTTGGGGCGGTTCTATCCGCCGTTGCTGATCGACCTGTCCCACTTCGCCGCCAGCGTGACGGGCTTCATCCTGCTGCTGATCTCGGCGGGGCTGTGGCGGCGGCGGCGCGGGGCCTACTATGCGGCCTTGGCGGTCCTGCTGGTCGGCGCGGTCTTCTCCCTGCTGAAGGGGCTGGATTGGATGCAGGCCATCGAGATGAGCCTGGCGGCGGCCCTGCTGGCGCCGTGCCGCTCGGCCTTCAATCGCCGCTCGCGCCTGGGGGAGCCGCTGCGGCCGGGCTGGCTGCTGATGCTGGCGGCGGTGGTGGCGGCCATGCTGTGGCTGGGCTTCTTCGCCTATCGCGATACGGCCTACACCGACGAGCTCTGGTGGACCTTCCTGGTCGACAAGCAGGCCTCGGGCTTCCTGCGCGCCGGGGCGGTGCTGGCTTTGCTGACCCTGGCGGTGGCGGTGCGTTCCCTGCTGACCGCGCCCGGCGCGCGCAGCCATGGGCCGGCGGCTGCGGCGGACGTCGAGCGGGCGCGCCAGGCGCTGGAGATCGCCGAGGTCGCCGCGCCCGAGGCGGGCCTGGCCCTGCTGGGCGACAAGGCCCTGCTGTTCAGTCCGTCGGGCCGCAGCTTCATCGCCTATCGCGTGCGGGGGCGTCGCTGGATCGCCATGAGCGAACCCGCCGGGCTGAGGGAGGAGCGGCTGGAGCTTCTGTGGTCCTTCGCCCAGCTGGCCGACAGCTACGGCGGAGCGGCGGTCTTCTATTCCGTGGGCGAGGGACTGCTGGCCGACCTGGCGACGCTCGGCATGGCCGTGCGCAAGGTCGGCGAAGCGGCCGTGATCGACGCCGCTCATTTCACGACCGAGGGCAAGGGCAAGCAGAGCCTGCGAACCGCCGTGAACCGGGCCGAGCGCGAGGGCGCCGGCTTCGAGGTGGCGCCGCCGGGCTCGGCCCGGCCGCTGGAGGCTGAATTGCGCGCCGTGTCCGACGCCTGGCTGAGGCATCACAACGGGTCCGAGAAGGCCTTTTCGCTCGGCCGGTTCGACATCGACTATCTGGATCGACAGGCGCTGGCGCTGGTGCGCGAGAACGGCCGCGTCGTCGCCTTCGCCAACCTGTTGATCGGCGCGGGCGGGCGCGAGGCGATGATCGACCTGATGCGCCATGATCCGGAGGGGCCGCACGGCGTGATGGACTATCTGTTCACCCGCACGGCGCAGTGGGCACGGGACCAGGGCATGGAGCGGCTGGACCTGGGCATGGCGCCCCTGTCGGGCCTTGAGGACCGCCGCATGGCCCCGGTCTTCGCCCGCGTCGGCGCCCTGGTGTTCGAGGAAGGCGGCGCCGTCTACGGCTTCCAGGGCCTGCGCGCCTACAAGGCCAAGTTCGGCCCCGACTGGCGGCCGAAATTCATCGCCGCGCCGCCGACCACGCCCCTGCCCCTGGCCTTGCTGGACGTCGCCCTGTTGACCAGCGGCGGCTGGCCGGGGCTGCTGGGCCTGAAGAGGTAGCCTCGGCGCACAAAAAAGGCGGCCCGCCGTGGGCCGCCTTCCTCGTTTGGACAGAACGCCGGATCAGTCGGCGCGGACGCGCTTCTTGCGGAAGGAGGGGTTCAGGACCTCCTTGCGCAGGCGGATCGACTTGGGCGTGACCTCGACCAGTTCGTCTTCCTCGATATAGGCGATGGCCTGTTCCAGGCTCATCTTGCGCGGCGGGGTCAGGCGCACGGCCTCGTCCTTGCCCGAGGCGCGGACGTTGGTCAGCTGCTTGCCCTTGATCGGGTTGACGTCCAGGTCGTCGGAACGGCTGTTCTCGCCGATGATCATGCCCTGGTAGGTCTTTTCGCCGGCGCCGACGAACATGACGCCGCGATCCTCCAGGTTCCACAGAGCGAAAGCCGCCGTGTCGCCGTCCGAGTTGGAGACCAGCACGCCCTTCAGGCGGCCCTCGATGGCGCCCTTGTGGCCTTCATAGTGGGAGAAGACGCGGTTCAGCACGCCCGAGCCGCGCGTGTCGGTCAGGAACTCGCCCTGATAGCCGATCAGCGAGCGCGACGGGCACTTCAGCTGGATGCGGGTCTTGCCGGCGCCTGAGGGGCCCATGTCGGTCAGTTCGGCCTTGCGGGCCGACAGCTTCTCGATGACCACGCCCGAGAATTCGTCGTCGACGTCGATGACCACGTCCTCGATCGGCTCCTGACGCTCGCCGTTCTCGCCGGTCTGATAGACCACGCGCGGGCGGCTGATCGACAGTTCGAAGCCTTCGCGGCGCATGTTCTCGATCAGAACGCCCAGCTGCAGTTCGCCGCGACCGGCGACCTCATAGGCGTCCGAGCCCGGCGTCTCGGTGATGCGGATGGCGACGTTGGCCTCGGCTTCCTTCAGCAGGCGGTCGCGGATGACGCGCGACTGCACCTTGTCGCCTTCGCGGCCGGCCAGCGGGCTGTCGTTCACGCCGACGGTCATGGAGATGGTCGGCGGATCGATCGGCAGGGCGTCCAGCGGCTCGGTGACGTCCATGGCGCACAGGGTGTCGGCCACGGTGGCCTTGGACATGCCGGCGATGGCGACGATGTCGCCCGCTTCCGAGCCCTCGTCCAGCGGCTGGCGCTTCAGGCCGCGGAAGGCCAGGACCTTGGTGATGCGGCCCTGTTCGATGGTCTTGCCGTCGCGCGACAGGGCCTTGATGGCCATGCCCGGAACCGCCTTGCCCGAGTGGATGCGGCCGGTCAGCAGGCGGCCCAGGAAGGGGTCGCTTTCGATCAGGACGTTCAGGATCTTGAACGGCTCATTGACGCGCGCCTGGGCGGCGGGCGGCGGGACGTGATCCACGATCAGGTCATACAGCGGGTGCAGGTTCTCGCTCGGCTGGGCCAGATCCAGCGTCGCCCAGCCCGAACGGCCCGAGGCGTAGATGACCGGGAAGTCCAGCTGCTCGTCCGTGGCGCCCAGGGCGGCGAACAGGTCGAAGGTCTCGTTCAGCACGCGGTCCGGGTCGGCGTGGGCGCGGTCGACCTTGTTGATGCAGAGGATGGGGCGCAGGCCCATCTTCAGCGCCTTGGTCAGCACGAACTTGGTCTGGGGCATGACGCCCTCTTCAGCGTCGACCAGCAGGACGCAGCCGTCCACCATGCCCAGGATGCGCTCGACCTCGCCGCCGAAGTCGGCGTGGCCCGGCGTGTCGATGATGTTGATGCGGGTCTCGCCGGCCTTGCCGTTCCACAGGATCGACGTGCATTTGGCCAGGATGGTGATGCCGCGTTCACGCTCCTGATCGCCGGAGTCCATGGCGCGTTCGGTGGTCGCCTCATTGGCGCGGAACAGGCCGGACTGGGCCAGCAGGGCGTCCACCATGGTCGTCTTGCCGTGGTCGACGTGGGCGATGATAGCGACGTTACGAAGGTTCATGTCGGGCTCGGGCGGACTGTGTTCGGTCACGGATGGGCCGCGCCGCTGCAAGAAGATTGCAGAAAAGGGAAGGGTTCGGCGCGCCTCTTACAGGGATGCGGGCCAAAACGCCAGTCCGGTGCGCGTTCGACTGATCAACCCAGCGGCATGACGGCCAGCACCCCCACGGCCAGCGTCCCGATGAGCAGGGCCGACAGGGCGGCGACGGCGGCCACGCGCGGACCGGCCCGCAGCACGGCGCGCGGATCGACCATCAGCCCCAGCGCCGCCATGGCGATCAGCGTCAGGGCCGAGACCGAGACCTGCAGCGGCGGCAGGATCGCTTCCGGCAGCCAGCCCAGCGACCGCACGGCCATCAGGGCCAGGAAGACGAGGATGAACCAGGGCGCCATCTGATGCAGCTTCGGCCCACGCCCGCCTTCGGCCTGCTTCGAGCGCATCAGGCCTAGGATCAGGCAGACGGGACCCAGCATCAGCACGCGCACCAGCTTGACCACGGCGCCCGTCTGGACGGCGGCCAGGCCGGCGGGCGCGGCGGCGGCCAGCACCTGCGGCACGGCGTAGACGGTCAGGCCCGCCAGCACCCCGACCCGCGTGGCGTCATAGCCCATCATGGCGCCGACGACCGGAATCAGCAGCACCACGGCGATGCCCAGAACGGCGGTGAAGCCGATGGCGGCGGCCACGTCCTGGCCCTCGGCCTCGATGACCGGGGCTACGGCGGCGATGGCCGAGTTGCCGCAGATGGCGTTGCCGCAGGCGACCAGCAGGGCCATGGCGTGCGGCAGGCCGAACGCCCGCCCCAGCGCATAGCCGCCGACGATGGCCACGGCGACGACGCCGACGATGGCCAGCAGCAGCCAGGGCCCCAGCGCCGCCACCGCCGCGCCCGAGACCGTAGCGCCCAGCAGGGCCACGGCGACTTCCAGCAGGGTCTTGGCGCTGAAGGCGACGCCCGGCGTCCACAGCGACGACGGCGTCCAGACCAGGCGCAGCCCGGCCCCGATCAGGATGGCCAGGACCAGGCCCTCGATCCACGGATGTTCGAACAACCGGGTCTCGACGATCTGCAGCCCATAGGCGACGGCCCCGATGGTGGCGGACAGGGCGACTCCGGGCAGGAGGCGGGCCAGGCCCGTCAGGCGGCGAGAGGGAGCGGCATGGTCGAGAGCGACGGTCATGCGGTCCTTATCCGCTCCGTCATCTGATCGATCCAACGCGTAGTTATGGACTTAACAATCGATTTGATCGATCAATAAGCCATGACGCTGGAACAGCTCCGCATCTTCGTCGCCGTGGCCGAGCGCCTGCACATGACGCGGGCGGCCGAGGCGCTGCATCTGACCCAGTCGGCGGTCAGCGCGGCGGTCAATGCGCTGGAGACGCGGCACGGGGCGCGGCTGTTCGACCGGGTCGGGCGCGGCCTGGCGCTGAACGCGGCGGGGACGGCCTTTCTGCCGGAAGCCAGGGCGGTTCTGGCGCGGGCCGAGGCGGCCGAGCGGCTGCTGGACGAACTGGCGGGGCTGAAACGCGGGTCGGTGCGGCTGTTCGCCAGTCAGACCATCGCCGCCTACTGGCTGCCGCCGCGCATGGCCGCCTTCGCCCAGAGCCATCCGGGCGTGGAGCTGCATCTGTCGATCGGCAACACCCATCAGGTAGTCGAGGCCGTGCTGGCGGGCGAGACGGAACTGGGCCTGATCGAAGGCGCCGAGGACGCGCCCCGGCTGGAGCGGACGCGGATCGGCGCCGACCGGCTGATCGTGGTGGCGGCGCCGGGGCATCCGCTGGCGGAGCGGGAGCAGTCTCTGGCCGCGTCCGACCTCAAGGCTCTGGACTGGGCCTTGCGCGAGGCGGGCTCGGGCACCCGCAGCGAGTTCGAGGCGGCCCTGCCGCGCGGCATGGCCGCGTCGGACCTGAAGACGGCGCTGGTGCTGCCGTCCAATGAGGCGATCCTGACGGCGGTGGCGGCCAGCGCCGGGGACGGCGGCGGGCTGGTCACGGCGATCTCGGAACTGGCCGCCCGGCCCCTGATCGAGGCGGGGCGGCTGGTCCGCCTGCCGCTCGAACTGCCCGAGCGGCCCTTCTATCGGCTGCGCCACCGCGAACGCAGCGCCAGTCGGGCGGCGGAGGCCTTCGCCGCCGCCCTCTAGCCGGCTTGAATCCTGGCCGCCCTAGACCTTGGCGGCGCGGCGACGCACCCAGGCGTAGAGGGCGTAGGTCAGGACGGCGAAGGCGATCAGACCGGCCCACATGGCGGGCCAGCCGCTGTCGGCGGGCAGTAGGGCGAAAGGCGCCTCGTCGCGCGTGCCGACGATGACGGCGGCGGTGAGGACGCCGAACAGGCTCTCGCCCACGATCAGGCCGGACGCCAGCAGCACGCCCATGCGGCGGGCCACATCGGCGTAGCGGGTCGACTTGACCGCCCGGTCGTACAGCCAGCCGCAGACGGCGCCGACGACCAGCATGGTGGTGACGGCGGCGGGCAGATAGACGCCGATCCCGGCGGCCAGCGGCGGCAGCTTGATCCGGTCGTTGGTCGTGCGGCGCAGGATGACGTCGAGGATGATGACCAGGACGCCGACCACGGCGCCGATGCCGATCAGATCCCAGCGCAGATCGCCCGAGATGACGCCCTTGGCCAGCGCCGAGATCAGGGTCGCCTGAGGCGCCGCCAGGGTCTGCGAGCCCTGGACGATGGCGGGCGGGCCGCCTTCGAAGCCGAAGGCCTGGTTCATCATGTCCAGCACGAAGGGGATGACCAGGGCGCCGGCCACCACGCCGACCAGCAGCGCCGTCTGCTGACGCCAGGGCGTGGCCTCGACCAGTTGGCCGGTCTTGAGGTCCTGCAGGTTGTCGTTGGCGATTACGGCCACGGCGAAGACCACGGCGGTGACGATCAGGGCGAAGGCGACGATCGACGGATCGGCCGGAACCCCGGCGATGGCCAGCACGCCCAGCATCAGCAGGGAGGCGATGATGATGGCCAGGATGCCGACGCCCGACACCGGGCTGTTCGACGACCCGATCAGCCCGGCCATGTAGCCGCAGATGGCGGCCACGGCGAAGCCGATGACCACGACATAGACCAGGCCGCCGATCACCAGCAGCGGGGCCGATCCGGCCAGGGCGGTGCCCTGGGCCACCACGGCCAGCAGGACGGCGATGCCGACCAGGGCGGCGACCGAGATCAGGCCGACCAGCTTGATGGGCATGTCCTGCTCGGCCAGCTCCAGCGTCTCGCCATGGGCGCGGCGCGCCTGGGCGGAGATGGCCGAGGCCAGGCCGGCGGCCAGGGGTTTGGCCAGCTTGGCCAGGGTCCACAGGGCGGCGACGCCGATGACCCCGGCGCCGATGAAGCGGACCTCCTGGGCCCAGACGCTCATGGCCAGGCCCTCGGCGCCGGCTTCGGCCGGCGTCGTGGCGGCGATGGAGGGCACGCCGTGGGCGACGGCCCAGGCGGCGAACTCGGGGGAGGTCAGGATGGGCACGAAGATCAGCCAGGCCAGGACCAGGCCGAACAACTGGGTCAGGCCGACCGCCAGCCCGATCAGGTGACCGGCGCCCAGCAGGGCGAACTGCATGGAGAAGCCGACCCCGGTCGCCCCGCCGCCCAGCGCCGCGGGCAGGCGCAGGAAGGCGGCGGTCTCGGCTGCGAACACCCGGGCGGCGGCCAGGAAGCCGAAGAGCGCCGAAGCGATCGCTCCGCCGATGACGACGAACAGGCCGGAACGGTTCTCGCGCACCGCCTCCTCGGTCTGGTCCGCGCCGGGCGAACCGACCTTCAGCACCTCGGCGGCGGCGACGCCCTCGGGGTAGGGCAGGCCGCCCTGAACGACCAGGGTGCGGCGCAGGGGAATGGAGAAGGTCACCCCCAGCACCCCGCCCAGGACGCAGATCATCACCGACTCCCAGAAGGGGAAGTTCATCCACCAGCCGATCATCACCAGACCGGGCAGGACGAAGATGATGGCGCTCATCGAGCCGCCGACCGAGGCGACGGTCTGGACCGTCATATTCTCCCAGATGGTCGAACCGCGGAACGCCCGCAGCAGGGCCATGGAGATGACCGCCGCCGGAATGGCCGAGGCGAAAGTCAGGCCGACCTTCAGCCCCAGATAGGTGTTGGCCGCCGTGAAGACCGCCGCCAGCAGACACCCCAGGATCAGGGCGCGGATGGTCAGTTCTATGCGTTTGCCGGTTCCGGCGGGGGTGTCCGTCATGCGGGAGCCTCGTGAATGTGCGGCGAGGCTAAGCCTGAAAGCCGGGCTGTGACAACGGGGCGCAGGCTAGTTCAGGACGCGCCGGGAATCCGGCACGTCCAGACTGAAGGCCGGAATGGCGGCTTCGAACATCCGACCTTCGGCGTCCTGCATGAAATAGGCGCCGACCATGGAGCCCGAGGGCGTCGTCAACGGACAGCCCGAGGCGTAGGCGTAGCTGTCGCCCGGCTCGATCAGCGGCTGCTCGCCGACCACGCCGGGGCCACGCACCTCTTCGACCCGGCCCAGGGCGTCGGTGATGGTCCAGCGCCGGGCCACCAGCTGCACCGGGCCGCCGCTCAGATTGACGATCTCGACCTGATAGGCCCAGACCCAGCGCCCCTCGGCCGGGTCCGACTGGCCCGCCAGATAGGAGGGGCGGACGCGAACGACGACGCCTTCGGTCTCGGCGGAGTAGGCAGGAGCGGAGTGCATGCGCTATATGCAGCCCGCCGTACGCGGGGTTCAAGCGTCTGTCGTCGCCGACAAGCTACACAGACGAGAAAATCCGTGTGAGAACAGGACGGCATGACCAGCTTTCAGATTCCCGCCCGCGCCGGCATCCTTCCCTTCCAGGGCATTGAGACCCTGATCGCGGCGGGCGCCATCGCCTCCGACACCCCGTTCGACGTCGATCAGGTCCAGCCCGCCAGCCTGGACCTGCGCCTGTCGGATCAGGCCTGGCGCGTGCGCGCCTCCTTCCTGCCCGGTCAGCGCAAGGTCGAGGCGCGCATCGCCGACGTCGCCATGCACGCCATCGACCTGTCGGGCGGCTATGTGATGGAGAAGGGCTGCGTCTACATCGCCCGCCTGCAGGAGCGCCTCAGCCTGCCCAAGGGGCTGAACGCCCGCGCCAATCCGAAGAGCTCGACCGGCCGCGTGGATGTCTTCGTGCGCCTGCTGACCGATCAGGGCGGCAGCTTCGACGATGTGGACGAGGGTTATGACGGCCCGCTGTATCTCGAGATCGCGCCCCAGACCTTCTCCATCCTGGTCAAGCCGGGCACGCGGCTGAACCAGCTCCGCCTCAAGGCGGGCGAGCCGCCCAAGCTGGAGACCCGCAGCGTCGGCGTCGACCTACGCGCGGGCGACAACGGCGTCGTCGGCTATCGCGGCCGCCGTCACGCGGGCGTGGTCAACATGGACCACATCGACGGCCACGACCCGCGCGACTTCTGGGAGCCGCTGACCCTGCGCCGGGGCGAACTGCTGCTGGATCCGGGCGAGTTCTACATCCTGGCCTCGTCGGACGATGTGGAGATTCCGGTCGATCAGGCCGCCGAGATGACCCCCATCGACCCCTCGGTCGGCGAGTTCCGCGTCCACTACGCCGGCTTCTTCGATCCTGGTTTCGGCACGGACGAGGCGCACGGCGCCGGGTCAAAGGGCGTGCTGGAGGTCCGCACCCACGACACCCCCTTCCTGCTGGAGCACGGCCAGATCGTCGCCCGACTGGTCTATGAGCCGCTGACCGAGCGGCCCTCGCGCCTCTATGGCGAAGGCGGCAGCCACTACCAGAGCCAGGGGCTCAAGCTGTCGAAACACTTCCGCCCCTGGGGCTGATCTGCCCTTCTCCCCTTGAGGGAGAAGGTGGGCGCCGAAGGCGCTCGGATGAGGGGTGTGAGCGCCGCGGTCAGCCGATCGCGGCGCTTTTTCTATGCGCCGCACGACGAGCGACGCCGCCGCCACCCCTCATCCGTCATGCTTCGCATGCCACCTTCTCCCACAAGGGGAGAAGGGTCGTTCTGAGCGCATCAGGTCAGCTTGTTCGCCTTCCTCAGACTGGGGAAGACCCTGGCCCAGACCCCGGTCGCGGCCAGGGCGCCGAAGCCGCCGAACACCGCCGCCCCGATGGGGCCGAGCAGGCGCACCATGACGCCGGAATAGGCTTCGCCCAGTTCGTTGGAGGCGCCGATGAACAGCATGGACACCGACGACACCCGCCCGCGCATGTGATCGGGCGTGGCCAGCTGGATCAGGGTCTGGCGGATGTTGACGCTGATCATGTCCGCCGCCCCGCCCAGGAACAGCACCGCCCCTGACAGCCAGACGCTCTTGGACAGGCCGAAGATCAGGGTGCAGACGCCGAACACGGCCACCGCCCCGAACATCCACCGCCCGCCGTGACGCACGATGGGGAAGCGGCTGAGGTAGAGGGCCATGATCAGCGCCCCCACCCCGAACGAGGCCCGCAGCAGGCCGAAGCCGATCGCGCCGACATGCAGGATGTCGCGCGCGAAGATCGGCGTCAGCAACGCCACCCCGGCCAGCAGGACGACGACCAGGTCCAGGGAGATGGCGCCCAGGACGATCTTGGTCTTCCAGACATAGGCGAGGCCTTCCCTGACCTGCTGCACCGGGCCCAGTTTGGACGGATCGACCTGGGGCTTGCCTCGGGTGCGGATCAGCAGGAAGCAGGCGACCGCCACCAGGAACAGCCCCATGGCCGAGGCGTAGGCCAGGGGCACCGACAGGCCGACGATGACCCCGCCCAGGGCGGGTCCGGCGATGGCGCCGGTCTGGAAGGCGATGGACTGGGCGGCGATGGCGGGCGGCAGGGCCTTGCGTCCCACCACCATCGGCAGGAAGGCCTGGCTGGCCGGGGCCAGGAAGGCGCGCGCCGCGCCGAAGACGGCGGCGACCGCCAGCAGGCCCCACAGGGGCGGCGAGCCGTGCAGCGCCATCATCAGGAAGGCGCTCGCGCACATCCCCTCGACGATGATCGACAGGGTGACGGTGTGCTTGCGGTCGTGTCGGTCGGCCATGGCCCCGGCCGGCAGGGTGAAGGCCAGCAGCGGCAGGAACTGGCACAGGCCCACCAGTCCCAGATAGAGGCTGGCTTCCTCGATCGGATGGTCGCGCCGGGCGATCTCATAGACCTGCCACAGCAGGGCCGAGGACTGGATCTGAATGCCCAGGACCGCCACCATCCGGCCCAGCCACAGCAGGCGGAAGTCGCCGATGCCCCAGGGGCTGGACGGGCCGCCGTCATGAGATGAACCGGGCGGCGGTCCAGGCGGCAGCGGCGGCTGGGGCGGAACCGTCGGGGCGGAATCGATGCTTTCGGTCGTCACGTTCGTCTGGGCGTCTTCGGATAGGGGGTTCCGTCGCGGCGGCGATAACCGTCCTCTCCCTTGGAGGCGATCATGTCGATGTCGGGATAGTCGCAGGCGTCCTCGGCGGGACGGCGCGAACCGACCTCCAGCAACATGGCCTCGCGATCACTGCGGTTCTCGATCTTGTGGCCGTTGGGGACGCCTGCCTTGAAGCCGGCGCAGTCGCCGGGGCGCAACAGGGTTTCGCCCTCGTCCTCGACCAGCACCACCTCGCCGTCCAGCACCCAGACGAACTCGTCTTCCGCGCTATGCCAGTGGCGCTGGCTGGACCAGGCCCCGGCGGGCAGGCGCAACAGATTGACGCCGAACTGATCCAGGCCGACCGCGTCGCCCAGCCGCCAGCGGCGACGCGGCTTGCAGGGACCGGCGAATTCTTCCGGATATCCCGTTCCGTGGATGGTCGGGGCGGCGTCGATGTCGATCTTGGGCACGGTTTTCGGGCCTTCTCGCGGGTGCGCGATATGCCTAAAGCATAGCGGCATGAGCGCCGCATCACATTCCGTCATCGATCCTGTCGAACTGACCCGCGACCTGATCCGCATCCCCTCCGTCACGCCTGCCGACGAAGGGGCGATGGACGTGCTGGAGCGCGCCCTGACCGGCCTGGGCTTCACCTGTCGCCGCATGGTGTTCGAGGGGCCGAGCGGCGTGGGCCACGACGCCCGGATCGAGAACCTCTACGCCCGGCGCGGGACCGCCTCGCCCAACCTCTGCTTCGCCGGCCACACCGACGTGGTGCCGATCGGCGATCTGAAGGCCTGGAGCGCCGGACCGTTCGAGGGCGAGACCCGCGACGGCGTCCTCTATGGCCGGGGCGCCGTGGACATGAAGGGCGGCGTCGCCGCCTGGGTCGCCGCCGTCTCGCGCGTCCTCGCCCTAGGCGAGATCGAGGGCTCCCTGTCCTTCCTGATCACCGGCGACGAGGAAGGCCCGGCCCTGCACGGCACCAAGCGGGTGGTCCAGACCTTGGCCGCCGAGGGCGAGGTCATCGACGCCTGCGTGGTCGGGGAACCCTCCTCGGCCCACCACCTGGGCGACATGATCAAGGTCGGGCGGCGCGGCTCGCTGAACACCTGGATCACCGTCCACGGCAAACAGGGCCACGTCGCTTATCCCGACCGCGCCGCCAATCCGGCCCCGGTCATCGCTCGCCTGCTGGCCCGGCTTGACGCTCACGTCCTCGACGAGGGCTACCCCGAGTTCCCGCCGTCGAATCTTGAGATCACCACCATCGACGTGGGCAATCCGGCGACCAACATCATCCCGGCCGAAGCGAAGGCGCGGCTCAATATCCGCTTCAACCCGACCCACACCGGCGACGGTCTGATCGACTGGCTGAACCGCGAGGCGGGCGCGCTTCAGGCCGAGACCGGCCTGCAGATCGAGCTGGAGCACATGTGCTCGGGCGAAGCCTTCCTGACCGAGCCGGGCGTCTTCGTCACGGCGGTGCAGGACGCCGTCGAGGCGGCGCTGGGCCGCCGTCCTGAGGCCTCGACCACCGGCGGCACCTCGGACGCCCGCTTCATCCGCGCCCTGTGTCCGGTGCTGGAGCTGGGTCTGGTCGGCCAAACCATGCACCAGGTCGACGAGCGCGTGCCCGAGGCCGAACTGCGCGCCCTGAGCGACGCCTATGAACGCGTCATCGCGACAGTGCTGGAGCGTCTGAAGCCCTGAATCTGCCGCGTCATGTCACAGCCCGATGGTCTGTCTCGTCATGGAAGGACGCGCACTCAAGCCACAGGAGCCACGACATGACACCGCGCATCGCCAACCCCGCCAAGGCCGCCCCCGACGTCTATCAGGCGATGGTGCGGCTGGAACAGGCCGTCGCCGCCAGCGGCCTGGAGCACAGCCTTCTGGAACTGCTGAAGATCCGCGTCTCGCAGATCAACGGCTGCGCCTATTGCCTGCACATGCACACCGCCGACGCCCGCAAGGCGGGTGAGAGCGAAGTGCGTCTGCACCTGCTCGCCGCATGGCGTGAATCCTCGCTGTTCAGCTCGCGCGAACGCGCCGCCCTGACTTGGGCCGAGAGCCTGACGCGCATCGAACAGTCCCAGGCGTCGGATGCGGACTATGCCGTGTTCAAGGCCGAGTTCAGTGAAGCCGAGCAGGTGAAGCTGGCCTTCGCCATCGGGGCGATCAACGTCTGGAACCGGCTCGCCGTCGGCTTCCGCTCGGCCCATCCGGCAGGCCCGGCGCGTGTCGCGGCCTGATCCCTCGACCGAAGTCTTCGAGGCGCATCGGCCCCGGCTGACGCGCCTCGCCTACCGCATGCTCGGCTCCCTGGCCGAGGCGGAAGACGTGACGCAGGAGGCCTGGCTCCGATGGAGCCGGGTCGACCCGGCCGAGATTCGCGAGCCCGGCGCCTGGTTGACGCGCACCACCACCCGCCTGGCGCTGGACCTGCTGAAATCCGCCCGCGTGCGACGCGAGACCTATGTCGGCGCCTGGCTGCCCGAGCCGCTGATCACCGGGCCGGAGGCGGACGCCGAGGTCTTCGCCGATGATCTGACCCTGTCCCTGATGACCGCCATGGAGCGGCTGTCGCCCCTGGAGCGCGCCGCCTTCCTTCTTCATGACGTGTTCGATGTCGGCTTCGACGAGGTGGCGACGACGCTGGAGCGCGATCCTGCTTCGGTGCGGCAGCTGGCCAGCCGCGCCCGCCGCCATATCCGGGAGGCCCGCCCCCGCTACGCCGTGGAGCCGCAAGAGGGCGAACGCATCGCCCGCGCCTTCTTCGACGCGGCGCGATCCGGCGACATGGCCGCCCTCGGCGCCCTTCTGGCGGACGAGGCGACGCTGAAGTCGGACGGCGGGGGCAAGGTGATCGCCTTCCACAACGCTATCCAGGGCGCGCCGAAGCTGTTGCGGCTCTATGCGGGCCTGCACCGCAAATACGGTCAGGAAGGTTCGGAAATGCTCCGTCCCGTCTGGATCGACGGCTTGCCCGGCTACATCAGCCTGGAGCGCGGCCGCATCCTGCAGACGACGGCCCTGACCATCGTCGACGGCCGGGTGGTCGAGGTCTTCATCACGCGGAATCCGGACAAGCTGGCGCGCATCGCCGCGCTTCTGGACCGGAACTCGCCGCTGGCGTCGGCCTAGCGGCAGGCGTCGACCCATTCGGCGTCGGTCAGCGCGGCCATCCGCTCAGGGGCGATGCGGACGGCCGAATGGATGGCGCCGGCCGCCGGGATCACCACGTCCCAGGCCTTCAGCGAGGCGTCGCAATAGACCGGCAGGGGCGTCGCCAGGCCGAAGGGGCAGACGCCGCCGACAGGGTGGCCGGTCACGCCCTCGACTTCCGAGAGGTCCAGCATCCTGATCTTGCCGCCGAAGGCCGTCTTGGCCTTGGCGTTGTCCAGCCGCGCGTCGCCTGCCGTGACCAGAAGGACGACGCGGTCGCCCACACGCAGGGACAGGGTCTTGGCGATCTGGCCCGGCTCGACGCCGTGGGCGGCGGCCGCCTCGGCGACCGTGGCGGTGCTGACGTCCAGTTCGATGACGGCGACGTCGGGCGCCTTTTGCGCGAAGAAGGCGCGGACGCTGTCCAGGCTCACGGCTTTTTCGCCGCTTCCAGCCGGGCGATGCGGCGGTCCATGTCGGCGACCTGATCCTTCAGCCGCTGCGCCTCGGACGCCATGTCGACCGGCGTGCCGTCGTCATAGGTCAGCTGCGCCCCCTTCTCGATCAGATCGAGGCGATACAGGGCGGTGACGCGGGTCGCCTTGAACCGCTCCAGCTCGCTTTCCGGGGAGATGACGCGGGCCATGTCAGCGCGCCGCCACGACGATGACTTCGACGAGGTAATCGGGCGTGGCCAGCTTCGCCTCGCAGGTGGCGCGGGCGGGCGGGTGGGCCGGGTCGACCCAGGCGTCCCAGACGGCGTTCATCGCCTCGAAATCGGCGATGTCGGCCAGCCAGACCTGGGCCGACAGGATCTTCGTCTTGTCGCTGCCGCATTCGGCCAGGATCGCCTCGACCTCGGCCAGGGCGGTGCGCGTCTGGGCGGCGACGTCCTCGCCCGGCTCGCCGACCTGTCCGGCCAGGTAGACGGTTTGGCCGTGGATCACGGCCTGGCTCATACGGCTGTCGGGCTGGATGCGGGTGATCATGACGGCTCCTTGCGCTGAGGCCCGGACTTAACGCGGCGGGGCGGCCGCTCCAAGGACAAAGGCCGGACGCCGCGCCGTCTTCCTAAACGCGAAAAGCCGTGTCACAGGAAGCGCCATGGAAACGATCCGCATCGAGAACCGCATCGGCGTGCGCGCCACGGCCGAACGCCTCTGGGAAGTGCTGACGGACTTCGGCGGCTGGAACCGCTGGAATCCGCATGAGGTCGAGGTCGAGGGCGCCCTGGGCTTCGGCGCGCCGATCAGCCTGACGGAACGCCTGCCGGACCTGGGCGAGCGGCAGGTGCAGGCGAGGCTGGGCGAATGGGAGCCCAACGCCCAGCTGGTCTGGATCGAGCGTCGCGGATTCCTGTTCCGCACCCTGCGCTACTATGAGATCGAGGAGCTGGAGCGGGGGGCCTGCATCGTGTCGCACGGCACGGTCTTCACCGGCCTGCGCGCCGAACTGTTCCATGACAAGCACCGCCCTCGCATCCGCCCGGCCTATCAGGCCATCAGCGAGGCCCTGAAGCGGACCGCCGAGGAAGGCTGAAACGCCTAGCCGCCCTTCATCATGTCCTGGATGTTGATGATGGCCGGACCCAGGATGACCACGAACAGCACCGGCAGGAAGAACAGGATCATCGGCACGGTCAGCTTGGCCGGCAGGGCGGCGGCCTTCTTCTCGGCGGCGGCCAGGCGCAGGTCGCGATTCTCCTTGGCCATGACGCGCAGGGCCGACCCCAGCGGCGTGCCGTAGGTCTCGGCCTGGGTCATGGCGGTGGCCACGGCCTTGATGCCCGGATGCTGGGTCCGCTTGGCCATGCCCTCATAGGCCATGCGCCGGTCCGGCAGATAGCTGAGCTCGGCCGACAGCAGGGACAGCTCCTCGGCCAGTTCGATCGACTGGCCGCCGACCTCCTGGCTGACCTTCTGGATGGCCGCCTCGATCGACATGCCGGACTCCACGCAGATCAGCAGCAGGTCGAGCGAGTCCGGGAAGGCCGCCACGATCGAGGCCCGCCGCTTGTCGATCATGTTCTTCAGATAGATGTTCGGCGCATAGAAGCCGACGCCCGCCGCCCCGACCACGAAGGCGATCAGGGTGGTCAGGGGCAGGTCCGGCTTGACGACGCCGAACAGATAGAAGGCCGTCAGCGCCATCAGGATGAAGGGGGTGGCGAAGCGGAAGAAGTAGAAGGTGTTCAGCGGCCTCGGCCCGCGGAAGCCCGCCTGGATCATGTTGTCGGCGACCTTGGGGTCTTCCAGCAGCTTCATCAGGTTCAGCCGGGCGACCACCCGGCTGCGGAAGCTGTCGTCGGTCTGGCGCAGGCTGGCGCCTTCGCCGCCCGCCGCGCCGCCGCGCATGGCCTGGCGCGAACGGCGCCGCAGTTCCTCGCGGCGCTCGGCCACCGCCTTCATCCGCTTGTCCAGGCGCGGCCCGCCGTCGACGAAGGAGGACAGAAGCGTCAGCACGCTGGCGAAGACGGCCACGCCCACCCCGATGCTGAGCAGGTTCTGCGGGTCGGTGATGAAGCGCATGAAGCCGTTCACGGTCGTCGCTCCCTCGTCAGAACTTGAAGTTGATCATGCGCTTCATCACGAAGACGCCGATCGCCATCCATAGGCCCGCGCCCATCAGCATGACCTGGCCGCGGATGTCGGTGAACATCAGCAGCATGTAGCTGGGGCTCGAGAGCATCACGAGGATCATCACCGCTGGCGGCAGGGAGGCGATGATGCCGGCCGAGGCGATGGCCTCGGACGACAGGGCCTTGATCTTTTCGACCATCATCCTTCGGGCCCGCAGCACCGAGGTCAGATTGCTCAGGGCCTCGGCCAGGTTGCCGCCCGACTTCTGCTGGATGGCGATGACGATGGCGAAGAATTTCAGCTCCGGCGTCGGGATGCGCTCATACATCTTGTCCAGGGCCTGGGCGAGCGTCAGCCCCACCCCCATGCCCTCGACCAGCAGGCGGAACTCCCCGGCCAGGGGCTCGGGGCTCTCTCGGGCGATGATCTTGAAACAGTCGTGCACCGGCAGGCCGGTCTTGATGCCGCGCACCAGGATGTCGATCGCATCGGCGAAGGCCAGGGAGAATTTCTTCATCCGCGCCTTGGCCTTGAAGCCGACGATCCAGCGCGGCAGGCCCAGGCCTGCGGCCACGCCGACGCCCAGGACGATGAGGATGTTGGCCCCCAGCACGAAGGCCAGAAACGCCCCGACCAGGCCCGCGACCACGCTGATGATGACGAAGGTCCGCATCGACAGGGTCAGGCCCGCCTGCTTCAGCTTGGCCGCCATGGTCAGGCGCGCCTTGCGCTCGCGCCGATCGACCTCCTGAAGCTGCTGCAGGATCTGTTTGCGCCGGGCCTCGGGCGTATTGGCCGCCGCCGCACGCTTGGCGCTCGCCGCCGCCTCGGCCCGAACCCCGCCCATGGTCTTGGCGCGCTTGACCGCCTGGCCCGAGGAATCGTCGCCGCCGACCAGCACCCAGCCGACGCCGCCGATGGTGATGAAGGCCAGGACCGCCGCCAGGATGGGAAGCAGCATCGCCCTACTCCGCCGCGTCCAGGGCTTCGGCCAGTTCGCGCTCCAGCCCGTAGTAGCGGGCGCGGTCCCAGAAGCGCGGACGGGCGATGCCGGTCGAGCGGTGACGCCCGGTGATCTTGCCGTGCGCGTCCTCGCCGGTGATGTCGTAGACGAACAGGTCCTGGGTGACGATGACGTCGCCTTCCAGCCCCACCACCTCGGTGATGTGGGTGATGCGGCGGCTGCCGTCGCGCAGGCGCGCGGCCTGGACGATGACGTCGATGGAGCCGACGATCATCTCGCGGATGGTCTTGGACGGCAGGCCGTAGCCGCCCATGGTGATCATGGATTCCAGACGGCTGATCGCCTCGCGCGGGCTGTTGGCGTGCAGGGTGCCCATTGAACCGTCGTGGCCGGTGTTCATGGCCTGCAGCAGGTCGAAGGCCTCGGGACCGCGCACCTCGCCGACGATGATGCGTTCGGGGCGCATCCGCAGGCAGTTCTTGACCAGGTCGCGCATGGTGATCTGGCCCTGGCCCTCCAGGTTCGGCGGGCGGGTCTCCAGACGCACGACGTGCGGCTGCTGCAGCTGCAGCTCGGCGGCGTCCTCGCAGGTGATGACGCGCTCGGTCGGGTCGATGAAGGCCGTCAGGGTGTTCAGCAGGGTGGTCTTGCCCGAGCCCGTGCCGCCCGAGATGACCAGATTGCATCGCGCCGCGCCGATGACGCCCAGCACCCGCGCGCCCTCGGGACTGATGGAGGCGAACTCCACCAGGTTGCGCATCGTCAGCTTGTCCTTCTTGAACTTGCGGATCGTCAGCGTCGGACCGTCGATGGCCAGCGGCGGGGCGATGACGTTGACGCGGCTGCCGTCGGGCAGGCGGGCGTCGCAGATCGGAGAGCTTTCGTCGACGCGGCGGCCGACCTGGGACACGATCCGCTGGCAGATGTTCATCAACTGGCCGTTGTCGCGGAAGCGGACATTGGTCAGTTGCACCTTGCCGCCGACCTCGATGAAGACCCGGCCTGCGCCGTTGACCATGATGTCGGCGATGTCGTCGCGCGCCAGCAGCGGCTCCAGCGGACCATAGCCGAGGACGTCGTTCAGGATGTCCTGGACCAGGTGCTCCTGCTCGGCCACCGACATGGAGACGTTCTTGATCGCCACCAGTTCGGAGACGATGTCGCGGATTTCCTCGGACGCCGCCTTCTGGTCCAGCTGCGCCAGCTGGGCCAGGTCGATGGTGTTCATCAGGGCGTTGAAGATGGTGGTCTTCGTCGCGTGATAATAGTCGCTCTGCTCGCGCACGATCTCGGCGACGGCCTGGGCCTTCTTGAGCTGCTCCAGACCCGGCGTGGCGCGGGGACCGGCCGCAGGCGCGGCGCCCGGCATGGCGGTCTGGGCTGGCTCGGGCTTGCGGCCCAGCAATCCGTCCAGGGCGTCCAGCCGGTCGCTGCGCGGGGCGGCGGCAGGCGACGGCGTCAGAGGGTCCAGGTCGTCGGCGGAGAAGCCGTCGACCGGCTCGGGCGCGCGACGCGGCTGCGCTTCCGGCGCGACGGCTGGGGCGGGCCGCGGCGCGGCGGGGGCGAGGCCCGGTTGTGCTGTCCGCTTGCCGAACACGGCCTCAGGACTTCTTGCTGAACAGGGAGCCGAGCAGGGAGCCGCTTCCCTTGGCGGCCGGCCTGGGCCGGCCCGTCGCGCGCGCGGACGCGGCCGGCAGCTCGCGGCGCGAGACGATCTGGGCCAGAGTCTCGAAGGCCTCGGCCGCCTTGGTCCTGGCGGCGGCGTCGACGATCATCTGGCCGTTGTTGGCGGCCGCGCCGAACACCTTGGCGTCGAAGGGGATGCTGAGGCTGGGATGGACGCCTAGGGCCGCGCCGAAGTCCTTAGCCGGAATTTCGGGCCGACCCGGCATCCCCACCTGGTTCAGCACTAGGCGCGGCGGGGCGTCGTTGGGACGGCCCTGCTTGATCAGGTCGATCATGTTCTTGGCGTTGCGCAGCGAGGCCAGGTCCGGGGTCGCCACCACCACCACCTCGTCCGCCGCGATCAGCGCCCGGCGCATCCAGCCCGACCACAGGTGCGGCAGGTCCAGCACCACGAAGGGCGCCGTGGCGCGGATGCGGGTGGTGACCTCCTCGAAGGCCTCGGCGCCGATGTCCCAGTCGGTCTCCAGGGTGGCGGGCGCCGCGAACAGGCTCAGCTTGTCGGTGCAGCGGACCATCATCCGGTCCAGCAGGGTGGCGTCCAGGCGGTCGGGCTGGCTGAGGGCGTCGGCCACCCCGTTCAGCGGGTCCTGGTTGAAGTCCAGCCCCGCCGTGCCGAACGGCAGGTCATAGTCGACGATGACGGTGTTGACGCCGATCCGCTCGCTCATCGCATAGGCGGTGTTGTGCGCCACGGCCGAGGCTCCCGCCCCGCCGCGCGCGCCGACGAAGGCGATGGTGCGGCCGACGAAGGGTTGGGCCGGGTCGGCGAACAGGCCCCCGATGGCGGCGATCAGCTGCAGCGGCTGGACCGGCGCCACCAGATATTCGCTGACGCCGCGCCGCATCAGTTCGCGGAACAGCAGGATGTCGTTGGTCGCGCCGATGATGACGACCTTGGTGCCCGCGTCGCAGACCTGGGCCAACTGGTCGATCTCGGCCAGCAGATCCTGCGGCGCCTTCAGGCTCTCGACGATGATCAGGGGCGGCGTCGGCTCGGCCTGATAGGCCTCGATCGCCGCCTGAACGCCGCCGAGGCGGATCTGGGTCGTGGCGCGCGCCATGCGGCGGTCCTGGCCGGCGCGCTCGGCGGCGGCGGCCGTGTCCTGACGCTCGGCGAAGATGTGCACGCCGATGCGGGGGATCGACACCTCGACCGAAGCCGGGCCGCCCAGCGTCAGGGCCGTCGACGGCTCCAGCGCGGGCAGGGCCGCCACCACGGGCTCGGCGGCGGCAGGGGCGGACACAGGCGGTTGCGACCGGATGGCCGTCTCGGTCTCGTCGCGCATCCGCCCGACCGGATCAAAGGCGTCCGCCGCCCGGTCCAGGGCCGCAGGCGCGAGGCTCGGCGCGGGGTGCAGGTCCATGAAGTCGTCGTCGAGATCGAACCCGTCGAGGGCGTCGAAATCCTGTGTCGGGAAGGGCTTGGGCGCGGACGTCATTGCACCGCCTGCGAAATCTTGGTCTGCGAGATCAGCGCCTCGCGCTGGGCGGCGGTCTGCGCGCCCTCGCGATAGGCGTCGAACACCACGGAGCGACGGCCCGCGTCGGCCGGCGTCATGGCGCGCGGGGTGACGATGTCGCGCGGATCGGCGATCTGGGCGGCCAGGTTGGCGGTGACGGCGCACCCGAAGTTGGAGGCTGACTGGTTGTCGCCGGTGCGGCCCAGATTGCCCCATTGGGCTCCACACTGCGGCACGACCGCCTGCACGGTCTCGAAGCCGACCAGGACCGGCGCCCTCGGGTCCGGCGCGGCGTAGCCGACCAACTGGATGCGCTCGCCGGGCACGCCCGCCGCCTCGAACGCCGCCTTGACGTTCCAGGCCGCCTGGGCCGCCGTCGGATCGCCGCCCGCCGGCGCCTCGATGACCAGGACGGGCGCCCCTTCCATGGCGAAACGACCGACCAGGGCGTCCAGGGCGGCGCGCTGATTGGCCGACAGGCCGGTCTCGTGCACCGCCAGGGCGATGCGGTCCAGGCCCGGCTCGACCTGAAGCGAGAAGCGCGAGGTCGGGGTCAGCGGCGGCTCGCCGCCCAGGCTGGCCGGGCCGCCCACGCAGGCCGACAGCGTCAGGCTCAGGCCCAGAACGGCGGAGATGGAGGCGGTGCGGATCATGGCGCTCACTCGATCACATAGCCGACAGGACCGCGCCAGCCGGCGCCGGGCTGGGCCGCCGGGGCGGGCGAGCCGTAGACCTGGTTCAGCTGGCCGAAGAAGATGGTCTGGGCGTCCTGGGCGATGCGCAGGCCGTCGGCGGGGGTCTGCATCCGCCCCGGCGACGTCGGGTTGACGATATAGGGTTCGACGATGACCACCAGTTCGGTCTCGCCCATCACATAATCGCGCGACCTGAACAGCTGGCCCAGCACCGGCAGGTTGGTCATGCCCGGCAGGGCGTCGATCGCCTGGCGCGTCGATTCCTGCAGCAGGCCCGCGATCATCATCGACCCGCCCGAGGGCAGTTCGATGGTGTTCTCGCTGCGCCGCACGCTCAGGCCCGGCAGGGTGATGGAGGACGGCGTGCCCGCGCCGATGGTCAGGCCCCCGTTGGGCGTCAGCTCCGACACCTCGACCTTGACCTGCAGGCTGATGCGTCCTTCCGACAGGACCACCGGCCGGAACGACAGACCGACGCCGTAGGGCTTGTACTCGACGGTGACCTGGCCTTCGCGATCACGTCCGGCGGGCACGGGGAACTCGCCCCCGGCCAGGAAGCTGGCCGCCTCGCCGTTGACCGAGGTCAGGTTGGGCTCGGCCAGCGTCCGCACCAGGCCGACGCGCTCGAAGGCCTTGAGCATGGCCTCGCCCTTGTTCAGCCCGTCCGAACCCGGGCCGGTTCCGGGCTGGGCCGTGTCCCAGTTGCTGGGGTCGCCGGGGCTGCCGTCGACCGTGACCGGGCACATGGAGCCCTCGGGCCAGCCGGGACCGCAGGGCATCTGCATCTGGAAATTCTTGGTGGTGTCGCGCGCGATCCCGCCCGCCAGCCCGCCCAGGAAGGAGCCGTTCACGCCCCAGGTGGCGCTGTTGCCCAGCAGCCATTGGGTGTCGCCGACCCGGCCGATCACCGCCTGGGTGTCGAAGCCGAGCTGTTTAATGGCGTTGCGCTGCACCTCGACCACGCGCACCTTCAGCGTCACCTGGTCCGAGCCGGCGACGGCGATCATGTTCATGACCTTTTCAGGGGCGCTGACGAAGGCGCGCGCCACCTGGGCGGCGCGGTCGGCCTCGGCCGGGCTGGCGGCCACGCCGGTCAGGATGATGCTGTCGTTGACCGCCTCGGCGCGCAGGTTGGAGCCCGGCGCCACGCGCGCCAGCGTGTCCTGAAGCGCGCTGACCCCTGCATCGACGCGAACGCGCAGGGCCAGGATGGTGCGGCCGCCCGCATCCAGGAAGACGGCGTCCGTCTCGCCCCCCGCCAGGCCGATCATGGTGATCCGCCGGGGCGAATGCAGCATGGCCTCGGCCACGGTGGGATTGGAGATGATGACGTCGCGCGCATCGGTCGGCAGGTCGACGGCGAAGGAGGTCCCGCGCGGCAGATTGACCAGCTGGGGGGCCGAGCCTGCGGTGATGGCCGCGCGCGTCTGGGCCCTGGCGCCTTCCGACGCCGCCGAGCCGCCCAGGGCGATCAGGGCGGCGCAGGCGGCGACGGCGAAACGATTCATGCCGGATAGCCTCGTCCTCATGGCGTCGTCACCGTCTCGACCTGGCCCTCGCGATAGATTTTCACGACCGAACCGCCGCCCGCCGCGCGAGCGCCGCGAACCGCGCCCGGCACATGGCCCGACGGCCCGGCCGTATCGGCGTAGGAGCGCAGCACCAGCGACAGGTCGCCTTCGGACTTGGCCAGGGCCAGGACCTCGGCGTCGCGGCCGGTCAGCTCCAGGGTGGCGGTGGCGCCGACCACCGCCTTCTCGTCCTCGGCGGCGCGGGTGCTCTGGTCGATGGCCAGGACCTTGACGTTGCGCATCACCGTGGCGGCCGAGTATCGCGTTCCGCCGTCGTCGCCCGAGCCCTTGATCTCGCGCGTCAGCAGGACGTCCACCCGGTCGCCAGGCAGGATGAAGCCGCCCGCAGCGGTCTCGACCGTGACGCGGATCGCCATGGCCCGCATCCCCGGCTCCAGATAGGCGGCCATGTAGCCGCTGTCCCCGGCGCGCACGACCTTGCGCGCCACCAGGGGCTCTCCGGCCAGGACGGTTTCGCGCACCACGGCGCCGATGTAGTCGCCCTTGGCCCCCGGCGTGTTCAGTTCGGCGACGGCCTTCATGGCGCGCTCCACCGTGGCGCTCTTGCCGCCAGCGGCGGCGTTCTCGGCGGCTGCGCCTTCCGCCTTGGGCGTCGGCGGCGGGCCGTCGGTGATGAAAAGAGGGTTGAGTTCGTCGACCGGCCAGTCCTTCCAGCTCAGGTCGGCTTCGGTCAGGCGTCGGCCCGGCTCCAGATCCCGCGCGGCGACCAGCACCCGAGCCATGGGCCGCGTCTCGACGGCGGCCAATGCGGTCGCTGTCGGCTGTCCCGACGATCCCATGGCGCGCACGACCAGGGCCAGGCCGATGGCTGCAAGGGCTGCAACGCAGATGACGGCGATCTTGGCGGGTTTCATCCAGTCTCTCCGGCAGACGCGATCGCGCGAACCCGGATGATCCGCCCCCTGCCTGTCAGGGATAATGGCTTGTCATGGTTAACGCGCCCCTAAGCTCGGCGCTTTAACGAACGGCGTCATCAACCCGCGATGAAGGCGGTCATCAAGGGGCTGGACGGATAGGCGAGCAAGGCGCCGACGGCGATGGCGACGCCATAGGGGATGTCGCCCTTGGGCTGCATCAACCGCATGACCCAGCCGGGGCCGGTCTGGGCGAAGAAGGGCAGATGGCTGCGCGCCGTCAGCAGCAGCAGGCAGAAGCCGCCGCCGGCGAGCGCGGTGAAGAGAATGAAGGGCAGGGCGCCTGAAACGCCCATCCACAACATGGCGGCGGCCAGCAGCTTGGCGTCTCCGCCCCCGATCCAGTTCGCCGCGAACATCCCCATGCCGATGATGAGGGCGACGGCCGCCAGAGCTGCTGAAACGCCCACCGTCGCCCAGGGCAGACCCAGCGCCAAGGCCGCCGGAAAGAAGCCGACGATCAAAAGGCCTGAAATCCAGTTCGGAATCTTCATCGTCGTCAAATCATGCAAGGCCGCGATGACGGCCAGGACGGGCAAGACTGCCAATAGCGTGAAGGAGATCGCGAGCATGCGTAGATCCTACGGCTTCATCTCTTAAGGCGCGGTTTCTGTAGTCGATCTGGCGCATGAAAAAGGCCGGGACGTGAAAGTCCCGGCCTTTCTCCTAAGGAACTCTGGAGCTTAGTTCTGAGCGGCTTCAGCCGCAGTGATCGCCGTATTCACGCCGGTGAACGTCTCCTTGAGCTTGCCGCCAAGGATGCCAACCGCGCCGATGATCGCCACAGCGATCAGAGCGGCGATCAGGCCGTATTCGATGGCCGTGGCGCCGGATTCGTCTTTAGCGAAGCGCGTGATGAAGTTGCGCATGTCTTGTCTTCCTTTGTTCAGTAACGAGCTGATGACCCACTATCAGGGTCTTCGGTTTTGCCCGCTTGACCCCCGTTTGCATGGCGACAATGCGTCGACGCCTCTTAAGAGCGAGTAAAATCTCGCCGATCAGCAGAAGAAATGATGGTTACTGGGTTGTTTACTGAAATTCGCGTTTCATTTCGGCGTCGATCTCGAATTTCAGGGTTTCTTGACCTTTGAGCGTCAGCTTCGCGTCCGGCGCTCGCGCGCGCCCGTTCTGACGCTCTCGGAGGTCTCGCCATGCGCCCCGCTATTCTTTTCGTCGGCCTGGCCGCAACGCTTGCCCTCGCCATGCCGGCTTCGGCGCAGGACCGGCCGCTCGACGTCAAGCTGGACCAGGCCACGCGGGTGCAGCTTCGCGCCCCGGCCGGTTCGGTCATCGTGGCCAATCCGCGCATCGCCGACGTCGCCGTGACCGACGCCCGCACCCTGTTCATCACGGGCAAGAGCTACGGCCTGACGGAAATCATCGCTGTCGACGCCCTGGGCCGCCCGCTGTTCCAGCGTCAGGTTTCGGTCAGTCCCGGCGAGACCGGCTCGGTGCGCGTCTGGCGCGGGGGCGAGGCGGTCGAGGTCGCCTGCGGGACTCGTTGCGCGCCCGCCGCGCGCCCGTCCACGGCGCCCTGACTCCATGCGACGGGGGCTGGGTTTGATGCGAGGTCGGCGACATCGCGAGGGCTCCACCGCCGTGGAGTTCGCCCTCGTGGCCCTTCCCTTCTTCGTCCTGTTGTTCGGCATACTGGAGATCGGCCTGATGCTTCTGGTCGACGCCCTGGCCGAAACCGCCGTCTCCGACGCCGGCCGGCAGATCCGCACCGGTCTGGCCCAGGAACAGAAGCTCGAAGCCGAAGACATCAAGGCGCGTCTGTGCGCCAACATGGGCGTTTTCTCGCGCGATTGCCCCAGCCGCGCCTTCATCGACATCCGGGTGGTCGACGGCTTCTCCACGCCGCCGGACGCAGACCCGTTGAAAACGGGGGCCTTCGACCCCGGCGTTCTGACCTATCAGCCAGGCGGGCCCGGTGATCGGGTGCTGGTGCGCGTCTGGTACGAACATCCCATCGTCACCCCCTTCATCGCCCAGGCCGTGTCGCGCACCGCCGATCGTCGCGTGATGCTGACCACCACCCTGGCTTTCCGCAACGAGCCCTATCAGTGAGAGGCACCGCGAACATCGGATTGTTGCGCCGCCTGTTGCGGGACCGACGCGGCGTCTCTGCGGTCGAGTTCGCCCTGATCGCGCCGGTGATGATCACCATCTATTTCGGCCTGGTCGAGTTCAGTCAGGGCTATATGGCCGAGCGTCGCGCCAGCCACGCCGCCTCCATGGTCGCGGACCTGGTGGCCCAGTCCGGCGGCACCAATGTCCAGGACCTTGAGAGCACCTTCATGATCGGGGACATGATCATGCGCCCCTTCTCCTCGACGCCGCTGTCCATCCGCGTCTCAAGCGTCACGGTGGATGCGCGCGGCGTGGCCACGGTCGAATGGAGCGGCGCCAACAACCGCAACCTGACCGGCCGCGCCCCGCGCTCCGTAGTGACCGACCTGCCGCCGGGTGTGATCTCGACGGGCGAGACCTTGATCCTGGGCGAGACCGAATACGCCTACCAATCGGCCTTCGCCCAGGTCATTCCCAACGGCGTCACCTTCCGGCGCAGCTACTATCTCCGCCCGCGCACCACCGACCGGATCGCCTGCGCGGACTGCCCCGTCTGACTCGGGCGGCCCTAGCCGACCAGGGCCTCCCTAAGCGCACGGAACTTGGCCTCGGTCTCCAGCCGTTCGGCGCGCGGGTCGCTGTCGGCGACGATCCCCGCCCCGGCCAGGGCGCGCCAGCCCCAGCCGAGCGCCGTCTGCTCAAAGGCCGCCGTGCGGATCAGGACGGAGGCGGTCAGTCGCGCCTCCTCGCCCAGCCCCCAACCGAACAGGGAGCCGCACCACGGCCCGCGCGGCGGCTCATGGCCTGCGATCACCTTCATGGCCTGATGCTTGGGCGCGCCGGTGATGGAGCCGGGCGGGAAGGCGGCCTCCATCACTTCGGCCGGACCGACGCCGTCCGCCGCCTGAGCGCTGACGGTCGAGACCAGATGGTGCACCGTCGGGTGGCTCTCCAGTTCGAACAGCCGCTGGACCTGGACCGAGCCGGGCCGGGCCGCCTGCGCCACGTCGTTGCGCATCAGATCGACGATCATCAGGTTCTCGGCCAGGTCCTTGGCGCTGGCGATCAGTTCCGCGGCCAGGGCCGCGTCCCGGACCGGGTCGGGATCTCTTGCACGGGTGCCCTTGATCGGTCGGGTCTCGATGCGGCCGCTGTCGCCGTCGAAGGTCAGGAACAGTTCGGGCGAGTTGGACGCCAGCGCCCTTCGGCCCAGGCGCCAGAAGGCGCCGTAGGCCGCGCCCCGCTCCGCCGACAGCCGCAGGAAGACGTCGAAGGGATCGCGCCCCGGCTTCAGCGTTCCGGTCCAGGCGCGGGCGATATTGGCCTGGAACAGCTCGCCCGCGCCGATGCGGGCGATCACGTCGGCGACCGCCGCCTCATAGGCCGCGCCCGAGCCTTCCTCGATCGCGCGATCGCACGGCGGCGGGGGCGGCGCGACCGACGCTGCCGCCTCCAGCCACCCAGCCGCCCGACGGACCTGAAGACGCGCCGCCTCGGCGTCGATCCCGCGCCCAACGGCCTGCACCCGACGCTCGCGATGGTCGAAGGCCAGCAGGGCCGGATAGCGGGCCAGCATCAGGTCGGGCCAGCCGCTCCCGCGTTCGCCGGTCGCGGGCCGCGCCCCGGCGTCATAGCTCATCAGCCCGACGACGCCGCCGCCCGCATAGGCCGGATCGCGCAGGCGCTGAAACAAGGCCCCGTCGTCGACCCGCCCGATGAAGGTCTGGTCCGGCTCGCAGGCGACGAAGGACCAGCGCCCGCCGTGCGCGTCCGGATCTCCGGCGCCGGCCAGCAAGGCCAGGGCGCCCTCGCGCCGGCTCAGCCCCGCCGCCGTCGTTAGAGGCTCGCGCCAGGGATGCGTCTCGACAAGGCGCGCGGGCAGGGCGCTCACGGCGCCAGCCGCGCCCGGATGCGGGCGGCCAGGGGCGCATCCACGCCCAGCACATGCTGCAGGTAGCCGCCGACCGAACCGTTGTGCGCCGCGATGGCCCGATAGGCTTCGTTCAGATAGGCCGCCTCGACGCCTAGGAAGGCGACCACGGCCCCGTGCGACGCGGTGCGGCCGGTCATGGCCGTCAGGCGACGGGCCATCTCTTCGGCCCTGCCCTCAAGGTTCACGGCCCTGTTGGTCTCCAGATAATCCGCCATCAGGTCGTCCTGCGCCACGCCCAGCAGGCTGTGGGTCAGGGCCGCCAGCAGGCCGGTCCGGTCCTTGCCCGCCGCGCAGTGGATCAGCACCGGTCCCTCGGCCTCGCCCAGCAGACGGAAGTAGCGACCGAACAGATCGACATGGGCCGCCTCGAACGGCAGGCGGCGATAGGTCTCGGTCATGAAGGTTCGGCCGGACGCCTCGGTCAGGTCGGCGGTCTTCAGAAAGGTCAGGTGCGGCGCCTCGCCCCCGTCGTCATGACCGCTTTCGATCAGCGTCCCGGCCCAGCCGACCGGGCGGCGAGACGGCTGGGCGCGTCGCTCGCTGGGACGGCGCAGGTCGACCACGGCGGCCAGCTTCAGCGCCGCCAGCCGCGCCACGTCGGCGTCGGTCGCCCGCGCCTGATGCGCCGCGCGATACAGCCGCCCGCGCGCCAGCAGGCGATCGTCCACGGCGTAGCCGCCGTAGTCGCGGAAATTGTCGATGGCCTCGAACGGCGAAAGGCGGTCGCTCATGACCGCCTTTCTTAGACTGTTCGACGGGGGGCGCCAGTCCGGGCTAGCGTCCCGCCACCAGGGCCGACATGGCGTCCAGATAGGCGAGGAAGGCGTCGCGGCCCGCCTCGGTCATGCTGGCCCGCGTCAGGGGTTTGCGGCCCTGGAAGCTCTTGGACACGGCGACGAATCCCGCCTCCTCTAGCTTTCGCAAATGCACCGACAGATTGCCGTCCGTCGCCTGCAGCCGAGCCTTGAGCTCGCCGAAGTCGGCGCTCTCCACACCGGCCAGACAGGCCATGATCCCCAGGCGCACCCGGCCGTGGATCACCTCGTCGATGCGGCCGATGTCGAAGTTCGAGGTCTCGTCCTCGACGTTCATCTCAGCCCGCCTTCTTCGTTGCGCCGCGCACCAGGATCAGTCCGGGCGCGAGGGCGACGGCGATCAGCAGGACCAGATAGACCGGATAGATGAGCAGAGGGTCGCCCAGTCCGGCAAGCACCACGGCGCCGGCGTAGGAGATCAGGCCCACGACGTTGAGCCAGGCCTTGCGGCTGATGGCGGCCACCACCATCCAGGCCGAACCGTAGGCGCCCATGACCACCGTCGGCATCAGGGCCATCACGCCCCAGTCGCCGGTGCGCCAGCCGAAGACCATCAGAGCCGTCCAGGTGACGAAGATGCCGTAGCCGATGGCCGACCATGCCGCGCCGACCGACCGGTTCATGGCGCTGGCGCCGCCGCAGGCGCTTTCGATGCGGCGGATGAGTACGATCAGGGCGATCACGAATACTGCGGCCGCGCCCAGCCACAGCGACAGGCTTTCCCAGCCGCCGTTGGGGATACGGCCCAGCACCATCATCCACTGGCCGACCGTGGCGGCCCCGAAGATTACGGCGGCGGCGACCAGCACCGATCCGCCTAGAAGCGGCGCTCGCCGTCCCTCCTGGGCGAGGGCCTTCATATAGGCGATGTCGTCGTGAACGGATTGAACCTGGTCGCGGGTCATGGCGTCTCTCCCTGCCTGTCGTGCAGAAAGTGAGCCAAGAACTTTATGATGTAAAGTTCTTTTTCTGAGACGGAACGCGCCGGGCGGCCTAGACCTTGGCCATGCGCGTCGCCTTTCATCACATCGCCTATGAGCCCTTGGCCATCTGCAACGCCCTGTCGATGGAGCGGCTGGAGGCCTCCGTCGCGCGCGCCGGGCTGAGGTCCGGCGCGACGGTCATGGACATCGGCTGCGCCTATGGCGAAGTCTCCATGCGTCTGGCCCGCGTCTTCGACGCCCGCGTGACGGCGGTGGAGCTGGACCCGGTCATGGCTGACGGCGCCGCAGCGCGTATCGCGCAGGCGGGCCTCTTGGACCGGATCACGCTGCGGCGCGAGACCTCCGCCGCCGCTCTCGATGATCATGCGCCGCTGGACCTGATCGTGGCCATCGGCTCGACGGAACCGGCCGGCAAGGGGCTGCGTGAACCCGTCGCCGTCTTTTCCGCCCTGGCTGAACGCCTGGCTCCGGGCGGCGCGCTGTTGTGGGGCGACCTGTTCTGGAAAGACGAACCGCCCGCGCCGCTTCGCCAACTGGTGGAAGCGTCCGGCTACTATGTCCGTCACGACGAATGGCAGGCGGCGGCGCGCGCTGCGGGTCTGGAGGTCGTTTCGGCCGAAATCTCCGATGAGGCGGAATGGGCGGTCTATCGCACGGGCATGGAGACGGCGATCGCCGACTGGCTTGACGCCCATCCTGATCATGCCGATGCGCCGACCGTCGCCGCCACGGCGAACCGCATCAAGATGATGTTCGACTTCGGCGCCCCCTACTTCGGCTTCGGCCTCTACCTCTTCCGGAAGACCTGAAGGGCCGACGCCCCTCCCCATGAAGGGAGGGAGAAGCCGCGCTCAAGCAGCGCGCGACCGCGTCGCGAGCGATCGCGCCCTTATCTGAAAGGCGGCTCGTCGAAGGCGCGCAGCTTGCGCGAGTGCAGGCGGGTTCCCTCGGCGCGCAGCAGGTCCACGGCCTGGATGCCGATCTGCAGGTGCTCGGAGATCGAGCCTTCGTAGAAGCGGTTGGCCTGGCCCGGCAGCTTGATCTCGCCGTGCAGCGGCTTGTCCGAGACGCATAGCAGCGTCCCGTAGGGCACGCGGAAGCGATAGCCCTGCGCCGCGATGGTGGCGCTTTCCATGTCGATGGCGACGGCGCGGCTCTGGTTGAAGCGCAGGGCCGACTTGGAATAGCGCAACTCCCAGTTGCGGTCGTCGGTGGTGACGACGGTGCCGGTGCGCAGCCGCTTCTTCACCTCTTCGCCCGGCGCCCCCGAAACCTGTTTGGTCGCGTCATAGAGGGCGCGCTGCACCTCGGCGATGTTGGGGATCGGGATGTCGGCAGGCAGGACGGCGTCCAGCACATGGTCGTCGCGCAGGTAGGCGTGGGCCAGGACATAGTCGCCGATGGTCTGGCTGCCGCGCAGGCCGCCGCAGTGGCCGATCATCATCCAGGCGTGCGGCCGCATGACCGCCAGGTGGTCGCAGATGGTCTTGGCGTTGGACGGGCCGACGCCGATGTTGACCAGGGTGATGCCCTGGCCGTCCGGCCGCGTCAGGTGATAGGCGGGCATCTGATGCTTGCGCCAGGCCGCGTCCATGATGGCCGCCTCCGGGTCGTCGGTGGCGCGCGTCACGACCACGCCTCCGGCGCAAGACAGGCTCTCATACGGGCTGTCGGGATCGGCGATCTCGGCCGTGGCCCAGCGCACGAACTCATCGACGTAGCGATTGTAGTTGGTGAAGAGGATGAAGCTCTGCACGTCCTCGACCGGCGTGCCGGTGTAGTGCCGCAGCCGCGCCAGGGAGAAGTCGGTCCGCAGGGCGTCGAACTGGGCCAGCGGATGCTCCTCGCCCGGCTCCCACAGGCCGTCGGAGACTTCGTCGCCGATATGGGCCAGTTCGGTGGTCGGGAACCAGCGGGCGATGGCCGCCGTCATGGTGCGGTCCAGCACCACGTCCGAACCGTCCAGCACATAGGGGAAGGGGATCTCCTGATCCGACGGCTCGACGGCGAAGGTCGCCCCATACTCCGTCGCGAGCAGGGTCAGCTGATCCAGCAGATAGGTGCGGAACAGGTCGGGCCGGGTGATGGTGGTCGTATAGACGCCGGGCCAGGACAGGCGGCCATAGGCGCGGGTCTCGAGGTTCTGCGGGCGGTCGCCGTACCAGGTCACCGTCAGGCGGGGGTAGGCGAACAGGCCTTGCGCGCGCGCCTCGGGGTCGGCGCGTTCGCCGGTCGCCAGGAAGGTCTTCACGGCCTGGCGCAGGTTGGCGACGGATTGATTGTAGAGGGTTTCGAGGCGGTCCAGCGCCGCCTGGGGGGTCATCTTGTCTGTCATGGCTTCCTCTAGCGGAAAACCGTGACCTTGGCGAGACGGGGGAAACACGCCGACATGACAGTTGACCGCCGAGGGTTAGCTCAACGCCCCGCGCAGGAAGGCGACGGCCTTCGTCCGATCGTCCGCCGCCCCGCGCCAGACCAGCGTCCCGTCTCTCGCCCCCTCGTAGGCTGAAGGATCGGTGAAGGTCGCATCCGGCTTGTCGGGCGCGCCGAGGGCGGCCGCCGCCCGCACCGCTCCGGGCGCGCCGGCCGTCGCCAGATAGCGCCGGTCCAGCGCCAGCATCAGGGCCGCGCGACCGCCTTCGCCCAGGCCCAGAACGCCGATCCGTCCGGCGTCTCCGCCCATATCCTCGGCCCGCCGCGCCGCCCAGGCGACGGCTGACGCTCCATCGGCGATGAAGGCCGGATAGGGGCTGCCCGGCGCCGCCCGTCGGTCGGCCAGAGCCACGACGAAGCCTCGCTCGGCCAGGTCGCGCGCCGTCCGTTCATCCGCCGTCCGTTCATCCGCCGCCTGGGGGGCTCCGTCCGGCAGCAGGATCAGGATAGGCGAACCGTCCGCCCGCGCCGGACGATAGAGGCGCAACGTCTGACGCGGATCGGCGCCATAGGCCGTGCGCGCCGTACGCCAGCCGGGCGGCCCGATCGGAACGGGCGCCGACCCGCCCTCGCCGATCAGCGGCGCGCAGGCTGCGGTCGCCACCGTCGCCAGCAGCGGCGCCAGAAGTCCTCGCCTCGTCATGCCGTCTCCCCCGGAAATCAAAGGGGCGCGGCCCTGTCGAACCGCGCCCCGAAATCAGGTCGAACCTTACCGGGCCAGGTGCTTGTCCAGCCAGCCGAAGACCTCATTGTGCCATTGCAGGCTGTTGGCCGGTTTCAGCACCCAGTGGTTCTCGTCGGGGAAGAAGACCAGGCGGCTCTCGATCCCGCGCCGTTGCAGGGCGGTGAAGGTCGACAGGCCCTGCGAGGTGGGGATGCGGAAGTCGAGATCGCCCTGAACCACCAGCATCGGGTCGCGCCAGTTCTGGACGTGGTTGGCCGGGTTGAACTTCTGATAGCCTTCCGGGTTTTCCCACGGCGTGCCGCCGTATTCCCACTCGGTGAACCACAGCTCCTCGGTGCCGTAGCCCATGCCGAAGGTGTCGAAGACGCCGTCGTGGTTGACCAGGCATTTGAACTCGCCCGGCCAGTTGCCCGCGATCCAGTTGATCATATAGCCGCCGTAGGAGGCGCCCAGGGCGCAGGCGTTGTTCCCGTCCAGGAAGTCATACTTCGACTGGGCGAAGGCCCAGCCCTTCTGCAGGTCTTCCAGCGGGCGGTCGCCCCAGTGCTGGCTGATGGCGTCGGTGAATTCCTGGCCGTAGCCGGTCGAGCCGTGGAAATCGATCATCACCACCGCATAGCCCGCGCCCGCATAGGTGCCGGGGTTCCAGCGGTAGGACCAGGAGTTGCCGAACGAGCCCTGCGGCCCGCCGTGGATCAGGAAGGCGACCGGATACTTCTGACCCTCGACGTAGTCAGCGGGCTTGATGACGTAGCCGTGGACCGTCTCGTCGTTCCAGCCGGGGAAGCTGAACTGCTCGGCCTCGCCGAAGGCCTTGGTCGTCAGCTGCGGGTTCACATCGGTCAGGCGGCGCGGCATTTCGCGGCCGCGATAGGTCTTGAAGAACAGGTCGCTGGGCGAGGTCAGGGTGTCGACCGCCATGACGAAGCCCGAGGGCGTCTGCTGGAAGGCGCCGACGTGGCCTTCGCCCGTCAGCGGCGTCACCACGCCGTTGCGCGCGTCGATGGCGAACAGGCGGGTCTGACCGACATCGCCCGCAGTGGCGTAGAGGGTGTTTCCGTCCTTGGACCATTGCAGCGTATCCGCCGAACGGTCCCAGTTGGCCGCGATCTGGCGCGTCTGGCCGGTGGCGACGTCGCGCAGGAAGATCGAGAACTTGTCCGCTTCAAAGCCCGGACGGGCCATGGCGCGGTAGGCCAGGGTCTGACCGTCCGGCGAGAAGACCGGGCCGGTGTCCCAGGCCGGGTTGGCCTCGGTCAGATTGGTCAGTTGGCCCGGCGCCGATACGGCGACGCTGTAGAGGTCGAAGTTCGTGCTCCACGGCTCGC
This sequence comes from Brevundimonas sp. NPDC055812, assembly GCF_053616535.1. Taxonomy (NCBI): domain Bacteria; kingdom Pseudomonadati; phylum Pseudomonadota; class Alphaproteobacteria; order Caulobacterales; family Caulobacteraceae; genus Brevundimonas; species Brevundimonas sp. NPDC055812. The sequence continues at coordinate 112,610 of NZ_JBSHDX010000008.1, read as the reverse complement.
TGTTCCCAGCCTTGCGCGCGGAGAAGACCAGCGACTGCCCGTCAGGCGCGAAGGTGAACTCGCTCTCGTCGCCGAACGGTTTGGACGGGGTGTCGCCGTCGAAGCCCTTCGTGACCCAGACCGGCTCGCCGCCCGCCTTGCCGTCGGCGCCGATCGACTGGACGAAGAGGTGGTTCTGGGTGTGGTCGTTCCACGTATCCCAGTGACGCACAAACATGCGGTCATAGACCTGGCCGGTCGACTTGCGCTCGGCCTCTGTCTTGCCGCGCGCGACCGAGGCGTTCAGGTCCGCCGCATCCGGGTAGACGGCCAGCGACACGGCCACCGCATCGCCCGCCGCGTTGATGCGATAGGCGTTGACGTCGGTCGGCAGGGCCGTGACCTGCGTCGCCGTCGCGCCCTTGTCGGCCGAGACCCAGACCTGGCTGGAGCCCGAACGGCCCGACAGGAAATACAGCTCGCCGTCGGCGCCCCAGCGGGCGGTGTTGGCGCCGCCTTCGGAGATGGCCAGCTTCTGCGGCTGAGCCTCGCCCTTCAGGCCCAGGATGTAGAGGGCGCTCGAGCGCTTGTTGGCCGCCACGTCGGTCTGGGTCAGCGAATAGACCACCCACTCGCCGTCCGGCGACACCTGGGGGTCGCCCAGCCGGTTGGCCGAGATCATGTCCTGATAGGTGAAGGCGGCGCGGGCCTGGGTCGTCGCTGGGGTCGTCGCCGCGGCCGGGGCGACGAGCGCCCCCTCGGCCAGGGCCGGCAGGGCCGAGGCGGTCAGCAGGGCGGCGGCGCTGAGGCCGGACAGGAGATGGGGCAGGCGGCGCATTCAGGCGCTCCTCATGCGGATGTGAAGTCTGGCCGAAGGCCTAACACCGCCGCGCGCCGCCCGCAAAGCCTCCTGTTTAAGGGGCCGTTTGCTGACCTTCCTTCGTCCAGTCGGCCGTCCAGTCCAGAATCTCCTGCTGCCACTCGACCCAGGTTTGCGGCTTGAGCACCCAGTGGTTCTCGTCCGGCACATGGACGAAGCGGCTGGGAATGTTCAGCCGCTGCAAGGCCGAGAAGGTCGCCAGCCCCTGCTCCATCGGCACGCGGAAGTCCTTGGAGCCGTGCAGCACCAGCATCGGCTTCTTCCAGTCGCCTGCGTAGGTCTCGGGGTTGTGGGCGTCATAGACCGCCTTGCGGTCCCAGGTCGCGCCGCCGAACTCATGGATGAAGGTCGAGATGTCCATGGCGTTCATCAGCTGCGGCACGTCGAACACGCCCGCGTGGTTGACCAGGCAGCGCCACGGCTCGTTCCACTTGCCCGCGATCATATTGACCATATAGCCGCCGTAGGAGGCGCCGAGCGCGCAGGCCCGCTGGCCGTCGATCCAGGGATTGGCCGCCAGGGCCGCCTGCCAGCCCTTTTGCAGGTCTTCCAGCGGACGATCGCCCCAGTGGTCGTTGATGGCGTCGGTGAAGGCCTGGCCGTAGCCCGGCGAGCCATGGAAGTTGACCATCACCACGGCATAGCCCGCCGCCGTATAGACCTGCGGATTCCAGCGGTAGGACCAGCTCTCGGTCCAGGGCGACTTGGGCCCGCCGTGGATCAGATAGACGGCCGGATATTGGCGGCCCTCGACGAAGCCTGCGGGCTTGAACACCCAGCCGTGCGCCGTCTCGTCGTTCCAGCCGGGGAAACGGATCTCCTCGGGACGGGGCAGGTCAATGCGGGCCAGCAACTCGGCGTTGTGCTGCGTCGCCTGACGGGCGGTCTGGCCGTTGCGGGCGATGAAGATCTGCGTCGGGGCCGTGAAGCTCTCATGGGCATAGGCCAGAACGCCGCCGACCTCGTCGAAATCACCGACCGAGCCGATGTCGGTCAGGGCCTTCACCGCGCCGGTTCGGGCGTCGATCTCGAACAGGCGGTTCTGGCCTTCGTCGGCGGCCGTCACGTAGAGCGCCCGGCCGTCCGAACGCCAGGTCAGGCCGCTGGGGCCGCGATCCCAGTTCGTCAGGGCGCGAGCGTTCGCGCCGTTAGCATCGGCCACCATGACCACCGGCTGATCGCCGCCGACGTTCTCGCGCGGGGCCGCCAGCCAGGCCAGGCGCCGTCCGTCGGGCGACAGGGCGGGCGCGCCGTCCGGCCCCGAGTGATCCGGGGTCAGGTTGACGGCGGGGCCGCCGTCCAGGCTCAGGCGATACAGGTCGCTGTTGTTGGTGAAGGGCGCGCGGTCGTCCTGCGTCCGCGTCGAATAGATCAGGGTCCGCCCGTCGCGCGAGAGCGTCAGTCCGCCTTCGCCCACGCCGACGTCCGCATCCAGTCCGGCGGTCAGATCGCGCGGCGGGCCTTCGGCGAAACCCGAGCCGTTCAGCGGTTGCAGGAAGAGATGGCTCTGGCGCCCGTCAGCCCAGCGGTCGAACACGCGCAGCGGCATCCGGTCATAGACCTGCTGGGTCGACTTGGCCCGCTCGGCCAGTCGGTCCTTCGTGCAGTCCAGGGTCTCGCAATCCGTATAGACCGACACGCCCAGCACCAGGGCCTTGCCGTCCGGCGTGAAACGGAAGCCCGACACGGAGACCGGAAGCGTCGTCGCCTGCGCCGCCGCCAGACCCTCGCGGTCCGCGCGCCACACCTGGTTCGATCCGCCGCGTGACGACAGGAAATAGATCGACTGCCCGTCCGGCGCCCAGCGCGCGCTCGAGACGCCGCCGTCGGAGATCGGCAGGCGACGCGGCGCCGTCGCGCCGTCGACGTCGGCCATCCACAAGCCGGTCTGGTTCTTGTTGCCGGCCCAGTCCGTGGTGGTCACGGCGTAGATGACGCGGCGGCCGTCGGGCGAGACGCGCGGATCGCCGACCCGCTCCATCGTCGCCAGATCCTTCAGGCCGAGACGATCGGAAGCCGGGGCCTGGGCCGAAGCCGCAGCCGCGACCGGCGTTTCCTGCGCCAGCGTCGGCGTCGCCGCCAGGCCGCCCGCCAGCAACAGCATCTGGACGGCCGCCGCCGTCATCCAGTGTGATCGGGTCATTACGCTACATTCCCCCAAAGAATGGTCAGGCTTCCTGCATAGGGGGCCGTTCCCGCTTCGCCAAGCGGGATGGCGCTTGCCCGCCGCCGCCGCCTCGGCGACAAGCAGGCGATGAGTCCGGCTCTTCACATCGTCGACGTGCTGATCGCCGAGCGCGCGCCCCGGCTGACGGGATCGGCCGCCTGGCCCCTGGCGCGGCCCGCCCTCTACGGCCTGCTCGACTACGCCAAGGCGCGGCGCATGGCCGACGCCATCGGCCCCATGGCCGGACGTCAGGCGCTGGACTATGTCTCGGACCTGCTGGAGCTGACCGTGCGGACGGCGCATCTGGATCGCCTGCCCGCCTCGGGCCGCTGTCTGGTGGTGTGCAACCATCCGACCGGCATCGCCGACGGCCTGGCCGTGCATGACGCCCTGCGCACGGTGCGAAACGACCTGATCTATTTCGCCAACGCCGACGCCCTGCGCGTCTCGCCGCGCCTGTCGGAAACCGTCGTCCCCGTCGAATGGGTCACGGCCAAGCGCACGCGCGAGAAGACCCGCGCCACCCTCCAGGCCGCCAAGGAGGCGTTCGAGGCCGAACGCTGCGTCGTCATGTTCCCGGCCGGGCGCCTGGCCCGCGTCGGTGCGGACGGCCTGCTGACCGACCCCGAGTGGGCCGCCACCGCCGCCTCCCTGGCCCGCAAATACGAGGCGCCGGTGGTCCCGATCCACGTCTCCGGCCCGACCAGCCGCCTGTTCCATCTGTTCGACAAGGTGTCGCAGGAGCTGCGCGACATCACCCTCTTCCACGAACTGCTGAACAAGAAGGGCCGCGCCTTCGACCTGATCGTCGGCCGCCCCATCCCGCCGCCGGCCCTGGACGTCGACGCCCAGGCCGCCACTCTGAAACTGAAAACCTTCGTCGAGCGGACCCTGGCCGCCGATCCTGACGCGACCTTCGCCTGATGCCCTCCGCATGACGACTTTCGACCTTCCCGACGCCGACGCCACCACCTGCCTCGGCGAAGCCATCGCCCCCCTGCTGGCGCCGGGCGAGGCCGTTCTGCTCTACGGCCCGCTGGGCATGGGCAAGTCGACGCTGGCGCGCGGCCTGATCCGCGCCCTGACGCGCCCCAATGAGGACGTGCCGTCGCCGACCTTCACCCTGGTCCAGTTCTATGAGAGCGACCCGCCCATCGCCCACTTCGACCTCTATCGCCTCAGCCGGCCCGAGGAGGCCTTCGAGGTCGGGCTGGACGAGGCGCTGGACGAGGGCTGCGCCCTGATCGAATGGCCCGAACGGCTGGGTGACGATCCTGGCCGGATGCTCGGCCCCGACCGGCTGACGATCACCATCGCCGAAGACGGCGAAGGCCGGCTTGCGACCGCAACTGGCGCAGGGTCGTGGGAAGCCAAACTGAAGGAACTCCATGTCTGACCGCGAAGCCCTCCGTCTCGACTTCCTGCGCTCGGCCGGTCTGGCCGAGGCCGTCCGCGCGCCCCTGCCCGGCGACGCCTCGACGCGGCGTTACGAACGGCTGACGACGGCCTCGGGCGCCTCCCTGATGCTGATGGATCAGGCCCCCGCCGCCGAAAGCCGGCCCTGCGATCCATCGTGGACGCCGGAACAGCGCCACGCCCACGGCTGGAACGCCGTCGCCCGCCTGTCGGCCGGACGCATCGAGGCCTTCGCCGCCGTCGCCGCCCATCTGAAGTCGCTCGGCCTGTCCGCGCCCGAGATCGTCGCCGTCGATGCTCCGAACGGCCTGGCCCTGATCGAGGATTTCGGCGACGCCCTGTTCGCCCGCGTCATCGAGGACGGCGCCGACCCCGCCCCCCTCTATCGCGCCGCCGTCGAGGCTTTGGCCGTCCTGCACGCCGCCCCGACGCCAGAGTCGCTGAACGGCCCGGCAGGCGACTGGCCCCTGCTGACCTATGACCAGACGGCTTTGCAGGGCGGAGCCGACCTGTTGGTCGAATGGTTGCCGAAACTGCTTCCCGCGCTGAGCTTCGACGAAGCCGCCATCGCCGAGTGGCGCGCGGCCTGGGCGCCGATCACGGCGGCGGGCGAGGCGGGCGCGACCGTCATGGCCCACCGCGACTACCACGCGGAGAACCTGATCCGGCTGGACGGCAGGACCGGCGCCGCCTCGGTCGGGATGATCGATTTCCAGGACGCGGTGAAGGCCCACCCGTCATGGGATCTGCACTCCCTGCTGCAGGACGCCCGCCGCGACGTGGCGCCTGAGCTGGAGGCTCTGGCGCTCGACCACTATTTCACCCTGCGCCCCGAGGCCGACCGCGAGACTTTCATGGCCGCCTACGCCGGTCTGGCCGCCCTCAATGAGGCGCGCATTCTGGGCATCTTCGCCCGCCTGATCGCCCGCGACGGCAAGCCCCGCTACGCCGCATTCATACCGCGCATGTGGGCGCACCTGAACGCCAATCTGCAGGCGGCGGGCCTCGACGCCGTCGCCGCCTGGATGGACCGCCATGTGCCGGAGGATCTGCGTCGATGACCGCCCCCACCACCGCCATGGTCCTCGCCGCCGGGCTCGGCACGCGGATGCGGCCCCTGACCGACGACCGTCCCAAGGCTCTGGTCGAGGTCGGCGGCAAGGCGCTGATCGACCACGTCCTCGACCGGTTGGCCGAGGCGGGCGTGACCGACGCCGTGGTCAACGTCCACTGGTTCGCCGACCGGCTTGAAAGCCATCTGGCCGCCCGCACGCGCCCGATGATCCGCATCTCCGACGAGCGCGCCGAACTGCTGGAGACCGGCGGCGGCCTGAAGAAGGCCCGCCCCCTGCTGGGCGACGGTCCGGTGTTCGTGGCCAATATCGACAGCGTGTGGATCGACCGGGGCGACGCTCTGGGCGACCTGATCCGCCTGTGGGATCCTGCGCGCATGGACGCCGCCCTGCTGCTGGCCCGGCGCGAGGGCTCCATCGGCTTTGAAGGCGGCGGCGACTTCTTCCTCGGCGACGACGGCGCCCTGACCTTCCGGGGCGAGGCCGCCAGTGCGCCTTACGCCTATATGGGCGTCCACATCACCCGCCCCGACTACGCCGACCAAGGCCCCGACGGCCCCTTCTCCCTCAGCCCCCTGTGGCGCGCCTCGGCCGCCGAGGGGCGCCTGTTCGGCTGCGTGCTGGACGGCGACTGGATGCACGTCGGCGACCCCCAAGCACGTGACGAGGCCGAAGCCCGGCTGAAGGCGGAGACCTGATCATGACGGGGGGGCGCTTCGATCCGTTCGCCGGAAGCGGGCCGCGCTGGCGCGCCGTGCCCGCCTGGCGGCCCTTCCTCGAAGACATGGCGGCGGGGGTGCTGGACTGGCTGGGCGACGCCCCGCCCGAGGCCCTGACCGACGCCACCATCCTGCTGCCCAACCGCCGCGCCGCCCGCGCCTTCTCCTTCGCCCTGGGCAAGCTGGCGGGCGAGCGCCCCGTCCTGCTGCCCCAGGTGCGCCCGCTCGGCGATCTGGAGGAGGACGAGCCGCCCTTCGCCCCCGGCGAGCTGGGTCTGGACCTACCGCCCGCCATCGCCCCCTTGACGCGCCGCTTCGAGATGGCGCGCATGATCGCCGAGAAATTCGAGCCGGGCATGAAGCCCCTGCGCGCCCTCGAAATGGCCGATGCGCTGAGCGCCTTCCTCGATTCCTGCCAGCTGGAGGAAGTCTCGGACCTGTCGCGCGTCGCCACCCTGGCGGAACAGGATCTGGCCGAGCACTGGCGCGAGAGCGCCCGCTTCCTCGGCCTCGCCGTCGAGGCCTGGCCCAAGCGTCTGGAGGCGCTCGGCCTGGTCGATCCGGCGTGGCGCCGCGCGACCCTGCTGCGCCGTCTGGCCGAGGCCTGGGACGCCCGCCCGCCGCAGGCCCCGGTCATCGCCGCCGGTTCGACCGGCACCGTCCCCGCCGCCGCCGATGTGCTGAAGGCGGTGGCGAAAGCGCCGCAGGGCGTGGTCGTCCTGCCCGGCCTCGACCTCGATCTGGCCGCCGACGCCTGGGACCGCATCGACGACCAGCATCCGCAGGCCGCGCTGAAGGCCCTGCTGACCCGCGCCGAGGTCGCGCGCGAGGCCGTCCAGCCGTGGTTCCAGCCGCCGCTCGACCCCGCCATCGAGGCGCGCGGTCTGGCCCGCCAGCGCCTGATCAACGAGGCCCTGCGCCCCGCCGAGGCCACCGACGACTGGCGCCGCGAGATCAAGCGCCTGCGCGCCCGCTCGGCCGAGGCGGGCCGCGCCGCCGACCCCATCGCCGAGGGCCTGTCGGGCCTGACCGTCCTGTCCGTCCGCGCCGAGGAAGAGGCCGCGACCGCCGTCGCCCTGATGATGCGCGAGAGCCTTGAGCATCGCACGCCCGACGGCCGTCCGATCACCTGCGCCCTGGTGACGCCGGACCTGCAGTTGTCGCGCCGCGTCGAGGCGCGGCTGGCGCGCTGGGGCGTCGTCGCCGACTCCTCCACCGGCCAGCCGCTGTCGCGGATGACGGCGGGGGTGCTGGTCGACCTTTGCGCCCGCTTCCTGGCCGAACCGCTGAAGCCGCAGACCCTGCTGGCCCTGCTGAAGCACCCGCTGGTCCGTCTCGATCTGGGCGAGACGACACTGCTCGACGCCGCCGAGGCGCTGGAGGAGCACGCCCTGCGCGGCCCGCGTCCGCGGCGCTGGTTCCAGCTTCACGAACGCCTGCTGAAGGCGGCCGAGCCTCGGCGCGGCGGCCTGCCGCTGGCCGACTGGAAGCTGGCCCGTCTGAAGGGCGCGCAGACCCTCGCCGACCGGCTGGAGACGCTGGCGACCGCCCGCCCCTGTGCGCCGGACCAGGCCGCCCGAACCCTGACTGCCCTGATCGAGGCGCTGGCCGGTCAGAACGCCTGGGCCGGACCGGACGGCGAGGCCGCGGCTTCCCTGCTGTCGGCCCTGATCGAGGGCGGCGGCCCGCTGGGCCAGACCACGCCCGCCGAGTTCGCCGATCTGATCGCCGCCTTGCTGTCCGAGGCCACGGTGCGCACCGGCGGCGCCACCCACCCGTCCCTTCGCATCCTCGGCGCCATCGAGGCGCGGCTGGCGCGGGCCGACCGCATGATCCTGGCCGGACTGGAGGAGGGCGTCTGGCCGAACGCCGCCCCGGTCGATCCCTTCCTGTCGCGGCCCATGCGCGCCGCCCTGCCCCTGCCCGCGCCCGAGCGGCGTCTGGGCCAGACGGCGCAGGACTTCGTTCAGGCCGCCTGCGCCGACGAAGCCGTTCTGGTCCACTGCGAGCGTCGCGGCGGCCAGCCCGCCGTGCGCTCGCGCTGGCTGTGGCGGCTGGAGATGCTGACACGCGGCGCCGACGCGCCCGACACCCCGGTCAGCCTCAGCGCGCCCGAAGGCGTCGCCGACTGGACCCGCGCCCTGGACGCCCCGCCGCCCGGTCCCGCCCGGCTGGCCCCGCGCCCGGCGCCTACGCCCCCGGTCGAGCGCCGCCCGCGCAGCCTCTATGTCACCGGCGTCGAGCGCTGGGTCCGCGACCCCTACGCCCTCTACGCCCGCCGCCTGCTGAACCTCGAACCGATGGAGCGCCCCGGCGCCTCGGCCGAGGCCCTGGCGCGCGGCAACGCGGTGCACAAGGCCATCGAGCGCCTGACCGAGGACTGGCCCGACCTGCTGCCCGACGATCTCGACGCGGTGATCGAGCGCCTGCTGCTGGAGGAGCTGGGCGCCCACGGCTTTGAGGACGCCGCCATGGCCCGCGAGGCGCCGCTGGCGAGGAACGCCGCCCGCTGGCTGGCCGGGTTCGAGACCGAGCGCCGCGCGCGCGGCGTGACCCTGCTGATCGAACAGCAGGGCGCTCTGACCTTTGAGGCGCCCGGCGGCCCCTTCACCGTCAAGGCCTACGCCGACCGCATCGAGGTCGGCGCCCTGTCGGCCGCCGTCATGGACTTCAAGACCGGCCAGGTTCCGAGCGCCAAACAGATCAAGGCGGGCTTCGCCCCCCAGTTGACCCTGACCGGCGCCATCCTGGCCGCCGGCGGCTTCAAGGAGACCAACGGCCCCGTCGCGCCGGAAGAACTGACCTACGTCCGCGTCGTCGGCCGCAAGAAGGCGGGCGAGGTCGCCGTGCGCGCCGCCGGACCCGAGGCGCAGGCTCTGTCCGACGCCGCTCTGCAAGGCCTGATGGCCCGCGTCGCCGAATTCGACCGGCCGGAGACGCCCTACCTCTCGTGGGCCGCACCTCATCTGATGGGCAGCTACAGCCCCTACAACCTGCTGGCCCGCGTCTGGGAATGGCACGTCATCGGCGGCGGCGAAGAAGGAGAGGCGGAATGAACCTCCACGTCCGCGACAGCCTCAACCCCCAGACCCGCGCCGCCGATCCCGCCCGCTCGGTCTTCGTCACCGCCAACGCCGGGTCGGGCAAGACCACCACCCTGGTCAGCCGGGTGGCGCGCCTGCTGCTGGGCGGCGCCGCGCCCTCGGCCATCCTGTGCGTGACCTACACCAAGGCCGCCGCCGCCGAGATGCAGGCGCGCCTGTTCGAGACGCTGGGCAAATGGGCCGTCATGGACGACGCCGCCCTGTCCGCCGAGCTGGCGAAACTGGACGACAGCGATCCCGCCGACCTCAATCCGGCCCGTCTGTCCGAGGCGCGCCGCCTGTTCGCCCGCGCGCTGGAGACGCCCGGCGGGCTGAAGATCCAGACCATCCACGCCTTCTGCGAAAAGCTGCTGCGTCGCTTCCCCATCGAGGCGGGCGTGTCGCCGCGCTTCACCGTGCTGGAGAACGAGGCGGCGGTCGCCCTGTCTCATGCCGCGCGCGAAGACCTGGCCCGCGCCGCCCTGGCCGACGCCGAGGGGCCGATCGGCGAGGCCTACAGCCATTTCGCGGTCGAGCTGGACTGGGGCCGCTTCCAGGATCTTCTGGCCCTGATCGAGAGCAAACGCGCCGAACTGACCGACTATGTCGCTCGCGTCGCCGACGGCCGCGCGCCCGGCCCTTACGTCCTGACCGGCGCCGATCCGCAAAAGACGCCCGAGGACATCGAGGCCGACTTCCTTCGCTGGGTGGGCCGCGGCGAGGTCCGCCGCATGGCCGAACTGATGGCCACCGGCTCCAAGACCGACAAGGACCGCGCCGCCGAACTGATCCACGCCATCGACCACGACTGGAGCTTCCCCGGTCTCGGCGTCGTCTTCCTGACCGGCGCGGGAGCGCCCCGCAAGTCGATGGCGACCAAGCAGGCGCCGCCCGACGCCGCAGGCTGGCTGACCGATCTGCAGGACAAGTTTCTGGCCGCCCGCGACCAGTTGCGCGCCGCCAAGGTCGCCGACGACACCATCAGGCTGCTGACCCTCGCCAACGCCCACGCCGCCCTCTACGAGGCGGCCAAGACGGCGCACGGCGCGCTGGACTTCTCGGATCTGGTGGCGCGCACGGTTGAACTGCTGACCGTCCGTTCGACCGCCGCCTGGGTGCTGTACAAGCTGGACGGCGGCGTCGACCACGTCCTGATCGACGAGGCCCAGGACACCGCCCCCGAACAGTGGGCCATCATGCGCGCCCTGACCGGCGAGTTCTTCACCGTCCCCGACACCGACCGCACCGTCTTCGCCGTCGGCGACGAGAAGCAGTCCATCTACTCCTTCCAGGGCGCCCGGCCCGAACGACTGCGGCAGGAAGCTCAGGTCTATGACGGCCTGATCACGGGAGCAGGCGGGGCCTTCGAAGGCGTGCCGCTGGAGACCTCCTACCGCTCGACCGAGGCGGTGCTGAAGTTCGTGGACGACGTCTTCGCCACGCCCGAACGCGCCCGGGCGCTAGTCGGAGAAACGGGCGAGATCCCGCACCATACCGCCGCCCGCAAAGGCCAGCCCGGCGCGGTCGAACTATGGCCCCTGTTCGTCGACGAGGCCCCGCCCGAGCGCGACGCCTGGACCGATCCCGTCGATCAGGAAGGCGCCGCCAGCGCCCGCAAACGCATGGCCCAGACCCTGGCGCTCGAAATCAAGCGCCAGGTCGAGACCGGCGCCGTCGTCTTCGACAAGGGCGGGACGCCTCGCCCCTGCGGTTACGGCGACTTCCTGATCCTGGTTCGCCGCCGCGATGCGACGTTCGAGGAAATCATCCGTGGCCTGAAGGCGGCGGGCGCGCCTGTGGCGGGCGCCGACCGGCTGAAGCTGTCGCAGCACATCGTCTTCGACGACCTGAAGGCGCTGGCCCGCTTCGCCCTCTTCCCCGGCGACGACCTGACGCTGGCCGAGGTGCTGCGCGGCCCCTTCTGCGACGTCGACGAGGACAGCCTGTTCGAACTGGCGGGCCGCGAGAAGCGCGACGGCCTGTGGCGCGAGCTGAAAAAACGGGCTGAAGAGCGGCCCGATTGGGGTCAGGCGCTCGACCTGCTGCGCACGGCGCGCGGCGCGCGCGACCTTGATCCCTTCGGCTTTTTCTCCTGCCTGCTGAACCGCGTGGACGCGACCGGCGTCTCAGGCCGCGCCCGCATCCTGACCCGTCTGGGCCGCGAGGCCGAGGAAGCCATCGACGAGACCCTCAATCAGGTGCTGGCCGCCGAAGGGCGCGGCGGGACCGATCTGGAGACCTGTCTCGCCCTGCTGGAAGCCGCCGACGTCGAGGTGAAGCGCGAACTGGAAGGGCCGCGCGGCGAGGTCCGCGTCATGACCGTCCACGGCGCCAAGGGGCTGGAGGCGCCGGTCGTCATCCTGCCTGACACGACGATGAAGGCGAAGGCGCAGGGACCGTCGTTGATGCCAGTCCCCACCGAGAGCGGCGAAGCCTGGCTGATGTGCCCCGGCTCGTCCAAGGAAGATTGCCCCGCCTCGGCCGACGCCCGCGCGGCGCGCGAGGCGCGGGTCGGCGACGAATCCCTGCGCCTGCTCTACGTCGCCCTGACCCGCGCGCGCGACCGGGTGATCGTCATGGGACGCGGCTCGAAACGCGCGCCCGAGGCCGGGGACTGGTGGTCGGTGATCGCAGAGACCTTCGACCGGCTAGGCGATCAGGTGCGAGAGCTGGACGGCGGCGTCCGCCGCTACGGCGCCGATCCCGACAGCCTTCCCGCCGCCGTCGCCACGATTGAAGCCCGCCCTGAGGCGCCCGACTGGGCGCGGACCAACCCGCCGCGCGACGCCGCCGCCCGCTTCGCCTCGCCCTCGCAGATGCAGGAACAGAAGCGCATCCCGGCGCCGTCGCCCTTGGCGCGGGGCGAAGGCCCCGGCGCAGGCCTCGGCCGGTTCCGGCGCGGCGACCTGATCCACCGTCTGCTGGAGCGCCTGCCGGACCTGCCGTCGCCCGACCGTCCCGACGCCGCGCACCGGATGCTGGCGCGCGAGCGCGACCTGACCGAGGATCAGCGCGCCGAGATGATCGCCGCCGCCTTCGGCGTTCTGGACGACGCCCGCTTCGCCCCCGTCTTCGGCCCCGGCAGCCGCGCCGAGGTCGCCCTGACCGGGACCGCGCCCGACCTGCCGTCCGGCGTGTCGATCTCGGGCCGGATCGACCGGCTGGTGGTCACGCCCGAGCGGGTTCTGGTGGTCGACTTCAAGTCCAACCGTCCCGCTCCCGATCACGTCGAAGACGCCGATCCGGCCTATGTGCTGCAGATGGCGATCTACGCCGCCGTCCTGCGCCGCCTCTATCCAGACCGCGCGGTCGAGGCGGCCCTGGTCTGGACCGACGGGCCGAAGCTGATGGCCGTGCCGCAGGGCCTGATGGACGCCGCTCTCGAAAATGCGCGTTGATTTGTCGGGGATTCGCACCCACATCTGTGCCTGAACGCCGGAAATTCAATTCGGCGCGCCACTAAACGCGCTCAAGCAGCGAGCGACCGCGTCGCGAGCGTAGCGCACCAAAGGAGAGCCATTCATGGCGACTGTGAAAGTCACCGACGACAGCTTCGACGCCGACGTCCTGAAATCCTCGACCCCCGTTCTGGTGGACTTCTGGGCCGAGTGGTGCGGCCCCTGCAAGCAGATCGGCCCGGCGCTGGAGCAGATCGCCGACGAACTGGCCGGCAAGGTCACCGTCGCCAAGGTCAACATCGACGATAGCCCGATGGTCCCGTCCAAGATGGGCGTGAAGGGCATTCCGACCCTGATGCTGTTCAAGGACGGCCAAATGACCTCGATGAAGGTCGGCGCCATGCCCAAGGGCAAAATCGTCGAATGGCTGGCCGAAGCCGGCGTGAAGGCGGACTGAAACTGGACGCCTGATGTTCTGAAGCCCGCCGGACATCCGTTCGGCGGGCTTTTCATTGGACAGAGCTCCTGCCGCCGCCAATGCGCAAATCATCATGAAACACGCCGTCCTGACATCCATCGCGCACAACATCGCGGACTCGTTCGCCAGCGGCGCAGGCTTCATGATCGGCGTCTATGAAATCGACATCTGGGCTGCTGTCGCCGAAACCCCGTCGCGACAGATGGACATAGACTTCCTGACCGGAGAGTGCAGTCCCGCCGTTTCCGACCATCTGGCCCGCGCCGTCCAGCTATACGCGAGGGCCTTGCCGGATCTTTGCCGGAGGCAGGACGTCGACATCACCGATTTTGCAGGCCTGACGGCGCGCTTCGTAGGCGCGCCGCCTCTGCACCGAGTCGAAATCACGGTGACGGATCGCCTGGGGCGCACCTCGAACGACCCCTATTTCGGCGTCCCGCTCAAACGGCGGAAGGTCCTGGACAGGCTGGGACGGTTGCGCCCCGCCTGAAGGTTAGGCCGGCCAGGTCTCGCGGCTGGCGCCCAGCACCTCGCCCGCCAGATACAGCGAGCCGCAGATGACCACCCGTCCGGCGCCCAGGGTCAGGGCGCGGTCGAGCGCGGCGTCCACAGATCCCGCCGCCATGGCGCCGAAGCCGCGCCCCTGCGCGACGGCGGCCAGGGCCTCCGGCTCGGCGGCCGTTCCCTCGAAGCCGACGGTGAAGACCTGGGCGTCGATGCCCTTTAGCGCCTCGAAGAAGCCGCCGGCGTCCTTGTTGGCCAGCATGCCGACGATCAGAGCCGTGGGGCGCGGAGCGCGCGTCTGGCGATCGGACAGGGCGCGGGCCAGGGCGCGGGCGGCGTGGGGATTGTGCCCGCCGTCCAGCCACAGTTCGGCGTCGGCCTTCTGGGCCTTGTCGGCATAGGGGCCGGCGGTCAGCCGCTGCATCCGCGCGGGCCAGCGCACGGCCTTCAGCCCCTCGGCGATGGCGGTTTCGGGCAGGTCCAGCTCCAGCGCGGCGGCGATGGCGACGCCGGCGTTGTCGAACTGGTGCGCGCCGGACAGGGCGGGCGCGGGCAGGTCGAGGAACCGCTCCTGATCCTGATAGACGAGGCTGCCGCGTTCGGCCCAGGCGTCGAAGTCGACGCCCATGACGGTCAGGGGCGAGCCGACCTCGGCCGCGCGGCGCGCGATCACGGCCATGGCCGCCTCGGACTGGCGCGCCACGACGCCGCGCGCGCCCGCTTTCAATATGCCCGCCTTCTCGCCCGCCACGCCCTCGAGGGTCGTGCCCAGGAACTCGGCGTGGTCCAGATCGACGGGGGTGATGACGCTGAGCAGGGGCCGGGCGATGACGTTGGTGGCGTCCAGCACGCCGCCGAGGCCCACCTCGATGACCGCCAGGTCCGCAGGGGTCTCGCTCATGGCCAGAAAGCCCGCCGCCGTGGTGCTTTCGAACACCGTGGCCTGCCCGCCCGTTTCGGTCATGGCCGCCTCGACCCGGTCGAGGGTGGCGTTCAGGGCGTCATCGGTGATCAGCGTCCCGGCCAGCCGGATACGCTCGTTGAAGCGCACCAGATGCGGCGAGGTGTAGGCGTGGACGCGCAGACCCGCAGATTCTGCAATGGCGCGGATCAGGGCGACCGTCGAGCCCTTGCCGTTCGTGCCCGCGACATGGACGACCGGCGGCAGCTTGTCCTGTGGATTCCCGAGCGCCTCGCACAGGGCCCGCATCCGATCCAGCGACAGGTCGATGCGCTGGGGATGCCGGGCGCGCAGGCGTTCCGAAATCGGGTCCATGGAAAGAGTCTGCGGTTAGGCAGCCTTCTTCTGGGCCGCGCCGCTCATCAGCATGGACAGGATCAGGCCCAGCGTCGTCGGCAGGTCGCCGCGCGACACCACCTTGTCGACCATGCCCTTGTCCTTGAGGTATTCGGCGCGCTGGAAGCCCGGCGGCAGTTTCTCGCGGATGGTGGTCTCGATCACGCGCGGGCCGGCGAAGCCGATCAGGGCGCCCGGCTCGGCCAGGTGGACGTCGCCCAGCATGGCGTAGGAGGCCGTGACGCCCCCCGTGGTCGGGTCGGTCAGCACCACGACGTAGGGCAGCTTGGCCGCCTTCACTTCCTGAACGGCCAGGGTGGTGCGGGCCATCTGCATCAGGCTGAGGGCGCCTTCCTGCATCCGCGCCCCGCCGGCGGCGGTGTAGCAGACGAAGGGAACATTGCGCTTCACCGCCTCGCGCGCGGCGGCGATGAAGGCCTCGCCCGCCGCCATGCCCAGCGAACCGCCCATGAAGGTGAAGTCCTGCACGATGACCACGGCGGGGGCGCCGCCGATGCGGCCGTAGCCGATGGCCATGGTGTCCTTGCGGCCCGCCGCCTTGCGCGCCGCCGACAGGCGGTCGCGATAGGGTTTGCCGTCCGAGAACTTCAGCGGGTCTTCCGGCACGTCCGGCGTGTCGATCGCCTCATACAGGCCGTCGTCGAAGGTGGCCTTCAGGCGCGTCGGGGCGTTGATCCGCATGTGACGGCCCGACGGCGTGACCCACAGGGCCGCCTCCAGGTCCGAGCGGAACAGCATCTCGCCCGTGTCGGGGTCCTTGACCCACAGATTGTCCGGGGTGTCGCGCGGGCTGACGATCTTGCGCACGCCCGGCGCGAAACGCGACAGCCAGCCGCCGCGTGCCTTGTTCTCGGGATTCTTATCGACCATGGGCGGGGCCTTTAAACGGTTTCCGTCACGGAAGCACTAGCGCGGGCGCCATGAACCGCATCGGCCAGGGCCTTCACCTTGGCCAGAACGCGCGGCGCGGCGGGTTCGTTCGCCTCGAGAGCGGCGGCGACCTCGTCCACGAAGACCGAGCCGGCCACCACGGCGTCGGCGACGCGGGCGATCTCGGCGGCGCGTTCAGGCGTCCTGACGCCGAAACCGACGGCGACGGGGAGGCCGGCCGCGCGACGGACGCGCTCGACGGCGGGCGCCACCTCGGCGGCCACGGCCTCCTTCACCCCGGTCACCCCGGCGACGGAGACATAGTAGACGAAGCCCGACGTGCCCTCGGCGATGACCTTCAGCCGGTCGTCGTCGGACGTCGGCGTGGCCAGGCGGATCAGGGAGACCTCGGCCGCGTCCAGGGCGGCGGCCAGCGGCCCGGCCTCTTCCGGCGGACAGTCGACGACGATGATGCCGTCCACCCCGGCCTCGGCCGCATCGCGGGCGAAGACCTCATAGCCGTAGGATTCCACCGGGTTCAGATAGCCCATCAGGATCAGCGGCGTGTCCTGATCGCCCTTGCGGAAGTCGGCCACGAGGTCGAGCGTGCCGCGCAGGGTCATCCCCGCCTTCAGCCCGCGCAGGGCGGCGCGCTGGATCGGCGGCCCCTCGGCCATCGGGTCCGAGAAAGCCAGGCCCAGCTCGATCAGATCGGCCCCGGCGGCGGGCAGGCCCTTGAGGATTTCCAGCGCCTCATCCCGGCTGGGATCGCCGGTCATGACATAGGGGACCAGACCGGCCCGGTTCTCGGCCTTCAGCTTGGCGAAGCGGGCGTCGATGCGTGCGGTCGTCACTGAGTCGCTCCTTCCGAAGGCGTCGGCGCCGGAGGCTCGGGCGTCGCGGCGCAGACATCCCCCGGAATGACGGCGAAGCCCAGATAGCCCGGAGCGGTCGCCTCGGCGGGCTTGGACACGTCATAGAAGGCGACCATCTGCAGGCCGTCGCAGCCGCCGCCGTCGCGGCGGCGCACGAAGATGACGCGGTTGTCGTCGCCGTCCGCCGCCAGCCAGTTCAGGGTGGAGAGGTGCTCCGTATAGGCGTCGGCCAGGGCGCCGATCTGATCCAGTTGGGCCGTCACGCAGAAGGCCGGACTGCGCAGCAGGCCGCCGCAGTCGGCCGCTTCCGTCGCCGGCGGCAGGACCGGCATTCCCGTGGCCGCCGGACCGGGCGGGATGGCCGGGGCCGCCTGAACCGGCGCCTGGGGCGCTGGAGCGGCCGTGTTCTGCGCCAGGGGCAGGGTCGGAGAGAGGGTCGCCATGGCGGCGGCGATCAGCAGGGTCTTCATCATCACAGCTCCACGTCCAGATGCTTGGCCACAGTGTTGATGTCCTTGTCGCCCCGGCCCGACAGGACGATCACCAGATCGCCGTCCTTGCCGATCTGTCTGGCGACGTCGCCGGCGCGCGCCAGGGCGTGCGAGGACTCCAGCGCCGGGATGATGCCTTCCAGCCTGCACAGGGTCTGGAACGCGTCCAGCGCCTCCTGGTCTGTGGCCGACAGATATTCGCCCCGGCCCAGGTCGTGCAGCCAGGCGTGCTCCGGCCCGATGCCCGGATAGTCGAGCCCGGCCGAGATGGAGTGGCCCTCCAGAATCTGGCCGTCGGCGTCCTGCAGCAGATAGGTGCGGTTGCCGTGCAGCACGCCCGAGCGCCCGCCCTTCAGGCTGGCGGCGTGGTCGGGGGTGTCCAGGCCGAGGCCTGCCGCCTCGACCCCGATCAGACGCACGGCCTCGTCCTGGATGAAGGGATGCATGGCGCCGATGGCGTTCGATCCGCCGCCGATGCAGGCCATGACCGCGTCGGGCAGGCGGCCGATCTGACGCTGAGCCTGGGCCTTGATCTCCTTGCCGATCACCGACTGGAAGTCGCGCACCATGGCCGGGTAGGGGGCCGGACCCGCCGCCGTGCCGATGATGTAATAGGTGTCGGCGACATTGGTGACCCAGTCGCGCATCGCCTCGTTCATGGCGTCCTTCAGCGTCGCCGCCCCCGCCGTCACCGCCGAGACCTCGGCGCCCAGCAGCTTCATGCGGAAGACGTTCGGCTGCTGCCGGGCCACGTCGACGGCGCCCATGTAGACGGTGCAGGGCAGGCCGAAGCGGGCGCAGACGGTGGCCGAGGCGACCCCGTGCTGACCGGCGCCGGTCTCGGCGATGATGCGCGTCTTGCCCATGCGGCGGGCCAGCAGGATCTGGCCCATGCAGTTGTTGATCTTGTGCGCGCCCGTGTGGTTCAGGTCCTCGCGCTTCAGCCAGATCTTGGCGCCGCCGAAATGCTCGGTCAGCCGCTCGGCGAAATAGAGCGGGCTGGCGCGGCCGACATAGTGCTCCAGATAGCCGTCCAGTTCGGCCTGGAAGCCGGGGTCCGCCTTGGCCGCCTTATAGGCCGCCTCCAGCTCGTGGATCAGCGGCATCAGGGTTTCGGGCACGAAGCGGCCGCCGTAGGGGCCGAAGCGGCCTTCGGCGTCAGGCCAGGCGTAGGAATTCGATAGGGCGTTCACAGTCTGGGGCACGGTCTGGGGCACAACGAAAGTCTTCAGGGAGGAAGGCGACGAAATCAGGACCGCGATGCGGCGTCCAGAAAAGCTTTGATCAGGGCCCGGTCCTTAACACCCGGCGCGCTTTCAACGCCAGAGGAGACATCGACCATCGGCGCCCCGGAAATCCGCACCGCCTCGGAAACATTTTGCGGGTCCAGCCCGCCCGCGAGGAACCAGTTTGCCGGAAGCGCCCGGTTCTGCATCAGCCTCCAGTCGAAAGACGCCCCCACGCCGCCGGGCAGATCGGCCCCCTTCGGCGGCCTGGCGTCGAACAGCAGATGATCGGCGACGCCGGTCCAATCGGCGACGCCGGCGAAATCCGCTTCATCCCGGATCGGCAGCGCCTTGATGACACCCGCCCCCGTCAGCCGCCGCGCCTCCGCCGCGCGCTGCGGCGTCTCATGACCGTGCAACTGGATGAAGTCGGGCCGCAGGATCAGGGCGACTTCGCTCAACAGGGCGTCGTCGGGGTCGACCAGGACGGCGACCACCTTCGCCTTGCCTCGCGCCCGGTCGAACAGGGTGGCGGCGTGCAGCGGCGGGATATGGCGCGGGCTCTTGGGAAACACCACCGCCCCGACAAAGGCCGCTCCGCCGTCCAGCGCCGCATCCAGCGTATCCGGCGTCGTCAGGCCGCAGATCTTGGTGAGTGTCATGAGACAGGCAGGTGCGCGACTGCGGCGGGCAGGTCAAGCGCCGCACTCCCCCTCCCTTACCCCTCGTCATCCTCCGGCGGAGCGCAGCGACGACCGGGGGACCCAGCGGCGCCGGAGGCGATGTTTACGGCAAGCGCTACGCCCGCTTCTTTCGCGCTTACGCGCGCCGCTGGGTCCCCCGGTCTGCGCCGCTTGCGTGGCTTGCCGGAGGATGACGAAAGAGTGGTTCAGGCGAAGATCGAAGCGATCTCATCCTCGGTCAGCAGCCGCCATTCGCCCGGCGCCAGCTCATCCGGCAGCGCCAGCCCGCCCAGCCGCTCGCGATGCAGGGCCTCGACGTGATTGCCGACCGCCGCGAACATGCGGCGCACCTGATGATAGCGGCCCTCCGTCACTGTCAGCAGAGCCGCCGTCGGTGACACCACCTCCAGCCCGGCGGGCGCCAGCGGCTTGTCCTCGCCCTCCAGCACCAGTTCGCCCGAGGCGAACAGCGCGCCCTCCGTCCCGTTCAGCGGCCGCGCCAGCGTCGCGCGATAGACCTTGGCCACATGGCGCTTGGGACTGATCACCCGGTGCAGCAGGTCGCCGTCGTCGGTCAGCAGCAGCAGGCCGCTCGTCTGCTTGTCCAGCCGCCCGATGGTCGAGATCGCCGGGTCGCGCCGCCGCCAGCGGTCGGGCAGGACGTCATAGACCAGCGCTCCGTCCTCCTTGTGCGAGCAGGTCATGCCCAGCGGCTTGTTCAAAAGGATGACGAGGCCGGGCACGGGGTCCAGCGGCTCGCCGTCGATCTCCATTCGCATCGGCAGATCGGACGTCACCGGAATGCGCTTCGACACGTCGGTCAGATCGGCGCCGTCCAGCACGACGCCGCCCGCCTTGCCCAGCCGCGCCATCTCGGCCCGCGAGCCGTAGCCCATCGAGCCGAGCAGCTTGTCCACGCGCGATGTCGGAATCTTGCCCGCCATTATTTCACCGCCTCGAAAATCTTGTAGCCGCCCTGATCCACGACCATCCGCACCTGCTTGAAGGCCCCGTCCAGCTCGGCCTCATAGGGCAGGTGGCGGTTGGCGACGATCCAGGCGGTCCCGCCCTTCCTCAGCATCTCGGCCGCCTTGCGGATGAAGTTCTGGCCTAGCCGCCGGTCCTCGGCCCCGCCGTCGTGGAAGGGCGGATTGCTGACGATGAAATCCAGGTCGCCCGCCGCTTCCAGCGTCCGCACATCGGCCCAGTCGAAGCTGGCGCGCGCGTCCTCGACGTTGCGCTTCGCCGCCTCGACCGCGCGCCGGTCGATGTCGACCAGCCTTAGCGCCGTGACGGCAGGTGAGCGCAGCACCACCGTCGACAGCGCCCCGAAGCCGCAGCCCAGATCGGCGCCCGCCCCCTTCAGCGGCGGCAGGACTTCGGCCAACAGGGCTGTGCCCGGATCGATCCGGCCCCAGGCGAAGACGCCCGGCTGCGACCAGGCCTCCAGCCCCGGAACCACGCGCGGCGCGCCCGCCTCGATCGCCGCTTCCAGTCCCTCGACCGTCTCGGGGCGAATGACGACGCAGCGGCGATGGTGGGCCTTGGCCGTCTCGATCACCTCCAGCCCGAACGCCTTCAACTCCTTGCCCAGACGCGAGCCGCCCTTGTCCTTGGGCGCCATGACGTCCAGCCGGCCGCCGGGTTTCAGCGCCTTCAGCGCCAGGGCCAGCGTATAGCGCCGCTCCACCGCGCCGGGCGGGGCGTAGAGCATCGCCCCGTCGGCCGATCCGGGCGCGACCGTCTCCAGCGCCGTCGAGCCGGGGATCAGAGGCGAGGTCTGGGTCGCCGTCGACGGCGGATCGAACACCGCGGGCGGGCGGCCGTAGAGAAGCATGGTCATGACGCTGCCTATAATCCCTTCTCCCACAGCGGGAGAAGGGTTCGCGGGTGACACCCCCGGCCGAATACGGCACAACGGCCGCCATGTTGGACTTCCCACCGCCCGCTGACTTCTCGCCCACACTGGACGAGGCGCGGACCCTGCTGGAGCGGGTGTGGGGCCATGCTGATTTTCGAGGACTGCAAGCCTCGGTGATCGAGGAAGTCCTGGCCGGGCGCGACGTGCTGGCCGTGCTGCCGACCGGCGGCGGCAAGAGCGTCTGCTATCAGGTGCCCGCCATCCTGCGCGAGGGCGTGGGTCTGGTCGTCTCGCCGCTGATCGCCCTGATGACCGATCAGGTCGAGGCGCTGAAGCAGCAGGGCGTCGCCGCCGCCCGTCTGGATTCGGGGCTGACGATGGACGAGCGTTCCGCCGTTTGGCGCGCGGCGCGCTCGGGCGAGCTGGACCTGCTGTATGTCTCGCCCGAAGGGTTGGCGTCGGGGTCCATGCTGGAGCGGCTGGCCGAACTGCCGATTAGCCTGATCGCCATTGACGAGGCGCACTGCGTGTCCCAGTGGGGCCACGACTTCCGCCCCGATTACCGCACCCTCGGCCGTCTGGCTGAGATCTTCCCCCGCGTGCCCCGCATCGCCGTCACCGCCACCGCCGACGCCCGCACGCGCGACGACATTCTGGCCTCGCTGAAGCTGGGCGAGGCCCGCGTCTTCGTCGACAGCTTCGCTCGCCCGAACCTGCAGCTGACCGCCGAGCGCAAGGTCAACGGCTCGCGCGCCCGCACCGACGCCCGCGTGGTCGAACTGGTGCGCGAACGGCGCGGCCGCTCGGGCGTGGTCTATTGCGGCAGCCGCGACGGATGCGAGCGGGTGGCCGACGCGCTGCGAGACGCCGGGACCAACGCCATCGCCTATCACGCCGGGTTCGACGCCCGCGAGCGCGACCGGCGGCTGGAGCGCTTCCTGGCCGAGGACGGGACCGTCATGGTCGCCACCATCGCCTTCGGCATGGGGGTGGACAAGCCGGACGTGCGCTTCGTCATCCACGCCGATCCGCCCGGCAGCCTCGAGGCCTATTGGCAGGAGATCGGCCGCGCCGGACGCGACGGCGAACCGGCCGAGGGCATCACCCTCTACGGCCCGTCGGACATCGCCTGGTCCCTGCGCCGTCTCGACAGCCGCCCGATGGCCGAGGAGATCAAGCAGGTCCAGACCCGCAAGGTGCGCCAGTTGTTCGCCATGCTGGACGGCGCGACCTGTCGCCCGCAGTCCGTGCGTCGCTATTTCGGCGAGCAGGACGCCGAGCCGTGCGGCGTCTGCGACGTCTGTGGCGATCCGCCCGCCACCTTCGACGCCCTGATCCCGGCGCAGAAGGCCCTGGCGGCGGTGCATCGTCTGGGCGAGCGCTTCGGCCGCACGCGCGTCATCGACCACCTGCTGGGCAAGACCAAGGACGTCCAGCCGTGGGAGGCGGGGCTGTCGACCTGGGGCGTCGGCGCCGACCTGTCGCTGGTCGGCTGGCGCGACGTCATCGACCATCTGATGTTCGAGGGGCTGCTGGTCGAGGATCCCAACGACGGCAAGCCCTTGATCCGCCTGGGCGACCCTCAGGCCGTGCGCGGCGTCTATCGTGGCGAGCGCGAGGTGCGGGTGCGTCAGGCGCCGATCCGGGCCGCAGCCCTGGACAAGCCGCGCCGCAACGCCGGGCGCAACCTGGCGGTCGAGGGGCTGGACGCCGACGTGCGCGCCCGCTTCGAGGCCCTGCGCGCCTGGCGTCGCGAGCGCGCCGTCGAACAGCGCGTGCCGCCCTATGTCATCTTCCAGGACAAGACCCTGGTCGAGATCGCCCTTCAGGAGCCGCGCGGTCTGGATCAGCTGGCCGTCATTCCCGGCGTCGGCGCGGGCAAGCTGGAGCGTTACGGCCCGGCCGTGCTGGAGGCGCTGGAGGCCGTCGTCTGACGGTCGCCATGACCAAAACTTAACTGGCGCGCCGTTCCTCCCCCTGTCACCCCTTGGCTGACAGGGACGAGAGGATGCTCATGAACCGGATGTTGGCGGCGGGCGTCGCCTGCCTGGCGATGGCGGGCGCAGTGCAGGCGCAAGAGGCTTCAAACGGAGCGCCAGGGCCGATGGAGCAGCCGCGCGATTGGTCGGCCGCCCTGGTTCAGGACGCGACCGGCCTGCACGACATCATGATCGACAGCCATCCGGGCGTGCATGACCGGCTCAACCCCCAGTTCCGCGACCGTCTGGACCAGGGCTTGGCGACGGCGTTGGAGCGGGCGAAGACCACGACCGACGCGGGCGGCTGGTGGTGGGCGCTGCGCGCCTATGTCGCCAGCTTCGAGGACGGCCACGTCCAGATCAGCCTGGCCCAGAGGGATTTCGGCTTCCCGACCCGCTGGCCCGGCTTCCTGACCGTCTATCGCGGCGCCGATCAGGTGGTGGTCGATCGCGACGAGTCCGCCGCCGACGTCCCGCCGCTGGGCGCTCGGCTGATCGACTGCGACGGGGTGGACGCCGCCGCCCTGGCCGAACAGCGCATCGGCCAGTTCCGGGGGCGCTGGTTCCTGGAGGCGATCCGGACGCGTTTGGGCGACTGGATGTTCCTGAGTGCGGAAAACCCCTGGCAGACCGAGATGAAGGCCTGCCGGTTCGAGACCGACGGCGCGACCATGACCTACGCCCTCGACTGGCGTGCGGCGCCCGATGATCTGAGCGATCGCCGCGCCCGGTTGATGCAGAGCGCCAGGCCCGACTTCGCCCTGAAGCATTTCGACGACGGCGGCTTCTGGATCTCGACCCCCACGTTCAACGGCGACCCCGCCAGCGAGGCCCACGCCGAACTGACATCCCTGATCGCCGACATGAAGACCAAGCAGGACGCCCTGCGCGACGCCCCCTATGTGGTGCTGGACCTGCGGGGCAACGGCGGCGGCTCCTCGCACTGGAGCCAGCTGATGGCCCAGGTCCTGTGGGGCGACGACTGGATGGCTGCACACCCCGAGCCGGCGATCGAATCCGTCGACTGGCGCGCCTCGGACGGCAACATCGCGGAAATCTCCGCCTTCCTGGACAAGCTGCGCGCCACGAACAGCCAGCCGGAGCTGGTCGCCTGGGCCGAGGACGCCGTCGACGGGATGAAGGCGGCCCGGGCCGCCGGCGAGATCTATTGGCGCAGCGCCAATGACGAGGAGCCGGCCGACGCCGCCCCGTCGCCGCCCACGCCGCAACTGATGAAGGGCCGAGTCTACGTCCTGACCGATTCCAGCTGCGGCTCGGCCTGCCTGGACGCGGTCGACCTGTGGAAGACCGTGGGCGCCGTCCAGGTCGGACGCGAGACCTCGGCCGACACCGTCTACATGGAGATCCGCCAAGCGTCTCTGCCCAGCGGGCTGGCCGAAATCGCCGTGCCCATGAAGGTCTATCGCGGTCGCGCGCGCGGCAACAACGAACCGCAGCGGCCTCAGTATGTCATCGAAGGCGACATGAGCGACGATGCGGCCCTGCTGGCCTCGATCCGTCGGCTACAGCCGAACTGACGCCTCAGCGCAGGAAGCGATCGACCGCCGCCTGAAACTGCCGCGGGCGATCGATCATGACCATGTGCTCGGCGCCTTCGACCCGTTCGAAGGCGGCCGGGCGGGGCAGGGAGCGGTAGCCCGCGCGGAACAGGTCGTCGACGTGGCTGCGCGGGCTGCGGTCGTCCGGGCTCCAGCCGTAGACGACGGTGACCGGCGCCTCGATCAGCGGCAGACGCGAGCGCAGGTCCGTGGTCATCACCTCATACAGGCCCTGGGCCAGGACGCGGCGGTCGCCGCCCTGCCAGCCGAGGCCGCCCAGCACATTGTCGGCGGCGCCGCCCAGCTCCAGCCCCATGGAGGCCGCCTGGGTCCGCAGCGCCTGGTCGCCCAGCAGCATCAGGCCCTGATAGGCGATGCGGGCCAGGGGCTCGACGTCGGTGGCGGTTGATCCGGGGCTGATCAGCGACGGAAAGAAGGGCGAGGCGTCCACCACCATGACCTTGCCGATGCGGTCGCCGGCGTCGGCGGCGACCCGGAGGGCCACCTGGCCGCCCATGGAGTGGCCGATCAGGGCCGGGCGTCGAAGGCCCTGCTCCTCGATGTAGCGGCGGATCTCGGCGGCGACGGGCGCGCTGACCAGGCCCTCGGCGTTGCCGGCGGGCGCCGTCTCGCCGAAGCCGCGCACCGTCACCAGATGCACCCGATAGCGGCCTTCCAAAGCCGCCGCCGTGCGCGCCCACACCGCCGAGGTCGAGGCCAGACCGGGGATGAGCACCACGTCCGGCCCCTGGCCTTTCGTCTCGACCAGGATGCGCGAGGACTGGAACAGCGCCGGCGTCGGCGCGGTCGTCGGGCGCGCTGCCTGGGCGGCGGAGACGCTTTGCGCCGGCGCGCTCGACGGGATGATCGTCAGAACGGCGGAGAAAAGGGCGAAACAGAGCGATTGGCGCATGGCGTCAGCCTGCCCGTGGATAACGGCGAAACCTCGACCGGGCCGGGCCCGTGGCGGGACCATTGTGTTTTCGTCTTAACAGGAGTGAAATCCCCTTGTTCCTGGGGAGGATGAGATGAAACCAACTGTCATCACCATTGTCGCCGCCGTCGCCGCCCTGGCGGCATCGCCCGCCCTGGCCGAAAGCTGGCACGTCGTTTCGCGCAGCTCGGCCACGGTCTTCATGCTGGACGTGGACTCCATCACCGAGGCGAGCGGCGCGCGAACGGCCGTTCTGGCGCGCGTTCCGGCGTCCGGCCCGGTCGACGACCTGTCCTATTCCGCCGGCGAGATCACCATCCGCTGCAGCGCCAACCAGTCCAAGCCGGGCGTGGAGGTTCTTTACGGCCCCGACGGCGCGGAGCAGGAGCGCATCGACGACGGCTACGACTTCGACGCCATCGCTCGGAACTCGCTGGATTCCTACATCAAGGACATGCTGTGCGATGACCAGCGCGGCACGCTTGTCTACCCGTCCATCCGCGCCTTCATCGAGGCCGGGCGTCCTCGGGCGGACTGAGCCGCCGTCGAAGCGCCCTTGCCGGGGCGCAGCCGGGCGTCTATCGCCTAGCCGCAAGGGCGCATGCCCCTGTCCGGGCGATCCCTTGCTCCATCCTCAACGCCTGAGGCGGCGTCCAGGCGGCCGGACCCGTAGTGTAAACAGTCAGAGTCGCCGCCTTGCCCCATCCGACGTCGGCCGTCGTCACGTCGCCCATCGCTCCCGAGCCGCCGGTCGACCCGCTGAGCCTGGAGCGTCTGCGCGCCCTGCTCCATGATCAGGCCGACGCCATGGTGGCGGCCTTCTATCAGGTGCTGCTCGACGACCCCGAGGCCCAGACCTTCCTGCACCACTCCATCGTCCAGGAGCGGCTCAGCCCGTCCCTGCGCAACTGGCTGATCGACCTGTTCGCACCCGAACAGGACGTCGAGGGCGAGGCCTTCATCGCCCGCCAGACCAAGATCGGCGAGGTCCACGCCCGCATCAAGATTCCCATGCATCTGGTCATGGCCGGGGCGGCGGTGCTGAAGGCGCGGCTGGCCGATGATCTTGCGGCGGACCCGGCGGCCTTCGATCTGTTGCGCCTGGTCGGTCGGCGCATCGATCACGCCCTTCGCCTGATGAGTCAGTCCTATGAGAAGGGCGCCAGCAACCGGGCGCGCCTGGACGAGGCCTACCGCCTCTTCTCTCTGGATCAGGACATCCACTTCGAGCGCGAGAGCCAGCGCGCCGGCCTGATGGAGTGGAGCCAGAAGACCCTGTTCCGCATCCTCGCCTCGGGCGGCGTCGACGGGGCGGGCGCCCTGGGGGCCTCGCCCTTCGGCCTGTGGATCCGACATCGGGCCGACTTCCTGTTCGACGGCTCGCCGCACCTGGCGCGGCTGAACGCGACGATGGAACGGATCGACGGCGCGCTCTTGCCTCGCTTCACGCCCGGCGCGGCCCCGGCCGAGCTGGCCGCCCCCCTGAAGGCGCTGGAGGCCGCCGTCGAGGAGGTCGCCTTCCTGCTGAACGAGATGTTCCAGGGGCTGGCGGGCATGGAGGGCGGTCGCGACCCGCTGACCCGCGCCCTGAACCGGCGCTTCCTGTCATCGATCCTGAGCCGTGAGATCGGCTTCGCCAACACCAACCACACGCCGCTGTCGGTGCTGCTGCTGGACGTCGACCACTTCAAGCGGATCAACGACACGCACGGCCATCCGGTCGGCGACGAGGTGCTGCGCCAGGTGGCCGAGGCGGTGACCGAGAACGTCCGTCCCAGCGACTTCGTCTTCCGTTACGGCGGGGAGGAATTCCTGATCGTCCTGGTCGAGACCCATCTGCACCAGGCTGCGACCATCGCCGAGCGCATGCGTCTGGCCCTGGCGGCCAAGCCGATCACGGCGGCGGGCCTGGCGCCCTTCAACGTCACGGCGTCCATCGGCGTCGCCGAGCATCGCGGCCATCCGGACGAGAACTATCTGGTCAAGGCGGCCGACGACGCCCTCTATCGCGCCAAACAGAACGGTCGCAACCGCGTCGAGCAGGACCGCCGCAGCGCCTGACGGCCCCGCGACGGCTGTCGCAAAGACGCTTCCCCTCGCTTGAAAAACGGAGTTATCATCCGTGGCGGGCAGGGGGACGCAATGTCGGAATTTGACGCGCTTTTCGCCTTCTACGCCCTGCTGCTCGGGCTGGCGGTCGCCAATGTCGCGACCGCCTTCGCGGAGATGTACAAGGTGTGCGGCCGGGTCGTCATCGGCTGGACGGTCCCGCTGCTGGGCGCCGTCGTCCTGACCGCAGCCTGTCAGCAATGGCTGTCCCTGTTCCGCGCCCAGGCGGATATGAAGCTAGGCCCCGGCGAGCTTCTCATCTGCCTGGCGATGGCCCTGCCCTACATCTTCATCAGCCAGGTCATCCGGCCCCGTCACGACGAAACCGCGTCGCTGGAGGCCTATTACGCCGAACATCGCCGGATCCTCGCCGGGGCCTTGCTGGTCCCCGTGCTCGCCAGCAGCGTCGTCAACGTCATCTATGCGGTGGCGCTGAACGACGGCTTCGTTCCCGCCGCGCTCGGCTTCCTGATCTACCAGGGCGTCCGCTACGCCTGCATCATTCCCATGCTGATCTGGCCGAACGTCGCTGTGCAGCGGGCGGGACTGGTCGTCCTGCTCGCCCACACGGTCTTGATGATGTTCTAGGCGTCAGGCGTCGACGGCGGCGTCCAGGGCGTTGTCCTGGATGAACTCGCGGCGCGGTTCGACCACGTCGCCCATCAGCTTGGCGAACAGGTCGTCGGCGTCGTCGCCGTGCTCGACCTTGACCTGCAGCAGGGTGCGGGCGTTGGCGTCCAGCGTCGTCTCCCACAGCTGTTCCGGGTTCATCTCGCCCAGACCCTTGTAGCGCTGAATGGCGATGCCCTTCTTGCCCGCGTCCAGAACGGCCGCCAGCAGGTCCAGCGGGCCGCGGATGGTCGTGGTCTTGTCCTTGCGGCGATAGACGGCCGGTGCCGAGAACAGGCCGTCGAAGGCGGCGGCGCGCTCGGCCAGACGACGGGCGTCCAGCGACCGACCCAGCACCTCGTCCAGCACGATGGTCTCGCTGACGGCGCGGCGCACGCGGTTGAAGGCCACCCCGCCCTGGGCGGCCGGTTCGCCGCTCCACGGACCGTCGCCTTCCTCGGCGTAGAGGTTCAGCCGCTCGGCCGCGCGCGCGGCGCGTTCGGCCAGTTCGCCGGCGTTCTCGTCGAACAGGCCCGCCAGGGCGCCCTGTTCGATGGCGAAGGCCGGGGCGCGGGCGGCCAGGCGGTCGACCAGGGCCTTGAACGCCTTGGCCTCGCGGACCAGTTCCTGCAGGTCCATGCTGGCGCGCACCTCGCCCGAGGCCAGCTCCAGCGTCGCCTCGGCGCTGCCTTCCTCGATCAGATAGGCGTCCATCTCCGCCTGATCCTTGATGTAGCGGTGCTGCTTGCCCTTGGAGACCTTATAGAGCGGCGGCTGGGCGATGTAGACGTGGCCGCGTTCGATCAGCTCCGGCATCTGACGATAGAAGAAGGTCAGCAGCAGGGTGCGGATGTGGGCGCCGTCGACGTCGGCGTCCGCCATCAGGATGATCTTGTGATAGCGCAGCTTGTCCGCGTCGAAATCGTCGCGGCCGATGCCCGTGCCCAGCGCCAGGATCAGGGTCCCGATGGTGTCGGACGACAGCATCCGGTCGAACCGGGCGCGCTCGACATTCAGGATCTTGCCGCGCAGGGGCAGGACGGCCTGGTTCTCGCGGTTGCGCGCCTGCTTGGCCGAGCCGCCGGCGGAATCGCCCTCGACGATGAACAGTTCGGACTTGGCCGGATCGCGTTCCTGACAGTCCGCCAGCTTGCCGGGCAGGGAGGAGATCTCCAGCGCCGACTTGCGACGGGTCAGGTCGCGCGCCTTGCGGGCGGCCTCACGCGCCGATGCCGCCTCGATGATCTTGGAGACGACCAGCTTGGCCTCGACCGGGTGTTCCTCGAACCAGGTCGACAGGCCTTCGGTGCACAGGCTTTCGACGGCCGGCCGCACCTCGGACGAGACCAGCTTGTCCTTGGTCTGGCTGGAGAATTTCGGGTCCGGCACCTTGACCGACAGGACGCAGGTCAGACCCTCGCGCGCATCTTCGCCCGAGATGGAGACCTTCTCCTTCTTGGCCAGCCCCGAGCTTTCGATATAGGCGCCCATGACGCGCGTCAGGCTGGTGCGGAAGGCCGAAAGGTGGGTGCCGCCGTCCCTCTGGTTGATGTTGTTTGTGAAGCACAACATCGTCTCGTGGTAGGAATCGTTCCACCACATGGCCAGGTCCAGCTCGATGCCGTCCTTCTGGCCGCGGATGACGATGACGTCCTTCAGGATCGGCGTCTTGGACTTGTCCAGGTGGCGCACGAAGGCTTCGACCCCGCCCTCATAGTGCAGCAGGATCTCGACCGGCTCCGGCCCGCGCCTGTCGCTCAGCTTGATGACCACGCCCGAATTCAGGAAGGCCATTTCGCGCAGACGGTGTTCCAGCGTCTTCAGGTCGAAGTCGATGTGGCTGAAGGTGTCGATCGACGGATAGAAGGTGACCTCAGTGCCGGTCAGCAGACGGCCCTTGTCCTCGCGCATCGGCGCATCGCCGATGACGGCCAGCGACCGCACCGTCTCGCCGCGCTCGAAGCGCACGCTGTGCTTCTTGCCCTCGCGATAGATGACCAGCTCCAGCCAGTCCGACAGGGCGTTGACCACCGAGACGCCCACGCCGTGCAGACCGCCGGACACCTTGTAGGAGTTCTGGTCGAACTTACCGCCCGCGTGCAGCTGGGTCATGATGACCTCGGCCGCCGAAATGCCTTCCTCGGCGTGGGTCGCCACCGGAATGCCGCGTCCGTTGTCGGTCACGGTGACCGAGCCGTCCTCGTTCAGGGTGACGGTCACCAGATCGGCGTGCCCGGCCAGGGCCTCGTCGATGGCGTTGTCCACCACCTCATAGACCATGTGGTGCAGGCCCGAGCCGTCGTCCGTATCGCCGATATACATGCCGGGGCGCTTGCGCACCGCGTCCAGGCCTTTGAGAACCTTGATGGAATCGGCGCCGTACTCTGGCGTGGGAGCAGTCTGTTCGGTCATGAAAACGTCGGCTCAGGGTCCGCGGGCGGACAGGGAAGAGGCGACGCGAAAGCCGCCCGTTTCAGGACCGCAAATCAGCGCGCCCCGAAGTCTCAGATATATAGGAAATTCGACGGAAAAAGCGAGCCTTTAAGCCCTATGCCGACAGCCCGCCGCCTTCCACCGCCACGAACTGCGCGCGGCCTTCCAGGGCGGCGAACAGCGGCCGCTCCGTCCCGGTCATGAAGGCCTGAAGCTTCAGCGCCTCGATCTCGTCGAACAGGGCGGCGCGGCGGGCTTCGTCCAGGTGGGCGGGCGCTTCGTCCAGCAGCAGAACGGGCCGCGCAGGCTGATCCGCCAGCCGCGCCACCTGGGCCAGGATCAGGTTCAGCACCAGGGCCTTCTGCTCGCCGGACGAGCCTTCGGCGGCGGGGCGGTTTTTCTCGCGGTGCAGGGCCGTCAGGTCCGAGCGGTGCGGCCCGAACAGGCTGCGCCCGGCCGCCGCGTCGCGGGCGCGGGCGCGCATCAGGCCTTCGCCCAGCGCTTCGACGATGTCGGCCTCGTCCGCGCCCGCCGCCGCCATCTCCTCGGCCGGTCCCGCGAGCCCCAGATCGGCCTGCGGGAAGGGACGGTCGGCGCGGGCGTCGATCCCGGCCTGAAGCGCCCTCAACGCCCCGGCGCGCGCCATCGCCGCCCGGGCGCCGCTCTCGGCCAGCCGCGCCTCTAGCGCATCCAGCCACAGAGGATCGGCAGGACGAGTCTCGTCGGTCAGCAGGCGCAACCGCTCGCGCAGGGCCTTTTCATAGGTCGAGACGACGGCGGCGTGGTCAGGATGGGCGGCGAAGACCAGGCGGTCGAAGAACCGCAGCCGCTCGGCCCGCGCGTCCGAGAACAGCCGGTCCTGCTCCGGCGTGGCCCAGACCGGGCGGAGGTGGTCCAGCAGCCGCCCCGGCGGCGCCGTCTCGCCGTCGATGCGCACGATGCGCCGCGCCGACGGGCCCATGGTCTGGACCCCGGTGCCCAGGCGCACTTCGTCGCCGTCGGCGGCCTGCAGCGTCGCCGCCACGGCCCAGGGCCGCCCGACCGCTTCGCCCGGCTCGCGCCGTCCCATCTCGGCCGCCGTCGCCCCGCGCAGCCCCTTGCCGGGGGTCAGCAGGCTGATCGCTTCCAGAAGGTTGGTCTTGCCCGCCCCGTTCGGCCCATGCAGCACCACCGTCCCGCCGGAAACCGGCAGGGTCGCGCCCGCATAGGAGCGGAAGTCGGTGAGGGCGAGGGTGGTGAGGCTCAATCTATCCGCTCATCCCGGCGGACGCCGGGACCCAGTGCTTTGGCCGCAAGCGGCGCGGTTCAAAGGAGCGTCTCGAACAGATCGGCCCATTCAGGGTTCATACGCTCGATCAGGTCCAGCTTCCACTCGCGCCGCCATTCCTTGATGCGGCGTTCGCGAACAAAGGCCGCCGCTCGAGAGTCGTGGACTTCGTACCAGACCAGTCGCGAAACATCGTACTTCGCCGTGAAGCCGCCGCGCAATTTCTCGCGATGTTCCACGATCCGCTTCAGCAGGTCGTCAGTCGAACCTGTGTAGAGCGTGCCGTTAGGGCGGCTGGCCAGAATGTAGACGTAGAACATCCGACCGACCGCTCCCGGCTCTCACTGGGTCCCGGCGTCCGCCGGGATGAGCGGAAGAGGGGGCAGCACCGGCTAGCCCTACACCCGCAGCGGCATCAGCACGTACTGCACGCCCACGTCGGCCGGGTCGAGGACCAGCGTCGGGCTAGCCGGGTCCGCGAACTTGAAGTGGGCCGTTTCGCCGGTGATCTGACCGGCGACGTCCAGCAGGTAGCGGGCGTTGAAGCCGATCTCGAACGGTTCGTCGGAATAGCCGATCTCGACCTCTTCCTCGGCCTGACCGGCTTCCATGTTGCGGACGGTCAGCTTCACCCGGTCGTTGTCGAAGGCCAGCTTCACCGAGCGGCTCTTCTCGGCCGAGATGGTGGCCACTCGGTCGACGGCCTTGGCGAACAGGGCGTTGTCGATGTCGGCCTGTTTGTCGTTGCCCTTGGGGATGACGCGCAGATAGTCGGGGAAGGCGCCGTCGATGACCTTGGAGGTCAGGCTGGCCTGGCCGAACTCGAAGCGGATCTTCTGGGCCGAGACCTGGACCTCGACCGGGCCGGCGCCGTCGTCCAGCAGGCGGCGGACCTGGTCCACCGTCTTGCGAGGCACGATGACGCCGGGGCCGCCCGCCGCGCCTTCGGGCGCCGGGGTCTCGGCCAGGGCCAGGCGGTGGCCGTCGGTGGCCACGGCGCGCAGCAGCGGAATGCCGCCGTCGGCCACGGTGTGCAGATACAGGCCGTTCAGATAGTAGCGCGTCTCTTCGGTCGAGACGGCGAAGCGCGTCTTGTCGATCAGGCGCGCCAGGTCTTCCTTGGGCAGGGTGTAGCGCGCGCCCGAGGCCTCGGTCGACATGACCGGGAAGTCGCCCGCCGGCAGGACCGGCAGGTTGAAGCGCGAACGGCCCGCCGCCACCACCAGACGCGGATCGTCGCCCGAATAGGTCAGCGACACCTCAGCGCCGTCCGGCAGCTTGCGCACGATTTCATACAGGGTGTGGGCCGGGGCCGTGATCTGGCCCTCGACGTTCACCTGGGCCTCGGCCTCGTCGACCATTTCCATGTCCAGGTCGGTGGCGGCGAACGACAGGCGGTCGCGCCCGGCGCTCAGCAGCACGTTGGACAGGATCGGAATGGTGTTGCGACGCTCGACCACGCTCTGGACGTGCCCCAGGGCCCGAAGAAGCGCGGAACGTTCGATGGTCAGCTGCATATGGTCTCGCCCGGTCGCGACCCCGCCGAAGCAGCGTCGCCTTAAATATGGGCGGGAACACTAGCGCATTGAGCGAAAGGGGCAACGGGCAGAGGCGTCTCTACGCCGTCTGCCCCCGATTTCCACAGGCGATCGCCCTTAAATCCGCTCATCCCGGCCTTCGCCGGGATGAGCGGGCTAGGGACTTACCCGCGCAGTTTGCGCGTCAGGGCCTCGACGTCGCGGGCGATCTGGTCGTCCTTGGGCATCAGCTCCTCGATCTTGCGGACCCCGTGCAGGACGGTGGTGTGGTCGCGCCCGCCGAAGCGGCGGCCGATGTCGGGATAGGAGCGGGTGGTGTGCTGCTTGCACAGATACATGGCGATCTGGCGCGGGCGGGCGATGGCGCGGGTGCGGCGCTCGCTCAACAGGTCGGCCTGTTTCAGGTTGAAGTGCTCGGCCACCGTCTTCTGGATCTCGTCCACGGTGATGCGGCGCTCGGGTCCGGTGCGCAGGGCGGCGCCCAGCAGGGATTGAACCTCATCGACCGTCAGGGCCGACAGGCGGCTTCCGGCGACGGCGGCCAGGGTGTTCACGGCGCCTTCCAGCTCGCGCATCGAGCCGGGGGTGCGATCGATCAGATGCTCCAGCACATCGGCGCGTGCCTCGCCCGAGACGACGCCCAGCTGGGCCAGGGCGTTCAGGCGCGACTGGGCGACGGCGACCTTCAGGTCGCGATCCGCCGCCTCGACCGGGCAGGTCAGGCCGGCGGCCAGGTGGCTGCGCAGGCGCGGCTCGACGTCGGTCAGGGCCATCGGCGCGCGGTCGGCCGACAGGACGATGCGCTTGCCGTCCTCGATCAGGGCCGTGAGGGTGTTCAGCAGCTCTTCCTGGGTCGAGGTCTTGCCGCCGACGAACTGGACGTCGTCCAGCAGCAGCATGTCGGCCGAGCGCAGGCTTTCCTTGAAGGCGGCGGTCGAGCGGTCCTGCATGGCGCGCACGAAGGTCGACAGGAAGCGTTCGGCGGTCAGATAGACCACCTTGGCGTCCGGGCGCAGGCGCTGGGCCTCCCAGGCGATGGCGTTCAGCAGGTGCGTCTTGCCGTAGCCGTAGGGGCCGCAGAAGAAGACGGGGTTGAAGTGGCCGTCGGCCCAGGTCGCCACTTGCTTGGCGATGGCCAGGGCGAAGGCGTTGCCGTGGCCTTCGACGAAGCTGTCGAAGGTCAGGCGCTCCTGCAGGCCCGCAGCGCGCACGGCGCGGGCGCCGTCGGTGGCCGGAGCGAAGGCGGGCGCGGCAGGCGAGGCGGCGGGGGCGGCGCTGATCGAGGCCAGGCGCGGCGCGACGCCCGAGGCGGCGGCCGGCGGGACCGAACCCATCTCAGCGCGGCAGCGCACGTCCAGGCGGCGGGCCAGACCGTCCAGACCCAGCCACAGCTCGTTCATCCGGCGCAGGGCGTTCTTGCGCACCCAGTCGCGCGCATAGGCGGTCGGCGTCACCAGGATCAGATTGCCCTGTGAGTCCACACGCACCGCGGAGGGCGCGATATAGCTGCTGAAGGGTCCGTCCCCGATCTCAGCCTTCAGGCGGTCCGCCGCCTCGGTCCAGATACGGTTGGGATCCGTCATTCCCGCCATCGCCGCGCCCCCGATCATTCAGAACACCCGCCACAAGAGTTATCACCGACGAACGCCCTTCGAGATATCGGGTCCAGGGACGACTTCTCTCGTCTCGCGAAGCAGGCTTCGCAAGCGGGGTCGTACTCGCAGACAGACATCTCGCGCCAAGGGAAACCATTGATTTCCCTCGTCTTCATCCAGAAAGGACGGAAGTGCGTTACCCCCTCAACTTACCCCCGGAGCGGCGGAGATCAACGCTGATTCGAGTCGAGATTCGCACTTAAATTGATTGACTCCGGCAAACCTCGGCAGGGCTTGGGAAAATGGCGATTTCGCCTCATTCCAGAACCGGAATCGTCAAGCGCCACTTAGGCGCAGACAGCAAGACGGCGAGGGAGCTTGCGCTTCCTCGCCGTTGAATTTCTTACATTCTTTTACGAAATGCCTGTTACAGGCCTTCCGTAGCCGTCGCATTGCGCCGTTTGACGAAGCCGTGAAGACCCGTCCGAGCGCCCCTGCGAAATCAGGCGGCCGACAGCTTCTTCAGCTGGGCGGCCAGACGGCTGACCTTGCGCGAGCCGGTGTTCTTGTGAACCACGCCCTTGGACACGGCGCGCATCAGTTCCGACTGGGCGGTGATGAACGCGGCCTTGGCGGTCTCCACGTCGCCGCCCGTGACGGCTTCCTGGAACTTGCGCAGGTAGGTGCGAACGCGGGTGCGGCGGGCCTTGTTCACTTCGGTCCGCGCTTCGATCTTGCGGATCGCCTTGCGGGCGCCTGCATTGTTGGCCATCGGGTAAAAACCTTCGAACGAAAACGCCGTAGACCCACGTCCACGGCGAGAAAATCTCAAGAGCGCGCGGCTATAGCGGAAACCCCCCGGACGGTCAACGCGATCCGGCGGGAATTGAGTCGGGGCCGGGGTTTGCGCCCCATATGATCCGGCCCCGACAGGATTCAGCGTCCGGTGAAAGCGGGCTTCCGCTTCTCGACGAAGGCGGCCATGCCCTCCTTCTGGTCGTCGAAGGCGAACAGGGAGTGGAACAGCCGGCGCTCGAACACCACGCCCTGCGCCAGGGTCGTCTCGAAGGCGGCGTTGACCAGCTCCTTGTTGGCCATGACGGCCAGGATCGACTGTCCGGCGATCTTGGCGGCGGCGGCGCGCGCCTCGTCCAGCAGGGCGTCGGCGGCGACGACGCGCGACACCAGTCCGGCGCGCTCGGCTTCGGCCGCGTCCATCATCCGGCCGGTCAGGCACATGTCCATCGCCTTGGCCTTGCCCACGGCGCGGGTCAGGCGCTGGGAGCCGCCGATGCCGGGCGCCACGCCCAGGTTGATCTCGGGCTGGCCGAACTTGGCCGTCTCGGAGGCGATGATGAAGTCGCACAGCATGGCCAGTTCGCAGCCGCCGCCCAGGGCATAGCCCGAAACCGCCGCGATGATCGGCTTGCGGAAGCTCGCCACCCGGTCGTGGGCGCGCGCGAAGAAGTTGCCGCGATACATGTCGGCGTAGGCCTGATCCGCCATCTCCTTGATGTCGGCGCCCGCCGCAAAGGCCTTCGCCGAGCCGGTCAGGACGATGCAGCGCACGCTGTCGTCGTCGGCCACGCTTTCGAGGAAGTCGCCCAGTTCGCCGGTCAGGGTGGTGTTCAGGGCGTTCAGCGCCTCGGGCCGGTTCAGGGTGACGACCGCATAGCCGTCGGCGTGCCGTTCAATCAGCAGGGTGGAATAGGCGTCGGCCATGGGGCGCTCCTCATCTGTCTTCGCGGGCAGGTCTAGCCGCTCGGGCGGCCTGCGCAAACACCCGGCTAGCGCTTCTGGCAGACCGGGCAGAAGAAGGTCGAGCGCCCGCCCTGCACGATGCGTTTCACCACGCCGCGACAGCCCGCGGTGCGGCACGGCTCATGCTCGCGCCCATAGACGTCGAAGCGGTGCTGGAAATAGCCCTGTCCGCCCTCGACGTTGGCGAAGTCCTTCAACGTCGACCCGCCCGCCGCGATGGCGTCGTGCAGGACGTTGCGGACCTCGAGCGCCAGCCGCTCCAGTCGGGGGCGGCTGACCTCGCTCGCCGCCGTCAGGGGCGAGATGCGCGCGCGGTACAGGGCCTCGCATACATAGATGTTGCCCAGGCCGGCCACGATGCACTGGTCCAGCAGGCTGACCTTGATGTTCTGCGCCTTGCCCGCAAAGGCCTCGGCCAGATGCGCGCCCGAAAAGGCGTTGCCCAGAGGCTCGGGTCCCAGCTTGGCGAACCAGGCGTGACCCTCGACCGCCTCGGTGGGGATCAGGCCCATGAAACCGAAGCGCCGGGCGTCGGCGTAGCCCAGCCGCGTCAGCACCCCGTCCCGATCGGCCGTCAGGCTCATGTGCTCATGCTTGCCCATGACAGGGGCGGCCGTTTCGAACGCGCCGGGGGCGACGCCCTCCAGGGTGAAGCGCCCGGTCATCCCTAAGTGCGTGATCCAGGTCTCGCCGGTGGACAGGGGAAACAGCAGGTATTTCGCCCGCCGCTCCAGCCGCAGCACGGATGCGCCCTCCAGCCGCTCGACGAAGCGCTCGGGAAAGGGGAAGCGCAGGTCCGGCCGGTTCTGGCGCGGCGCCGTCAGGCGCGCGCCCTCCAGCACCGGCTGCAGGCCGCGACGCACGGTTTCGACTTCGGGAAGTTCAGGCATGGCGCAAATCTAGCCTGTCACGCCTCTCGCCGCATCTCCCGTCTACGCCGGGCGTCCGGCTCGCTCGCAGGGCCGAGGTCCTGAACGGTGTCGGACGGCGAGATGCGCGATGGGCCAAAAGCAAAAATCCCCGCCGAAGGCGAGGGCCTGGATGGGACTGCGTCAACCCGGAGAACCGCAGTCCCGCCCCGGAGCCCGCCGGAAACCGGCGGGGCGGACGGCGGCCCCTCTAGGGACCGTTCGTGTCGGCCATGGGGCCGAAAGTCGACGACGCGGCGGCCCTGCTCAAGCAGCGAGCCGCCGCGCGGCGAACGCTAGCAGGCTTAGAGCTCAAGCAGCGAGCGACCGCGTCGCGAGCGATAGCGGACTTAGATGTACCGCCGCAGGCTGCGGGCCAGGTCGGACGAGGCGTCCTTGCCGGCGCTCTTGCGGACCTGGGGCTGGTAGGCGACGCGGGCGTGCTCGACGCAGTAGACGCCTTCCGAGGCGCGGCGGCCGCAGAAGCTGAACTCGCTGGTCGAGGGGTCGCCGATCGGCCATTTGCACATGTGGGCGCCCAGCGTCAGCACGGTGGCGGTGCCGGCCAGTTCAGGCGCGGGGGCCGGGGCGGGCGTCTGAGGCGCGGCGACGACGGGGCGCGGCGCGGCGGCCTCGATGCGGCGCGGCGCCGAGGGGGCCTGCGTCGGCGCGGCCGGAGCGGCGGCGCGCGGACGAGCCGGGCGGAAGGTGGTCCGCGCGGGCTGCGACGGGGCGGCCCGGCCCGACAGGCCCAGGCGGTGCACCTTGCCGATCACGGCGTTGCGGGTCACGCCGCCGCCCAGGGCCTTGGCGATCTGGCTCGCTGACTGGCCTTCCAGCCACAGCTTCTTCAGCGCGCCGACGCGGTCTTCGGTCCAGCCTGGGTTCATGTCGCCCTCCTGCGGAGTCGGATTCAACATCTTGTGCCGGAGTCCGAATTTCGGCCCCTCATCACGCCTCTAATCGTAAATCACCTCTTAAAACACGCAATATGTGGGAATTCACCTGTCCACAGAAACTATATCTAGTATGGTTAATGTCTCGATTTGACTCAATTTCTTGGTCGTCATCCACAGGCCCCACGCCTTGCGAAACCGGCTTGGCTGTCGCATCTGAGGCCGCATGACGCACCTGACCGCCGGTTCCGACGCCCCTTCCGCCCCTCACGGCCTGCCCCAGCCCCGTCGCTATGACGGGATCAACTGGGTGGGCCTGCGCACCCTCTACCTGAAGGAGGTCCGCCGCTTCTGGAAGGTGGGCGCCCAGACGGTGGCGGCGCCGGTGGTGACGACCCTGCTCTACATGATGGTCTTCGTGGTGGCGCTGAAGGGGGCGAGGCCGCCGTTGCACGGCACGCCCTTCGCCGAGTTTGTGGCGCCGGGCCTGATCATGATGGCCATTCTTCAGAACGCCTTCGCCAACGCCTCCTCCAGCCTGATCCAGGCCAAGATCATGGGCACGGCGACCGACTTCCTGACCCCGCCGCTCAGCCCGCTGGAGCTGACGATCGGCTTCACCCTGGGCGCGGCGACGCGCGGGGTGGCGGTCGGCCTGGTGACGGCGATCTGCGTCATGCCCTTCGCCAGGCTGGGTCTGGCCAACATCGCCCTGATCGTCTGGTTCGGCCTGATCGCCTCCCTGCTGATGGGCATGGTCGGAGTGCTGGCGGGTCTGTGGTCCGAGAAGTTCGACCATCTGTCGGCGGTGCAGAACTTCGTGGTCATGCCGATGACCTTCCTGTCGGGCACCTTCTATCTGATCGACAGCCTGCCCGAGCCCTTCGCCAGCATCAGCAAGTTCAACCCCTTCTTCTATCTGATCGACGGTTTCCGGGCGGGCTTCATCGGCCACGCCGAGGGCAGTCTGGCGATCGGCGTGGTCATGAGCGCCGTGCTGACCGTGGTCCTGGGCGCCGCCTGCTGGCTGGTCTTCCGTTCGGGCTGGCGGCTGAAGAGCTGACGTTTTAATCAAGGCGTCGAGCGCGGGGCGAGGGGCCTTCGCGAAAGGGGCCTCGCCATGTCGTTTCGTCTTCGTCTGAAAGCCGTCGCCAGCGGCGTCTGCCTGGCCGCCGTCTGCCTGACGGCCGCGCCGTCCTTGGCCCAGAACCGCGCTGCCGATCTGCGCGAACAGGTCGGGGCCTACGTCAAGCCGTCCAACGCCGAGCGTCTGGAGGTGCTGCTGGGCCAGCTTCGGGCCGAGGGCTTCGCCCCGACGGTCGAGACCTTCGAGGGCGGCGGCCGCGCCGGTCCGATGCAGGGCTCAAACGTCGTCGTCACCCTCGGCGAGGGCGAGAAGGAAATCCTGCTCACCGCCCACTACGACGCGGTGAAACTGCGCGACGGAACGATGGCGGACGGCCTGGTCGACAACGCCGGCTCTGTCGTCGCCCTGATCGAGGCGGCCAAGATCCTGCGCGAGGCGCCGCTGTCGCACCGCGTCCGCATCATCTTCTTCGACCAGGAAGAGCTGGGCCTGATCGGCGCCAAGAAGTGGATCGAGGCGCACGGGATCGCCCATGTCGCGGCCGTGGTGAACTCGGACGTCGCCGCCTATGGCGACACCATGATGTACGGCCAGAACAACGGGGCGCAGTCGGCCTTCGTCACCCGCGCGGTGCAGGAGCTGTGCGCCGAGCGCGCCCAGCAGTGCGTCGGCTTCCCTGAGTATCCGCCGTCGGACGACCGCGCCTTCTCGGCCGCCGGCGCGCCGGTCGTCTCCCTGGGCTTCCAGGACGAGGTCGGGGCCCATCAGATGTGGCTGGCCTTCAACGGCGGCGAGACCAACGGCCTGGCCGAGGGCTTCGTCCCGCAGGTCTTCCGCCTCATCCATTCCAAAGACGACGCGATCGAGGCGGTCGAGGGCCACACGATCGACCTGGCGGGCCGGACCTATGCGGCCCTGATCGTGAAGCTGGACGCGCAACTGCGCTGAATTCGCGCCCCGCGTGGTGTTGACTAAGCCGGAATAGCGCCCGACAAGTTCGTCGCCCTTTTCCAAAGCGGTCCCGTCGCAGACGCGCCGGGACCGTCTCGCTTTATGGAGTCTGCCAAGTGTCCGGTCATCTGATGGGTGTCTACAATCGCGCGCCGCTGGAAGTGGAGCGCGGCCAGGGCGTCCGCCTGTGGTCCACGGACGGCACGGAGTATCTGGACTGCGTCTCGGGCATCTCGACCAACGCCCTGGGCCACGCCCACCCCAAGCTGGTGCAGGCGGTCAAGGATCAGGCCGAGAAGCTGTGGCACGTCTCCAACATCTTCCGGATTCCGGGGCAGGACGCCCTGGCCGATGATCTGTGCGCCAAGTCCTTTGCCGACGTCGTCTTCTTCACCAACTCGGGCACCGAGGCCGTCGAATGCGCCCTGAAGACGGCGCGCAAATTCCACGTCGCCAACGGCCAGCCTGAGCGGATCGACATCTACGGCTTCGACGGCTCGTTCCACGGCCGCACCTACGGCGCCATCAACGCCGCCGCCAACCCCAGCTACACCGAGGGCTTCGGGCCCAAGATGGAGGGCTTCCATCAGCTGAAGTGGGGCGACAAGGACGCCCTGACGGCGGCGTTCGAGAATCCGACCACGGCGGCGATCATCCTGGAGCCGGTTCAGGGCGAGGGCGGCTGCCGCGCCACGCCGGACGCCGATCTGCGCTGGATGCGCGAGATGGCTGACAAGTACGGCGTCCTGATCATCTTCGACGAGGTTCAGTGCGGCATGGGCCGCACCGGCAAGCTGTGGGCCCACGAATGGGCGGGCATGACGCCGGACATCATGGCCATCGCCAAGGCCCTGGGCGGCGGCTTCCCTATCGGCGCCTGCCTGGCCACCGCCGAGGCGGCCAAGGGCATGACGGTCGGCGTGCACGGCTCGACCTTCGGCGGCAACCCGCTGGCCATGGCGGTCGGCAAGGCCGCCTTCGCCGAGGTGTCGTCCGACGCCATCCTGAACAACGTCAACGAAGTCGCCGGCTATCTGAAGCAGCAACTTCATGGCCTGCAGGAGCGCTTCCCCGACGTGATCGTCGAGGTGCGCGGCAAGGGTCTGCTGCTGGGCGTCAAACTAGTTCCGAACAACCGCGAGTTCATGGGCTGGGCCCGCGACGAGGCCAGGCTGCTGGTCGCCGGCGGCGGCGACAACCTGGTCCGCATCTTGCCGCCGCTGAACATCACGCTCGAAGAGGCCCGGGAGGCCGTCGAGAAGTTCGAGAAGGCCTGCGAGTTCGCTCGCGCCAAGGTCGCGGGCTGACGCTGTTTCTCCCTCCCCTTCATGGGGAGGGTGGCCGAGCCCGTCAGGGCGAGGCCGGGTGGGGACGCTTTCTTCTACCTCCAGACTTCCGCAGGGCCGCCCCCACCCGGTCCCTGCGGGACCACCCTCCCCATGACGGGGAGGGAGAAGGCTTGGTCATGGTTCGTCACTTCCTCGACATCCACCGCCTGGACGCCGCCGATCTGCGCGCCATCCTGGACGACGCCCACGCCCGCAAACGCGCCCGAAAAGGCTGGCCCCAGGGGCGCGCCGACGCCGACGCGCCGGGCAAGGACCGCGTCCTGGCGATGATCTTCGAGAAGAACTCGACCCGCACCCGCTTCAGCTTCGACGCGGCCATCCGTCAGTTGGGCGGCGACTCCATCATCGCCACCGCCTCGGACATGCAGCTGGGCCGGGGCGAGCCGGTCGAGGACACGGCCCGCGTCCTGTCGCGCATGGTCGACGCCGTGATGATCCGCGCCAACGACCATGAGGACGTCGAGCGCTTCGCCCGCGTCTCCACCGTGCCGGTCGTCAACGGCCTGACCGACCGCAGCCACCCGTGCCAGATCCTGGCCGATCTGATGACGATCGAGGAGCATCGCGGCCCGATCGAGGGCAAGACGATCGCCTGGATCGGCGACGGCAACAACGTCTGCCACAGCTTCATGCACGCCGCGCCCAAGTTCGGCTTCCACCTGCACGTCGCCTGCCCGGCGGAATATCATCCCGACCTGCGCGATCTGGAGAAGGGCGGCGCCCACGTCCACCTGACCAGCGACCCGCGCGAGGCGGTCAAGGGCGCCGACGTTGTCGTCACCGACACCTGGGTCTCCATGGGCGATCAGGACTATGAGGCCCGCCTGGCCGCCTTCGAGCCTTACGGCGTCGACGAGGCCCTGATGGCCGAGGCGGCCGACGACGCGGTCTTCCTGCACTGCCTGCCGGCACACCGCGGCGAAGAGGTGACCGACGCTGTCATCGACGGCCCGCAGTCGCTGATCTGGGACGAGGCCGAGAACCGCCTGCACGCCCAGAAGGCGGTCCTGGCCTGGTGCTTCGGGGCTTTCTAGGTTGCCCTAACGCGCTTCGCGCTGCTTGAGGGCGAGTGAGGCGCAGGCCTCGCCGCCTAGAAGGATCCGGCGCCCGGCAGCGGCCGCCCGCTGACTTCGGCCAGCAGGTGGATCAGCAGGAAGAAGACCAGGGCGGCCGCCAGCAGCATGATGAAGCGCCAGGGCATCATGCGCGGGCCGCGCGTGATGTCTGTCGGTCGCGACCCGCGCCATCCGGCGAAGACGACGACCGCCACGGAGGCGACCAGCAGGATCAGGGTGAGCACAGCGTCCATGAAGGCGCCAGTTGGGACATCGGCGGGCGCGTTGCAAGCGCATGGACCCCGGCTTTCGCCAGCTTGGCCGTATTTCTTGATGCGGGGTTAATCTAAACGCGGCATTAACCATGTCGGGCGCATCAGCGCCTGGTCGGCTGCCG
Source organism: Brevundimonas sp. NPDC055812 (assembly GCF_053616535.1). Taxonomy (NCBI): domain Bacteria; kingdom Pseudomonadati; phylum Pseudomonadota; class Alphaproteobacteria; order Caulobacterales; family Caulobacteraceae; genus Brevundimonas; species Brevundimonas sp. NPDC055812. The sequence continues at coordinate 69,162 of NZ_JBSHDX010000008.1, read as the reverse complement.
TCGGCGCCTCGCCGTGAGGCGCCACATCTAGCGGTTAACGACACGTTTACACGCTTTATCTGGAAGGATACCGTTCGCGCCATGGGTCGGGAGGCGAATCAGTGACCGCAGCGGCGCCGTGGAGCGTGAAGGGCATCGATCCGAAGGCGCGCGAGATCGCCAAGGATCTGGCGCGACGCTCGGGCATGACCCTGGGCGAGTGGCTGAACTCCATGATCATGGATGAGCCGGACGAGGACGACGGCGTCGCCACCCTGCCGCGCCGGTCGCCCATTCCCGATCCCTATGACCGCCGCAGCCGCTCGCGCCGTCTGGACGACGTCTATGGCGAGGATGGGCGCCAGGGTCCGGGGCGCCATGAGAACCTAGGCAGAATGGGCGCCTCGCTTGAGGTGATCGCCGAGCGTCTGGAAGCGGCCGAGCGCCGCTCGACCCTGGCCATCCAGGGCATCGACCAGGCCGTGGCCGGCCTGGTGCGTCGTCTGGAGACGCAGGACGAGGCCGAGGCGGCCAAGGCCCGCCGCATCGACGACATCGCCGAGGAGCTGCGCGAGGGCCACCGCCGCCTGCGCCGTCTGGAGCAGGACGCCGGGACCGAGGCGCGTGAAGGGCTGGACAAGCTGGACGCGGCCCTGACCGCCGTCTCCACCCGCCTGTACGAGATGGACGAGCGCCAGCGCGCCGGCGTCAGCGAACTGCGCGACCGTATCGAAGCCGTTGAAAAGGCGGCTGGGCCGGGCGCCGGAACGAACCTGCTGTCGCAGGTCGGGGTGCGTCTGGACGACGCCCAGTCGCGCACCTCCGAGGCGCTGAAGGGGTTGGAGCGGTCGTTCGCGGCTCTGGATCTGCGGATGCGGGACGCCGAACGCCGCATCGAGCCGGACCATGCGCGCGAAGCCTCGCGCTTCGAGAAACTGGCCGAGAGCCTGACGCGGCAGGTGGAATCCAGCCGCACCGAGATGATCCGCCGCCTTGACGCGGTCGAGACCGAGGGACGCGTCGACCGCATCGAGCGCGCCCTGGCCGCCATCGGCGATCAGGCCCGGGCCGCCGAGCAGCGCTCGGCCTCCGCCGTCGAAGGCATGGGCCGCGAGATCATGCGCATCGCCCGCAACCTCAACGGTCGGCTGGAGACGGTCGAAGCCGGCGGCGCCGGTCCGTCCGACGCCCGCGTCGCCGCGCTGGAGCAGAAGCTGGAGCGCGATCTGGCGCGTCACGCCGAAGCCGTGGATCAGCGTCTGACCCAGGCCGACGACCAGCACGCCCTGGCGCTGGAGCGGCTGGGCGGCGAGATCGCCCGCATCTCGGACCGCCTGAGCGAACGCATCGCCCAGTCCGAGCGTCGCTCGGCCCAGGCCCTGGACGACATCGGCCGCCGCCTGTCGGAAAGCACCGACAAGATGCACCAGCGCCACGAGCGCGCCTCGGGCGATCTGGCCGAACGGATGCGCCAGAGCGAGGAGCGCACGGCGCGCCTGCTGGCCGACGCGCGCGACAGCATGGAGCAGCGCGCCGATCGCGACGTCCGTCGCGCCCCGCCGCTGGAAAGCCCTGACCCCGCGCCCTGGACTCCGGCGGAAACCGCCGGGGGCGACTGGCGGGCGACGGCCTTCGCCGATCCGATCGACGACTGGAGCGCCGAGCCCCTGACGGGCGCCGACGCTGCGCCGGGACAGCCGTTCGACTCGGGCGCCGGGAGCGTCTTCGGCGATCCGCTGGACGCCGAACTGCTGGACGCCGGGCCGACGACGGCGCCCTTCGGCCGGATCGCGGACGACGCCTGGCCGCACGCCGCTCCGGCGCCTGCGTCCTCGGCCGATGACGATCTGTTCGGCGGCGCCGACGTCAGCGACATCCTGAACGCCGCAGCCGATCTGGACGCCGAGCGGCCGCTCGAACTGGACCGCGTCGGCGACGACGACGGCTTCTCGGCCGATCTGGACTTCATCTCCCCGCACGCCTCGGCGCAGGAGCCGACCGCGAGCTCGACGCGCGACGTGCTGGAGGCCGCCCGCGCGGCCATGACGCCGGAAGAGGATACGGCCCCGCGTCAGGCCTTCGGCCTGGCCAAGCGCGGCGGCAAGTCCAAGCTTCAGGAGCGGCTGGACAAGCAGGCCGGCCGTCAGAGCTCGACCATGCGCACCGCCCTGGGGGCCATGGCGGTGGCGGCTCTGGGCGTGGTCGGCGGCTACGCCACCTTGCAGGTCGTGGGCGGTTCGGGTCTGAGCCTGCCGGGCGGCTTCGCCCTGGCGCCGACCCCGACGACCGGCGCGGCGCCGGCCGAGACGGCGACGCCGATCGCCGCCCTGGCGCTGGACGCCTCCCCGACCGACGCCGTGCCGTCGCCCGACGCGGCGGCGACCGAGGGCGCAGGCCTGTTCGCCCGCGCCGTGCAGATGCTGGATAACGGCGACGACGGCGGCCTGGAGCCCCTGACCCGCGCCGCCAACCTGGGCTACGCCCCGGCGCAGCTGCGGCTGGCCAGCCTGTATCAGGACGGCGCCGCAGGCCTGACGGCGGATGAGGCCGAGGCTCGCGCCTGGGCCCGTCGGGCGGCCGAGGCGGGCGACGCCAAGGCCATGCATTTCTACGCCATGCAGCTGTATGACGGCGTCGGCGGCGCGCGGAACCGCGCCGAGGCCCTGGCCTGGCTGACCAAGGCCGCCGGCGCCGGCCGCGTCGACAGCCAGTACAACGTCGCCCAGCTGCTGGAGAAGGGCGACGAGGGCGTGGCCCCCAATCGGGTCGAGGCGTTCAAGTGGTACATGATCGCGGCGCGCCGCGGCGATCAGCAGGCTCTGGCCTCGGTTCAGCGCATGACGTCGGGCCTGTCGGTCGTCGACCGCCGCAAGGCGCGCGAGGCGGCCGACGCCTTCACCGTCGAGCCCGTCGCCTGATCGGCGACGCCAGCGTGCAACCGGGGGTGGCGGTTCGCCGCAGGGGCGGCTAAGACCGAAGGCCTAGTCGCCTTTCCGGCGCTGATTGCCTGTCCTTCCAGCCGAAGGCGCGTGCCGTGGATATTTACCTGCCGATCGCCGAAGTCTCGGTGAACTGGCCGCTCCTAGTCATGCTGGGGGCGCTGGTCGGATTCGTGTCGGGTCTGTTCGGCATCGGCGGCGGCTTCCTGATGGCGCCGGTCCTGGTCTTCCTGGGCATCCCTCCGACGGTGGCGGTGGCCAGCCAGGCCAGCCACGTCGTCGCCTCCTCGACCTCGGGCGTCATCCGCTATTCCGGCATGAAGGCGGTGGACTACCGCATCGGCGGCATCATGGCGGTTGGCGGCGCCCTGGGCGCGCTCGTGGGCGTCGAGCTGTTCCGCTACCTGCGCCTGCTGGGTCAGGCCGATCTGGTGGTGGCCCTGTCCTATCTGCTGTTCCTCGGCTCGATCGGCTGCATGATGCTGTACGAGAGCCTGACGCAGATCCTGCATCGCGTCCGGGGCGAGACCCCGCCGCGCAAGGAGCGCCGTCGCCCCATGTGGCTGTACGGCTTGCCGTTCAGGATGCGCTTCCCGCGCTCGGGCCTCTACATCAGCGCCATTCCGCCGTTCGGCCTGGGCGTATTCGCAGGCATCCTGTCGGCCATCATGGGGGTGGGCGGCGGCTTCATCCTGGTGCCGGCCATGCTCTATGTGCTGCGGATGAAGGCCAGCGTGGTGGTCGGCACCAGCCTGTTCCAGATCATCATCACCACCGCCATCACCACGGTGCTGCAGGCCGGGCGCAACCAGACGGTGGACATCGTCCTGTCGACCATCCTGCTGCTGGGCGGAGTGGTGGGGGCGCAGTACGGCGCGCGCCTGTCGGGCCGCTTCCGCGCCGAAGAGATGCGCGCGGCCCTGGGCCTGATCGTCCTTCTGGTCGGCATCCAGATGGGGCTCGAACTGTTCGTGCGGCCCAGCGACCTGTTCCTGCTGGCGCCGGGGGTGGCGGACTGATGTTCCAGGTCCTGCCGCCAGAACCGCCGCCCCAGGCTGCGGCGCCCGAGATCATCATCGAGCGCTCGGCCGCCACGAACGAGGAGGTGCGGGTCGCCGCCGCCTTGACCGACGCGCGGGTCGATGTGGATTCCGGCTTCCGGGGGGCGTCCATCGTCCTCTACGGCGCCGTGTTCAACCCGACCGACACGCCCGCCGATGTGGTGGTGGTGGTGCGCGGTCCCGACGCCCCGGTGCGCCTGGTCAAGAAGACGCGCAACATGGGGGTCTGGCTGAACAGCCGCCCGGTGCTGTTCGAGGGCGCGCCGGGCTTCTACATGACCGCCTCGACGCGGCCGCTCAGCGACATCGCCGACTTCGGCCAACTGCGTCGCCTGGGCGTGGGCGTCGACCACCTGCGTATCGATGCGCCGGAAGAGGCGCGCACCGTCACCCGCTATGGCGTGCGCGACGTGGTCGTCAGCCGTCTGGGCGAGGACTATCTGGACTGGCGCCGCGCCGTCATCCGGCTGAAGGAGGCGGCGGCCCTCTACGACACCGATCCCAAGGGGGTGGAGTTCGTCGACCGGGGCCTGTTCCGCGCCGAGGTCAAACTGCCCGCCGTGGCGCCGACGGGGAAGTATTACGCCGAGGTCTGGCTTTTCCAGGAGGGGGCGCCGGTGTCGGTGTCTAACCTCACCCTGACCGTCGAGAAGGTGGGACTGGAGCGCGACATCTATGAGTTCGCCCACAATCGCCCGTGGAGCTACGGCGTGCTCTGCGTGATCCTGGCGGCGATGACCGGCTATGCGGCGTCGCGGGTGTTCCGGAGCAGATAATACCCATCCGTTCATCCCGGCGGACGCCGGGATCCAGTGAGAGCCAAGCGCTCTGCCTTTGAAGAAAGGCAGATTTCCACCTGCGAGGATGCGGCCAAAGAACTGGGTCCCGGCGTCCGCCGGGATGAGCGGAGGTTGGGGCTGCGCTCAAGCAGCGAGCAATTGCGTTGCGAGCGATAGCGCCCAAAAAACATGCTCAAGCAGCGAGCGACCGCGTCGCGAGCGATAGCGCAAAAAGAAAGGGCGGCCCGCGAAGGCCGCCCTTTCCGTTTCAGTCTGAAGCCGAGCCTCAGGCCGCCTTCTTCTCCGGCGCGAAGCGGCCGTAGAAGGTCTCGTCCTTGGCGGCCATGTCGCGCAGAAGCTGCGGAACCTTGAAGCGGTCGCCGTATTTGGCGGCCAGGTCGTCGGCCTTGGCGACGAAGGCCTTCAGGCCGGTCTGGTCCATGAAGGTGATGGGGCCGCCGGTCCAGGGCGCGAAGCCCCAGCCCAGGATGGCGCCCAGGTCGCCCTCGCGCGGGTCGTCGATGACGCCCTCTTCCCAGCAACGGGCCACTTCCACCGCCTGGCGATACAGCAGGCGGGTCTTCAGTTCGTCGACAGCGGCCAGGGCCTCGGGGCTTTCGCCGAAGGCCTCGCCCTTGGTGGTCGGGGCCAGGTCGTAGAGGCCCGGCCAGATGACCTTGGGCTTCTGGTCATAGTCGTAGAAGCCCTTGCCGTTCTTGCGGCCATAGCGGCCCTGCTCGACCATGGTGGCGACGATCTGCTCGCCCTCGTTGGGGACGTATTCAGCGCCCAGATCCTCGCGGGTCTGTTTGGCGATCTTGTACGACAGGTCAAGCGCCACGTCGTCGTGCATCTCCAGCGGGCCGCGCGGCATGCCGGTCATGCGGCCGACGTTGTCGATCAGCACGGGCGAATAGCCCTCTTCCAGCATGGCCATGCCTTCCATCAGGAAGGTGGAGAAGCAGCGCGAGGTGTAGAAGCCGCGGCTGTCGTTGACGACGATCGGCGTCTTCTTGATCTTCAGGACATAGTCCAGCGCCTTGGCCAGAGCCGCGTCGCCGGTTTTTTCGCCCATGATGATCTCGACCAGCATCATCTTGTCGACGGGCGAGAAGAAGTGGATGCCGATGAAGTCTTCCGGCCGCACGCTGGCCTCGGCCAGGCCGGTGATCGGCAGGGTCGAGGTGTTGGAGCCGAACACGGCGCCCTCGGCCAGTTGGGCTTCGGCGCGCTTGGTGACGTCGGCCTTGATCTCGCGGTTTTCGAACACGGCCTCGATGACCAGGTCCGAGCCCTTGATCAGGTCATAGTCCGTCGTCGCCGTGACCAGGGCCAGAGTGGCGTCGAACTTCTCCTGCGTCATCTGACCGCGCGACAGGCGCTTCTTCAGCAGTTCCTCGACGTGGGCCTTGCCCTTGTCGGCGGCTTCCTGCGTCTGGTCGATCAGCACGGTCTCGATGCCGGCCATGACCTGAACATAGGCGATGCCCGCGCCCATCATGCCGGCGCCCAGGACGCTGACTTTCTTGGGATCGGACTTGGGCACGCCCGCCGGGCGCACGGCGCCCTTGTCCAGCTCTTGCTTGGACAGGAACAGGCTGCGGATCATCGCCTGGGCCTGGGGCGTCATCAGGGTCTTGATGAAGTAGCGCGTCTCGATGCGCAGGCCCGCCTCGATCGGCACCTGCACGCCTTCATAGACGGCCTTCATCATGTTCAGCACGGCCGGATAGTTGCCGTAGGACTGCTTGCGCAGGATGGCGTTGCCCATGATGAAGACCTGGGCGCCCGCCGGGTGGTAGGGGCCGCCGCCGGGGATCTTGAACTTGGGATCGTCCCAGGGCTGGACGGCCTTGCCGCCCCCCTTGATCCAGGTCTTGGCGGCCTCGACCGACTGGCCCTTTTCGACGACTTCGTGGACGACGCCGGCGCCCTTGGCGTCGTTGGGGCGCCAGGACTTGCCTTCGGCCATCTGCATCAGGGCGTTCTGCACCCCGATCAGGCGCGTCAGGCGCTGGGTGCCGCCGCCGCCGGGGAAGAGGCCGACCTTGATCTCGGGCAGGCCTAGCTGGATCTTCGGGTCGTTCTCGACCACGCGATAGTGGCAGGCCAGGGTGAACTCCAGCCCGCCGCCAAGCGCCAGGCCGTTGATGGCCGCCGCCACCGGCTTGCCCGAGGTTTCAAGCGCGCGGAAGGCGCCGTTCAGCGCCCAGCCGGTGTCGAACGCCTTCTGCAGGTCGCCCCCGCCGGCCAGCATCCCGGCGGCCATGTCGCCCAGGTCCGCCCCGGCGCAGAAGCCGGTCGTCTTGCCCGAGGTGATGACCACGCCCTTGATGGCGTCGTCGGTTTTGATCTTCTCCACCAGGGCCGGGATCTCGGCGATCACGGCCGAGGTCAGGGTGTTCATCGAACGGCCCGGCACGTCGAAGGTCACGAGCGCGACGCCGTCGGCGTCGATGTCGATCTTGAAGTTTTCCATCGTCATATGCTCCCGGATCAGACGCGTTCGATGACGGTGGCGGTGCCCATGCCGCCGCCGATGCACAGGGTGGCCAGGGCCGTCGACTTGTTCGAGCGTTCCAGCTCGTCCAGCACCGTGCCCAGGATCATGGCGCCGGTGGCGCCCAGCGGGTGCCCCATGGCGATGGCGCCGCCGCAGACGTTGATCTTGTCGTGCGGGATGTCGAGCGCCTGCATGTAGCGCAGCACCACGGCCGCGAAGGCCTCGTTCAGTTCATACAGGTCGATGTCGCCGGGCTGCATGCCCAGCTTGCCCAGCAGCTTGCGGGTCACGGGCTCGGGGCCGGTCAGCATGATCGACGGCTCGGAGCCGATCGAGGCGCCGCCCAGAATCTTGGCGCGCGGCTTCAGGCCCAGGGCCTCGCCCATCTCCTTGGAGCCGACCAGCACGCCCGCCGCGCCGTCGACGATGCCGGACGAGTTGCCGGGGGTGTGGACGTGGTTGACGCTGGCGACCTCGGGGTAGCGCTGGCCGATCACGGCGTCGAAGCCCATGCCGCCCATCATGACGAAGGAGGGATTCAGCCCGCCCAGGATCTGCATGTCCGTGTTCGGACGAATGGTCTCGTCGTGGTCCAGCTGGGTCAGGCCGAGCTGGTTCTTGACCGCGATCACCGACTTGTCGAAACGGCGCTCGGCCCAGGAGCGGGCGGCGCGCTTGTGGCTTTCGACCGAATAGGCGTCCACGTCGTCGCGGCTGAAGCCGTATTTGGTGGCGATCATGTCGGCCGAGACGCCTTGCGGCACGAAATAGGTCGGGAAGGCCGAGGACGGGTCGGTCGGCCAGGCGCCGCCGTCCGAGCCCATCGGCACGCGGCTCATGGCTTCCACGCCGCCGCCGACGGCCATGCCCGCCTCGCCTGACTTCACCTTGGCGGCCGCCACGTTCACGGCCTCCAGACCCGAGGCGCAGAAGCGGTTGATCTGGAAGCCCGCCGTCGCCTGGTCCCAGCCCGCCGCCAGGACGGCGGTGCGGGCGATGTCGGCGCCCTGTTCGCCAACCGGCGAGACGCAGCCCAGGATCACATCGTCGACCTTGGCGGTGTCCAGGCCGTTCCGATCGCGCAGCGCCTCCAGCACCTGGCTGGCCAAGCTCAGCGCCGTGATCTCGTGCAGGCTGCCGTCCTTCTTGCCCTTGCCGCGCGGGGTGCGCACGGCGTCGTAGATGTAGGCGTCGGCCATGAGGCGTCTCTCTCTCTCGTTGTGTTCCTATCGTTCGCTGCGCGGCAGCGAACTGCATGAGGAACGGGTTCTTGGTGTCCCTGTCGCTCGGCGCGCGGCGCCTCGCTGCATGAGGAACGGTTGGCGTCTTGAGGGCGGCGCGATGGGGAGCGGGTCTGATCATCGCGTCTGGAATTGAAACTCAGGCCGTTAGAAAGCCGACGTTTACGTCAACGTCAAGTAACAAGGCGCGTGAGGTCGCCGGATGTGAAAAGGGCGGGCCGTTGTGCGCGGCCCGCCCCGTCTCTTCTCAGTCTCAGCGGCGCGCCAGCCGCACCAGCTTGCCGTTCTCCTCGTCCGTCACGACCCAGACGGCGCCGTCAGGCCCGACCGCCACGTCGCGGATGCGTTCGCCCAGCCCAGTCAGCAGGCGCTCCTCGCCGACCACGCGGCCGTCCTGCAGCACCAGACGAACCAGGTGCTTGCCGCCCAGGCCGCCGATCAGGGCGTTCCCCTTCCAACCGGGGAACATGGCGCCCTCATAGAAGACCATGCCGCCCGGCGCGATCACCGGGTCCCAGTAGTAGACGGGCTGGACCGTCCCTTCGCGGGTCGTCGTCGCGTCGGGAATGGCGTCGCCGCTGTATTCGATGCCGTAGGCCGCGCCGGGCCAGCCGAAATTGGCGCCGGCCTTCTCCAGGTTCAGCTCGTCGCCGCCGCGCGTGCCGTGTTCGATGCTCCAGACCGCGCCGGTTTCCGGCTGGACGGCGATGCCCTGCGGGTTGCGATGGCCGTAGGACCAGATTTCGGGCAGGGCGCCTTCGCGGCCGACGAAGGGGTTGTCGGACGGGACCGAGCCGTCGGCGTTGATGCGGATGACCTTGCCGTGGTGCGAGGCCAGGCTCTGGGCGGTCGGTCGCATCGGCTTGTCCGAGCGCTCGCCGATGGTGACGTACAGCTTGCCGTCCGGGCCGAAGACCAGGGAGGAGCCGAAATGCTTGTCCCCGTCATAGGTGTCCTTGACCTGGAAGACGACCTGCACGTTCTCGACTCGGCTCAGGTCGTCCGACAGGCGGCCGCGCGCCACAGCCGTGCCGTTGCCGCCGTTCCGTGGCTGGGCGTACGACCAGTAGATCGTCCGGTCCTCGGCGAAGGTCGGGCTCAGGATCACGTCCAGCAGACCGCCCTGGCCGCGCGCCGCTACGGCGGGCAGGCCGCTGATCGGGGCGCCGATCTGGCCCTGCGCGCTCACGACGCGCATGCGGCCGGGACGTTCCGTCACCAGCCATTGGCCGTCCGGCAGCAGGGCCAGGCCCCAGGGATGCTCCAGCCCTTCCGCCACGACGGCGTGCTGCATGGCCACGGCGGTGCTGACCGAGGGCGCGCGGGTCTGGCCTTCGACGGCCGGCTTCTGGTCGGGATTGTTCGGCGGACGGGTTTCGACCGGGGCGCCCGTGGCGGCGGGCGCTTGTCCCTCGTCCTGTCCATTGGCTCCGCAGGCGGCGAGAACCAGGGCGGCGGCGGAAACGGCGAAGAGGGCGGGACGCATGGCGGCTCCTGAACAGCGTGGCGTGGAAGGGGCAGGATGCAGCCACATCGCGCTTTACGCGAGCCGAAAGGCGCCGCGACCGATGGTCCCGCACGAAATCCCTGTCGAAGCGGCTTGAACCGGACGAAAGGCGGCGATATACGCACCCCTCTCGCGCCCAAGGGTCCTTCAAGGGCTCGCGCGAAACTCCCGTGTGGGGTTGGGTAGCTCAGATGGTTAGAGCGGTGGATTCATAACCCACAGGTCGGCGGTTCGATCCCGCCTCCAACCACCACGGATTTTCTCGGAGATCTTCAGAAGACCGCCCGCGCCTCATCCCTGAGGGATGCGCGAGGCGCCGCCGGTGATCTTGCAGACGTAGTCGGTCTGCGGACGGCCGGTCTGGAGGCCGGTGGGCGAGAGGATGCCGCCGCGGTCGCGGCACTCGGCTTCCAACTGGTCCATTTCCTGCTGATAGGTCGGCAGGGGGCGGCCCGAGGCGCAGGCGACGAGCGCCAGCGGGGCGGCGATGACGGCGGCGAGGAACAGGGGGGCGCGCATGATGGTCTCCTTCAGCCGGTGAAACGAGCCGTGAGACGGAATGATCCCTCTGAACCCGCCTCGGAGCAAGGCCAGGCTACAGGCGACCGGATCAGCCGGCCAGCACGGCCAGGTGCTCCAGCAGGATCTTCAGGCCCAGGGCGATCAGGGCGACGCCGCCGATCAGTTCGACGATCTTGCCCAGGCGTACGCCCACGGCCTTGCCCACCAGCAGGCCCAGCGTCGCCAGGGCGAAGGTGGTGAAGCCGATGCAGGCGGCGATCAACCAGATGTTGGCCTCCAGCAGGGCCAGGCCGACCCCGACCGCGCCCGCGTCGATCGACGTTCCCACGGCGGTGGCGACCAGGGCCACAAGGCCGCGCGACGCCGGCTTGGCGTCCTCCTCCGCCTCATCCCGCTGCAGCGCTTCCCAGATCATCTTCAGGCCTACGGCGCCCAGCAGGCCGAAGGCGATCCAGTGGTCTATGGCCTGAACGAAGTCGGCGGCGGCCACGCCCAGGGCGAAGCCGATCAGGGGGGTGATCGCCTCGATCACGCCGAACACCAGGCCTGAACGCAGGGCCTGGGGCACGGTGGGGCGATGCTGCGCTCCGCGCCCGACGGCGGCGGCGAAGGCGTCGGCGGACATGCTGACGGACAGGATGGCGATGGCGACGGGGGACATCATGGGAAAACGCACTCAGCCGGACGCATGACAGCACGCTCCATCCACGGGCCGGCCCCGTCGATGCAGCATGCTGGTCTCGCTAGGCGGAGCTGATCCGCTGGCCGCGCCATGCCCGCAGGCAAGTGTGTTGACGCGACCCCGGCTGGGATATGCCGGAAGCTACTCCCCAACGGCCGCCCCTCTAACGCCTCGTTCCGAGTCTATCAACCCGCACATGGCCAAAGGCGACAAGACGCCCCATCTGTGCTAGACGCCGCCGCTTCACCCTTCGCCGCAGGACATCCGCCCTTGAGCATTTCGCTCGATCTCACGCGCGCCAGCGCCCCCGTTCAGGGCATGGCGAAGACGCCCGTCAACCTCAGCGGTCTGACGCGCGACGAGCTGCGCCAGGCCCTGATCGACGCCGGAATCTGCCCGCCGGAGAAGGCCCGGATGCGCGCCTCTCAGGTGTGGCGCTGGATTCACCATTACGGCGTGACCGACTTCGCCCTGATGAGCGACGTGGCCAAGGACACGCGCGCCAAGCTGGCCGAGGCCTTCACCCTGGCCCGCCCCGAGATCGTCGAGCGCCAGGTGTCCAAGGACGGCACCCGCAAATGGCTGATCCGCACGGCGCCGGGCATCGAGATCGAGACCGTCTACATCCCCGACGTGGGCCGGGCCGGCGCCCTGTGCGTCTCGTCCCAGGTCGGCTGCACCCTGAACTGCACCTTCTGCCACACCGGTACGCAGAAGCTGGTCCGCAACCTGACCACGGCCGAGATCGTGGCCCAGGTCCAGGTGGCCCGCGATGATCTGGACGAGTGGCCCTCGCCCAAGGAAGACCGCCGCCTGTCCAACATCGTCTTCATGGGCATGGGCGAGCCGCTCTACAATCTGGACCACGTCGCCAACGCCATCGACATCATCTCCGACAATGAGGGCATCGCCCTGTCGCGGCGCCGGATCACCGTGTCGACCTCGGGCGTGGTGCCGCAGCTGAACGCCCTGGGCGAGCGCACGGCGGCCATGCTGGCCATCAGCCTGCACGCCACCAACGATCCCCTGCGCGACCGACTGGTGCCGCTGAATAAGAAGTATCCGCTGGACCAGCTGATGGCGGCCATCCGCGCCTATCCCGGCCTATCCAACGCGCGCCGGGTGACGTTCGAATACGTCATGCTGAAGGGCGTCAACGACAGCCCGGCCGAGGCGCGCGCCCTGATCAAGCTGATCGAGGGCATTCCGTCCAAGGTCAACCTGATCCCGTTCAACCCCTGGCCCGGCACGGATTATCAGTGCTCGGACTGGAAGACGATCGAGACCTTCGCCGCCATCCTGAACAAGGCCGGCTACGCCTCGCCCATCCGCACCCCGCGCGGCCGCGACATCCTGGCCGCCTGCGGGCAGTTGAAGTCCGAGAGCGAAAAGCTGCGGGCCTCGGCGCGCCTGAAGGCCGAGCGCGAAGAAGCCGACGCGGCTTAAAGCGGCTTTCGCATCATTTCGCGATAGGTCAGGCCTCCGATCGCTCCGGCGAGCGGTAATGCGACTGCGAACATCATGCCCGTCAGCCCGAGTGCATGGCTCAGAAGACTCGCGCCGCCCAGTGTGGCCAGCAATCCTCCGGCTAAGGCTGCCGGCCAGGCGCGGTCGAGCTTCAGACGAGTCAGCGCCCATGCCGAAGGCGCGCCCAGCACAGCCGCTCCCACAAGGAAGCAAGGCAGGGCCAGCATCAGGGAGATGGGGACGATAAAGGCGGCAAATGCGGCTGATCCTTCGCCTGTGATGAAGGTGTTGATGATCGCCAGCGCCAACCACAGCAGGGCGACGGTCAGGGCGCCGAAGATAGATGTGGCCAGAACAGCGAATACCCATCGCGTGAAAACGGCGGCCGTCATGAGGGGACCTCTTCCAGATGCTCGATGCGGGCAGCCATCGTTTCCGGCGTTCGCACGTTCCAGGCCAGGCTCAGCTGCTCCAGAAGCTGGATGAAGCGGAAGCCCCAGTCGCTTTGGCCGGGGTAGAGGCCGATGCGGGCCGAGCCGGGGAAGGCGTGGTGATTGTTATGCCAGGCCTCGCCCATGGTCGGGATGGCGGCCCAGGGCACATCGTAAGCCTGAACGCCTGCTTCATGCACCAGCCAGGTCTGCGGGCCGCGTCGATGGGCCAGGTGGCCGACGAACCAGTGGCCGATTACGCTGACCGACACTCGCGCGCATACGCCCCAGACCACGAAGCCCCAGCCGCCGATCAGCCACAGCACGGCCGCGACCGGCGCCTGTTGCAGCATCCAGGTGCGTTCCAGAAAACGATAGAAGGGATCGCGCCCTATGCGGCCAAGATCGAAGGCGGGCGGTCGATCCAATTCCAGGCGGCAATGCATCTGCCAGACGGCGTCGACCGCCATCGGGCGGCGGTGGGCCAGGTAGTCGTGGCACGCCGCCTGACGCTGGGCCCAGTCGCGGAGGTCGTGGGTGCGGATCATCCAGAACGGTCCGCTCATGCCCACCAGGGTCCCGAACCACACCAGGGTCCGCTCCAGCCACTGCGGACAGTCGAAGCTGCCGTGGATCAGGCGGCGATGGAACCCCACGGAGTGTCCCAACAGCAAGGTGCTCCCCGTCGCGAGGACGAAAATCGCCAGGGCGCCGAGGCTGAAGGTCGCCGCGCCGAAGACCAACGTCATCGCCAGCATGGCCCCGTTCCATAGCGAATGGAGGGGATCCCATCGCACCCGACCCGCGAGGGCGTCACAACCGGGCGTTTCGATCAGGCTGTTCACGGCGCAAGGATCATGGTCGGTCATGAGAATGGCGTCCATAAAATGTTTAAGTAATAACTTAATCATTAAATTGATGGAGCTGGCAAGCTCTTAGCAAATCGCTTAAATACCTTCTCATGCAGCGCGTGTTCGAAGCCCTCTCCAGCCCGGTCCGGCGCAAGATTCTGGCCTATCTGACCCATGCCGAAATGACGGCGGGTGAGATCGCGGCCAAGTTTGAGATCTCCAAGCCTGCGGTCTCCCAGCATCTGTCGGTGCTGGAGACGGCTGGCCTGGTGCAGAGCGAGAAGCGCGGTCAGTTCGTGCACTACAGCCTGGTGCGCGATCACCTGGCCAACACCCTGAACAGCTATGTGCAGGAGGTTTGCCCCGTCTCCAGGCCGCTGAAGCAGGACAGCGCGGAGGTCGCCCGTGCGCGCCGTGACGCGGAAACATAGGGCTGCCGATCATCCGGATGGACGCTTTGTCCGCCGACTGTGGCGCGGGCGCCCTAGCGGAAGCGCCGAGCTTTCGGGCAAGGGTGTTTTGGTTTCGTTCCCCTTCAGGCTGGGAGGCTAGGGTTCGTCGTCATGGAGACCTCGTCGTTGCCGGGCGTTCTGTCGACTCCTGAACTCCAGGCGTTCGCGACGGGCTTTCCGATCCTGATGCTGCACCTGGCGGTGACGTTCGGCCTGCTGGCGGCGGGGGCGGCGGTCTACGCCCTGCTGACGCCGTGGCGCGAGATCGCCCTGATCCGCCAGGGGAATCCGGCCGCCGCCGTGGCCTTCGCCGGGGTGCTGGTCGGCCTGGCCATTCCGCTGGCGGTGTCCCTGTCGGTGTCGACCTCGATCCGCGACATCGCCATCTGGGGCGTGGCGACGGTGGTGCTGCAACTGCTGGCCTTCCGCGTCGTCGACTTCCTGCTGCACGGCCTGCCGCAACGCATAGAGAAGGGCGAGACCTCCGCCGCCGTGGTCCTGGCCGGGGCCAAGCTGTCGACCGCCCTGATCCTGGCGGCCGCCCTGACGGGTTGAGGGGGCGGCCTTGCGCTTTCCCCACCTTCCCGACTGGACCATCTACGCCGCCGTCATCGGCGTGATCCTGATCGCGTCCCTGAACCGGGGCGAGCGCGCCGATGCGCCGCACGACTTGCCTGAAGATGAAACGGCGGGGCCTCTGCTGGGGCCGATCACGCCCTTCGATCCGTCCGTCACGGTCGACACCTCGGACGAGCATGAGCCGGTGTCGGGCACGGCCTTCTCCATCGCCGGGGACGGCCGCTGGATCACCGCACGCCATGTGGTCGAGGGCTGCCGCAAGCCCGCCCTGGTGATCGACAAGACCCGCGCCCTGGCCGCCGACGTGCGCCTGGCCGCGCGGGCCGACGTGGCCCTGCTGCTGACCGACGGCGGGCCGCCCGCCCTGCCGATCGCGCCCCAGGCGCCGCTCTACAAGGGCCAGCGCGCCTTCCATCCCGGCTTCCCTCAGGGCCAGCCGGGCGAGGTGGCCTCGCGCCTGATCGGCCGCGAGACGCTGAAGATTCGCGGCCACCGCTCCTATGACGAGCCGGTGCTGGCTTGGGCCGAGGCTGGGCGCACGCGGGGGCTGAAGGGCACGCTGTCGGGCCTGTCGGGCGCGCCTGTGCTGGACCGTCGCGGGCGGGTGCTGGGCGTGACCATCGCCGAGTCGCCCCGGCGCGGCCGCATCTACACCACGGCGCCCGACACCTTCGTCCCCACGGTGGGCGCCCAGCAGCGCGCCGACGAAGCGGCGCTCGGCCAGGCCGTGACGACCCAGAACTACGGCGCCGTCTCCGACCGCCTGCGGCAGGACCTGCGCGTCGCCCAGGTGGTCTGCCTGACGACGTGATCCAGGCGATTAGACCGGCGTAGCCTGAACGAGAAACGCCTCCCCATGCGATGGGGAGGCGTTCTGGTTTTTACTTCAGCGAGGCGCTGTCCAGGTTCAGGTCGGTCAGCGGGATGACCTCGACGTCGGGGTATTTCGCCCGTAGGCCGTCGATGAACTTCGAGGCGTCGCCGACCACGACCAGGCTGGCCCGGTCGGTCGGCAGATGCTCGGCGAAGGCCGCCTCGACCTGATGCGGCGTGACTGCGCGCACGCGTCCGGCGTAGTCGGCCAGGTCGCTCATCGGCAGGTCGTAGAGGGCCAGGTTGGCGACCAGGCCGCCCAGGCCGTCCACGGTCTCCAGCGAGCGGCCGAAGGCGCCGATCAGGGTGGCGCGGCGCGGAGCCAGTTCGGCCTCGGTCGCCGGGGCGTCGCCCAGCTTGCCGATCTCGGCCAGCATCAGCTCGACCACCTCGGTCGCCGACTCGTTCTTGGTCTGGGTCGAGGCGGTGAAGACGCCCGTGTCCGCCCGCGCGCCCAGCGACGAGCCGGCGCCGTAGGACAGGCCCTTCTCGATGCGGATCTTCTGGTTCAGCCGCGAGGAGTAGCCGCCGCCCAGCAGGGTGTTGCCGACCGTCAGCGGGAAGAAGTCGGCGTCGGTGCGGCTGACGCCGCGGATGGCGGCGACGACCGCCGCCTGTCCGGCGCCCGGCTGGTCGATGACGACGACGCGGGGCGCCAGGGCCTGGCCCGCCTTGTCTATAGCGGCCGGGGCGGGACGGGCGTCGCGCCAGTCGCCGAAGGCTTCATCCGCCAGGGCGCGGGCCTCGGCCGGGGTCACGTCGCCCGAGAAGACCAGGGTCGCCTGCGACGGGCGGAAGCGGTCGGAGTGGAACACCGCCACGTCGTCGCGCGTCAGGGCGGGGATGCTGTTCACCGTGCCTGAGCCCGGCGCGCCGTAGGGGGCGTCGCCGTAGATCACGCGGCCCACTGACTGGGAGGCGATGGAGCCCGGCTGGCTCAGCGCCACGCGCAGACCGTCCAGGGTCTGGGACTGCTGACGCTCCAGCTCCTCGGCGGCGAAGGCCGGGTTGCGCACCAGATCGGCCATCAGGGTCAGGGTCTGGCCGAACACGTCCTTGGGCGCATTGGCGTAGACGTTGGTGAAGTCGGCGCCCGCGCCGGCGCCGATGCTGGCGCCCAGCTGTTCGATGGCGGTGGCGATTTCCGGGGCCGCCTTGGTCGTCGTGCCCTGGGTCAGCAAGGCGGCGGTCATGGAGGCGACGCCCGGCTTGCCCGCCGGGTCATGGGCCGATCCGGCGTTGAAGTTCAGCCGCGCCGAGACGAGGGGCAGGCCCTGCGTCGGGGCGACCAGGACGCGCAGGCCGTTGTCCAGACGGAAGTCGGCGATGGCGGGGGTGGCGGGCGACACTTCCGGCCCCGGCTGGGGCAGGCGGGCGCGCTCAGCTTCCGGCAGCAGGACGGCGACCGGACCGGCCGGGGCCAGGGACGCGACCGTGACGGGGGCGTCGACGTTCTTCTTCTGCTCGCTGGGCGCGTTGGCGTCGTCGGCGGGCAGGTAGTTGATGGTGATCTGGCGCTCCGGCGTCAGATAGCGGCGGGCCACGCGCTGCACGTCGGCGGCGGTGACGGCCTGGATCTCGGCGATCTCGCGGTCAGCGGCGGTCGCGTCGCCGGTCATGATCAGGGCCATGCCCAGGGTGGTGGCGCGGTCGTCGATGCTTTCACGCCCACGCAGGGCGTCGGCGACCAACTCGTTCTTGGCCTCGGCCAGTTCGGCGGCGGTGACGGGTTCGTCGCGCAGGCGCGCGATCTCGGCCTCCAGCGCGGCCTTGCCGGTCTCGACCGTTTCGCCACCCGCCATGATGGCGTAGGCGGCCAGATTGCCCGCCTGCTGGGCGAAGTCGGGGTTGGAGCCCGCCGAGGCGGCGATCTGCTTGTCATAGACCAGCGAGCGGTACAGGCGGCTGCTTTCCCCGGTCGACAGGATGCCGTCCAGCACCGTCAGGGCCGCGCGGTCGGCGTCCTTGTAGGCCACGGTGTTCCAGGCCAGGGCCACGGCGGGCAGGGGCACGTTCGGCGCATAGTAGGTGGCGGTGCGCGGGCCGGTCGGCTCGGGCTCCTTCACGTCGTTGGCGGGCAGGGGCGTCGACGGGCGCTTCAGCGGGGCGAAGTATTCGTCAACCCAGCCGTCCAGCTGCGCCTGATCGAAATTGCCCGCCACGATCAGCATGGCGTTGTCCGGCCGGTAGTAGGTGGCGTGGAAACGCAGCACGTCGTCCAGGGTCGCGGCGTCCAGCTCCTCGATCGAGCCGATGCCCGGGCGGCGATAGGGGTGGTCCTGATAGATGGTCTCGGGCGCGAACAGGCCGAACAGACGGCCGTAGGGGCTGGCCAGAATCCGCTGGCGGTATTCTTCCTTCACCACGTCGCGTTCGGAGGCGAAATTGGCCTCATCGACGACCAGCGAGCCCATGCGGTCCGCCTCGGCGAACAGGATGCGCTGCAGGTGGTTGGCCGGTACGACCTCGTAATAGGCGGTCACGTCGTCGGCGGTGAAGGCGTTGTTGAAGCCGCCGACGTCCTCGGTCAGACGATCGAACGTCTCGGACGGCATGTTCTTCGTCGCCTTGAACAGCAGGTGCTCGAACAGGTGGGCGAAGCCCGAGCGGCCCGCCGGATCGTCCTTCGACCCCACGCGATACCAGACCTGGACCGTGACGTTCGAGGTCGAGGCGTCGCGCGCCGTATAGACCTCCATGCCGTTGGCCAGCACCCGCTTGGTGAAGCCCAGCGGCGGCACTTCGACCCCGCCCTGGGCGGCAGACGCGGCGGCGGGCGGCGCCTTGGCCCAGGCCGGGGCGGCGGCGGGCAGGCCGAGCAGCAGCGCCGAGGCGCAGGCGGTCAGGATCAGGCGATTCTTCATGAGGGGCGGCTTTCCAACGCCCGCAGTCGAAGAAACGGGCGTCGAAAGCCTAGCAGGGCGAAGAGCCGCCGCGCACCTTACGGAGATGTAATGAAGCCGGGCTCTTATTCCCCGCTCATCCCCGGGGATGAACGGAATTCGGAGGTTCCCGCCCGAACACCTCGACGCCGACGCTGCCGTCGGTCGCCAACCAGGCGCGCTTCATGCCCTGGCTGTTGTAGGGCTGGGCGATGTTGCCGTGACGGTCCAGGGCGATCAGGCCGCCGTCCCCGCCCAGGGCGCCGATGCGGTCGATGACGGCTCGCGACGCCTCGTTCACAGACTGACCGGCGGCGACGCCGAAGGCGGTGCGCGCGGCGGCGGCGACGCGGATGAAGTACTCGCCCTGGCCGGTGCAGGAGACGGCGGCGTGCTCGTCGGCCCAGGTTCCGGCGGCGGGGATGGGGGTGTCGCCGACGCGGCCCGGCATCTTGCCGAACACGCCCGCCGTCGAGGTGGCGGCCGCCAGACGGCCCTGGCTGTCCAGCACGCAGCAGCCGACGGTGCCGTGGCTCAGGCCGCTGGGCGGATGGTTGTCCTCGCCCTGACCGGCGCGGGTGTACCAGGCCTCGGGATCTTCGACGCGCGCCAGACCCTGTTCGGCGGCGAAGCGGGCAGCGCCGTTTCCGGCCAGCATGACGTGGGGGGTGCGGTCCATCACCGCGCGGGCGGCGACGACCGGGTTGCGGAAGCCCTGCAGGGCCGCGACGGCCCCGGCCTTGCCGGTGACGCTGTCCATGATGCTGGCGTCCAGCTCATAATCGCCCGCCAGATTGGGCGAGGCGCCGCGCCCGGCGACATAGAGGCCGGAATCCTCCAGCATGACGACCGCCTCGACGGCTGCGTCCAGGGCCGAGGCCCCGGCGTCCAGCCGCGCCTTCATCGCCTCCACCACCTCGCGCATGTGCACGACCTCGGCGTCGTAGTTGCGCTCGCGCCGGGCGCCGGCGCCGCCGTGAAGGATGAGGGCGGGTTTCGCCATGATCGTCTCCTCAGAACCCATTCGGCCTCTTTGCATCGGGCCGCAGGCTGATTAGCGTCGCCGGCGTGTCGGCGCCATGGCCGATGGGGGATAGCTGAAAAGAGTTCCTATGCGCGCAGTCCTGTCCAAGGCCCCCGGCGGCCCGGAATCGCTCGTCGTCGAGGAGGTCATGGACCCCACGCCCGGTCCGGGCGAGGTGGTGATCGAGGTCAAGGCCGTGGGCGTCAACTATCCCGACGCCCTGATCATCGCCGACAAATACCAGTTCAAGCCCGAGCGTCCCTTCGCGCCGGGGGCCGAGGTCGCGGGCGTGGTCGACGCCGTCGGCGAGGGGGTGAAGGGCGTATTCCGGGGAGACCGGGTCGTCGCCGTGCCCGGCTGGGGCGGCATGGTCGAGCGGTTGAAGGTCAAGGCCGACAGCCTGATCCCCATTCCCGACGGCATGGACTATGAGACCGCCGCCGCCTTCATCATGACCTACGGCACCAGCTACTACGCTCTGAAGGACCGGGCGCAGCTGCAGCCGGGCGAGACCCTGCTGGTGCTGGGCGCGGCGGGCGGCGTCGGCGCCGCCGCCGTCGAACTGGGCAAGGCGATGGGCGCGCGCGTGGTCGCCGCCGCCTCGACCAACGACAAGGTTGAGTTCGCTCTGGAGCTGGGCGCAGACAACGGCCTGATCTACCCCTCTGGTCCGATGGACAAGGCGGCTCAGAAGGAACTGTCGGGCGAGTTCAAGCTGTCGACCGGCCGCGACGGGGCGGACGTTGTCTTCGACGGCGTCGGCGGCGACTACGCCGAGCCGGCCCTGCGGGCCATGGACTGGAACGGCCGCTATCTGGTGGTCGGCTTCCCGGCGGGGATTCCGTCGCTGCCGCTGAACCTGACCCTGCTGAAGTCGGTGTCGGTGGTCGGCGTCTTCTGGGGCGCGGCCGTCGCCCGCGATCCCAAGGCTCACGCCGCCAACATGGCCGAGCTGATGCAGCTCTACGTCGAGGGCAAGATCAAGCCGCGCGTCAGCCGCACCTTCCCTCTGGAGCGCGCCCACGAGGCCATCCAGGCCCTCAGCGACCGCACGGCCGTCGGCAAGATCGTGGTGAAGGTCGAGGACTGATCGTGGCCACCTTCTCCCCTTGTGGGAGAAGGTGGCAGGCGAAGCCTGACGGATGAGGGGTTGCGGGACCTCGGCCTCGCAGCCTTCATCCGATTTCGGAGAGACCCCTCATCCGTGCGCCTTCGGCGCCCACCTTCTCCCGCAAGGGGAGAAGAGCTTACGCCTCCTCTTCCTCACGCAGCCGCCTCAGCGCCTGCGCCGCCTGATCGTGGTGGCGGGGCTTGAGGTGGGCGCCCAGGGTCGCCAGCACCGCCGCGATCACCGCTGCGTCGTCGGTGAAGCCGATGCCGACGAAGACGTCGGGAATGGCGTCGACCGGCATGACGAAATAGGCCAGGGCCCCCAGGATCAGCCCCTTGGCCGCCAGCGGGGTCTTGGGGTCCTGGGCGGCGTACCAGGCGGCGACCGCCTGCTGGGCGAAGGGGATGCGGGCGGCGGTGCGCCGCATCTTGGGCCAGAAGCCCTTGCGCACGCGCATCTCGTTCACCTTCTGCACGGCGGGAACCAGGGCCTTTTCAGGATTGATGGCGTCATCGGGCGACACCCCGTTGGTCTTTGCGGTCATGGCCGCTAAATCCTCGCACGAGCACTCGGTTCAATCGAATATAGGACGACTTTCATGAAACTCGACGCTTCGATCGCGGCGGTGGTGACGGGCGGGGCTTCGGGCCTCGGCGAAGGCACGGCGCGCGCCCTGGCGGCCAAGGGCGTCAAGGTCGCCCTGTTCGACCTGAACGAAGAGCGCGGCGAGGTCATCGCCCAGGAGATCGGCGGCGTCTTCTGCAAGGTGGACGTGACCTCGGACGAGAGCGTCGCCGCCGGCTTCGCCAAGGCCCGCGCCGCCCACGGCCAGGAGCGGCTGACCGTCAACTGCGCCGGCATCGCCACCGGCCAGAAGACCGTCAGCCGCAAGCGTGACACCGGCGAACTGCGCGCCCATGACATGGCGTCCTTCGAACGCACGGTCTCGATCAACCTGTTCGGCACCTTCCGCGTCCTGTCGCAGTCGGCGCTCGGCATGGCGGCGCTGGAGCCGATGGCCGACGGCGAGCGCGGCCTGATCGTCAACACCGCCTCGGTCGCGGCCCAGGACGGCCAGATCGGCCAGGCGGCCTACTCGGCGTCCAAGGGCGGCGTCTACGCCATGACCCTGCCGGTGGCCCGCGACCTGGCCCAGGAAGGGGTGCGGGTGAACACCATCCTGCCCGGCATCATGTGGACGCCGATGATGGCCGGCATGGACCAGAAGGTTCAGGACAGCCTGGCCGCCGCCATCCCCTTCCCCAGCCGCCTGGGCACGCCTGCCGACTACGCCGCCCTGGCCCTGCACCTGGCCGAGAACGTCTACATCAACGGCGAGTGCATCCGCCTGGACGGGGCTATTCGTCTCGCGCCTCGCTAAGCGAGGCGCGACGAGGCCGCTATCGCTCGCCGCGCGGCGGCTCGCTGCTTGAGCGGGTTGGGCGGCAATGTGGCGGCGGCGGTGCTTTGAAGCGGCCTCCGGGGCGTCCTTGCGGGCGTTTCGGGGCCGTTTTCGTGTGAAGTTTCAGGGCTGTTCGAAAAAGATCGGCGGATTGGCCGAAAAACGAAAAAGGGGCTTGCGCGATCCGAAGTCGGTCCGCTATACGCCCCTTCCTCGACGGGGAGCAGCACATCGCTCCCAACGGAGTGCGGGCGTAGCTCAGGGGTAGAGCATCACCTTGCCAAGGTGAGGGTCGGGCGTTCGAATCGCCTCGCCCGCTCCAGTCGAAACGGAAAACGGGGTCCGGCCGCAAGGTCGGGCCCCGTTTCCTTTTGCGCCCAGATCAGCGACGCACATGAAAAAGGCCCGACGCGATCGCCGGGCCTTTTCGCGTTCCGTCCTCCGACCTTACAGCCCCAGCGCCGCGCGGATGTCCCGCCAGTCGACGTATTTGAAGTTCTGGGTTCCGGTGTCGTTGACGTCGTCCTGGATCACCACCAGGCCCTCGGGGAAGGGGCCGACCGGACCGCCCAGAGCGGCCAGGCCGTCGGTGCCCGTCACCCCGTCGACCGTCCCGTCCACGACCACGAAGCGGCCCTTGTATTGCGGCGCAGCGCCGTCGATGCGCCAGACGGGGAAGGTCGAGTCGCCCTGGCTGGAGGCGATCAGATAGCGCGCCTCCCCGTCCGTCAGCGTCGTCAGCCCCTCGGCGTCGGCGACCAGCACGCCCGGCGCGACCGGCTGGACCAGGGTGCGCGTCCCGCCCGAGGCCGGGTCGAGGCTGTAGCGCCACAGGCCGACGTTCTCCTCGTTGACGTACAGGGCGTCGGTCGCCGGATCGGCGGCGCAGCCTTCGGAGATCGAGCCGATCTCGGCGCGGCGGACCAGTTGCGCGGACGGGCGGCCGTCGGGCCCGGCGGCGACGACGAACTGGCGCAGTTCGCCTTCATGGCCGACCAGTATGGCGTGGATCTCCTCGCCGCGTCGGGCGAGGCAGAAGCCGTAGGGCTCGACCACGTCGGTCGTGATGGAGCCCCAGTAGCGCACCTTGTTGTCGCCGGTCCCGGCCGGGTCGAACAGATAGAGGGCGACGCCCATACGGCCCGGTGTGCGGTCGCTGGCGCCGATCAGCAGCTGCGGGCGGCCGTCGACGTTCAGTCCCTCGACCGCATCGACGTTGTTCAGCAGTCCCTCGGGCATGAACTGCAGGATGGCCCCGTCGAAACCGTAGACGTAGAGGCCCGCCTTCTTGTCGGTGCCGACGACGAAGCCGGGGGTCTGGACCCCCTCGACGGTCACGGGGGTCTTGGAGGCCCAGATGGCGGGGTCGTCGGCCGCGTCGTCGCCGACCGTGCCGACCGAGGGCGTCTCCAGCACGGCGCGCACGGGCGCGCCCTGGCCGACGACGCCGTCGCCCTCGCCCTGGAAGTCGACCTCATGTCCGGCGCAGGCGGCCAGCAGCAGGGCGGGGATCAGAAGGCCGGCGAGCATGGCGGGGCGCGAGCGCCGGGGCGGGATGGCGGGCATGGCGGGGCTTTCGGTCCAGGTTGGTCTATCCGCCCGAAACACGCGCGCGAAGGCCCGGTCAACGGCGTCCCTGCGACGCTTTGGCGATGGTTCGACAACGGATGATCCGAACGGGGATCAACTGTCGTGATCCCGTGTTCCGCTCGCAGATTCCTTTTCGTGAAATCGTCGCGGCCGCGTCGCCGGGACGTATTAGCCATCCCGCCGGAACCGGGCCGCCAGAAGCGGCGCCGGCCTTCGGGGATATGGACATGAAGCTCGGACTTCTTCTCAGCGCGGCGAGCCTGCCGCTGGTTTTCGCCGTGGCCGCCCAGGCGGCCGATATGGCGGTTGACGCGGCTCCGGCCGTCGCGGCCGCTCCGGCGGGCGACGGCCTGATCGGCCGTGTCGTCAACGCCGACGGCTCGCCCTTGCCGGGCGCCGAGATCATCGACCGCGCCAGCGGCCGCCGCGCCGTCAGCAACAGCCAGGGCGAGTTCAACCTGGGCGGCGTTTCGGGTCAGGTGACGCTGGAGGCCCGCTACATCGGCCTGCCGACCGCGACCCAGACCGTCGCCGCCGCGCCGGGCCGCCTGACCTCGGTCACCGTCATGATGGGTTCGGGCGATGCGGTCGCCGTCGCCGACGTCATCGTCAACGGCGTCATCACCGAGGGCGTGGCTCGCTCGCTGAACCAGCAGAAGAACGCCGACGGCGTGATCAACGTCCTGTCGGCCGACGCCATCGGCCGCTACCCCGACCCGAACGTGGCGGAATCCCTGCAGCGCGTTCCCGGCATCGCCATCCAGCGCGACCAGGGCGAGGGCCGCTACATCAACGTGCGCGGCGCGCCGTCGGCCTTCACCGCCGTGTCGGTGGACGGGGTGACGGTTCCGGCCGTCGATCCGGGCACGCGCGCGGTCGACCTGGACACCCTGCCCAGCGACATCGTCTCCAACATCGAGATCTCCAAGACCCTGCTGCCGAGCCAGGACGCCGACTCCATCGCCGGCGCGGTCAACATCAAGACCCGCTCGCCCTTCGACCAGCGCCGCCTGGCCGTCAGCGGCTATGCGGGCGGCAGCTACAACGACTACGGCGGCGAGGACATCCGCGCGGGCGCCACGGCGTCGAACGTCTTCGGCGCGGACCAGACCTTCGGCGGCCTGCTGTCCTACTCCTACTCCAAGACCAACCGCCGTCCCGACAACGTCGAGTCCGGCTGGACCAAGATGGAGACGCCGGAAGGAGGCGAGGTCTTCGCCCTCGAGGAAACCCTGTTCAAGGACTACGACACCGAGCGCACGCGCCAGTCGCTCAGCGGCTCGCTGGAGTTCCGCCCCTCGGAGTCCCTGCGGGCCTGGGTCCGCGGCTCGTTCGCCCAGTTCGAGGACGACGAATACCGCAACCAGCTGCTGCTGACCTATGACGAGGAGAATCTTCAGGCCGGCGCGACCGACCGCAAGGCGACCTTCGACGAGGTGACGGTCGAGCGCCAGCTGCGTCACCGCACCCAGAAGAACGAGATCATGACCCTGACGGCGGGAGGGGAGCGCATCTTCAGCAATGGCGCGGTTCTGGACGCCAGCCTGTCCTGGGCTGACAGCGAGCAGACCTATCCGAACCGCAATGAGCTGCTGTTCCGCTCGCGCCTGAAGCCGTCCGTCACCTATGACTTCTCCGGCAGCCACTACGAGCCGACCTATTCGATCTTCTCGACCGGGGAGCATATGAACGCTGCGGAATATCGTTTCCGCGAGAACGCCTTCCGCTCAAGCACGACACAGCAGGAAGAGATGACGTTCCAGACGAACCTGGAACTGCCCTCGGTGCTGGCGGGGCGTGAAGTCACCTGGAAGGTCGGCGGCAAGTACCGCACGCGGGACGTATCGGCCGACGAGGAGCGTTTCCGCAGTCGCGACGCCGCCCATGCGCCGTCGCAGTCCTATGGAGATCTGCTGACCGACACGGAGTCGCGCAACTACGACTATCTGTTGGGCTACAAGTTCGACAACGGCCTGGTTGACGACTACTTCGCCCAGATGCGCCCGCTGTCGGGGCGCCGACTGCCGGACTCCATCGCCGCCGACTACACGGCCAAGGAAGATATCCTGTCAGCCTACGCCCAGGCGCGCTTCGACATCGGCGCGACGAACGTCACGCTTGGCCTGCGCGTCGAGAACACTCAGTTCGAAGGCGAAGCCGCCAGCCTGATCGACAATGACGGATCCGATCCGTTCGACATGGCCCGGGTCGATCGCGACGACACCGAGTTCTTCCCGAACCTGACGGTCCGCCACAGCTTCTCGGACAATCTGATCGGCCGCTTCGCCCTGACGCGCTCGATCTCGCGTCCGGAGTTCAACCAGATCGTCCCGCGTCGCATCGAGGAGACGGACGGTTCGGACATCTCTTACGAGATCGGCAATCCGGACCTGCAGCCTACGCTGTCGAACAACGTCGACTTCGGGCTGGAATACTACTTCGCCTCGCTGGGCGTAGTGTCGGCCAACGTCTTCTACAAGGACCTGACCGACTATCGCTACATCCTCAAGTACGAGGACAAGGTGACGATCGACGGGACCGAGTTCGACGCCGAGTTCGAGACCCCGATCAACGCTCCGAACGGCCACTTGATGGGTCTGGAGCTGAACTGGCAGCAGAAGTTCAGCTTCCTGCCGGGCTGGGCCTCGGGCTTCGGCGTCTTCGCCAACTACACCTGGACCGACGCCGAGATCGAAACGGCCCAGGCTTATGGCGGCCGCACCAAATTCTCCCTGCCGGGCCAGTCGGAGAACAACTACAATCTGGCCCTCTTCTACGAGATGGCCGGCTTCAGCGCCCGCCTCAGCTACACCAAGCGCAGCGACTATCTGGAAGAGATCAACGCCGACGATCCCGACTTCGACCTGTTCGTCGAGGGCCGCGAGCAGCTGGACTTCACCGCCTCCTACGACTTCGGCAACGGGGTCGAGGTGTTCGGCGAGGCCAAGAACCTGACCGACTCGGCGGGCGTCCGCTACTACGGCTCGCGCGAGCGGACCTATGAGTACGAGAAGTTCGGCTACAACGTCTTCATGGGCGTGCGCTTCAAATACTGACCGGTCCATAGCGGCTGAAAATGGAAGGCCGGGCGGCGACGCCCGGCCTTTTGCTTTCGTCGGCATGGCCCCCGGAGCGATCCGCGCCTATATGGACCGTGGCGGTTGACCCCGCCGGGGTCGGCGCTAGTGTCCGCGCCGCTTCATTTTCAGCGCCTGAACGATCAGAGGACCTCATGGCCGACGCCGCTTCCCAGACCTACGACGTGGTGATCATCGGGGGCGGGCCGGGCGGCTACAACGCCGCCATCCGCGCCGGACAACTGGGGCTGAAGACCGCCCTGGTCGAAAAGCGCGCGACGCTGGGCGGCACCTGCCTGAACGTCGGCTGCATGCCGTCGAAGGCCCTGCTGCACGCCTCGGAACTGTATGAGGCCGCCAACGTCGAATTCGCCGGCATCGGCATCGAGGTGAAGCCCAAGCTGAACCTGGCCCAGATGCACAAGGCCAAGGACGATAGCGTCGAGGCCCTGACCAAGGGCATCGAATTCCTGATGAAGAAAAACAAGGTCGACGTGGTGAAGGGCTTCGGCCGCATCGTCGGGGCCGGCAAGGTCGAGGTCGAAGCCGAGGGCGGCGCCAAGACCACGCTCGAGACCAAGAACATCGTCATCGCCACCGGCTCCGAGCCGACCCCGCTGCCGGGCGTCGCCTTCGAGGACGGCAAGGTCATCGACAGCACCGGCGCCCTGTTCCTGCCCAAGGTGCCCAAGCATCTGATCGTCATCGGCGCGGGCGTCATCGGCCTCGAGCTCGGCTCGGTCTGGCGCCGTCTGGGCGCCCAGGTCACGGTCGTGGAGTTCCTCGACAAGGTCGGCGCGGGCATGGACGGCGAAGTCGCCACCGCCTTCCAGCGCGGCCTGACCAAGCAGGGCATGACCTTCCGCATGGGCACGAAGGTCACCGGCGCCAAGACCTCCAAGGACGGCGTTGAACTGACGCTGGAACCGGCCAAGGGCGGCGAGGCCGAAACCCTGAAGGGCGATGTGGTTCTGGTCGCCATCGGCCGCCGTCCCTACACCGAAGGCCTGGGGCTGGAGACGGTCGGCGTCACGCCGGACCAGCGCGGCTTCATCGCCAACGACCACTTCAAGACCTCGGCGCCGGGCGTCTGGGTCATCGGCGACGTGACGCACGGCCCGATGCTGGCTCACAAGGCCGAGGAAGACGCCGTGGCCGTGATCGAACTGATCGCAGGCAAGCCGGGCCACGTCGACTACGACCTGGTGCCGTCGGTCATCTACACCGGCCCGGAAGTGGCCTGGGTCGGCAAGACCGAAGAGGCGCTGAAGGCCGCGGGCGTCAACTACAAGAAGGGCAAATTCCCCTTCGCCGCCAACAGCCGCGCCAAGATCAACCACGAGACCGAGGGCTTCGTGAAGGTCCTGGCCGACGCCGCGACGGACAAGGTTCTGGGCGTTCACATCTACGGCCCGCAGGCGGGCGAGCTGATCGGCGAGGCCTGCATGACCATGGCCTTCGGCGGCGCCTCGGAAGACGTGGCCCGCACCTGCCACCCGCACCCGACCCGCTCGGAGGCCTTCCGTCAGGCCGCCATGGGCGTCGAAGGCTGGACGATGCAGGCGTAAGAGCCTCACCGTCTTTCCGACTGCGATCAGAACGGCGCGCTCCGCACAGGGCGCGCCGTTTTTCGTTGCCGAAACTTAACTTGCTGGCCTCGGCGTGCGTC
The DNA here is from genome assembly GCF_053616535.1 of Brevundimonas sp. NPDC055812. Lineage (NCBI taxonomy): Bacteria > Pseudomonadati > Pseudomonadota > Alphaproteobacteria > Caulobacterales > Caulobacteraceae > Brevundimonas > Brevundimonas sp. NPDC055812. The sequence continues at coordinate 40,541 of NZ_JBSHDX010000008.1, read as the reverse complement.
TTCAGTTTCACCGCGAAACGGCGGGAGCGAGGGCGAAGCGATGCGTTTGGCGATTGGATTGGCGGCGGCGGCCTGGGCGGTGATCGGTTCTGCCGCCTCGGCGCAGGACTATCGACCCACGTTTCACCCTGACCAGTTGAAAGGCCCTCCGGCAGGCGCGTTCAATGAGGTTCTGGTGCTGGGTTCGCCGCACCTGTCCGACCTGCCCGACAGCTTCCGCGCCGAACAGCTTCAGCCTCTGCTGACGCGACTGGAGGCTTGGCGGCCGACCGCCGTCGCCGTCGAAAACCTGTCCGGCCTGCAGTGCGACTTCATGCGGCGCTATCCGTCGCGTTATGCGGAATCGGTCGAGGCCTTCTGCTATGACCCGTCCGCCGCCGGCCGGGCGCTGGGTATGGATGTGCCGACGGCCAATGCCGAGGTCGAGCGTTTGCTGGAGGCCTGGCCCAAGGCGCCGACGGCGGCCGATCGGCGACGTCTGGCGGCTCTCTTCCTCGCAGCGGGAGAGCCGGGTTCCGCCTCGGTGCAATGGCTGCGTCTGCCCGCTGCTGAGCGGGTGGCGGGCGACAGCCTGACGGCGGAAATGGCGGCGGCCCTGGACCGCCGGATGACCCGAAAGAACGAGGTCGACCTGGTCGCGGCCGTACTGGCGGCGCGGCTGGGGCATGAGCGCCTGTGGGCGGTTGATGATCACACGGCGGACTCCGCAACCCCGCCTGACGAGGAAGAGGCGCAGGCCAAGGCGATCATGGCGGCGTGGGACAATCCCTATGTCCAGGCGCGCAAGGACGCAGACCAGCGGCTGTATGCCGACCTGGAGCACCCGGACGGCGTGCTGAACATCTATCGCGACTACAACACGCCGGACACGCAGATGGTCGTCTATCGTTCGGATTTCGGCGCGACCCATGTAGAGCCCTCGCCGCAGGCGTTCGGGCGTCGCTATCTCGGCTATTGGGAGACGCGCAATCTGCGCATGGTCGCCAATATGCGCGATGTGCTGGGGCGCTATCCGGGCACGCGGATGCTGACCATCGTCGGCGCCTCGCACAAGGGCTACTACGAAGCCTATCTGAACCAGATGCACGACGTGCGGCTGGTCAGCTCGGATGAGGTTTTGCGCTAGTTTCCGTGTCTCGCCCGCGACTTTGGTCGACGGGGCTCGCAATCGGTCGCGCCTGCGCCCATGTCAGCGGCGAAAGCTTCATGAGGCAGGGGATAACGGCATGGACCTTCAACTCACCGGCAAACGCGCCCTGATCTGCGGCGGCTCCAGCGGTCTCGGCCGCGCGGTGGCGACGGCCCTTGTGGCCGAGGGCGCTCATGTGGCTCTGCTGTCGCGCGATGCGGTCAAGCTGCAGGCCGCGGCCGATGAACTGAACGCCATGGGGCCGGGCCGAGCGATCATCGCCCCGGCCGACCTGGCGGATCACGAGGCCCTGCTGAAGGCGGTGGACGTCGCCGAGGCGGGTCTGGGCGGGCCGATCCAGATCCTGTTGAACAACACGGGCGGGCCGCCGCCCTCGGGCGTGGCGGGGCTGGACCCGGCGCTGTGGCGTGAGCAGTTCGAGGCCATGGTGTTGTCGGTCTTCCGCCTGACCGACCGGGTGATGCCGGGAATGCGGTCGATGGGCTGGGGGCGGGTGCTGAACGTCGCCTCGACCAGCGTGATCGAGCCGATCGGGACGCTGGGCGTGTCCAACACCCTGCGCGCCTCGGTGGCGGCATGGGCCAAGACGCTGGCGGGCGAGGTCGCGGCCAACGGGGTGACGGTCAACACCCTGCTGCCGGGCCGCATCGACACGCCGCGCATCGAACGGCTGGACGCCGCCCGCGCCGCCGCCACGGGCGCGACGCCGCAGGACGCACGCGCCGAGTCGGTCAAGTCTATCCCCGCCGGACGCATCGGCGCGACAGAGGAATTCGGCGCCGTGGCCGCCTTCCTGGCCAGTCCGCTGGCGGGCTATGTCACCGGCTCGTTGATCCGGGTGGACGGCGGAGCGGTCAGGGCCATCTGAGGCGTAATTATCGCCTTATGCGGACGATGGCGGCCGGCGCGTTACGCTGCCGAAGCCGATGCGCCTAGCGCCATAGTCCAGCACCACGCGGTCGAACCGAGTCAGTACGTCCGCCCCTAGCAGCAAGGCGGGCGGCTCGATCAGGCCGAGTATGTGAAAGGCGTGCAGATCGGCGAACAGTAGGGGCGTGAGGCCCAGGTCTCTTTGATGCAACTGCAGGCTTGAAACCTGCCCGACCTCGGCCATCAGCGATTGGCCGGTCACGCCGTATACTCGCGCCTGCGGACGATCCACTCGGCCCAGGCGTGCATCCAGCGTCCGCATCAGGGCGTGGTTGCCGATGGAATACTGCGCCCCGGTGTCGATGAAGGCGACGGCTTCGACGCCGTCAGCGACGACGCGGCTGATCAGTAGACGCTGAAACAGGTTCTCCTGAACCAGGCTTTCGACGAAGGGCAGGCGGCTGGCGCGGCCCTCCGCGAACACGCTGGTGGAGCCTGGACCATACGAGGGCGCCAGGAGCACGCGCCTGTTGTGGAAATCCAGAGTCAGGCGGAAGCGCGACAGGGCGTCCAGACCCAGAAGTCCATCCGTTCTCAGCAGCGCGTAGGGGAAGATCGGCAGGATCAGATCGGCGAAACGTCGCTGTGAAAAGCTCAACTGGGGCAGACGCGCGGTTGGTGCGAGCACCGACCCAGTGATGCCGTGGACGCGTACAAGGGGGCCTGCCGCCAGCTTCAGCTCCGCAGCAAGGCGATCCGAGATCGAGGTGCGCTCGGCGCCGGTGTCGATGACGAAGAGGGCGCGCCGTCGCCCTAGTTCAACCTCGACCGCCATGCGCGTCAAAAGATTAGTTAGCAGGCGGGCTTCGGCTTCCGGTTCGTTCTGGGCGCAGAGCGGCCTAGCCAGGCCGAGCACGCCCGTCGCCAGCAACAGCGTCAGCAGCGCGCGTCGATCGGGAACACTGGCTATGCACACGCGCGAACTCCCGTCCCGCGATCATCCCCAAGCCAAATCTGGCGCCTTTTCCGTGTGCTGAACAGTCACCCGCGCGGGTGGGCCTGGCTATAGGCGGCCAGCAGGCGGGCGGCGTCGACCTGGGTGTATTTCTGCGTCGTCGACAGGCTGGCGTGACCCAGCAGCTCCTGGATCGAGCGCAGGTCGGCGCCGGCGCCCAGCAGGTGGGTGGCGAAGCTGTGCCTCAGCGCATGGGGCGTGGCCGAGGCGGGCAGGCCGAGGCGCCCGCGCAGCCGCTGCACCGTCGCCTGCACATGGCGGGCGCTCAGGGGACCGCCGCGCCGCGCGCGGAACAGGGCCTGATCGGCGTCGATGACGAAGGGCTGCAGCGCCAGATAGGCGTCCGTCGCCTCGCGCACCTGCGGCAGGACGGGGACCATGCGCGTCTTGTCGCCCTTGCCGGTGATGCGAAGGCTGTCGGGCAGGGGCGCGTCCGATCGCTTCAGCGACAGGGCCTCTGAAATCCGCAGGCCGCAGCCGTAGAGCAGGGTCAGGACGGCGCGGTCGCGTGCGGCCTCCCACGGCTCCATGTCGGGATCGGCCTCGGGTTCGTGCAGCAGTCCCTTCGCCTGATCCTCGCTGACCGGGCGGGGCAGGGATGGCTTGATTTTCGGCCCGCGCACCAGGGCCAACTGCGGCGTCGCCACGCCCAGGCGCCGGTCGAGGAAGGCGTGAAAGCCCCGGATGGCGGCCAAGGTCTGGCTGAGCGAGCGGGCGTTGAGCGGGCGATCCCCGCTGCGGCGCTCGGCCAGATGGGCGCGTGCATCGGCCGCCGTGACGGACCCGAGGTCCGCCGCGCTTTGCGGCCCTCCGCGATGGCGCTCCAGAAAGGCGAGATACAGCCGGCCGATGTGGCCGTAGGCCTCCAGCGTGCGCGGCGACAGGCGGCGCTCATGGGCCAGATGCTCCAGCCAGGCGGCCAGAGCGCCCTGCGCGGTCAGGCTTCCAGCGGCCATCGCTCGGCCATGCGTTCGACGACGCGGGCGACGAAGGCCACCAGTTCGCAGCCCATGGCGGGGGTGAAGCCGTCGTCCTCGCCCGAGCCGAAGGCGCACAGGGCGGCGCGGGGCGCAGCCTCGCCCGGCGCGCGCAACGTCATCCGCACCAGGGCGACCGAGGCGACCTCGCCCTCGGAAGGGCCGAACAGGCTGAGGCCGGTGAAGTTGGGGCCGAGCCAGTGCAGGCCGTCCTCGCCCAGCAGGGCGTCGACGCGGCCTGGCTCCAGCGCTTTCCAGCCGAAGGGGACGGCCCCCGGCTTCTCGATCGCCACGGCGGCGCCCGCCAGACCGAAACGGCCTTGCGCCACGGCGTCCAGCTGCCGCGCCAGTTCGGCGTGGGTGCGGGCCTCCATCAGGTCCAGGGCGGCGACGTGGGTCTGGGTCTGGGCGGCGAAGTTGGCGCGGGCGATCTCTTCGATCAGCTTGCGGGCGCCCGCCTCGCGCTGGGCGACGGCCTCCAGCCGCGCCAGGGCGGCGCGGCCGAAGTCGACGACGTTGCGGCCGGTGGCGGCCAGGCCCAGCTCTTCCAGCAGGGCGCGATCATCCAGCAGGTGTTCAGCGTGATCGCCGAGCCAGGCGCGCACCTCAGGCCAGTGCAGGCCTGGCGCCGCCGGGTCGGTGGAGAGGTCCAGGGAAGTGCTCAAGCGGACCTCTCATCGGGTCTAAATTACAGAATTGACTGACCGGTCTTGCCCCAGTCCGCCAGAAACGCATCCAACCCCTTGTCGGTTAACGGGTGCTTGACCAAAGCCTTGAAAACGTCGGCCGGAATGGTCGAGGCGTCGGCGCCGGCAAGCGCAGCGGCGGTCACATGGTCCGGATTGCGCACCGAGGCGGCCAGGATTTCCGTGCTGAAGTCGTGGATGTCGTAAAGGGTGCGGATGTCTTCCAACAGGCCCACGCCGTCGGCGCCGACATCGTCCAGGCGACCGACGAAGGGCGAGATGAAGGTCGCGCCCGCCTTGGCCGCCAGCATGGCCTGGGCCGCCGAGAAGCACAGGGTGACGTTGGTCTTGATCCCCTTGTCGGCGAAGGCGCGGGTGGCGCGCAGACCGTCCCACGTCAGCGGCAGCTTGACCACTACATTGGGGGCGATCGAGGCCAGCTTGTCGCCCTCCTTGACCATGGTCTCGAAATCGGTGGCCACGGCCTCGGCCGAGATCGGCCCCTCGACCAGGGCGCAGATTTCGGCGATGACCTCGGCGATGTTGCGACCCGACTTGGCGATCAGGCTAGGATTGGTGGTGACGCCGTCCACCATCCCGGTGGGCAGCAGGTCCTTGATGACGGCGACGTCGGCGGTGTCGAGAAAGAGTTTCATGAGACCAGTTTTAGCGCCGAGTTGTGACGGAAGCGACCGTCTTTCGCGGCCGGGGATATTTCAGACTCCGTGACCAAAAAAACAGAGTCCAATTCGTCTGAATCGTCTGAAATCGCTTCGCCGGGCGTGGCGAAGGGCGGCGATCATGGCAGGGCGCGACGTCGGTATCGGACGTCGGCGTTGCGGGCGTGCGAGGGCGCGCGGTGAAGGTCGCCTCCGTCCTCATCCCCCTGCCCGTGCCGGAAGCCTTCGACTATGCGGTTCCCGAGGCGCTGGCGGTCGCGCGCGGCGATCAGGTCGCCGTGCCGCTGGGGCCGCGCCTGATCCGGGGCGTGGTGGCCGAGGTGTTCGAGACGACCGGCTCCAATCGCAAGCTCAAGGCGGTCGAGCAGGTGCTGGACGATCCGCGCCTGCCGGAACGGACGCTGGACTTCGTCGAATGGGCGGCGCGCTGGACGCTGAGCCCGCCGGGCGAAATGGCGGCGACGGCGCTGAAGGGTCTGCGCGCGCCCCGGCCTCGCCCCGAGCGGCGCGTGCGGCGCGTCGAGGGGCGCAGTCCCGCTCGCCCTACTGCGGCGCGCACGGCGGTGCTGGAGGCGCTGGGCGTGCGGGCCATGACAGCGGCCGATCTGGCGCGGGCGGCGGGCGTCTCGTCCGGGGTGGTCAAGGGGCTGGTCGACGAAGGCGTGCTGGAGGCGTTCGAGGTCGAGGCGGTCGCCGCCTTCGATCCGCCCGATCCCGACCATGCGCCTGCGACGCTGAACCCCGATCAGGCGGCGTCTGCGGCCGCCATCGCCGAGGCCGTGGCGGCGGGCGGCTTCGCGCCTTTCCTGCTGGACGGGGTGACGGGCTCGGGCAAGACGGAGGCCTATCTGGAGGCGGCGGCGCGGGCGTTGCGGGCCGATCCGACGGCGCAGGTGCTGATCCTGCTGCCCGAGATCGCCCTGACCCAGGCGGTGATCGAGCGCATCACCGCCCGCTTCGGCGTCGCCCCGGCCGAATGGCATTCCGGCGTCGCCCCCCCGCGCCGGCGTCAGGCGTGGGAGGCGGTGGTCGCCGGGCGCTGCAACATCGTGGTCGGCGCGCGCTCGGCCCTGTTCCTGCCCTACGCCAACCTGCGCCTGATCGTGGTGGACGAGGAGCACGACGGCTCGTTCAAGCAGGAAGAGGGGCTGGTCTATCACGGTCGCGACCTGGCCGTGGCGCGGGCGCGGATCGAGGGAGCGGCGGTGGTCCTGGCCTCGGCAACCCCGTCGCTGGAGACGCTGTGGAACGCCCATCAGGGGCGGTATCGCTGGCTGAAGCTGGCGGCGCGACACGGGGCGGCGGTGCTGCCCGAGATCGGCCTGATCGACCTGCGCGAATGTCCGCCCGATCCGCAAACCTGGCTGTCTCAGCCCTTGCGCGAAGCCATCGGCGAGACGCTGGCGCGGGGCGAGCAGAGCCTGCTGTTCCTCAACCGGCGCGGCTATGCCCCGGTGGTGCTGTGCCGCGCCTGCGGGCACCGGCTGACGGCGCCGGACACGGATTCCTGGCTGGTCGAGCATCGCTACACCGGGCGGCTGGTCTGCCATCTGACGGGCTTCTCCATGCCCAAGCCCAAGGCCTGTCCTTCGTGCGGGGCCGAGGACTCGTTGGTGCCCGTCGGGCCGGGGGTCGAGCGGGTCGAGGAGGAGGTGCGCCAACTCTTCCCACAGGCCCGCACCGCCGTCTTCAGCTCGGACACCGTGCCGGACGGCAAGTCGGCCCGCGCCCTCATACAATCCATGGCCGACGGCGAGATCGACATCCTGGTCGCCACCCAGGCTGCGGCGAAAGGCCACAACTTCCCGCGCCTGACCCTGGTCGGAGTGGTCGATGCGGACTTAGGGCTTCGCGGCGGCGACCTGCGCGCGGCCGAGCGCACCTATCAGCTGCTGGCGCAGGCCACGGGGCGGGCGGGGCGGGCGGATCGGCCGGGCCGCGCCCTGTTGCAGACCTGGACGCCGGAACACCCGGTGCTGATGGCCCTGGCGGCGGGCGACCGCGACGCCTTCGTCGAGGCCGAGATGGCCGAGCGCGAGGCCGCCTCCCTGCCGCCGCACGGCCGTCTGGCGGCGCTGATCCTGTCCAGCGAGAACGCCATGGCGGTCGAGAAGGTCGCCCGCGACCTGGCCGAGGCCATCCCCAACGCCGAGCGGCTGGAGGTCTACGGCCCTGCCGACGCGCCTTTGGCGCTGGTGCGCGGGCGACGGCGCAAGCGGCTGCTGGTGCGGGCCGACCGCGACGTGAACCTGCAGGCCTTCCTGCGCGCCTGGCTGGCGCGGGTGAAGGTTCCGGCCTCGGTGCGGCTGACCGTGGACGTGGATCCCTATAGTTTCTTGTAGGGCGCTATCGCTCGCCGCGCGGCGGCTCGCTGCTTGAGCGCAGACCGTCTCGCTTCCGCTCACCCCGGCGGACGCCGGGGCCCAGTGAGAGCCTCGGACGGCGGTCGTTTTCAGCCAAAGGACTGGATCCCGGCGTCCGCCGGGATGAGCGGGAGGAAGGGCCTACCTCGGCCCGGTCAGCCGGATCTCGAACAGGCTGGGCCAGTTCTTGCCGGTGACGAACAGGCGGCGGTTCTGCGCGTCCCAGGCGATGCCGTTGAGCACGTCGTCGACCGGATCCTTCACCTGATCCTTCGGCAGCAGACCGCTGAGGTCGATGACGCCGACCACCCGGCCGGACTCAGGGTCGATGCGGAGGATGTAGTCGGTCTGCCAGACGTTGGCCCAGACCTCGCCGTCGATCCATTCCAGCTCATTCAACTGGCGCACCGGGCGGCCGTTCAGGGTGATGGAGACGCGGCCGGTCTCGGCCTGGGTGTCGGGGTCGAGAAAGCGCAGGGCCGCCGATCCGTCCGACAGGATCAGGCGCGTCCCGTCGTGCGTCAGTCCCCAGCCTTCGCCCGCATAGGCGAAGCGGGAGACGGGCTTCAGGTCGTCCGCATTCCAGATGAAGCCGACGCCGTTGATCCAGGACAGGGAGAAGACGCGGCCGTCCTTCTCGGTCAGGCCCTCGCCGAAATATTGAGAATCGAGCTCGCGCTTCTGCAACACGACGCCGTCCTCCAGCCGCACGCGGCGCACGCTGGGGGGATCGCGGCCGGTGCTCTCGATCAGCACGCCGTCGCGGATGACCAGGCCCTGGGTGAAGGCGGTCGGATCGTGGGGGAAGGTCCGCACCACCTCATAGCCGTAGACCGGAACCCGGGCCGGCTGGGCGGCGGAAGAAGAGGGGGCCGGCCCCGGCGTCTGCGCCGCCGCCGACGCGGGAAGCGCCAGCAGAAGCATCGCCAGGACCGGCCCGATACGCACGTCTAGACGCCGGGCTCGGCGGTTTCGGCCTTGTTGAGGGCGGCCTTGGCGGCTTCCTCGGCCTGGTTCTTTCTGATCTGGGCGTTGCGCGACCACATGTTCAGGCCCTCGACCAGGGCCGAGAAGGCCATGGCGGCGTAGATATAGCCCTTGGGCACGTGGACGCCGAAGCCGTCGGCGATCAGCACGGCGCCGATCATCAGCAGGAAGCCCAGGGCCAGCATGACCACGGTCGGGTTCTTGTCGATGAAGTTCGCCAGAGGGTCGGCGGCCAGCAGCATGACGGTCACGGCGATGATGACGGCGACCATCATGATCGGCACGTGATCGGTCATGCCCACGGCGGTCAGGATGGAGTCGACCGAGAACACCAGGTCCAGCAGGATGATCTGGACGATGGCGGCGCCGACGTTGTTGATGACGACGTCCTTCTTGTCCTTCTCCAGCATGTCGTTCGAAGGGGTGACGTCGACGGCGTGGTGGATTTCCTTGGTGGCCTTCCAGACCAGGAAGAGGCCGCCGGCGATCAGGATCAGGTCGCGCCAGGAGAAGGCGGTGTCGAAGGTCTCGCCGTGGAAGCCCAGGTCGAACACCGGCGTGGTCAGGCCGACGATCCAGCCGATCGTGGCCAGCAGGCCCAGGCGCATGATCAGGGCCAGACCGATGCCGATGCGGCGCGTGCGCTGGCGGTGTTCGGGCGGCAGCTTGTTCGACAGGATCGAGATGAAGATCAGGTTGTCGATCCCCAGCACCACCTCCATGACGACCAGGGTCACGAGGGCCGCCCAGGCGGCGGGATCGGTCAGCAGCGGGGTTATGCTTTCAAGCATCGGGGTTCCTGATGGAGGTTAGGATTTTTCGGTAACGGGAGCGTGAGCGCGCATCAAGCGCCCAGCCGCGTCGTCATCGTCGCAGGCTCTTCTGATCGCTCCAGCTTGGCCGGTCCATCTTAGACCAAAGAGAGCGCGGGTGCGGCGTTATCGTTCCGCGCCCCTTGGTTGCGGGTTTCCGCCTTGCATGGTATCAGCCGCGCGGCTTTAGCGAAGGGCGTATCGAAAGATGCGTCCCCAGCGTGCTTTCTACAAGCATTTCAGGCCCTTGACTGGCGCGGGCGACTGCGGCCGGTCTTGATCCAAACGCTTCAGACGCGGACCAAATATAAGTGGCGGACGAATTCAGGACGACGGAAGTCGGCGGACGGTATGCACAGGCGCTGTTCGACCTGGCGGATGAGACGGGGGCGCTGGACGCCGTGCGCGCCGATCTGGCTTCGCTCAAGGCGGCCTGGATCGACAGCGCCGACCTGCGCCGTCTGGCGACCTCGCCGCTGATCTCTTCGGACGATCAGGCCAAGGGTCTGGCGGCCATCGCCGACAAGGCCAAGTTCAAGGCGACGACGCGCAACTTCCTCGGGTTGGTGGGTCAGAACGGCCGCGCGGCCGACCTGCCGGGCGTGATCGCCGCCTTCGAGGCGCTGTACGCCAGGAAGACGGGCGTCGTGGCCGCCGAGGTGGTCTCGGCCGTGGCCCTGAGCGCCGCCCAGACCAAGAAGATCCAGGCCGAGCTGCGCGCCGCCCTGGGCCGCGACCCCGAGCTGACCGCCCGCGTCGATCCGTCGATCCTGGGCGGCCTCAAGGTCAAGGTGGGCTCGAAGCTGTTCGACGCCTCGCTGAAGACCAAGCTCGACCAGATGACCTTTGCGCTGAAACGCGCCTAAGTCCCGAATTTCAGATCAAGCCGGGCCAGCGGGCCCGCACCGAAGACGAAAGCCGAAAGAGCCCATCATGGATATCCGCGCCGCCGAAATCTCGGCCATCCTCAAGTCGCAGATCGCCAACTTCGGCGTGGAAGCCGACGTCTCGGACGTCGGCCAGGTGCTGTCGGTCGGCGACGGCATCGCGCGCATCCACGGCCTCGACAACGTTCAGGCCGGTGAAATGGTCGAGTTCACCAAGGCCGGCGTGAAGGGCATGGCCCTGAACCTGGAGCGCGACAACGTCGGCGCCGTGATCTTCGGCGCGGACGCCGCCATCGCCGAGGGCGACGACGTGCGCCGCCTGGGCGAGATCGTGGACGTGCCGGTCGGCAAGGGCCTGCTGGGCCGCGTCGTCAACCCGCTGGGCGAGCCGATCGACGGCAAGGGCCCAATCCAGTTCACCGAGCGTCGCCGCGTCGACGTGAAGGCCCCCGGCATCATCCCGCGCAAGTCGGTTCACGAGCCGATGCAGACGGGCATGAAGGCGATCGACACCCTGATCCCGGTCGGCCGCGGCCAGCGCGAGCTGATCATCGGCGACCGTCAGGTCGGCAAGACCGCCGTCGCCATCGACACCATCCTGAACCAGAAGACGGTCAACAAGTCGGACGACGAGTCGGCCAAGCTCTACTGCATCTACGTCGCCATCGGTCAGAAGCGCTCGACCGTGGCCCAGATCGTCAAGACCCTCGAAGAGTCCGGCGCGCTGGAATACACCATCGTCGTCGCCGCCACGGCGTCGGAACCGGCCCCGCTGCAGTTCCTGGCCCCGTTCGCCGGCACCGCCATGGGCGAGTATTTCCGCGACAACGGAATGCACGGCCTGATCATCTATGACGACCTGTCCAAGCAGGCCGTGGCCTACCGCCAGATGTCGTTGCTGCTGCGCCGTCCGCCGGGCCGTGAAGCCTATCCGGGCGACGTCTTCTACCTGCACTCCCGTCTGCTGGAGCGTTCGGCCAAGCTGAACGAGGATTACGGCTCGGGCTCGCTGACCGCCCTGCCGATCATCGAGACCCAGGCCAACGACGTGTCGGCCTACATCCCGACCAACGTGATCTCGATCACCGACGGCCAGATCTTCCTGGAATCGGACCTGTTCTATCAGGGCATCCGTCCGGCCGTGAACGTCGGCATCTCGGTGTCGCGCGTCGGCTCCTCGGCCCAGATCAAGGCGATGAAACAGGTCGCCGGTTCGATCAAGGGCGAGCTGGCCCAGTATCGTGAAATGGCCGCCTTCGCGAAGTTCGGCTCGGACCTGGACGTCTCGACCCAGCGCCTGCTGGCTCGCGGCGCCCGCCTGACCGAGCTGCTGAAGCAGCCGCAGTACTCGCCGCTGGCGGTCGAAGAGCAGGTCGTGTCGATCTACGCCGGCACGCGCGGCTACCTGGACGCCATCGCCGTTTCGGACGTCGGCCGCTTCGAGAGCGAACTGCTGGCCCGCATCCACGCCAACCACGCCTCGCTGCTGGACGGCATCCGCACCAAGAAGGCCCTGACGCCCGAGCTGGAAGCCGAGCTGAAGGACATCCTGGCGGCCTTCGCCAAGACCTTCGCCTGATCGTTCGGCCCTGTAGTCAAAGGAAGAGCAGAGCCGGATGGCTAGCCTCAAGGAAATGCGCGATCGGATCGGAAGCGTCAAAGCGACGCAGAAGATCACGAAAGCCATGCAGATGGTCGCGGCGGCCAAGCTGAAGCGCGCCCAGGAGCAGGCGGAGAACGCCCGCCCCTATGCGACGCGGATGGCCTCGGTCATCGCCAACCTGGCGGCCGGCGTCGGCGACGACGGCCCGCGCCTGATGACCAGAACCGGCGCCGACCAGAAGCACCTGGTCGTCGTCGCCACGGCCGACAAGGGTCTGGCGGGCGGGTTCTCGACCAACGTCATCCGCGCCGCGCGGGACCACATCAACAGCCTGATCGCCAACGGCAAGACGGTCGAGATCGTGGCCGTCGGCCGCAAGTCGCGCGACCAGCTGACCCGCCTGTTCGGCGACAAGGTCGTCAAGACTTTCGAACTGAGCGAGCACAAGACGGTGGGCCTGCACGCGGCCCAGCCGATCGCCGAACTGCTGGCCGAAAAGTTCGAGGCGGGCGAGGCCGACAAGGTCACCCTCTTCTACAGCCAGTTCAAGTCGGTGATCTCCCAGGTCCCGTCGTCGCGTCAGCTGGCCCCGGCCGAAGTCGACGCCGACGCCTCGTCGGACGCCGGCGCGCTCTATGAGTATGAGCCGTCGGAAGAGGACATCCTCGAGACCCTGCTGCCGCGCAACCTGACGACGCAGATCCTGGCCGCCCTGCTGGAGAACCAGGCCGGCTTCTTCGGCGCCCAGATGGCCGCGATGGACAACGCCACGCGCAACGCGGGCGACCTCATCAGCGCCCTGACGCTGCAGTACAACCGTTCCCGCCAGGCTCAGATCACCACCGAGCTGATCGAGATCATCGCCGGCGCTGAAGCGCTCTGATCCCGACACAGCTGACATTCGACACGGACAAGCACCGATGACCGACACCACCGCCCCGAAGAAACCCGCCGCCCCCAAGACGGCTGCAAAGAAGCCGGCCGCTCCCAAGAAGGCCGCCGCTCCGAAGGCCGCCGCCGCAGTTACGGCCCAGGGCAAGATCGCCCAGGTCATCGGCGCCGTCGTCGACGTCGAGTTCGACGGCCACCTTCCGGGCATCCTGAACGCTCTGGAAACCCAGAACGTCGACCAGAAGACGGGCGAGCCCTTCACCCTGGTCCTGGAAGTCGCCCAGCACCTGGGTGAGAACATGGTCCGCACCATCGCCATGGACACGACCGAAGGTCTGACGCGCGGCCAGGCCGTCGTCGACACCGGCAAGTCGATCATGGCCCCGGTCGGCCCGGGCACGCTCGGCCGCATCATGAACGTCGTCGGCCAGCCGATCGACGAAGCCGGCCCGATCAAGACCACCGAGTTCCGCCCGATCCACCGCGAGGCGCCTTCGTTCGAAGAGCAGTCGACCTCGTCGGAAATCCTAGTCACGGGCATCAAGGTCATCGACCTGATCTGCCCCTACACCAAGGGCGGCAAGACCGGCCTGTTCGGCGGCGCCGGCGTCGGCAAGACCGTGACCATGCAGGAACTGATCAACAACATCGCCAAGGCTTACGGCGGTTATTCGGTTCTGGCCGGCGTGGGCGAACGCACCCGCGAAGGCAACGACCTGTATCACGAGATGATCGAGTCGAACGTGAACGTCGCCGGCGGCGGCGAAGGCTCCAAGTGCGCCCTGGTCTACGGCCAGATGAACGAGCCCCCCGGCGCCCGCGCCCGCGTGGCCCTGACCGGCCTGGCCCAGGCCGAATACTTCCGCGATGAAGAGGGCAAGGACGTCCTGCTGTTCATCGACAACATCTTCCGCTTCACGCAAGCCGGTTCGGAAATGTCGGCTCTGCTGGGCCGCATCCCCTCGGCCGTGGGCTATCAGCCGACGCTGGCCACCGAGATGGGCAACCTGCAGGAGCGCATCACCTCGACCAAGAAGGGCTCGATCACCTCGATCCAGGCCATCTACGTCCCGGCCGACGACCTGACCGACCCGGCGCCCGCCGCCTCGTTCGCCCACCTGGACGCGACGACGGTTCTGAACCGCGACATCGCCGCCCAGGCCATCTTCCCGGCCGTGGACCCGCTGGACTCCACCTCGCGGATCATGGACCCGCTGGTGATCGGCGAGGAGCACTACACCGTCGCCCGTCGCGTTCAGGAAATCCTGCAGCAGTACAAGGCGCTGAAGGACATCATCGCCATCCTGGGCATGGACGAGCTGTCGGAAGACGACAAGCTGGTCGTGTCGCGCGCCCGCAAGATCAGCCGCTTCCTGTCGCAGCCCTTCTTCGTGGCCGAGCAGTTCACCGGTTCGCCGGGCAAGTTCGTCGAGCTGGCCGACACCATCCGCTCGTTCAAGGCGATCTGCGACGGCGAATACGACCACCTGCCGGAAGCCGCCTTCTACATGGTCGGCGCCATCGAAGAGGCCGTCGAGAAGGCCGCCAAGATGGCTGCGGAAGCCTAAGCCATGGCCGGTAAGCTGAACTTCTCCCTCGTCGCCCCGGAACGCGAAGTCTTCGCCGGTTCGGTCGATCAGGTCGATGCGCCGGGCGTCGAGGGCGACTTCGGCGTCCTGCCGGGCCACGCGCCCTTCATGACCACCCTGCGCGAAGGCGTGGTGACGGTCTATGACGGCGCCCAGCGCCGCCGCTTCGAGGTCAAGGGCGGCTTCGCCGACGTCAACGGCGAAGGCCTGACCATCCTGGCCGAAGAGGCTTCGGAGCTGACCGCGAACTGAGGTTCGCACGGCTGAAACGATCAAGGGCCCCTCGCTTGCGGCGAGGGGCCTTCTTCGTGCGACAGACCCGACGCCGCCTCCGTCGTCGTCACTTCTCTCGCCGTTACCCTCTACTCTGCCGTCATCCTCGGGCTTGACCCGAGGATCCAGCGGGACGCGCTCCACCTGGCCAAGGTTTCGCACGCGGACGGCTGGATCCTCGGGTCAAGCCCGAGGATGACGGCAGTGGGATCAGAAGGGCGATGGGGGCGCCTAGAGAGGCGTCAGTGCGTCAGGCGGCCCATTCCCCAAACGCCCGCACCACCTGCTCATAGACCGGGCGCTTGAACGGCACGATCAGGCCGGGCGCCTCTTCCAGCCGCCCCCAGCGCCAGGCGTCGAATTCGGGCTCGCCGTGGCCGTTCAGGTCGATCTCGTCCTCCCCGCCGGTGAGGCGAAAGGCGAACCACTGCTGGCGTTGCCCCTTCAACCCCTTCCAGCTCTTGGGGCTCGGCAGGCCCTCGGGAAAGTCATAGGGAATCCATTCGGTGGTGCGGCCCAGAAGGGCGATGGAGCGCACGCCCGTCTCTTCATGCAGTTCACGGCGGGCGGCGGCTTCCAGGTCCTCGCCGTCGTCGACGCCGCCTTGCGGGAACTGCCAGTTCCACGGCTCGGGCGTGTCGGCGCGGCGGCCGAACCAGACCTGGCCGGCCGGGTTGAACAGGACGACCCCGACGTTGGGGCGATAGAGGGACAGATCGATGGTCATGTCCTTCGCATACGCCGCCGTCTCGACGCGGGCTAGGCGTCAACGTCCGGGAAAGGCCGCGCGGCTAGGGTGGCGTCATGGACAGACGTCAACTGATCGCCCTGGCTCTGAACGGCGCGGCTCTCGGCGGCCTCGCGGCGGCCGGCGCCGCTCATGCCTCTGCGGAGAAGAGCGGGGGCGGCAAGGGCGGCTATCTGTCCATGCCGACCGCCACGGCCACGGTTCTGCGCCGCGACGGGCGACGCGGCGTGTTGACGGTCGAGACGGGTCTCGACATCGCCGACGGCGCCTTGATGGAGCGGGCGCGCCTGTCCCAGCCGCGTCTCAGCGCCGCCTACAATGAGATCGCCCGCATCGCCGCCGAGCGGCTGCTGCCGGACGCGCCGCCGAACGTCGAATGGCTGGCGGTCGCCCTGCAACACGCCACCGACGCCATTCTGGGCAGGCCGGGGGCGAAACTTCTGCTCGGCACGGTGATGGCGGCCTGAGGTGGTAGCCGCTGACGTTCCAATCCCGCCCCCACCCACATGCCGTCATTCTCGGGCTTGACCCGAGGATCCAGCGCAGGGCGCGCTCGACCTCGCCTATGTCGTGCAGGCGGATGAGTGGATCCTCGGGTCAAGCCCGAGGATGACGGCGTGGGGAAGGCAGCGGGCGGGCGAGGGGGCGTCGCGACGCTCGCGCCTCAGTCCTGCGTCGGATCGGGGCGGCTCGTGTCGCCGTAGGTCATGGCCAGGAAGACGTCTTCCAGATCCGGGTCCTCGGTGGCGATGTCCTTGATGGTCACGCCCGCCGCGCGGACGGCGGCCAGCACCTGCTCGACGCTGGATTCGCCGGTGCGATAGGTGACGACGAAGGCGCCGTTGGCGCGCGGGGCGACGATGAAGCCGTTCAGGGCGGGCAGGGTGTCGGGCGCCGTCTCGGGCGTCACCACCACATTGCGGGTGTCCAGCCGCTTCAAGAGCTGTTCGGTCGGCTCGCAGGCCACGACCTCGCCCCGGTTGATGATGGCGATGGTGTCGCACAGCTCCTGCGCCTCTTCGAGGTAGTGGGTGGTCAGGATCACCGTCACCCCCTCCTCGTTGATCTTGCGGACATAGTCCCACAGCTGGCGGCGCAGCTCGACGTCCACGCCCGCCGTCGGCTCGTCCAGGATCAGCACCGGCGGATTGTGCACCAGGGCCTTGGCCACCATCAGGCGCCGCTTCATGCCGCCCGACAGGGCGCGGACATAGGCGTTGGCCTTGTCCGACAGGCCCAGCGCCGCCAGCAGTTCGTCCGAGCGGCGCTCGTCCGCCGGCACGCCGTAGAAGCCGGCCTGCACCTCCAGCGCCTCGCGCGGGGTGAAGAAGACGTCGGCGACGATCTCCTGCGGCACCACGCCCAGGGCCGAGCGGGCGTCGCGCGCCTCATGGTCGATGTCGCGATCCCAGATGCGGACCGTGCCCTCGGACTTGTTCACCACCCCGGCGATGATGTTGATCAGGGTCGACTTGCCCGCGCCGTTCGGCCCCAGAAGGCCGAACATCGAGCCGCGCGGCACCGTCAGGTCGACCCCGCGCAGGGCCGTCTTCGGCGGCGACTTGCGTGAGCCCTTGTAGGTCTTCTTCAGCCCCCTGACCTCGATGGCGTTGACGGGCAGGCGAGGCGTTTGTGTCATGGCGCGGACTTCAACTCAGGCAGGTGTCGGGGAGGCGGGGCCGGACGGCATAGGTAGGGGGCCGAGGGCCGTTCGCCAAGCGCCTCAGGGCGCCGAACTGGACAAGTTTGCGAGACGATATGTCAAAGTCGCTTGACGATCGTATCGGTTGTGTCTAGCGTGCTTGTCAGAAAGACAACTTCCCTTGGATTAAGGACACGCCATGACCGCCGCCGTCTCCGCCCGCAAGCCCCTGACCCGCACCCGCCTGATCGGCTTCATCGCCATGGGGTTCTGCGTCGTCGGCTATGCCGGCTTCACCCTGGCCCTGCTGGCGGGCAAGCTTGAGTATCTGCCCATGGCCCAGGCGGCGGTCATCGCCGCGGTCGCCGCCGTGGTCGGCGAGATCGGCCTTTGGGTCGGCGCGGGGTGCCTGGGCTTGACCCTGTTCAAGAAACGCAAGGCCCTGTTCGATCGGGTGATGGGCCGCAAGGCGCCGGCCTCGGACGTTTGACCTGACGGTCCGGTCCGCCTAGGAACGGCGCAAAGCCTTTCCAGACCGGACCGGATCATGCCTCCCCGCCATCTCGAAGCCGTCATTCCTCCGCCCGAAGAGATCGTGGTCTCGACCAAGCGCGTCGCCTGCGACGGCGGGGGCGGGGCCCTGGGCCACCCGCTGGTCTACATGGACATGGGCGAGGACGATTTCATCGAGTGCGGCTACTGCGACCGCCGCTTCGTGCTGTCGGCCCATCCGCACCCTGAGAGCGAATATCTCGATCCGGCGGCCCGCCCGCCCGAGGCGCACTGAGCCCGGTCATGCGTTATCTGCACGCCATGGTTCGGGTGAAGGATCTGGACGCCTCGATGCGTTTCTACCGCGACCTGCTGGGTCTGGAGGAGACGCGCCGCGCCGACTATGAGGCGGGCCGCTTCACCCTGGTCTATCTGGCCGCGCCCGCCGACAAGGCCCGCGCCGAGGCCGAGAAGTCGCCCGAGGTCGAGCTGACCTACAACTGGGACGATCAGGACTACGACGGCGGCCGCAACTTCGGCCACCTGGCCTTTCAGGTCGACGACATCTACGCCGCCTGCCAGCGCCTGATGGACGGCGGCGTGGTCGTCAACCGTCCGCCGCGCGACGGCCACATGGCCTTCGTCCGCTCGCCGGACGGCATCTCGATCGAGCTGCTGCAGGCGGGCGAGCGCCTGGCCCCGGCCGAGCCCTGGGCCTCCATGCCGAACGTGGGGGCCTGGTGAGCGTTTCGGCGCGGCTGATCCTGGGCCTGGCGGTCCTGAGCCTGGGCGCCTGCGCCTCGGTGACGGAGACCAATCCGGCGCGGACGGCCACCGACATGCTGCTGGTCAACCGCGCCGCCGACCGGGCGGTCGAGGGGCTGACCCTGCCGATCCCCCAGGGCGCGCGCGTCTTCGTCGACGAGACCTATTTCCAGGCCGAGAACGCCCGCTATGCGCTGAGCGCCATCCGCGCCGCCCTGTCGGAGGCGGGCTACGCCATCGTGCGCGAGCGCGGCGAGGCTGACGCCATCTTCGAGGTGCGCGCCGGCGCCCTGTCGCTGGACCAGCTGCGCCGGGTGGTGGGCATTCCCGACATGCGGGTGCCGATCAATGAGAGCCTGAACGTCGTCTCCCTGCCGGAGCTGTCGCTCTACTCCAACCGCGACCGCATGGGCGTGGCCGAGTTCTCGGGCTTCCTCTACGACGCCCGCACGGGGATGCCGCTGGGCGCCGTCACGCCGATGATCGGCCAGTACAAGATCCGCAGCCACAAGGCCTTCATGATGATCACCTGGGGCCAGCAGCTGGCCCAGCCGGGCGAGCGTGATCCGGGTTCGAGCTGGAAGGAATTCTAGCGCGAGCGCTCGCTCCGTTCGCGGAGCGAGACAGCCGCTTCGGACCGTGTTAGGGCGCAGGTGAGCATAAGGCGTTGGCCGCGCTCATCCGTTCGCCGCCGCCGCAAGAGACGCCCTTGTCCTTCTTCCACGCCGGTCCTGCGCCGAAAGGCTCCGGTCTTCGCCGAGGCGCCCTGCGCGACGGGCTGGACCTGGCGCCGGGGATGAAGGTCGGCCTGTTCGGCGGCTCGTTCAATCCGGCCCACGACGGCCACGCCCATGTGGCGGCCACCGCCATGCAGCGGCTGGACCTGGACCGGGTGGTCTGGCTGGTGTCGCCGCAGAATCCGCTGAAGTCCGGACACGAGACCGCCCCCCTGGCCGAACGCATGGCCTCGGCGCGCGCCGTGGCGGCGAGCGTCGGCCCGGCCATGATCGTCTCGGACTTCGAGACGCGCGCGGGCACGCGCTGGACCGTCGATACCCTGCGCGCCATCGTCGCCCGCCATCCCGGCGTGCATTTCGTCTGGCTGATGGGATCGGACAATCTGGCGGGCTTCCACCGCTGGAGGGGCTGGACCGACATCATGCGGCTGATGCCGGTGGCGGTGATCGCGCGGCCGGGCAGTCTGCTGGACAGCCGTACGGCCCCGGCGGCGGCGCGCTTCGCCCGCTATCGCATTCCCGCCGCCCAGGCGGGTCTGCTGCCCAATCTCGAGGCGCCGGCCTGGACCTATCTGACCGCGCCGCTGAATCACCGCTCCTCCACCGCCATCCGGGCCACGCGCGCGGCGGGGTGAAGAGTCGTCGCAGGCCGGGTGACCTTTCACGCCGGGCGTGCTAGACTGGAGTTTTAGTAATCGCCTCGGAGCCCTCCGCTGACCCCCTCGACCGCGCATGATGCGCAAGACGCCGTTTCGAACGCGGCGCACGAAATGGACCTGATGGATTCCGTCCATTCCGAAGACGGTCAGGCCGAGGACGGCCCCAGTAGCGACGAGCGCCAGCCCCTGCCGGTCGGCGCGACCGAGCTGGAGCAGGCCATCCTCGCCAAACTCGACGAAGACAAGGCCCAGGACATCGTCCTGATCGACCTGCGCGGCAAGAGCCCCATGTCCGACGCCATGATCGTGGCCTCGGGCCGCTCGCACCGCCACGTCGGCGCCGTCGCCGACCACCTGCTGCGCCTGTTCAAGGAGCAGGGGCTGGGCAAGGTGAAGGTCGAAGGCCTGCCGCATTGCGACTGGGTGCTGCTGGATGCGGGCGACGTCATCGTCCACCTGTTCCGCCCGGAAGTGCGCACCTTCTACAACATCGAGAAGATCTGGGCGGTCGACAGCGCCCACCGCGGCGGCCCTGTCCGCGGCTGATCCTTCCTTTGACGGCGGGCTGACCTCATGAAGCTGGCGATCGCGGCCATCGGCAAGCCGGGCCGCGGTCCCGAGGCCGCCCTGGCCGACGACTACGCCCGGCGGGTGACCCTTTCGGGCCGGCCGCTGGGCCTGGGGCCCCTCGAACTCATCGACCTTGAGCCGAAGAAGCCCGGCAAGGCGCCGGAGGCCGAGCTGCTGCTCGCCGCCGCCGAGGGCGCGCATCTGATCGCCTGCGACGAGCGGGGGCGGACCTATTCCTCGCGCGCCTTCGCCGACCACGTGGCCGCCTTGCGCGATCAGGGGGAACGGCGGCTGGTCTTCGTCATCGGCGGCGCCGACGGCCTGGACGAGAGCGTGCGCCGCGCCGCCCGTTCGACCCTGGCCTTCGGACCGCAGACCTGGCCCCACGCCCTGGCGCGCGCCATGCTGGCCGAGCAGCTGTATCGGGCCGTGACCATCCTGGCCGGTTCGCCCTATCATCGCGACTGATGCGACGCGGGGCCGTTCTTCTTCTGACCTCCTCCAGCCTGCTGCTGGCCCTGGCCGGGCCGGCGGCCAGCCAGCGCGCGGTCCAGCCGAACGCCGAGCTGACCCGGCTTCAGGCCGAGTATCGCGACGAGACGGCTCGCGCCCGCCGCCTGCGCGCCGAGGCCGCCGCCGCCGCCGAGGAGATCGTCGACCTGGACCGCCAGCTGCGCGAGCTGCGCCGCGCCGAGGCCGAGGACGACGTGCAGATGGAGGCCCAGCGCGCCCGTCTGAAGGAACTGGGCGATCGCGAGGCCGCCCTGCTCGCCGCCCTGTCCCGCGAACGCGCGGCGCAGGGACGGCTGCTGTCCGCGCTGCAGATGATGAGCCGCAAGCCGCCGCCGCCTCTGCTGATCCCGGCGGACCAGGCGGTGGACACGGTGCGCGCCTCCATCCTGATCCGAGCCATCACGCCCGACCTGCAGAAACGCGCCGAGACCCTGGTCGAGCGCCAGGCCGAGATCGGCCGCATCCGCCGTCTGGCCGCCCTGTCCAGCGAGCGCCTGTTCACCGTCGAAAGCGCCCAGAACGACCGCCGCGCCGAGATCGAGGGGCTGACGGCGCGCAAGACCGCCCTGCGTTCGGTCCTGCGGGCGGAGGCGGCGCGGGCCGAACGCGCGACCAAGGCGCTGGAAGCCCGCATCCGGGAACTGGGCGGGCAGGCGCCCCAGATCGCCGAAGCGCCCGAAGAGACTCCGGCGGCCCGCCTGCCCGCAGGCCGCAGCCGCCTGACGCCGCCCATCGCAGGGACGCCCTCGCAACGCTTCGGCGGCCGCTCCGCCGGATGGAGCTGGCGCTCCAGCCATGAGGCGGTCGGCGCGCCTGCGGCGGGCCGCGTCGCCTACGCCGGTCCCCTGAAGGAATGGGGCGAGGTGGTGATCCTCGATCTCGGCCCCGGCTGGCGCGCCGTGATCGCGGGCCTCGACCGGCTGGAGGTCGAGACCGGCCAGCGCGTGTCCGACGGCCAGACCCTGGGCCGCACCGGCGAGGACGGCGAGGCCTATTTCGAACTGCGCCGCCAGGAACGGCCCATCGATCCCGCGCCCTGGCTGCAGTAGCGGGCCAACCGCGCGAAATTCCTTTCAAATCGGCGCGGACGCTGTTTGTATCGGCGCAACTGTCGTGCGCGCCGTCGTGGCGCCTGCGCCGCCCTGGACGACCGGAGCCGAAAGCGGATCCGATGGAAAGAGACCGAATGCGTAAACTGCTTCTCGTGGGCGCCGCCGCCCTGGCGCTGGGCGGATCGGCGGCGGCCGTGGCCAGCCAGACCCCGCGCAACGAGACCTTCCGCATGCTCGAGATGTTCGGCGACGTGCTGGGCATCGTCGAGCAGGCCTACGTCGTTCCGGTCGACAACAAGAAGCTGATCGAGGCCGCCCTTCAGGGCATGATGACGGCGCTCGACCCCCACTCCAACTACCTGCCCGCCAAGGGGTTCGACGACCTGCGCGAGCGGACCTCGGGCGAATATTCCGGCGTCGGCCTGACCATCACCTCCGAAGGCGGTCTGGTGAAGGTCATCTCGCCGATGGACGACAGCCCGGCCGGTCGCGCCGGCGTCCAGGCGGGCGACGTCATCAGCGCCGTCAACGGCCAGAACGCGGCGGGCCTCAGCGTGTCCGAGGTCTCGGACAAGCTGCGCGGCGCCACCGGGACCAGCGTCACCGTCACCTTCCTGCGCGACGGCGAGGAGCCGCGCGAGGTCGTGCTGACGCGCGAGGTCATCAAGGTCGAATCCGTCACGGGCCGTCTGGAAGGCGACTTCGGCTACCTGCGCATCTCGACCTTCAACGAGAACACCGGCCGCGAGCTGACCGAGACCATCGAGCGGCTGAAGACCGAGAAGCCGGGCCTGAAGGGCTATGTGCTGGACCTGCGCAACAACGGCGGCGGCCTGCTGACGGCGGCCATCGACGTGTCGGACGCCTTCCTGGAGCGCGGCGAGATCGTCAGCCAGCGCGGCCGCAAGCCCGAGGACATCGAACGCTACGCCGCCAAGCCGGGCGACCTGACCGGCGGCCTGCCGGTGGTGGTGCTGATCAACTACGGCTCGGCCTCGGCGTCGGAGATCGTGGCCGGCGCCCTGAAGGATCAGGAGCGGGCGACGGTCGTCGGCCTGACCAGTTTCGGCAAGGGGTCGGTGCAGACGGTGATCCCGCTGCGCGGCGGCCAGGACGGCGCCCTGTCGATCACCACGGCGCGCTACTACACCCCGTCGGGCCGTTCGATCCAGAAGATCGGCATCGAGCCGGACCTGGAGGTTGCGCGTTCCGAGGCCGAGGCGCGCATCGTCTCGCGCTCCAGCTTCATCTACTCGGAGGCCGCCTATTCGACGGCGCTGGACTCCTCCATCGGGGCCGAGCGCAAGGGCCCGCACACCCCGCGCGAAGCGCCGGGCGCCGACTACGCCAAGGACAAGGACTATCAGCTGGAGCGGGCGCTGGACGTGCTGCGCGCCGGCGGCGACCTGGCCAAGCTGGCCGCCGCCCCTGAGGGGATCGTCATCACCGAACCCGGCGAAGACAAGGTCGAGACGGCCGAGGCGGAGACCGACACGCCCGAAACGCCGACGGTCACGGTCAAGCCGGACGAACCGAAGACGGACTGACCGCCGCGTCCCGCAAACGTGGTGAACGCGCTGTTAGGCTTTCTTAACCGGCGCAGGGCTTAACTGAGGCTGAGGGGCGCCGCGTCTGTGCGGCGCCTGCCAGCCCGAGCCGACGCCCTGACCATGTTCGCCAAGCGCCAGTCCGCCCTCGCCGCCGCCGCAGGCGCGCCGCCGGAGCCCCGGTCGCGCCTCGCCATGGAGCCGGTCCTGAACGCCCTGAAGAAGCCGCCCGTCGCGGCGGGCGCGGCCGGGGCCTTCGTCATCGGCGCGGCCGCCCTGTTCGTCGCCGTGCTGGGCGACCCGCGCGCGGGCGCGCCGACGGCCAGCGCCATGCTGGAGCGGCCCGCCGCCGCCGACACGGCCCCGACCGGCGCCGAGGCCTTCGGCTTCAGCGGTCTGGACATCTATCAGGATCTCGGCCCCATCGACCCGGCCCTGATGGGCGAAGAGGGCGCAGGCATGGCGGGCGAAGCCCTGATCACCCTGCCCGACGGCGCCAGCGTGGCCTCGGGGCAGGGTTTCAGCGCCCCGGTGCGTGCGCCGTCCAACCCCCTGCCCAAGGCGCCGATCGCGGGCCTGTTCCAGCCCGGCCCGAACGGCCCCCTGCCGCGCATCGCCGCCGACGGCCGCGTCCCGGCCCAGGCCTACGCCCGGCCCTTCCGCTCGAACGGCAAGCCGATGGTGGCCCTGGTGGTCGGCGGGCTGGGCCTGAACAGCGCCACGACCCGCGCGGCGATCGAGCGTCTGCCCGCCGAGGTGACGCTGTCCTTCGTGCCCTACGCCGAGGGCTTGCAGACCTGGATCGACATGGCCCGCGCCCACGGCCATGAGGTGATGATCGAACTGCCGATGGAGCCGACCGGCTATCCCGACAACGACCCCGGCCCCTACACCCTGCTGTCGTCCGGCGGCGCCGACGATGTGGCGGTCAAGCTGGACTGGCTGCTGGCGCGCGCCACCGGCTATTTCGGCGTGACCAACTATCTGGGCGATCGTTTCGCGACCTCGGACGAGGGGGTGACGGCCCTGATGACCAACCTGCGCCAGCGCGGCCTGGCCTTCCTCGACGACGGCTCCATGCGCCGCCGCCCCGGCGCCTTCGCCCGCGCCAGCGCCGACCGCGTGGTGGACGAGGAACAGACCCCCGCCGCCATCCTGCGCCAGTTCAACGCCCTTGAGGCCGCCGCCAAGACCAACGGCGCGGCCTTGGGAACCGGCTTCTCCTACCCCGTCACCGTCGAGGCCGCCGCCCGCTGGACGGCGGGCCTGGAGGCGCGCGGCCTGCAACTGGCGCCCGCTTCGGCGATGACCCGGCGACCGGGGCGGTAGGCCGCATAATCCGCGCGGCGAAGGCGTCGGCGTGTTAGAGAGTCCGGCATGAGCACCGACGACGATCACGCCCCCGCCGCCGAACCTGCAGACGCCGTTCCCGGCGAAACGCCCGTGCAGCGGGCGCTGCGGCTCAAGAAGGCGGCGATCGACGCCCGGCCCAAGCCGCCGCGCGGCGGACGTTTCCAGCGCGAACAGGCGGCTCGCATCAAGAGCGGGGCGTCGCGTCCCTGGATGAGCAAATAGCCAGCCCGGGCCCTTGGCTTGATTAGCTCGGGTAGGCGTGATCGTCTGTCGATATGACGATGTTCGCGCTGTTCCTGGCTTTGGCTTTCGTGGCCGTGCTGGCGGCCATGTCCTGGCGCGCTGCGAGAGGCCTGACGCGCGAGATGCGGCTGCCGATGCAGTGGGGCTTTGACGGGCGGTCAATATGGCGTGCGCCTCGTGACGTCGCCTTGAGCTTCACGCCTATTCTGGCGGCCTTGACCCTGCTCCCCACGGCGATGGCGAGTCTGTTGGGGCCGCTGGAGAGCGCGGACGCGCGGCGTTACTTCGGCGTCCTGATCGTCATGGGATTGGCCTGGATCGGCGCTCACACTCTGCACCTCAGGCTCGTGCGAGGCTGGCTCGCACGGCAGGGCTAAAGCGTCAGCCGCATGGCGACGCGGTCGGTCAGGCCGTTGGCGGCCTCTGCGGCCAGGGTCTCGCGCAGATAGGCAGGCGTTTCTGCAAACGTCAGCGCCGCATAGCCCAGGCGCGCATAGAAGGGGGCGTTCCACGGAACGGCGTGGAAAGTGGTCAGCGTCAGCGCTCGCTTGGCGCGGACCTCGGCTTCCTGTCGCGCGGCCGCCATCAGCGCCCGCCCAGCGCCGCACCCCTGATGTTCAGCAGAGACTGACAGCTCAAGGATATGCAGGTCCGCGTCCGTCTCGGCGGCGATCAGGAAGCTGATCGGCTGGTCGGCCGCATCGACCGCGACCCAGGACAGGCCCTGCGCGACGGCTATGCGGTGCGTGTCCGGTCCGGCGACATGGTCGTCGGCGATCCAGGCCAGATCGGGCAGGGTGCGGAACAGCGTCGCCGCCGACCGCTCCACCGCCTCCAGACGGCCGATGTCCGTTCCGCGCGTCGGGCGGACCCGGATCAATGGGCGTCGCAGCCCTTGGCGGGCATGGGTTTCAGGTCCAGCAAGGCGAACAGCCTAGCGTCGTCGTCCTCTTCCGGGTTCGGCGTGGTCAGCAGCTTGCCGCCGACGAAGATGGAGTTGGCGCCGGCCAGGAAGCACAGGGCCTGCATCTCCGGCGTCATGCCTTCGCGCCCGGCCGACAGGCGGACCATCGACTTGGGGCAGACCAGGCGGGCGACAGCGACGGTGCGGACGAACTCGATCGGGTCGATCTCGCCCTCCTTCAGCACCCGCTCGCCCAGCGGCGTGCCGCCGACGGGGACCAGGGCGTTGACCGGCAGGCTGTCCGGGTGGACGGGCAGGGTCGCCAGGGCGTGCAGCAGGCCCGCGCGGTCGCGCCGCTTCTCGCCCATGCCGACGATGCCGCCGCAGCAGGTGTTCATGCCCGCGTCGCGGACGTGCTGCAGCGTCTCCAGACGGTCCTGATAGGAGCGGGTCGTCACCACCTCGGCGTAGTACTCAGGCCCGGTGTCGAGGTTGTGGTTGTAGTAGTCGAGGCCCGCGTCCTTCAGCTGTTTCGCCTGATCGGCGTTCAGCATCCCCAGGGTGGCGCAGGTCTCCAGGCCGAGCGCCTTCACGCCCGAGATCATGGCCGCCAGCTTGGGCGTGTCGCGGTCCTTCAGCTCGCGCCAGGCGGCGCCCATGCAGAAGCGGCTGGCCCCGCCCGCCTTGGCCGCCATGGCCTCGGCGATGACGGGGGTCGGTTCCATCAGCTTCTCGGCCTTCAGCCCGGTCTTGAAGCTGGCCGACTGCGAGCAATAGCCGCAGTTCTCGGCGCAGCCGCCGGTCTTGACCGACAGCAGCTGGGATTTCTGCACCTCGCTGGGGTCGAAGGTGCGCCGGTGCACCGTCGCCGCCTCGAACACCAGCTCCATGAAGGGGCGGGCGAAGAGGGCCTCGACCTCCTCCAGCGTCCAGTCGTGGCGAGGGATCGAGAAATCGCGGGCGGGTCGGATTGATGCGTCGTCAGCCATGGGACGACGGCTTAGACGACTTGCTCCCGATCCGCCAAGCCTGTGTTGATCGCGCGGCGTTGCGTGAAGGAGGCGTGAGGAGGCGCCGGTTCGGATCAGGCGACCAGGCGCGGCCCTCGTGAGGCGCCGGCGGCGACGGAGCGGTCCAGGCGGAAGCGGGCGACCTGCTGGTTCAGGCTGACGGCCTCATTGGCCAACTGGCGAGCGGCGGCGGTGGCTTCTTCGGTCATGGCGGCGTTCTGTTGGGTGATGTCGTCCATCTCGCCCATGGCGCGGCGGACACGGGCCAGGCCGTCGGACTGTTCCTGGGCCGAGCCGGCGATGCCGCCCGCCAGGCCGTCGACGGCCGAGACCTTGGCTCCGATGCGCTCCAGCGCCGCGCCGGTGCGCTCGACCAGGTCGACGCCGCGCGCCACCTGGGCCGAGGAGGTGGAGATCAGGGTGCGGATCTCGCCGGACGCTTCGGAGGAGCGCTGGGCCAGGGCGCGCACTTCCTGGGCCACCACGGCGAAGCCGCGCCCGGCGTCGCCGGCGCGGGCGGCCTCGACCCCGGCGTTCAGGGCCAACAGGTTGGTCTGGAAGGCGATCTCGTCGATCAGGCTGGTGAAGCGGCCGATCTCGCTCGAGGATTCGGCGATGGCGTGGATGGCGCTGACGGCGTCGCCGACCACCTGGGTCGTGTGCTCGACATCGGCGCGGGCGGCGGCCAGGGCCTCGGCGGTCTGACGCGCGCCGTCGGCGGTCGAGGCGACCTGGCGGGCGATGGCGTCGGCTTCGGCGACCGTGCGCTCCAGGTTGGCGGCCTGGCGCTCGGTGCGGCTGGCCAGGTCCTCGGAGGCGACGGCCAGCTGGCTGGAGCCGGCGCTCAGGCTCTCGACGCTGTCGGCCACGGCGCGGACGGCGGTGCGCAGGGCGCGGGTGGCGGCGTGGAAGTCGTTCTGCAGCGACCGGTATTCCTCGGGGAAGACGTCCGGGATGGTTACCGACAGATCGTTGTCGGCCAGGCTGTGCAGGGCGGCGCCCAGGGCGCGCACGACCTCGGCCTGGCGCGCTTCGGCGGCGGCGTGTTCGGCCTGCACGCGGTCGCGCTCCTCCTGCAGGGCGTCCAGGTAGATGGAGATGGCCAGGTCCATGTCCAGCATGACCCGCTGGTTCAGTTCGGCCACGGCCTCGGCGGTGATGCGGTCGTGTTCGCGGCGATTGGCGAACAGCTTCCTGGGTCGCTCGATGATGGCGCGGGTCAGATGGGCCAGGAGAATGCTGTAGCCGCCGATGTACCAGCGCGGCTCCAGACCGATGCGGGCGTGGACGCGGCCGATGGTGCGCACCGAGGCGGCGTAGTCCTCGTCGGCGCGGCCCTCGATGATGGCGTCCCAGTGGCGCTGCTGGGCGTTGCTGGCGGCGGCGACATGGCCTTCGTCACGGAAGAAGCGGCGGGTCTCCGGCTCGGCGCGCACCCTGTCGTAGAAGGCGGCGAGGGCCAGGGGGATGGAGCGGCGCAGCAGGCCCGAGATGGCGCTGTAACCGGCGGACGGCCGACCCAGCCCCATGAAATGCATGCGGCGGTCGATCTCGTGGGAAGCCATGACGCAGACTCGTTTCAACGACGGGGCGAGGGGAGAGCCCCAATACCCCTTGTCGCCAAGAGGGTATTGTCCGGGTTAAGCCGAGATTGCGTAGATTTCCTTAATCCGCGCCGAACCGGCGACGGCGTCATCGGCGGCAGTCATATAAAGACATCCTTATGTCTTGATTGCTCCCGTGACCGCGCCGCGCTATAGCGGCGACAATCCCCCGACAGTGGCCGAAAGACATTTCAGCATGACCGACTACATCGTCCGCGACATCTCCCTGGCCGATTTCGGCAACAAGGAAATCGCCATCGCCGAAACCGAGATGCCGGGCCTGATGGCGCTGCGCGACGAATACGGCGCCGCCCAGCCGCTGAAGGGCGCCCGCATCGCCGGCTCCCTGCACATGACCATCCAGACGGCGGTGCTGATCCAGACGCTGGAAGCCCTGGGCGCCGAAGTGCGCTGGGCCTCGTGCAACATCTTCTCGACCCAGGACCACGCCGCCGCCGCCATCGCCGCGTCGGGCACGCCGGTCTTCGCCTTCAAGGGCGAGAACCTGGTCGAATATTGGGACTACGCCCACAAGATCTTCGAATGGCCAGCCTCTGAAAAAGAACCGGGCGGCGGCTATCCGAACCTGATCCTGGACGACGGCGGCGACGCCACCCTGCTGTGCGTGCTGGGGCCGAAGGCCGAGAAGGACCCCTCGGTCCTCGACAACCCGACCAATGAGGAAGAGGAAGCCCTCTTCTCGGTCATGAAGCGCTATCTGAAGGAGAAGCCGGGCTTCTACTCGGCTATCCGCGACGCCATCGGCGGCGTGTCGGAAGAGACGACCACGGGCGTCCACCGCCTGTATCAGATGGCCGAGCGCGGCGAACTGCCCTTCCCCGCCATCAACGTCAACGACAGCGTCACCAAGTCGAAATTCGACAACCTGTACGGCTGCCGTGAATCGCTGGTCGACGCCATCCGTCGCGGCACCGACGTCATGCTGTCGGGCAAGGTGGCGGTGGTCTGCGGCTATGGCGACGTGGGCAAGGGTTCGGCCGCTTCGCTTCGCAACGGCGGCGCCCGCGTGATCGTCACCGAGATCGACCCGATCTGCGCCCTGCAGGCGGCGATGGAAGGCTATGAGGTCCAGACCCTCGAGGATGTCGCCGACAAGGCCGACATCTTCGTCACCACCACGGGCAACAAGGACGTCATCCGCGTCGAGCACATGCGCGCCATGCGCAACAACGCCATCGTCTGCAACATCGGCCACTTCGACTCCGAGATTCAGGTCGCGGGCCTGAAGAACTTCAAGTGGGACAAGATCAAGGATCAGGTCCACCACGTCGAGTTCCCGGACGGCAAGAAGATCATCCTGCTGTCGGAAGGCCGTCTGGTGAACCTGGGCAACGCCACGGGCCACCCGTCCTTCGTGATGTCGGCGTCCTTCACCAACCAGACCCTGGCCCAGATCGAGCTGTGGACCAACGCCAAGGCCTACGACAACAAGGTCTATACCCTGCCCAAGCACCTGGACGAGAAGGTCGCCTTCCTGCACCTGGCCAAGCTGGGCGCCAAGCTGACGACGCTGAACCAGGAACAGGCCGACTACATCAATGTGCCGGTCGAGGGTCCGTTCAAGCCGGAACACTACCGCTACTGAGACCTGTCTCGGGTCTGAAAGACAGAACCCCGCGCCGGCGACGGCGCGGGGTTTTGTTTGCTTGAAACGCACCTGCTCTCATACCGTCATCCTCGGGCTTGACCCGAGGATCGAGTGTCGAACGCGCTGCTTCCTTGCAGGCGTCCTGCAGACGGATGATCCGATCCTCGGGTCAAGCCCGAGGATGACGGCAGGGTAAGAGGGGAGAGCCCTAGGCCGCGACGTCGCGGGGATCGAATTCGTCGGGCCCTCGGCCCATCAGGCCGGTCTCGAAGTCCATGAAGATGTCGATCAGCTCCTCGACGCCCACCGGGGGCGCCTTGGGGCTGAATCGGAAGCGCCAGAAGCTGACGATGTGCTGCACCGCCCCCAACTGGTCGCCCAGCCGGGTGAACAGGGCCGGCGCCTCCAGCAGGAAGTCGCGGAAGGCCAGCGGATTGCCCTCGCGCGTCAGTCCCGCATAGGCGTCGTCGTAATAGCGCAGGGTGCGGCTGACCTCTTCGCAGGTCTTCATGATGCGGCCGCGCAGCACGGCCCGGCCCCGGGCGATATAGTCCTTGGCGGCCTGGTCGCTGGGGCCGGCGGGCCGGATCGTTCCCACTTCATCGGCGACATGGACGATGTCGGCCATCAGGCTGCTGAGCGACCACTTGTAATAGAGGAAGCCCTTCCAGCAGAAGACGCCCTCCTGATACTGCTCGGGCTCCAGCTTCAGCGTCAGGCGCAGCGCCTCCAGCCGGTCGCCGGGGGCGTTGGACAGGATCTTCGAGGCCATGCGGGCGGTCGATCCGGCGGCCACGACTCCGTCGCCGATGCTGAGGGTGACCAGGGGCTCGATCTCCTTCTGGACGAACTCCAGCATCCGCTCCAGGTCGGCTTCGCTGAGGGCGAAATAGCAGGGCGCCGCGTCCACGCCGCCGCGCCGTAGCTGTTCGCGCAGCAGGAAGGGGTCCAGAGACGGCAACTGATCCATCAGCCGCAGGGTCTTCAGATCCGGATGGTCGGGATCGACGCCGAAGGCTTCGTGCATGGCGCGCTCGAAGCCGATCTGATTGACGAAGATGAAGCGGCCGCCGGTCTTTAGATCGGTGCTGTCGATCGGCACCACGATCTTGGTCGCCACCTGACGGCGGCCGGGGAAGGCGTCGGTCTCGTTGCGCCGCAGCCGGTGCTTGATGATCAGGCAGCGATTCAGCGCAGGATTGCGGAACATGGGCCGCTCGGCCCAGTCCTCGCTGTCGCCGTGCTCGTCATAGACCTTGAGCAGGTTCAGCACCCGCGCGGTCGAGGCGGTCCGGCGCAGGTGTTCGAGATTGCGAATGGCGCGATCGGTCATGGCGGCCACTCTGCCAGCCAAAAATGACCAACGGCTTAGTTTGGCGCAGGTCAAAAAAACGGGCCGCTTCCTGAAGGAGGCGGCCCGGTCAGTCGGGGAGGAAACTGAAAAGGGATCAGAAGGTCGTCGTCACCGACAGCCACAGACGACGCGGCTCCTGGTTGTTGGCGTATTCCGGCGAATAGGCGACGGGCGTCCCGTAGGGGGCCAGGCGGACGAAGTCCTTGTCGAACAGGTTGTAGATCGCCGCATTGACCGTCACGCGGTCGTTGACCTCGTACGAGCCGCCGATGTGGAACAGCTCATAGGCCTTGAAGTCGCCCAGGGCGTCGCGAGCGGCGCCCGCGCCGCGCCAGCGCTCTGAGCGGTACTCCCCGCGCACCCAGGTCGACAGGCGGTCGGTAGCCTGCCAGCGCAACTGGGCGTTGACCATGTGCTCGGGCGTGTCGGTCAGGGGCTGGCCGGCCTGCGAACCGGTCTTCTGCTCGCTGTCGGTGTAGGTGTAGTTGCCGTGCAGGCTCCAGGCCTCGGCGAAGCGCCAGCGGGCGGCGAACTCCAGACCCTGGGTCGTGGCCTCGTCGATGTTCACGCTCTGGCCGAACTCGGGAATGGCCGACCAGAAACCGACGTCGACGCAACCCGTCTTGGAGTAGTCGCCGGCGTCATACTGGGCCTGGGTCAGGCCGAAGGTGCAGTTGGCGACCGGCTGGCCCGAGGCGATCTTGTCCTCGAAATCGTTGCGGAAGACGGTGGCGTTGGCGCGGAAGGTCGAGCCGTTGTCGAAATAGACGCCGAACTCATAGGCCACGCTGGTTTCCGGGGTCAGGCCGGGGCTGCCGATCAGCGGCAGGGCGCCCTGGCGGCCGAAGCCGTTGATGCCGGGGGTCAGTTGTTCCAGGCGCGGGGTCTTGTAGCCGCCGCTGACGCCGCCCTTCAGGGTCCATTGCTCGTTGGCGTTCCAGACCAGATAGGCGCGCGGGCTGACGTGGTCGCCGAAGCTGGAGTGGTCGTCGTAGCGGAGGCCGACGGTCAGGGCCAGGTCGTCGCGCAGCCGCCATTCGTCCTCGGCGAACAGGGCCCACTGCTCGAAGGTGAAGTTGCCGGCCGCCACGCCGTCGGTCATTTCAGCGTCCATATACTGGCCGCCGACGGTGAAGGTGTGGTTGCGCCACTGGCTGTTCAGCTTGGTGTCGAACAGGGTGGTCGTGGTCTCCAGGGTGCGGTCATCGCCGGCGCCGGGAACGCCGCGCGGGATCAGGCGGCCCAGCGTCTCGGTCTTGTTGTGCGACAGGGTCGATTCCAGCGTGCCGAAGCTGAGGCGCCAATTGTGCGCCAGCAGGTACTGTTCGCGGTTGAACTCCAGGAAGTCCTTGTAGCCGCCGGCGACGGTGTTGGTGCCCATCTGGCCCTTGGCGTTGTCGTACCACTGGCTGGCGGCGTCGACGTCCAGCCACAGGTCGTGGTCGGTGTTCGGCGTCAGGCTGAGGCGGGCGCCCAGGGTCCAGATCTCATAGGCGGTGGCGCTGCGGCCGAAACCGGTGACGTCGACTTCATCGCCGTTCACGTCGCGGTATTTCAGGTCCGACTGCTCGCGTTCGGACCACGAGCCGCGCAGCGCCAGGCCCAGGCGGTCGGCGATCAGCGGACCCGAGGCGTAGCCGTTGATCCCCCAGAAGTCGCCGAACTCGTCGTCGCCCTGCAGCGTGTAGTTGGCCGAGGCCGAGCCGGTCCAGGCGTCGCCCACCTTGCGGGTGATGATGTTGACCACCCCGCCCATCGCGTCCGAGCCGTAGAGGGTGGCGACCGGGCCGCGCACCACCTCGACCCGTTCAATGGCCGAGACCGGCGGCAGGAAGCTGGTCGAGGTCTCGCCGAAGCCGTTGGGCGTGACGCTGCCGGCCGTGTTCTGGCGGCGTCCGTCGATCAGGATCAGGGTGTAGTCCGAGCCCATGCCGCGGATGTTGATGGTCTGGCCGCCGGTCTTGCCGACGCCCGAACCCGTGTCGACGCCCTCGATGTTGTTCAGGATCTCGGCGATCGAGGTGGCGCGGATCTCTTCGATCTCCTCGCGCGGCAGGACGCTGATCGAGGCGGGCGCCTGGGTGATCTTCTGCTCGAAGCCCGAGGCGGTGACGACCACGTCGGCCACCTGATGGCTCTGCTCCAGAACGTCCGCAGCCTCGTCGGCCAGGGCGGGCGCCGCGGCCCCGACGGTCATCAGGGCGGTGGCGGCCAGCAGGGACGAGCGGCGGGACGTGCGGGAGCAGGACATTGGAGCGGGGCCTTTGGAAATGAGAACGCCTCTCAACAGCGTTCGCATTCTCAGCGCAATGGGGGTGTGCGAATAGGTCGCATTTGCGCCGCGCTTCCGACACGTCTGGCGCGGAAATGCGGTCGGGCCTAAGAAGCGGGCATGGACATCATCGACATCCTGATCCTCATCGCCGTGGCCGCCGTCGCCGTCACCCTGGGCTTGGGCCTCTACAATCTGAAGCGCGGGGGCGAGGGGGCCAGCGTCCGGTCCAACAAGCTGATGCGGTTGCGCGTCGCCTTGCAGGCGGTGGCGGTGCTGCTGCTGATGATCGGCATGTGGCTGAAGCGCACCCACGCGGGCTGAGGTCGGACAGGAACAGGGGAGGGCGCGCCATGGTGACGCTGAACAAGATCTACACCCGCACCGGCGACGCCGGTCAGACGCGGCTGGCGTCGGGCGCGCCCGTGTCCAAGACCGATGCGCGGGTCGAGGCCTATGGGACGGTGGACGAGCTGAACGCCGTCATCGGCGTGGCGCGCCTGAACAGCGGCCAGAACGATCGCATCGACGCCATGCTGGGCCGCATCCAGAACGAGCTGTTCGACCTGGGCGCCGACCTGGCCACGCCGATGGAGCCGGCGCCCAAGTGGGAGGCCCTGCGCATCATCGCCTCCCAGGTCGAGCGGCTGGAGAACGAGATCGACTGGATGAACGACTGCCTCAAGCCGCTGGACAGCTTCATCCTGTCGGGCGGCTCGCCCCTGTCGGCGCATCTGCATCTGGCGCGCACGGTCTGCCGCCGGGCGGAACGGGACGCGGTGCGCCTGGTCGAATCGGGCGAGGCGGTGAATCCGGACGCCGTCCGCTATCTCAACCGCCTGTCGGACCTGTTGTTCGTCGCCGCGCGGCGCGCCAACGCCAATGGGGCCGGCGACGTCCTGTGGCGCCCCGGCGCGACGCGCTGAGGCGCAGGCCTTACTGAGACTGCAGCGCCTGGACCCGCTTGCGCTCCGCCTCGGTGGCGGCGGTGCGGGCGCGCTTCTCGGCGTTGACCTGGTCTTCCAGCACCAGCAATTCCTGATTGGCCTTGTTCGAGGCCTCGGCCCGCGTCGTCCCGGCCGGGCGGCCGGTGATGTCGGGGATGTAGATGGGCTGGGCGCAGATCCGGGTCTCCAGATCGTACCAATAGCCCTTGGCTGCGCAGCGATCGCCCGGATCGACCCAGAAACGCTGGAGGACGAACACGCCCGCCAGCGTCACGGCGAACAGGCTGAAGAAGATGATGCTGAGGCGACGGATCGTCAGAAAGCGTTTCATGCGGGTCTCATAACCGAAAATTGGCCGCTGGACACGAACACAGTTCACGTAGCGTTACGTTGACAGGCCGGTTTCGTCGGTCCAATCCCTCGGCCGACATTTCGACGACCAAGTGGATAGGCTCATGAAGGTACTCGTCCCGGTGAAACGGGTGATCGACTCCAACGTCAAGGCGCGCGTCAAGGCGGACCAGACCGGCGTCGACCTCGCCAACGTCAAGATGAGCATGAACCCCTTCGACGAAATCGCCGTCGAAGAGGCCGTGCGCCTGAAGGAAGGCAAGGAACACCATGCCGCAGGCACGGCGACGGAAATCGTCGTCGTCTCCATCGGCGTGACCCAGGCCCAGGAAACCCTCCGCACGGCCCTGGCCATGGGCGCCGATCGCGGCGTCCTGGTGCAGTCGGACACGGACCTGGAGCCGCTGGCCGTCGCCAAGGTGCTGAAGGCCGTGGTGGACGAGGAGAAGCCGGACCTGGTGCTGCTGGGCAAGCAGTCGATCGACGGCGACAACAATGCGGTCGGCCAGATGCTGGCGGCCCTGCTGGACTGGCCGCAGGCCACCTTCGCCGGCAGGCTGGCGATCGAAGGCGGCAAGGCGGTCGTCACCCGTGAAGTCGACGGCGGTCTGCAGACAGTCTCGGCCGAACTGCCCGCCGTGGTCTCGGTCGACCTGCGCCTGAACACGCCGCGCTATGCGTCGCTGCCGAACATCATGAAGGCCAAGAAGAAGGAGATCGCCATCAAGGCGGTCGCCGACTACGGCGTCGATACGACCGACCGCCTCAAGGTGCTGAAGGTGACGGAGCCGCCGAAGCGTTCGGCGGGCGTCAAGGTCGCCGATGCGGCCGAACTGGTTTCCAAGCTCAAGTCCGCGGGGGTGCTGTAATGGCCGTTCTCGTCATCGCCGACCACGACGGCTCGGCCGTTCGCGACACCACCAACAAGACCGTGACGGCCGCCCTGGCCCTGTCGTCCGACGTCGACGTTCTGGTCCTGGGCAAGGGCGCCAAGGCCGTGGCTGACGCCGCCGCCAAGATTTCGGGCGTGCGCAAGGTGCTTCTGGCCGAAGGCGACGCCGTCGCCCACGGCCTGGCCGAGGCCGTCGAGGCCACCGTCCTGCCGCTGGCCGGGAACTACGACGCCATCCTGACCCCGGCCAACACCGACGGGAAGAACTTCGCCCCGCGCATCGCCGCCAAGCTGGACACGGCGCCGATCTCGGACATCGTCGAGGTCGTCTCGACCGATACCTTCGTGCGCCCGATCTATGCGGGCAACGCGCTGGAGACGGTGCAGTCGGCCGACGCCAAGAAGGTCATCACCGTGCGCCCGACGGCCTTCGCCGCCGCCGCTGAAGGCGGTTCGGCCCCGGTCGAGAACGTCGCCGCCGGCGAAGCGCCCAGGACCGCCTTCGTCTCCGAGGAAATGGTCAAGTCGGACCGCCCCGAACTGGGCGCCGCCAAGATCGTCGTCTCGGGCGGCCGCGCCCTGGGCTCGGCCGAAGAGTTCCACGCCGTCATGGACCCCCTGGCCGACAAGCTGGGCGCCGCCGTCGGCGCCTCGCGCGCGGCGGTCGACGCGGGCTACGCCCCCAACGACTATCAGGTCGGCCAGACCGGCAAGGTCGTGGCACCGGCCCTCTACATCGCCATCGGCATCTCGGGCGCCATCCAGCACCTGGCCGGGATGAAGGACTCCAAGGTGATCGTCGCGATCAACAAGGACCCCGACGCCCCGATCTTCCAGGTCGCCGACTACGGCCTGGTCGCCGACTACAAGACCGCCGTGCCGGAGCTGATGGCCGCTCTGGGCTAAGGGCGGGCGTCACGCTGAGCATTGAAGCGCGCCGGATGGGAAACCGTCCGGCGCGTTTTCTTTTTGGCGCGCCTTATCTTTCGTCATCCTCCGGCGACCCTCGCGAAAGCGGGGGGAGACCGGGGGACCCAGCGGCGCCGAAGGCGATCTTCGCCGCAAGCGCAGCGTCCGTATCTTTCGCCCTCCGGGCGCCGCTGGGTTCCCCGGTCTGCGCCGCTGCGCGGCTTGCCGGAGAATGACGAAAATTTGGACCTTTCCTCTCCTTGGGCCAAACACGTCCCATGACCGCCCGCATTCCCGTCAAGCTGACCCCTCGCGCCGCCGCCGACCGCATCGACGGCTGGGACGTCGACCCGGACGGCCGTCCGGTGCTGAAGGTCCGCGTCCGCGCCCAGCCGGTGGAGGGCGAGGCCAACGCCGCCCTGACCGCCTTCCTGGCCAAGACCCTGGCCGTGCCCAAGCGCGACGTGACCCTGGCGCGCGGCGGCCAGTCTCGTCTGAAGATGATCGAGGTCGACGGCCTGACCGACGCGGAGGTCCGCGCGCGCCTGCCCGCCGACTGAGCGCGCGACTGACTTTGCCGCGAGCGCGGCTTTTAGAGCTTTACCCTGACGGAAACACGGGATTGTATACGCGCCGTTGTCTGCCCGCAGTTCGCGGGCGCGAGGGGGCTCGCCCATGTTGTTCAGTCGCCTGCGGGGGCCAAGCCTCGCTGTTCTCACCTGCGCGCTCGGCGCGCTCAGCCTGTCGGCCTGCGCCACGACCGGCGACGCCGCGCCCAAGACCGAGACGGCCTCCGCCTCTTCGTCCAGGGATCGGACCATGGCGCCGGGCCTGGACGGCTGGGCCAATCAGGACCCCTATCCCTCGACCTATCGCGGCCTGCCGCGCCAGAACATGGCCATCGTCGGCGCCACGGTGCTGACCGGCGCGGGCCAGAAGATCGAGGGCGGCGTCGTCGTCGTCACTGACGGCCGCATCGCCGCCGTCGGCGGCGCGGACACCCCGGTCCCGGCGGGTCACCAGGTAGTGGACGCGCGCGGCCGCTTCGTCACGCCCGGCATCATCGACATTCACAGCCACCTGGGCGTCTATCCCTCGCCCGGCGTGCAGGGGATGAGCGACGGCAACGAAGCCACCAACCCCAACACCGCCCAGGTCTGGTCCGAGCACTCCATCTGGCCCCAGGATCCCGGCTTCAACACCGCCCGCGCGGGCGGGGTGACGACGATGCAGATCCTGCCCGGTTCGGCCAACCTGTTCGGCGGCCGCGGCGTGACCCTGCGCAATGTGCCGTCGGTCACCATGCAGGGGATGAAGTTCCCTAACGCCCCCTACGGCCTGAAGATGGCCTGCGGCGAGAACCCGTCGCGCGTCTACGGCTCGCGCAACCAGTCGCCGGCCACCGGCATGGGCAATGTCGCGGGCTATCGCGCCGGCTTCATCGCCGCGCGCGACTACAAGGCCAAGTGGGACAAGTGGCGCGAGGACGGTCAGGGAACGCCCCCGACCCGCAATCTGCAGCTTGAGACCCTGGCGGGCGTGCTGGACGGTTCGATCCTGATCCAGAACCATTGCTATCGCGCCGACGAAATGGCGGTGATGCTCGATGTGGCCAAGGAGTTCGGCTACAAGGTCACCACCTTCCACCACGCGGTCGAGGCCTACAAGATCGCGCCCCTGCTGGCCCGTGAAGGCGTCTGCGCCGCCATGTGGACCGGCTGGTGGGGCTTCAAGATGGAGGCCCTGGACGGCATCGAGGAGAACGCCGCCCTGACCGACGCGCCCGAGGGCTCGTGCGCCGTCATCCACTCGGACGACGCCGAACTGATCCAGCGCTTGAACCAGGAAGCCGCCGCCGCCCTGTCGGCCGGTCGGCGCGCCGGGATGAACATCTCCGAAGAGCACGCCATCAGCTGGATCACGCTGAATGCGGCCAAGTCCATCGGCATCGACAAGGAAACCGGCTCGCTGGAGAGCGGCAAGCGCGCCGACGTGGTGATCTGGAGCGCCGATCCCTTCTCGATCTACGCCCGCGCCGATCAGGTCTTCATCGACGGCGGCCTGGCCTTCGATCGCCAGAACCCCGCCTTCCAGCCCGTGTCCGATTTCGAACTGGGCCAGCCCGGCTTCGGCCAGGCCGCCGCCGGCGTCGCCCAGGGAGCTCGCTGAACCATGCGTATCAAAACTCTCCTCGCGGGCGCTGTCGCGGCCATCGCCCTGACCGGCCCCGCCCTGGCGCAGGACGTCGCCATCACCGGCGGCCAGGTGCTGACCGGAACCTCGGTGATCGAGAACGGCACCGTCGTCATCCGTAACGGCAAGGTCGTTTCGGTCGGAACCGGCGGCGCGCCGGCCGGTCTGCGCGTCATCGACGCGCGCGGCAAGATCGTCACGCCGGGCTTCGTCGCCGTGGATTCCGGCTTGGCCGGGACCGAGGTCGGCTCGGTGCGGGGCTCCAACGACCTGTCGAACCGCGCCAACACCCTGACGGCGGCCTTCGACCTGTCCTATGGGCTGGACCCCTGGTCCTTCACCCTGCCGACGGCGCGGCTGGGTGGCGTCACGCGCGCCGTCGTCACGCCGCAGCACGGCGGCTCGGGCGGCGGTCACAGCCACGACGATTCCGACTTCGCCGGCGCCGGCGCGGGCGGCTTCCAGACGCCGGGCCTGTTCGCGGGCCAGGCGGCGGTCATCAAGCTGGGCGGCGCCGACATCCTGGTGAAGCCGCGCGTGGCCATGGTCGCGCCCTTCGGCGAGGCCGGCAAGGCGGTGGCGGGCGGCGCGCGCGGCGCCGAGTTCGTCCTGTTCAAGGAGACCCTGGCC
This sequence comes from Brevundimonas sp. NPDC055812, assembly GCF_053616535.1. Classification (NCBI taxonomy): domain Bacteria; kingdom Pseudomonadati; phylum Pseudomonadota; class Alphaproteobacteria; order Caulobacterales; family Caulobacteraceae; genus Brevundimonas; species Brevundimonas sp. NPDC055812. The sequence continues at coordinate 762 of NZ_JBSHDX010000008.1, read as the reverse complement.
GAGGTTCGGACCTACGCCCGCAACAAGGCCGCCTATGACCGGGCGGCGCTTCGCGACCTATCCCTGTCGCGGGCCGATCTGGAAGCCCTGATCCCGGTGGCCGAGGGGCGCATGCCGCTGATCGTCACCGTCAACCGGGCGGCGGACATCCAGCAGGTGCTGCGCCTGGCGCGCGAGGAAGGGGTCAAGATCATCCTCGACGGCGCCGCCGAAGGCTGGCTGGTGGCCGATGAGATCGCGGCGGCGAACGTGCCGGTCCTGCTGCACCCGATCACCAACCTGCCCTCGAACTTCGAGATGCGGGCGGCGCGGATGCAGAACGCGGCGGCGCTGAACGCGGCCGGCGTCGTCATCGCCATCAAGGGCAACGAGGGCTCGGCCCACCGCGCCCGCGACATCCGCTACAACGCGGGCAACGCCGTGTCGCACGGCCTGCCGTTCGCGGCGGCCATCCAGGCGATCACGGTCAACCCGGCGCGCATCTTCGGCTTCGACGGCCAGTTCGGCGAGCTGAAGGCCGGGGCCGCGGGCGACGTCGTGGTCTGGTCCGGCGATCCGCTGGAGCCGCTGAGCCAGCCCTCGGCCGTGCTGATCGACGGGGTGGAGCAGCCGCTGCAGGCCCGCAACCTGCTGCTGCGCGACCGCTACCGCACCGGCGGCGAAGGGGCGATGCCGCCCGCCTACGGCAACTGAGGTTCACGGCCTGAAGACGGAAGGGCGCTGCGGGAGACCGCAGCGCCCTTTTTCATTGCTCCCGACTCC